>CASESI010000023.1 GCA_949290705.1 uncultured Holosporaceae bacterium | reverse complement strand
AATGATGGGTTTGGTAATAATAATAGGAGTGGATTTATAAAGTTCCGTAGTAATAATTCCTCACTTGCATCTACAAGTGCACAAGTTCCTACTGTAGTTGAAAGATCTAATAACAACACGCAACGAGATGAGGAGCAAGGTTTTACGAATTTCGAAAGGTTTCCAGGAGAGTATTTGTTAAAAATTGCTGCTGACGATGAAGCTAAATCTAAGTTCAAAACGGATTTTGATACTTTTTTAGAAAAAAGTTTTTGTATTGATGCACAAAATTTAGTACAAGTAATTAAAAATTTGAATCTTATCGTAGATTTAAGAAAAAAATTTGAAAGTACGAATTGGGAAACTGAAAAGAATAGTTTGCTGATCGATATTATTAGTAAATCCCAAGTGTTACATAATTATTATGAGTTATTTATCGGCGAACTCACAAATGCGGAAAACGCTATGCACGAAGTAAAATCTCGTATTACAAGCGTAAGTGGAGAGTCTTTGGATCGGTTTAAATCGATGAGCGAATCCATTACAACTAAGAATGAACAGATTGTTGATTTTCTATCTCAGCATGCCCACAAAAATCAGGAAGTTACAGAATTGAATAATTGTGACTCTTCTGCAGAAGTTGTGTCAGAATCTCCATCTCTTGATGATATATGTAAATTGATTTCCAGCAGCGAAAATGAATTATTGGAATTGCAAAAACAACTTTCAGATATGAACAGAAAAAGTATGCTGGCCGAAATTTTTGTACAAGAATCTGCAGCACAAATTGAAACGTTGGAGAAAACTCTCGAGAACGATTTCGGTATAATACCGAGTTATAAGCATTCTATTGAGATGGCAAAGTTGCAGGAAATGAATGATAGTGAATTGAGAACTTCAATGTCAGAGAATGAAAAATTAAGAGCTGCTGTTGACGAATTGAATAAAGGAAAAACACATAATGAAGGTGTTATTTATAATCAAAATAGTGTTATTACTCAAATGGAAACTTTGTTATGGCAAAAAGATACATATATAGGAACCTTACAATCTATAGTTGTAGACACGGCTAGAAATTTGGCTGGAGTTATAGGGAAAGATGACTTATACAATTTTGCAGTTTTTGAAAAATATTTTAATATCAATAAAGCGATAGAATTAGAAATTAGCAAAACTTATGATAAATTAAAAAGTTATATGGACAGCAGAAAAACGGATTGGTATTTCAAAAAAGTAAAATCGCTTTATGAAAAATTGAAATGTGCGATTCAGAAGTTTCGTGACTCTGGTAATGTAACATTTCTGGATGAATTTAGATCGAAAATAGATGTGATGATCTGTCTTTTGAATCAAAGTGTTGATAAGTCAGCATTAGATTCCATATCAAAATTGCGAAACGCTATTTGTGCAACGATTTCACAATGTAATAACTTTGATCGCATGATAAGTGACAGTGAAAGCTTGTTGAGAAGCTTCCCTCAGTTTAAAGAAGAAATGATTGTTAGATAAAAAATTTATTATTTTTATTATTAATTTTTGTTTTTAAAAATCGACAGTGTGGGATCGATTTTTATCATTGATTTCGCAATCATCACGCCATTTAAAGATGCTCCTTTTCTTAAGTTATCCGCTGTGACCCAATATCCTATAGAATTTTTTGCACTAACATCCCTGCGAATTCTGCTTACGAAAACCACATCCTGATCTGCGGCATCTATTGGTGTTGCGTAATCATTGTTCGACAAATTATCCTTCACAACAATTCCTGGGAATGATGCAAACACATCGTATGCATCGGAAGGAGAAATTTCATTTTCTGTTTCAACAATAACAGACATACTATGCCCAACAAGGACAGGCACACGTACGCAGGTAATAAAAATTTTTACATGTTTTCCTACTATTTTCAAAATTTCATTAGCAATCTTTTCTTCTTCTCCTGTAATCCCACCAATTCTTGGTGTATCAATCGATGGAATCACGTTGTACGCTATTTGTTTTGCAAACACTTTTGGCACAAAAGGCTCGTTATTCTGTATAGCACGAATCTGATTTTTTAGCTCATCATTTGCTAATTTTCCTGCCCCAGAAACAGCTTGATAAGTCGATACTATAACTCGCTTTATTTTTGAGACATTATCAAGAGCTTTCAATGTCATAGATAAAGGTATTACTATACAATTCGGATTCGACACGATTCCTAATTCAGCACCATTCAAAAGGATATTTTCATTCACCTCTGGAACAATTAAAGGAACTTTTGGATGGTATCTAAAATGCGAAGTTTTATCTATCACAGTAACATTGTTTTGAACTGCTTTTTCCACATATTGCTTTGATACCTCGCTTCCTGCACAAAAAAAAGCCAAATCAACATCCTTGAAATTGAAATCACTTATTCCTGTAATTTTTAAGATTCCTCGATTGCCGAAGTTGATATCATTCCCAGACGACCTATCAGAAGCAACAGCATAAATTTTTGAGATAGGGAAATCTTTTT
The DNA here is from genome assembly GCA_949290705.1 of uncultured Holosporaceae bacterium. GTDB lineage: Bacteria > Pseudomonadota > Alphaproteobacteria > UBA3830 > CASESI01 > CASESI01. The sequence goes on along the minus strand of CASESI010000023.1, from coordinate 1,094 downwards.
CTGCCAACATCGATAGCGTATTAGAACCTACATTTCCACTCGCCCCAATAACAGCAACACGATAAGAATTCGGATACAAAGTAACCATAGTAAAACAAAAACCAAACTGTGGTAATCATACCACAAATACATAAAATATGTGAAGAAAACTGATAAAACCTAATATTACCTAAAACAATTGCGCACATTAAATCTTTCGAGCAATGAAGAAAACCATCTGTTTTTCTCGCCTTCTCCATTTATATCTGCAGGCTCATCTTCTTGCTTCTCTGTAATAAAATGCTCTCCCGTCTGGGTATGCCAAGATGTACCTGTGGCATTTTCCGAATCTGCAGTTTTTTCTACATTTTCGCCCTCTCGGTGAGCACTTTTGTTATCTTTATCTTTTTCGATCTTATCGTCGTTTATATTCTCGCTCTTTTGTTCTTGCGTGGTGTTCTTGGTGCACTCTTTCGAAGTTTTTTTTTATCTGAAGATGATAATTCTTCAGTCTCAGATCTTTTTAATGAAAGTTGATCCACTGAGTCTCCATTTTGAGCCGTATCCATTTTATCTTTCTGCTCTTCTTCCTTTACAACATCTTGAGAAATAACAGCATCAGGTTCCACTGAAATAGTATCCGTTCCATCTATTTTGTTTGAATCCTTACCATTCAAATCTTCACTTGACTCAACACTTACTGAATCTTTCTTCTCCTCTTCTTTTGTTACAACATCTTGAGAAAGAACATTCACTAACTCTACTGGAGAAATGGCACTAGCAGCATCCATTTTATTTTCAGAATCATCATTTACTTCTATTTTTGTGATAGGAGAATGAGGAAAAGATTTTGTAAAAGGCATTGGAATCTCCAAATCCTCAGAATCAGACTGTATCACTGTTTGCCGCTCTTCCTTTGACTCTTCATTCTTCACCTTATCTTTACTTTCATTTAATTGCTGTGGATTATCTACACCTTGCTCCTCATCTCGTTGCGTGTTGTTATTAGATCTTTCAACTACAGTAGGAACTTGTGCACTTGTAGATGCAAGTGAGGAATTATTACTACGGAACTTTATAAATCCACTCCTATTATTATTACCAAACCCATCATT
>CASESI010000022.1 GCA_949290705.1 uncultured Holosporaceae bacterium | reverse complement strand
ACACAAATAAAAGTTAAAGTAAGTAATTTTATCATTTTTTAAAACCTTCTTAATAAACAAGAGAATAATAGAAAAGAAAAGTTAAAGAAAGGTTAATTATTATTTTGATCTATTTTTCCCAGTACTTTTGTGCCAAATCGCTTATTTTTAAAAAACAATCTTTTAAAGTTTTTGATATATCATCTTGAACACAATTATTGTTTTCTAAATAAATCCTCATACATCCATTTAAAAGATCGCTGAAAAATCCCATTGTATATTCAGGAGGAGTTACTTTATACAAATTGAACAAGCGCAAAACCTCTTCGTTATTAGCAGTAATGTCTTTGTGCCTTTCTAGCTCGTGATTTAATAATTCAATTACGATAGACTTACACTTCTTGAAAGATTCGTTAAGATCATTATCTTTGAATCTATCAATATTATACTTCAAATTATACTCCAAAATGCATTTTGCCAATGCAAAATGGTACGCCCAATACCTGAACTCACGTATCGAACTACGTAATTGAATTCCAGCTTCATAAGGTTCTGCAAAATACTCCTTCATATATCCAAGATCTTGATTTTCGTAACAAACAGGATTTTTCTCAATCGAAGCATTAAGCGCAGCAATACCAATAAAAGTTAAAGTAAGTAATTTTCTCATTTTTAAAAACCTCTAATAAAAACAAGAAAAGAATAGAGAAAAAAATTAAAGAAAAGTTAAAAAAATGAAATTAATTTGATTGACAAAATGTTAGAAAATTCATGTTCTCGTCTTCTATTAACCCAATCAAACGATCATCAGGTAAATTCCATCTATATAGTTTGATAATGTTTCTTACCCTTTTGATAGAATCATTACCATGCTCTACCAACTTACTCATAGTATCAACATTTTTACTATAATCGCCTCTTGGCAACTTCCTATACTTATCGTAATTTGGGTTTATATCAGTAGAAGGGTTCGCGTATAAAGCATCACGTAGGCCTTTTTCCTCTGCATCTAATATGGCTATAACATCTTCAACAACTTCTCCAGCGGACACTGTTCTGCTATGATACGCATTACAAGATTCTTTGATTTTGTTATACATATCACTTCCAACGCATTTTTTATATTGACAATTCTATTGCTTATTATCGCAGAATCATCCATTGAGTAAGGTATATCTTCCCAACTTGCGTTACCATTGATACCTATAAACGCACTTGCGGCTATAAGTAATGCTTGACATTTTTTATTTTTTAACATAGAATACACTCTCCTTGCAGCGAAGTGGGCACGGGAACACCCCATGCGATCTTCGCTGCAGTTTTCTTTAAAATGGAACGAGAAAGTACTTGCACTTTCTCGTTCCACGACGAGTGTATATCATAAAAAATTACACTGTCAAGTGGAAAATTAAAAAATTCTTAAAAAAATTTAAAAAAGTACTTGACATTTGAAAATTTTTGTGATACAATTGAAAAATTGTTGGTTGGAGTTTTAACTATGAAAAAAGGAATACATCCTAATTATCACACGATTAAGGTTATTATGACGGATAACTCTGTCTTCGAAACTCGCTCGACTTACGGTAAGGACGGCGATTCGTTAAGGCTTGAGGTTGATCCAAAATCTCACGCTGTGTGGACCGGTGTTCGAAAGCTTGTTGATACCGCTGGTCAAGTTTCAAAATTTAAAAATAGATATAATATTGATTTGTAATTGTTTTATTTTTCATCGTTTCTAATATTTTATGAGATTAAACACCCTTAAAAAGCATAAGGAGTTTACGGCTGTTGCCTCTGTTGGCGCTAAGAGGTATAGCAAAAATTTTATTATTTTTTGTTCCGACAACGTGCGTTGTGAACAATCCTATTCTGTCGGGTTTACTGCCTCGAAAAGGATAGGAAATTCTGTGAAGAGAAACCGGGCGAAACGACGGATGCGTGTGCTTATGGCGCACTTCCTCCAGAATAATAATAAACCAATCACGGAAAAATTAAATATTATCGTGATTGCGAAAGCTAATATGCTTTCTGAAAAATGGGATTTACTTGTCGAGGATTTTAACCGAACGGTTACTTCCGCCATTTTTCATCATTCGTTGCAACAAGAACAAAGTGAAAGAGAAATTGAAAAGAATTTCTAAACTTTTTGAAACGTTTCTGGTATTACTAATAAGAGTATACCAACTTACATTCTCGTGCCTTATAGGAAGGGAATGCAGGTTTTTCCCGTCATGTTCCGAGTATACGATACTTGCGATAAAAAAATATGGCCCGCTAAAGGGAATATGGCTTGGGATGAAGAGAATCTCACGATGCCATCCGAAAGGTGGAAATGGTGTAGATTTTCCGTGAACTTTGGCATATAATCTGTAAAGGTTATGAAGTATTTGCCAATTGCAGTGTTTTGCTGCATGTTTTGTTTTGTAAGAAATTTAGATGCGAATGTCGCAAGTAACACAACTTATATTCGCACAATTTACAAAAACACTCATATCCGTAAAGGGCCAGGTTATGACTACCCTGTATTCTTTAAAATTAAGAATACTAAAAATTATCCATTGAAAGAATTGATTACATATGGCGATTGGGTTAAAGTTGTGGATTTTGAAAACTCAACCGGATGGGTATACAAAAACTTAATCACACACAAAAAAAATAGTGTGATCTTTATAAACCCATCTTACGTATATGCTAAGCCTAAGACATCCGCAAAAAAAATCGCCTTAATAGGAAAAGGCAATACAGCAATGATTATTAAAACAAAAGATAACTTTATAATGGTATTTATCAATGGAATAAAAGGTTGGGTTAAAAAGCAGGATTGCTGGGGCACTGATACCGATTAATAGGTTCTAAATTGATTTTTGGGGATTTATTATCTATAATTTCGGTATCATGTGTATAGCGATAGAAGATATAGCACTTGGCACATCGGGGTATTGCATATCCCTTGAAACCTTGGCTATGCATAATTCAATTGACCGCAACAAATATCTTGTTGGGATAGGTCAAAAGAATTTTTCTATCACCCCCCCTGATGAGGATATTATTACATTGGCGTATAAAGCCGCCTCTCAAATAATCACAAAAAACAATGCGAAAAATATTAAATTTTTATTTTTTGCAACTGAATCCTCATTTGACAATTCGAAATCCGCCGGAACATATTTACACGAATTATTACAACTTCCTGAAGATTGCAGGATTATAGAATTAAAGCAGGCTTGCTACGGCGGAACGGCGGCATTGTTACTCGCAAAAAGTTTCCTTGAAACAACAGGCGATAAAAATGCAAAATGCCTTGTTATCACTTCTGACATTGCGAAATACGAGCTTATGTCAAATGCTGAACCAACACAAGGTGCATCCAGCGTTGCTATGCTTTTATCCAAAGAAAATGATAATGCCATAGCATTGTTAGAACATTTTGGTGGAACTGTCACAAAAAATTCTAATGACTTTTCCAAACCAAATTATATGCGGTACCCTTTTGTAAACGGGAAATTATCGATTGTGATTTACCTATCTTTTTTGAAACAATCGATAAAAAAATTCTTAAGTGAATTTAATTTGGGAATCGAGGATTTTCGTGCAATATGCTATCACACTCCTTTCCCGAAAATGGCGTATAAAGCCAACGACATGGTACAAAAACTGTATCCAGAATTATCTTCTGGTCGTTATATTTCCGATATCAAAGAGCAGGTATATTATAATTCAGAAATAGGAAATTCATACACCGCATCATTGTACCTAAGCCTGCTTTCATTGCTTGAACAAGATTGCAATGATTTTACAAACAAAAGAATCGGAATGTTTTCATACGGTTCGGGAAGTACTTGTGAATTATTCACACTTATAATTTCCGAGAGTTACAAACAAAAACTTAGAAAAGAGTTTAATTTAAAACTGATTCAGAATAGAAAATTTGCTGAATATGAAGAGTATAAGTTTTTCCATGATTTTACTTATACCAACGACACAGAAATCCCTGTTTCTAGCGATTCTGTTATTCGACTTAAATCAATAAAAAATCATGTGAGAAATTACGAACTCTTATAATTGTAACGCAGAGAATCGACTTTTATATAAGATGTTGTTTGATCACGATTGATCACTCGCCAAAAAGTCAATACAAATGGTTTTAATTTAAAGCACAGGAGAATTTTATGCTCTCCCGTAAAATCATCATATTTAATCACACATACCAATTTCTCCGAATCCGTAACTGTGATCCGACTATTCTTTATTATCTTTGATACATCACTTTTTGTGCCAAACAACAACTTTACAATTTCAGGGGCTTTGATAATTCTTCTCTCTTCAAGATAACAATCCTCAAACTCTATCTTATCAAGAGATTCTCCGGTCAATAGAAATTTTCTTTTCCCAATTAAGGATTCTATTTTGATGAATTTTGGTGCATTATTACTTCTATCGAAATTAATTGTACCAGCCCCTATTTTTTTATCTTCTTTAAATTGGGAAAATTCCACATTTGCACAGTTGATAGCTGTAAAGAAATCTACTACCAATTTTTTGTAATAAGTATCATCACGTTTTACTGCGATATTCTCACTTTTCTTGACAAATACATCTTTCTTACTTACCCTTGCATCAAAATGAAAAACAAATAAAAGTACAGCCGCAATAATTTGTAATAGAGATTTATTCAATTTGTAATTACTTCCCATGTAGAATCCTTTTTTTCCCTGAAATATTTAAACTTATACCCTTCAAGCTCTTTCAACAACGATTCATTTGCAATCGCATCTTTTTCGTGCACTAAAAATATTATTCTTCCCTTGGTCGGAATTTTTTTATGAAGCCCGTAATTATCCAATAATATTATATTATCAAAATTAGCAAAATTATCATTAAATTCTGAGGAAAGTAAGATTTTATTTTTTTCGTAAAATTCCTCTCCAACAATCATGTGTGGAATAAAAGAAATTTTTTTGAAAGTCCACAACATCTGATCGTAACTTTCTATGCGATCTTGCAACCCACTGTAAATGATACAACTTTTGTCAGAATTATAAATTTTTTCAACGAGCAAAAATAGTGTCTTCTCAAAAGAATTTTTAATTTCATAAACATACATATCAGGTATATTTTGCGACGAATCCATAAAATAATTCTTGTTCCAACCTTAATATAATAACATAGATTAAAAAAAAATCATTTTTTCATTGAAAATCAAATATAAATATGTATAATGGTGTTATAGTGTCTCCATCGTCTAGAGGTTAGGACATCGCCCTTTCACGGCGAAAACAGGAGTTCAATTCTCCTTGGAGATGCCATTGAGCGGTATTTTTTCCCAGGGATAATATTTTTTGGATTTTTCTTCCTGAAATTAAGCATTTTTTTACCTATATTGTGTAAGATAATCATTGAAGGTTTTATAGGATGTAAAAAGAAAAAATTAATACAAAAATAACAACATAGTACTGGTAGTTTCGTGAGTAGTAAATTGTTGTATTAATAAAAACAAAGAATGGAATTAGTAATATTATTTGTAACTGAATAATTTACAGGGAGGGAAATTATGACAATAGTATCATTTTCAAAAGGAACGGGTGCATTAAGTACCATTACACAAATACAAAAGGCCGAAGGATTGAGGACAACTTCGATTTCCAAAATCTCTTCATCGTTAAAAATAAGAAAGGCATCTGACGCAGTTGCTGATTCTGCTATCGGTACCAAACTTAAAGTTGAAGTTGAATCTTTGAAACAATTATTAGTTGGAACTGCGCAAGCAAAGGCAGCATTGGATATCGCCGAGGGTGGTTTGGGAGAAATCACAAAAACGCTAACCCGCATGAATACCCTTGCTATGTCAGCGAAGAACGGAATTTACAAAGCTGAAGATATCGAAAAAATCAACCAGGAATTTGTTGCCTTAATCGACGAAATCGGTCGTATCGCAAGGGCTACAAACTTTAACTCTAAACAATTGTTATCAGGAACGGAAACAGTTATTCAAGATACATTCTCGAATACTCACCTCGGTGAGGATTTAAGAGACGGGTTCTTATCATCTGATGAGCAAGGAATTGAAGTCATTAAAATTGATAACTCAAAATCCAATACTGCATATACATTAAGTTATGACCAAACAACGAGATTATTCCAGGTTGTAAACTTAAATGATAAAAGTCAGGTAGACTCGGTAAAGGTCGCTGCTGATACCATCAAAGAAGGAAGTCTCGAAACATTGAATTTCAGTAAATTTGGAATCACTATCAAATTGAATAGTAATTTCGACAAAGATAGATCGATCGGAACGAATTTTGATTATATGATGGATCCAAGCCTTAACAATGATAACCTTAAGAATAAGGAATTGGTTAATTCTATTGATGAATCATTGATCGAACCAACCCCTGATATCACTATCTTGCCAAAGTATATTTCAACAATGGATAGCAAAAAATTTAGAATAGATGGAGGCACACAAGAAATGGATTTATCAGGCCTTTTAAATAAGGCAGAAGCCGATGTAAATTTAGCAGGTATTCAAGCTGCTATTAACCTTAAATTACCTGATAACGATTTCATGAACATTTCAGAACAAATGGCCAAAGATGGTGGAGATTTTAGCTCAAACTCTGATCAAATAACAGAAATTAATAACGCAACCGACACCCAGGGCGTTACCATTACGAGTATAAAATTCGGAAAATTTACAACTGATGGAGTAACTGACACCCCTATGACTCTTGCAGCCGGAGAAAAAGTACACCTTTCTATTGATGCATCAAAAGCAATGACAAAATTCAAAATGACGGCATATGATCATGAAACAGGAACCGTCACTTTCGAAGCTGAAAGATTGTTGAAAGGCGCAAATGTCACGACTGCTGGCAACGAAGGGTACACAAATGCTACTATCACTGGAACATTCCAACTCGATAAAGGTACTTATAAAAATGGTGTTATTGCTATTGATTATAATAAACAATTCATCGTTAAAGATGTTGCAAAAGATGAAGCTGTCGTCTTAAAGGGTGGTACGTATAAACTTCGTGATGATGATATCGTCGCGTCAGACGGATATGTGTACGATAAAAATACAGGAAATAAACGTACAACTTTACCAAATAATCCTAACTCTACTGTTCAAGTAAAATTGGATAATAATCGCCGCACAAACGATGTAGATGTCGTTAGAATCGGAAACAAGGCAACAGACTTAAGTTCGTTTGATGTCAAAATCAAAGGTACAAACGGAAAAGCAATTCTTTATATTGAAGCTGAAGAGGGAAATTTCGAATCGGAAGAATTAAACCTAACGGATATAGAGTACAACGATGGTAATAGTACTGACACCTATAATTCACAAGCAGATAACAAGGCATTCATAGCAAAAACGAGACTAACACGCGGTCAAGTGAAACTAAGCCGTGTGATCACAAATGGACAAAGAGAGGACTCTATTGTTCTTGATTTGAACAAACTTCGTACAGGTGGTTTGATAAAAACGAAAAAACCTGAATTTAAATTAGCAGATGTCGAAACGATGATCCAAGGCGGTAAGATCACTATAAAAGTAAAAGATAAAGATGATAATGACGTTACTTGGGCTGACATAACTGATACAGACAACAAAAAGGCAATCGAAAATCAGGTATTACAAAGACTCAATACTCTCGCTGCACAAAACAAAGCATTTATGAGTAGTTTCGCTAATTTGGAAGCTGGAAGCGACGCAACACAGATTACGAGCAAAATCGGAGATGCAACTAATGTTACTGTTAATATAAAGATTAATGACACAGACACCGCTATCAAAACCACAACAGGCACCGTGACAGCAGATAAAATTAAATCCACCAACTTAGAAGATATTAAGTCTGAAGATGTAAAAATTGAAACGAATATAGACTCAACAACAAAACTTAATGGATTTAAGAAAGGTGTATTTGTTTCAATAAACGAGTTAAAAAATACAGTTGTTGCTTTCCAAAAAACCAGTGATAAAGCAAATTTATCATTCCAGGTTGGAACAGGATCAAGCGAGGCAAACTCGGTTAAAGTTACGATTGATTCTATTACCCCTGAAAGGTTGAATCTTATCGACCCAACAACTGGAAAAGCAATAGAATTGACCGCTGATCAGGATAAATTGCAAGATATTATCTCAATAGTCCAAGCTGCAATCGATAAAGTGCAAGTTGTTCGTTCGGAAATCGCAGTTGGTGACAACAGACTTGGAGTTGCTGATTCAAGCATACAGACATCCATTACCAACTCGCAAGCAGCAGTTAGTGCAATCTTCGACTTGGATATTCCATCAGAAATGGTCGAACTTTCTCAGAGTGAAATGATGGAACAATCCTCGATCGAAGCCTTGGCAAGAGAAATGAGAGCAAAACAAAACCTGATGAAATTGTTTTAATTAATTTCATCCTCTCCCATTCTTTCTTTTTTAGATTTTTAAGAAATCATTAATAGCCGCAAAAATATTTATCTGATATAATACCGCTATTCGGAGATATTATGGCAGGAAGTATTAACAAAGTCATCTTAGTTGGAAATGTAGGTAGAGATCCAGAGATTCGTGCTGCCCAGGATGGTACAAAAATCGCAAGTCTTTCAATTGCAACATCAGAATCTTGGAAAGACAAAGTTACAGGTGAAAGGAAAGATCGTACAGAATGGCACAGAGTTGTCGTATTTAATCCTCAAATTTCAGAATTCGTAGAAAAGTATGTCACAAAGGGTGTAAAGCTCTATATCGAAGGACAACTTCAAACAAGAAAATGGACTGACCAATCCGGAGCTGAAAGATATACAACAGAAATTGTTATTACAAGATTTAAGGGTGAGATTTCGATACTTGACTCCAGAAATGATAGTTCAGCAAGTTATGATGCGCCTTCTCCAAAAGATTTGAATGATGATATTCCGTTTTAATCTTATTTAATATTTTTAAAATTTTTGCGAGGTTTTTATGGAAGAGAATGAATTGAATAATAGGATTATAACCGTCAATGTTGACGATGAGATGAAAAAATCCTACCTTGATTATGCGATGAGCGTTATAGTATCAAGGGCTATTCCTGATGTTTGTGATGGCTTAAAACCTGTCCATAGAAGAATTCTATACTGTATGCATGAATCAGGATACGATTGGAATAAACCGTTTAAAAAATCCGCAAGAATTGTAGGAGAAATCCTTGGTAAATACCATCCTCACGGTGATTCTGCCGTGTACTTTGCAATGGTGAGACTCGCTCAGCCGTTTTCTATTAATCTTCCAATGGTAGATGGACAAGGTAACTTTGGATCGATAGATGGCGACTCTCCTGCTGCCATGAGGTATACCGAAGCAAGACTTAAAAAAGTGGCATATAAACTTATTGAAGATATTGAGTTTGATACAATTGATTTTGTCCCAAATTATGACGGATCATTGGATGAGCCAAGTGTCCTTCCGGCAAAGTTTCCAAATCTTTTGGTAAATGGATCTGGCGGTATCGCAGTCGGTATGGCAACCAATATCCCTACACATAACCTTGGTGAGGTTATAGATGCTTGTTTGCTTTACATGGATAATCATGATGTATCTTACGAGGAACTTGCGAAAGTTATGCCTGGCCCTGACTTCCCAACAGGTGGATATATCTTAAAAAATAAAGGACTTACAGAGTATGCGAAAACAGGGCGTGGTATTATTTTAATGCGTGGGAAAACCAGAATTGAAGAACATAAGAATCGCACAGCAATCATCATAGATGAAGTTCCATATCAAGTTAACAAAGCAAAACTGGTAGAAAAAATTGCTGAACTCGTTAATAACAAAGAAATCGAAGGTATTTCTGAAATCCGTGATGAATCCGATAAGGAGGGTATACGTGTTGCTATTGATCTTAAAAAAGATGCATCTCCAGAAATAATTCTAAACCAACTTTACAAAAATACCCCTCTTCAAACGAGTTTTGGCGTTAACATGCTTGCATTGAATAAGGGACGTCCGGAAACATTTAATATAAAGTCTGTTTTATCAGTATTCGTTGAATTCAGGAAAGAAATTGTAATCCGCAGAACGAAATATCAACTAAGACTTGCAAGAGAAAAAATTCACATTATTGCTGGTTTGGTTGTAGCTGTTTATAATATCGATGAAGTAATAAAATTAATTAAGGAAAGCAAGGACACGAAGGAAGCAAAGGAGAAATTAATTTCAAGGTCTTGGAATATTTTCGATACGTATGAGTATCTGAAGTTTGCGTCTGTAAAATTCATAAATAATGATACAGAAATTTTCTTAACCGACACAGAAGCGCAAGCTATCCTTGATTTAAAACTAAGTAAACTTACAAATCTTGAGAGATCAAAATTACTTGAAGATATCGCTTCTCTTGCAAATGACATAAAAAGATTCTTGGAGATCTTAAATTCTGAAACAGAAATTCTAAACATCATAAGGGGTGAATTGCGCGAAATAAAATCTGAATTCGCAACAAAAAGAAAAACTGAAATAATTTCTTATATAGCTGACTTCAACGAAGAGGATCTTATTGAAAACGAACAGGTTGTTATTACTGTCAGCAACGACGGATACATAAAAACGTCTTCACTTGATGCGTATAAAACACAAAAACGCGGTGGAAAAGGTAGAAGCGGAATGTTCACAAAAGAAGAAGATTTCGTAAAGGATGTATTCGTATCCAATACTCATGATTCATTATTGTTTTTCTCGACAAAAGGAAAAGTTTATCAGAGTAAAGTTTATAAACTTCCTATGTCATCCTTGAACTCTCGCGGAAAAGCAATCATTAACTTACTACCTCTTGATAAAAATGAAAAAATTTCCACAATCCTGCCGCTTTCAAGAGGTGTTTCTGAAGATTTGAATATTATATTCTCAACATCATCAGGAATGGTCCGTAGAAATAAATTAAAAGATTTTATCAATATACAATCTAACGGTAAAATCGCAATTAAGCTTGAAGGAGACGAGCAACTAATAGGTGTATCCATTTGTGATGATAACAAAGATATCTTGCTTGCAACTCACCTTGGAAAGTGTGTAAGATTCCCTATTTCTGATTTGAGGGTATTTTCCGGACGAAATTCACGCGGAGTTACCGGAATAAAATTAATCGGGGATGATACTGTTATTTCGATGATTTTAATTAATCACGATAGTGCAAGTTATCTTGAACGTGAAGAATTATTGAATAAAATTAAATCTAATAACATATCCTCTGACGAAATGGAGGAAATAAGATCCAAAGCTGACATTTTATTAACGGTTACGGAAAATGGATACGGAAAACGCACATCTTCACTTGAATACAGAACAACAAGCCGTGGGGGTGTCGGAATTAAGAATATTGAAAAAACTGATAAGACAGGAAACGTCATTGCAACCTGCAAAGTAAAAGAAGATGAAGACATCGTTTTAATAACTGACCAAGGCCAAATGATTCGTATCTCTGCCTCAGACATTAGGATCACAAGCCGTGTAACGCAAGGTGTTATATTGTTCAGAATTGCAGATAATGCGAAAGTTGTATCTGCCGTTCCTTTACAATCTGAAGATAAAGAACCAATTTTAGAAAATCAAGGTGACTCTCGTGAGAATCAGGACTGAAATTTTTATTAAATTATTTTTCACTACAATTTTTTCTTATAACTTTTTATGTTCCAATAATACGTTGGATGAGCATTCAGCAGGAAATTTTGAAACCTGTGTTGAACAAGTCCCGGATAAGCTTTCTACAAATGATTTTAAAAAATGTATTGAGAGAATCAAAGAAATAGCAGATAGCAAAACTTTGCTGGTTCTTGATTGTGATGAGGTGTTAATTTCGTATGAGAGATTATTTTATTATAAGTATTACATACTGGAGGATGAAGGCTTTTTTAGCCAGTTTAAACAAGCTGATCTTAATCCTAAATCGCTGACTGATATTCTAGGAATTAATCCAGGATGGAATACGATACTAGAAAATCTCTCTCGTAAAGGTACCAAAACTGTTGTTTTGACCGCTACTAATCATGTCGACCATATGTTCATTGATTATAAGTTATCCATTTTACGAAAATGTATTGATTTTAATTTTGACGCTTTAATCCCTAATGCGCACTCCCCACGTAAAATAGTTTTTCAAGATGGAATCATATTTGCCTATAAACAATCAAAAGGGAATGTATTAGTCAATTTTATGAAAGCTTATTACAAAAACGACGATCATATAAAATTTGATAAAATAATTTTTGTTGATGACCGTTCTTTCAATATAACTTCAGTACGAAAATCTGAAACTAAATTTGCAGCTTTCAACGTTAAACTGTACACTATAGAACTCCTCGCAGCAAGAAACCATTTTGAAAGACAATTAAAAGACGTATTTCATGATGATAAAGAAAAATTCACAAAGTACAAAAAATTTGTAATCGAGCATCCAAACTGTAGCGATAATAATTTTTTCATACTGGACGACGCTATCTTCGAACATGATCGACGTGAAGGCCTACCTACAATAGACGAAGATGAGAAAGAAGATTCGAATGAAACCTCAGATAGCAGTTCCTCTGAATATGTAATTATGTAAATTTCAAATTACTCATTTGAGTTTTTTGAAAAATATTTAAAAAAATCTCCTTTAGGATTTAAGATAAGTTTTGGTTTCTCGCTGTTTTTCTCAATAGCATCCTTCATAGATTCCATGGATTTATAAAACTCGAAGAACTTTGGATCTTTTGAATATGTTTCTGCGTATATTTTATTCGCAATCCCCTCACCTTCTCCGATTAATATTTGGCCTTTTTTCCTTGCCTCGCTAACCATTATCACAGCATCCCTGTCGGCTTCTGACCTTATAATCTGAGCTTGCTCTTTTCCTTTTGCTCTTAACTCCTTTGCCTCCCTCTGGCGTTCACTTATCATCCTACCAAAAATTGCCTCACTGTTTTGAGGAGGAAGATCAGTCCGTCTTATTCTTACATCTTTCACAATAATACCCAAATTTTTAGCAGAATCATTTACTAAATTTTTTATCTTCTGCATAACAGTAAATCTTTCATCAGACAACAACGAAGATAATTCAAGCCCACCTAAAATACTTCTCATGCTTCCAAGAACGATAGAGCTCAATCTAATTTTCACACCTGTTTCGTTTTTCACAGTTTGAAAGAATAACAATGGATCATTGATAACATACCTAGCAAATGCATCAACAATTATTCTTCTTCTATCGCCAAGTGTAACTTCAAGTTCCGACAATTCTATGTCCAATAAACGATTTTCAAAAAATAACACCTCTTCAATAAAAGGAACTTTTAATTTAAGACCTGGAGTTTTTTGTACCCTAACGGGCTCCCCTAATCTTAAAACAATAGCATTTTCCGTTTGTTCAACTATAAAGCAACTCTGCGTTACAAAGATAACAGCAACAACACATACTAAAGCAAAAATTATATGTCTTATTTTCATAAAAATCCTCCATTAAAAACTTGTGTGTGGCAATACACCATTTTTTTCGTCAATCAAAACTAAATTAGATTTTTTTATAATCTCTTTCATCGTATCTAAATAAATCCTTTTAGCAATCACACTTTTAGCAGTTTTATATTCATTGTAAACCGACAGAAATCTTGCAGTAGCACCTTTTGCTTCCTCTATCATTGATTTTTTTCGACCTTCGGCATTATTTAAAATTTCTGCACTTTCTCCTCGTGCTTTCGCAAGTAAATTGCGCTTATAAGCATCTGCTTCATTGACTGACTTCTGCTGATCAGCCTGTGCCCTCTCAACATCACGAAACGAATCGATCACAGGAAAAGGAGGCTCAACATTCTGAAGGTTAACTTGCACTATTTCAACACCTGTATTGTATTCATCTAATAATTTTTGCAATTCTTCTTTAACTTCTGCAGCGATTTCAGCACGACCTTCCGTTTGGACATAAACTATTTCATTTTTTCCAACAGCAGATCTCATCACACTTTCTGCACATGCCTTAACTGCAAGTTCAGGAGATCGTGCATTAAATAAAAACTCTTCCACACCATCATGTTTTATTTTCCAAAGCACTGTAAATGAAACATTCGCTAGGTTTGAGTCTCCTGTGAGCATAAGATTTTCTGATTGCTCATCATTATCACGATATGCTTTCATTCCAACATCTATCCTTCGGATATTAGTCACAGACTGGATAATTACCTTTTCAAAAGGATATGGAAGACAATAGTTAAGTCCTGGATTCGTCGATCTTACCCATTTTCCAAACCTTAATACAACCCCCTGTTCATCCGGCTTTACAGTATAAAATCCTGTTCCAAGCCAAACAAAGACCAACACTAGCAGTATAACTGGATTAAACTTAAAATTGTTTCCATTAAAAAATTCTCTTTTCTTTTGATTCAATAAATTCTGAATATTTTTTACAAAATCTTCGTTGTCATTTGAATTATTATCCCAAGGATTCATAAGCAATTATCCCAATCAACACCCAAAATTATTCTATCATAAAACATACTATCATTCTTTCAAAAATTAATTTTCTATGGTAAATTTAGGTCATGAGAATAATATTCATGGGATCTTCATCGTTCGCGATGCCTTCGTTGCAATATTTACATGAACATCATGAACTTTTATGCATATACACAAAACCTGCAAAACCTGCTAACCGCGGATTGAAGCTTACTACATCAGATTCGGAAGTTTTTGCAATTGAGCATGGCATACCATTTAAAACACCAAAAAAATTTTCTTCTGATGAAATAGATGCATTAAAAAATTTCAGGGCTGATTTTATCGTTGTTGCATCGTACGGCTTGATTTTACCAGAAGCCGTACTTAATGCTGCAAAATATCCCGCTGTAAATCTCCATGGTTCTTTATTACCAAACCTCAGGGGAGCTGCCCCAATTCAACATGCTATTCTAAATGGAGATCAGATAACAGGTGTTACATTACAAGTTATGACTAAGGAAGTCGACGCAGGTGATATTCTTTTGCAACAAGAAATTGAACTTTACCAAAACGAAACCCATTCTTCCTTGATGAAAGATCTCGGTTTATTTGGGCCAACTTTGCTTGATGAGTTCTTTTCAAATTATGACATCATTTTAAATAACAGAACAATCCAAGATCCAAGTGTTGCAACATTCGCGCCAAAAATTTCAAAATCAGAATATGAAATAGATTTTAAAAGCTCTGACGCTATTGATATTGAACGGAAAATTCGTGCATTCGACGGGAAATGTTGGGCCATTTTTGATGGAATAAGAGTTAAAATCCTATCAGCAGAGGTCATAAGTACGGACTCAAATCCGGAATGCAGTCGTTGTTTTTTCGGAGATGTAATTGATAAATATTTCACCGTCTACACGAAAAAAGGCTTCATAAGACTCTTAACTGTAAAACCTGAAGGAAAACGAGAAATGTCTGGAATTGATTTCTTAAATGGACATAAATATTTATTGAAAAAATGTTGTAATTAACATTATTTACTACTTTTACAAATTATTTTACTTATATAAAACATCAAAGAGTCTTGCTCATTCCCATACTGGATCAAATCTTTCACAGTGTAATTACGGAGGATAGGAATCAAATCCAAAATCATATATGTAATATTTCTTGGTTCATGCGCTTCCAAAAAATCTTTAATATTTACTAACTGAGCATACGCTGCCTCAACTGTATGAATATTACTTTGTTCGCTGTTTTGATTATTATTTTCAACTACTAATGGGGCTTCATTCACCATCGAAACTTTAACATTTTCTTGTTTAAACTGTAACGTTTTTATATATTTATCATCCAAACTCTTAACAAAATCAAAGAAATTCTCAAATTTAGAGGTAATAATTCCAGCATTCTGTAATAATTGCTTTAAATCACAAATTGATTCAAAATTTTCATGTACAACTATCAGTAACTCTGAAGATTTTTCTTCTATTCCGAAACAACGTTTAAAATATACGTTAATTTTTTTAAAAAACCAATCTATTAAATTTGTGCGTTTCTCAATTTTTACAGGATAAAACTTTTCTCCAAATTTTTGAATAAATATATTCATATACTTTATACTTTTTAAGAAATTGGCCATTCCTTTTTTTTCTATAATAAATTCCATTAACAACATAAATACCCAAAGGTCTTTTGATTGAGTTTCTAGAATTTCTGTCGCAAATTTTTCAACATTATCCCATTCAACTGATTTCAAAGATCTCTGCCAAATACCCAAATTATCGGTATCCGTATCCGACCTATATGCTTCTTGCAATTTAAAATATATATCACTCTCTGAAATATCGTTGCCAACTATGTTTTTTTTAGAGTAAGGTTTTAAAATTTTATCAAAATAATTTTCTGCCAAAAGATTGCTATCAAGCATAACAAAAATACCACAAAGTTATATAAGACGATGTTAACAAAAACTAATTAAAATTAAGTAAAAATAAATAGAAAAATAAAAGTATTAAATATTATCAAATTCTTTGACTAATGACTCTGCAACCTTTTTTGCATCACCATAAAGCATAACTGTCTTTGGATTATAGAACAATTCATTATCAACCCCAGAATATCCAGATGATAACGAACGCTTGATAAACACAATATTCTTTGCACTTTCCACATCCAAAATAGGCATACCATAAATAGGACTTGATGTATTTGTTTTTGCTGCAGGATTCGTGACATCATTTGCCCCAATAACCAAGGCTAAATCCGTATTTTTAAAATCATCATTAATTTCTTCAAGTTCAACAATATCATCGTAATCGATATTAGCCTCTGCAAGCAACACATTCATATGACCTGGCATTCTTCCTGCAACTGGGTGAATTGCAAAGCGAACCCGAACATTATTCTTTTTTAGGAAATCAACGATTTCTTTTATAGCATGTTGCGCATGTGCAACAGCCATACCATACCCTGGAACAATAATCACAGACTTCGATCCTTTTAAAAGCTTTGCAACATCGAGAGCATTTCCTTCCTTTGCAAGCTTGCCAGAAGTATCACTTTTCTCTGCTACTGGCTTATCTGACTTCTCTGTCGTACCTTCTGCAGTCTTATCACTTTTCTGAGATCCAAAACCACCCAAAATAACGTTAAAAATCGACCTATTCATGGCCTTGCACATGACATAACTCAAAATAGCACCTGATGATCCTACCAATGCTCCAGTGATGATCAAAAGTGTATTACCAAGTGTAAAACCAATTCCAGATGCTGCCCATCCTGAATAGGAATTCAACATCGAAATAATCACTGGCATATCTGCCCCACCAATTGGAATGACCAACAAAAGTCCTAATGCAAAAGAAGCTAGTATAATTCCAAACAAAGAAGTCATAGATGCAGTTGCACAGAAAATCACAATCAACAATATGATCGAAATACCAAGTACAGAATTAATCAAATGCCTTTCCGGAATCATGATAGGTTTTGAACCGAGAATACCTTGCAATTTTCCAAATGCCACCAAAGACCCCGTGAATGTGATTGCACCGATTGCCGCACCTATTGACATTTCAATAAGGCTAGACATCTTTATAGCACCATCACAAACAATACCAAATACTTCTGGTGCCATATATGCAGATACAGCTACAAAAACTGCAGCTAAACCAACAAAACTATGAAATCCAGCAATAAGTTGCGGTAAAGCTGTCATTTCTATCTTCTTTGCAATAAAAATACCAATTGTACCACCAGCCAAAATTGCCAACACAGTGAACACATAATTTGAAACCCTAGCATCGCAGAAAACCGCAATTAATGCAACGGCCATTCCTATGATACCCACTACATTTCCATTTCTAGCAGTCTTGGCATCAGATAACCCCTTTAAAGCAACTATAAAACAAATAGAAGCTATTAAATAGAGAAAATTTATAAAATTAGCACACATATTAACACTCCAAAAAATTATTTCGAATTCTTAAACATTGCAAGCATTCTCTGCGTTAACATAAATCCACCAAAAATGTTTATAGCAGCAAAAAATACAGCAAAAAATCCAAATACACTTGCTGTAATATCCAAATCCTGTCCAACCGCAATAATTGCACCAACAATAATAACACTGGAAATAGCATTAGTAATTGACATCAACGGAGCGTGCAAAGATGGTGTCACTTTCCAGATCACATAATACCCAACAAAGCAAGCCAACATAAAAATAGTGAAAAACATTATGAAATTACCACCAACATTATCGGAGGCAACCGCAGCTTGTTGAGATACAGAAGACATCATGTCGTGAATTACAGAATCCAAACTGTAAAAGATATCCTCTAATCTTTTTATAATACTTATAGAGCTATACATATCTCTTCCCTTAAAAGTTTACAACAAATCGATTATAAAATAGAAAGGTAAAAAAATAAATAAAATTTCAATTTTTAATTGTTTGAAAAAGAATTTATATGGTTTTTGCACCAAAGATATTCTGCTATACTAACTATTGATTATATGCTAACAATATACTCTCCATCAACCTGTTAACATATCCTCGGTAACAACCTCCACCTGTTATAATGTTTTCTATAGAAAGATATACAAATTCAGAATAACAAGCATTAAGATGATCCTCCTTAGCTTTGATAACTTTTACCCAAAGTTGTGCAAGTTCAAATAAATTCATATCTGCTTTCTTGTACGATTCCTCAAGAGTGAACCGTTCTTGTGACAATTCTGCCCCATACTCTTTATACAACAACTCACGCCCATCCTTTGTTGTCCACTTCGATACAAATGGTTGCGCTACGTTACAAACACGTTCTCCTAATGTTACTTTCGTACACTCATCCGAGCGTATTAATTTATTACGATACCACAATATACTTCCTATTGCGCGACAATAAATATTATCTATTTGATTCTTACCCTTTTCGAACATCTCATCGTTTATAAAAAAGTACTCGCCAGTTGGTTTTTGTTTATCGTCAGTTACTTCTTGTATTTCTATCTGCTTAAAACAGTGGATATCATCATTTTCTTTACATCTCTTAACTATCTTCACACAACGCTCTCTACTACCTACAACCCAACTAATCGCAACATTAAATGTCTCGTAAATGTCTTCATTTGTAACATTTCCGTAATCTGAATACTTCTGCTTTATCTCTATTAACAGATCTTCAGTTGGTTTATCTTCATCAAGAAGATGTATACTTTGATTATCATCAAATTGTGCTTGCGATAGCTTCATAAAACTATCATCTTTATATCCTAAAATACCTTTCAACGTTGCGCCACGAAACGCAATATAATCGCAAAATATGTTCTCGAATATTTTCCACCCTTCATTTAAACCTTTTACACTATCTGCATTACCGATTAGTGGGGTATGATCTCTCACACCAAAATGCTCTTCTGAATAGCCAAAAATTCTATTTTTACCTTGACGATCATTTTTATTACTACTATACAAATATTTGATGCTATTCCATCGGTCAGATGGTCCTTGTGTAATATACAACTCATTTATATCATCCCACAAAGCTGTGAATACATTTCAAACACCCCTCTACCATCTTCTTCTGTTGATGTGTAATACGTATATCTCGTTGCGTCAAATTCGCTATTATCTTTTATTCTATAGACGATTTTAGCCACTCTCTGGAAGTCATGATCCGTAAAGTTGATTTGTGGTGAAAAACACTGTCTCTTGCTATTTGGTTCATTTGAAGAACACAAAACATTGTACACTATACCAATAATTACTAATTTACAAAATCTCATAGTAAATTCCTATACCAAGGCGTCATAATATAATACCTATTTTCTAATTTCAACCATTTTTTAACATACGTTAATTTTTTTTAACTTTTAACCATTTATTAACCTTTTCTATATATAATTTTTTATCAGGAGGAAAAAATGAAAAACCCTATTATATTAACTACTATTACTTGTTTAACCGCGGATAATATTCATATATGCTGTGCTTCTTTCTTTGAAAAATGCGCCGCATGCTTTGATTGTTTGACTAAAGCAAGGGAATTGTTGGACTCTTCCTCACAAGGTACAGGCCAAACTCCTATAGTAAACGTATACGTAAATGGTGACCACCATTCTAGTCATTCTCCTAGTGATTCATATAGGTCTAGCGGAACATACAGCTCATATAGTCACATTCCAAATGCACTTATTAACGACATAAATAGTGCTAATTTAATGGAAATAGAGTTAACACGTTTAAATAACAACCATAATGGAGATACTATACGTTATTCTCAACAAACAACAACGTCCGTGACGACAACTGAAATAATAGAGGAAATATCGCCTGTTCATAGTATATATGTTTCACCACGTAATACATTTACTCCACGCCATGTATCACCAATATCAGCATCGTGGCCTGAACATTCACCATTACCAGAACGAAGGCTAACACCTACACTTACTCCATCCCACTCACCAATACTATTAATCCGTGATAAGCATAATTAAGCTTTTATTAAACTAATTGCACTAAACTTCTGGTATGATAATACATGCCTCAAGAAAATATTCAGAATTAAATAAAATTTATGAAAAGATTAAAAAATTTTGTTCCAATAAAGACATTGTTATTTCATCCGATATAAACCTTATATTAGATGAAGTTTTTTCAAATATTCTCAAATACTCTGGAACACAACAATCTCGCGAAACAATAGTTATATCAGTTGAAAAATATAAGGAATCTGTTGAACTACAGATCACATATCATGGAAGATACTTTGACATCTTAAAGTATCAAAATCCACCATTACCAAATCTTTCTGGAAAAGTTGGAATTCCAATAATCAAATCTTTTGCCAAAAAAATTTTTTATAAACATCGTAAAAATTGCAACATATTAACATTTTTTTTACCTTTAGGTGATATCATCTAATATAGTGCGGAGAAAAATATGCATTTCGAAAACAAAGGGGATTTTATAATCGCGGCACCCAACGGTAGAATTGATTCGTCTAATTCCAATGCATTTGGTGAAGAAGTAAATAATATAGTTAACTCATTTCCAGATAAAAAATATCATCTAATCATTGACTTGGGACAAATTGAATATATCTCAAGTGCTGGATTGCGTGTACTATTGGTACTTGACAAGAGGCAAAAAGAAAACTCTATGCGCATGATAATTTCTTCTATGAATCAAAATGTTCAAAAAGTTTTCGAATCAAGCGGTTTTTCGAAGATACTTACTATTTCTTCAACGGTTGGAGAAGCAATGAAATTATGACTTTATAACTTATTTTTAAAAGGAGAAAATTATGGTACCTACAATTAATCAAAATACAAAACAACATGTAAATCCTGCTGGAAAAAAAGTTGTATCTATAGCTATGCAAGGTGGAGGCGCACATGGTGCTTTCTCTTGGGGCGTACTCGATAGATTACTGGAAGATGGAAGAATCTTGATCGAAGGTGTAACTGGAACAAGTGCTGGCGGAATGAACGCCGTTGCAACAATTCAAGGTCTCATCGAGGGTGGAAATGAAGGTGCCCGTAAATTATTACATCACTATTGGAAAACAATGTGTGATAAATCAAAAGCATCTGGAATCCACAGAGGAATCATTGATAGGTGGCTTGGAAAGTACACAATGTATAACTCACCTGAATTTTTGATGTTCGATTTCATGAGCAAATTGATGTCTCCTTATCAATCAAACCCTTTCAACATTAACCCATTAAAAGAAATTGTTGAAGAAGTATTTGATTTCGAGAAAATACAAAAATCTGAACAATATAAAATTTTCTTGGCTGCAACTCACGTCTATACCGGAAAAATCAAAGTCTTCGGCAATAAAGATGTTGATGCTGATTCTTTGATGGCAACTGCATGTTTACCTACTGTTTTCCATGCTGCAATGGTTAAAGGTGAATATTATTGGGATGGTGGATTTATCGCAAACCCTGTGATGTATCCTTTGATTTATAATTGCTCAACACCTGATATTATTATCTTGAAATTGAACCCAACACACAGAAAAACATTGCCTACATCTGCTGTTGCAATTTCAGACAGGCTTAACGAAATCACGAACAATGCATCATTGTTAAAAGAGATGAGAGCTATTAAGTTTATTTCTGACTTGATCGACAAGAAAGATCTTGATCCTAATAAATACAAGAGAGTTTTCGTTCACAACATTGAGAATGAGGAAACATTCCAAGATTTAGGATGGTCTTCTAAGTTGAATTCTGAATGGGATTTCGTACAACACTTGTTTGAAGAAGGTAGAAAAACTGCTGATAAATGGCTTGCAGAAAATTATGAATTCATCAATAAGAGAAATACTATCGATGAAGTCGAAATGTTCTGCTAATTTTTTGTAATAAAGGAATAGAGCTATGTTTGGAGAATTATTTTTTGCCTCTCTGTTGCCAGCATTTCTGGTGACAGTAAGTATTTATATTTGTTTAAACTTTTTATCCCTTGCAGACATGACATGTGATGGTAGCTTTTCCCTTGGTGCATGTGCGTTTGTGACACTTTTTGGATATAACATCCCAGAAATGTTTTCACTTACAATTGTATTCATGCTCGGTTGTGCTGCTGGACTTGTGACATCATTCATGATAAACAGGATAAAAATTGACGGATTACTGGCAGGAATTATCTCTCTGACCGCTCTTGGTTCAATAAATTATTTAATATTACATAGCCAAAAAACTATGACATTTGATCGTTCTCCTATGTTATTTTCTTCAATATATTACATGACGATAATTGTCGCTATATTCCTTTTTCTAATATACACAGTATTGCGATCGGAATATGGCACCCTTTTAAAGGCATACGCAATTCAACCGAAAGTCATATCCTCTATGCATTTAAAATCAGAAAACATTATTTATTGCGCAATCATATTAACCAATGGAATTATCGCTGTTGCAGGAGCATTATTTATACAAACACAAAGTTCTGTAACAACTTTAATTGGAAATGGTTCGCTTGTCAGTGGAATTATTGCGCTGATTATTGGAGAAAATATTATAAGATCAAAAACATTTTTACGCGGAATTTTTGGATGTCTTATCGGAACAATAATATACAAAGCAATCCTTGACCTTGTAACTCATGAACAGGCATTATCTTTGGATACAGAATTACAAAGTCTGGTAACTGCAATAATGATAATAATGTTGTTTGCATTGAAAGATTTCAGAATCGTGACAAAAAATATGTACGCTAGGATAGTAAAAAAATAATAATGGAGCAATTATGATAGAGATCAACAATGTATTTTTTTCCTGCAAAAATACAAAAATCGACGAAAAGATTATATTGAACAATATTAATCTATCAATCCAAGCTGGAGAAAGCGTATTGCTGGCCGGAAATAACGGAAGTGGAAAAACCTCTCTTTTGAAAATTCTCACATCTGAAATTACACCATTAGTTGGAACAACAAAGATCGATAATCACAACATCGTTGAATTTTCACGTGAGGAAATCTTCAAAACAATAACACTTATAAGTGGGAAATTAAGCGACTTCATTATTGATAATTTTACCTTTATAGAAAATATATATCTTTATACTATGCATGACAATCGGATTTCTCCTTTTTTCGGCATGAACAAAACAAGAAAACTCGAAATTATTGATACGATCAAATCTTTAAACCTCGGCATAAACGTAGACGAGATCGCTGACAGAAAAATATCTGAATTACCAAATTTTTATAAGCATATCCTGATTTTAATGATCGGCCTCATAAAACAACCAAAAATTTTACTCATCGATGATGTTTTTTCTGAAATTGATGGCAGTGATATAGAGCATGTTTTTCCGATATTAACAAAAATCTGCGATTCTCACAAATTTACAACCTTGATAACAACTGATAATCCTTATTTGATAAACAAAATCTGCAACAGGGTAATAATTTTAAGCAATGGCAAGATCGTTTTGGATGAAAAATCTGGAAACATAGACAATGCCAAAGTTGTTGCTTTATTCAATAATCATTTTCAGGCTGCTTTGAATAAAAAGAAAGCATCTGATATACAGCCAAAGGTTGAGATAGAACAAAAATCCCATCCCTCAACCTCTGATGATATGGGAACTAACTCTCAAGTGATAATCAAAAATAAAAAACTCTCTTCGGCAACGGAAGACGATATTAAATAACAGCCTTAGGTAAGTAGCATGCCAGATGAAAAACAACCCATAATTATAAAAAAGAAAAAAGGTGAAGAAGTTCATGGGGGAAGTCATGGTGCGTGGAAGGTTGCGTATGCTGACTTCATGACGGCTATGATGGCTTTCTTTTTGCTAATGTGGTTGTTAAGCATCGCATCTGATGAACAAAAAGCTGGAATCGCAAGCTACTTTGCCCCTGTTGATAATGTTGTGAAACTTGATGCAACCAACTCTATCTTGCAACAACAGCAGAAAAAGGAAGGCTGGGATATCCTTAATTTAAACCGTGCCACATACGATATAGTAAAGGAGCAAGTAAATAAAATTTTGGATGAGGATAATGACCTGGCGGAATTTAAGGATAATATTATGGTCGAAAAAACCCCTGAAGGAATCCTTATCAACATCACCGGGAAAAACAACAAAGAAATATTTGAAAAAGGTACTTCCGTGCTGACTCCAACCGGATCTAAATTAATAAAATATCTCGCAAATTTGTTGCAAAAACTTAATGCCAAAATGAAAATATACGGCCACACTGACAGCACTCCATTTTGGGGAAAAACTGGATTTGGCAATTGGGAATTGTCCGCAAACAGGGCAAACACCGTAAGGAGGTTACTTGGTACGTTTGGTGTGCCTGATGATAATTTTAATGGTGTCATCGGAATGTCGGATAAAAAACCCCTTATCAAGGAAAAACCACTCGATCCTGTTAACAGACGTGCTGCAATTTTAATAGAGGAAAAATAATATTTGATAAAAAAATATATTCAAGATAAACTGGTTTCGTTTAAAAGGTGAATTTTATGAACATTGACAAACAAAAAGCCCTTGATGCCGCACTAAGCCAAATTGAGAAATCATTTGGAAAAGGCTCCATCATGAAAATGGGAAGCGAAGAATGCACATCCGGGCTTAGTGTAATTCCAACCGGATCCCTTGGTGCTGACATTGCACTTGGAATTGGCGGTCTCCCACGCGGTAGGATAATCGAAATTTTCGGCCCTGAAAGCTCTGGTAAAACAACCTTCACATTGCACGTTATTGCAGAGGCACAAAAGATCGGCGGTGTGTGCGCATTCATCGATGCTGAACATGCCCTCGATCCTGTATATGCACACAACCTCGGTGTTGATGTGGACAGCTTATTGATCTCTCAACCTGATTCCGGGGAACAAGCTCTCGAGATTGCCGATACTCTCGTACGATCCGGCGCAATCGATGTGCTCATCGTGGACAGCGTTGCTGCACTCGTCCCAAAGGCTGAACTTGACGGCGACATGGGCGACTCACACATGGGCCTTCAAGCAAGATTGATGAGCCAAGCACTTCGTAAATTGACGGCCACCGTTTCCAAATCCAACACCGTTTTGATTTTCATCAACCAAATCCGTATGAAGATCGGCGTCATGTTTGGAAACCCTGAAACAACCACCGGCGGAAACGCTTTGAAATTCTACGCATCCATAAGGCTTGACATCAGGAAAACCGCAACCTTGAAGGACAAGGACGACATCATCGGAAGCCAGACAAGGTTGAAAGTCGTGAAGAACAAAGTTGCTCCACCTTTCAGAACCGCTGATTTCGACATCATCTACGGCGAGGGAATTTCCCATGAAGGTGAAGTTTTGGATCTTGCGGCCGAAGCTGGGATCATCGAGAAAGCCGGCGCTTGGTACTCTTACAAAGGCCAAAAAATCGGCCAGGGCAGAGAGAACGCAAGGGATTTCTTGAAAAACAATAAACCTGTCATGCAAGAAATCGAGGCGGCTGTTCTTGAAAAACACCACATCAAAAGAAATACGGATGTAAGCGGGCTGAAAATCCAACCTGCTCCACAACAACAAAGCATCCCAACAAATCCAACGGAAGAGAATTAAATTTCTCTTTTGTAGATTTTGTAAAGTAAATCTTTATTCTTTTTTATTTTCATTTTGCTGGCGATCGAGAAAAGCTCTTGGTCTTTGAATGGGTCGGTAACCCGAAACAAAGGGAGCCCGGTCTGGCGCGTTCCGACGTAATCTCCATACCCGCGAATTTCAAGATCTTTTTCAGCGATCCGAAATCCATCTGAAGATTCCTTCATCACGGCCAGGCGTTTCTGCGCATCGCACGTTAACTTCGAAGAATAGAGCAAAACGCAAAAGGATTTTTTGCTTCCGCGTCCAACTCTTCCGCGAAGTTGATGCAGCTGTGACAACCCGAACCGCTCAGCGTTTTCAATCACGATGACATTCGCGTCCGGGACATCTATCCCAACCTCAATCACGGTTGTAGCGATCAAAATTTTCACCTGATCACTGCGAAACTTCTCTATGATCTCAGCTCTTTCCTGCTCTTTCATTTTGCCGTGGACAATTGCTATATCTTCTCCGAAAAAATTTTTCAGATACTCGAACCGTTCCGTCACAGAAGTGATCGGCATAGTCTCTGACATCTCAATCGCCGGACATACCCAAAAAGCTCGGTTTCCGTCAACAAGGACAGTTTTCAGTCTTAAAATCAAATCCGTTATTTTCGAAATCGGCATTATGACCGTCTCGACAGGAATTCGATTTTTCGGTTTCTCCTTGATGTAGGAAATATCCATATCGTTGTTCAAAACCATCATCAACGTCCTTGGAATTGGCGTGGCTGACATATAGAGCACATTCGCCAAGGGATTTTTATTTTTTAATTTCCCTCTCTGCTCGACCCCAAATTTATGTTGCTCGTCAATTATCACATAGCCAAGATTTGAGATCTCGACTTTTTCCTCGATGATTGCATGCGTTCCAATCAAAATATTCACTTCTCCGGCCTTCAAGCGTTTGTATAATTCGCTCTTAGATTTAGTTTTACTGACGAGTAAATCAAGTTTTATGTCGCACAAGAATTTTTCCTCAAAATTCGCAAGTAAATTCTTAAATACCTCCATATGCTGCTTTGCAAGCATCTCCGTTGGGGCGAGCAGCGCGACATTCTTCCCGCTAAAAATACTGTACATAGCGGTGATAAACGCAACCATCGTTTTACCGGATCCAACATCGCCCTGCAGCAACCTGGACATTTTTTTATCAGAGTTAAGGTCCGATATAATGTCCGTGATCGCTGACTTTTGGTCGTTCGTTAATTCAAATTTAAAACCAAAATTTTTCGTGAATTTATCATAATCAAAGTAATACTTTTCCGAGGCGATGTTGTCTTTCGAGTTAATTTGTTTTATAACTCCGTTCTCGAAAAAGTTGCGTACACAGATATTTTCCCCTTTCGTGTATGTGCTACGCAAATCATTCAACGCTTGCTTTATCGACAGAATTTCATCGAGCGCTAGCCTCTGTCGGGCAAGCTCATTATCAAGGTTCGTATGACACATGATAACCGCGTTACGCCACGAAATTTTGGCGCCCCTCGCGTCAAACCATTCATCGACCTCTGGGATACGTGAAAAC
The DNA here is from genome assembly GCA_949290705.1 of uncultured Holosporaceae bacterium. Taxonomy (GTDB): domain Bacteria; phylum Pseudomonadota; class Alphaproteobacteria; order UBA3830; family CASESI01; genus CASESI01. The sequence continues at coordinate 306,125 of CASESI010000022.1, read as the reverse complement.
AAAGACCTTATCAGCCTTGTCAAGAAGGCATTCGTAATCCCGGCCGTTAGGGAATATATAGGCTCACACTCCGGAATCTTATAGCCTTCATTTTGCTCGACAATGTATTCCGGATGGGAGATTTCAAAATCATTGTTGAATCTCTGAATCTTTCCGCTGATAATTTTTAATGAATTAATCGGCAGAATTTTTTTTAAATACTGAGGAGTCTTATAATTAAAAAAACTTAACACAACGTTTTGACGTTTATCATTTATACAGACAACCTGGTATGGAGTTTTTCTCCCGTACCTTCCTTTTATCGGTGGAATATGATCCACAACCCGTAATTTAAGGATTACATTTTTCCCAATATCCTCCTCAGTAATTTGCTCTATTTTCTTTCTTTCGAGAAAATATCGTGGTAGGTGAAAAAGCAGGTCTATAATCCGCGATCCGCCAACCAAATTCTTAATTCTGTCTGTAAAATATTTATTAATCTTCAAATCTGATATTGCAGAAAATAAAAAATCCATTATCCTATCCCTATTATGATTATAGGGATTGGCATCGACATAGTAAATATCGATCGTATAAAAAATGCCATAAAAAAATACGGGCCAAAGTTTTTTAATAGAATCTTCACAATTAATGAGATAAACTATTCATCAAGCTATGGCAACTTGGCATATGCAAAGTTTGCAACGAGATTTGCCGCAAAGGAGGCATGCTTAAAAGCTCTTGGAACCGGGTATTCATCAGGGATTAGTTTCAAGGATATAGAAATTATACGCCATGAAAAATCCTCCCCGAAAGTTGAATTACACGGGAAAGCTTTAGAGCATCTCACCTCGCGGTACAAAGACTTTAAGATTTTCTTAAGTCTTTCCGACGATGCATCGTTTGCAATTGCAAATGTCGTAATAGAAGGTGAATTTGAAAAGGAGTAAAAATGCACACAGAACCCAATTATGGATACTATTTATTTATAGCCGCAATATTTTTTTATATCGTATTTTCCGAATATAAAAAAGGTCGCTCACTGAAAAAAATTCTCCGTGAGTTCTTCGTTGCATTCTTAATCATCTTTTCCATCCGAAGTTTTCTATTCGACATATTCATCATCCCATCAGGATCAATGGTCAACAATTTACTTGTTGGTGATATCCCAGTGGTAAAAAAATACTCTTATGGGTATTCGCCTTTCTCTTTGTGGCTTTCGGAATTCATTTATCCGAATTTGAAAAGTGACATCAAATTTTTTGAGTCAAGTCCAAAACGAGGTGATATATTTGTCTTCAGACTTCCAACCGACCCAAGCATCAACTATGTGAAGAGGATTGTCGGCCTTCCTGGAGACAAAGTGCAAATCATCAATGGCGATATTTATATCAACGACCAAAGAATCGACCGGAAATACGTCGGCGAATATGATTACGACAACGACGAAAATCCAGACCTTGTGCACTTTATGAATGTCTTTGAGGAGAAATTCCCAGGCGAAGGAAAATCCCATAACATCATCATGCTTACAGAAGACGAATTAAACAGCCTTCCTTATAAAAACTATATCATCTCTAAACAAAACACCCCACCTTATTATGTGCCAAAGGATCATTACTTTGGAATGGGTGATAACCGCGACTTTTCAAACGATTGCCGCAACCTTGAAGAAGTCGGCTTTATCCATAAAAGATACATAATCGGAAAAGTCACTATGGTATTATTTTCCATGGGCAACAGAATAAAATTCTATGAACCCTGGAAATGGTTACAAAATATAAGGTATAATAGGTTATTTAAAATAGTAGAATAATCTACACCTTATATTACCATGATCAAACACCTTAAAATAAGCGTTTCAGATTTTCAAAATAAAATTAATTATAATTTTAAAAATCTTTCGTTACTTGAGCAGGCCATTGTACACCCAAGTTACATCTCTAAACAAACTGTGGCATTCTTTGAAAGGCTAGAATTCCTTGGCGACAAAGTCCTTGGCCTTGCAATCACGGAAAAGCTTTTGAATACTTTTCCGCTTGAAGACGAAGGAAAAATCGCAGTAAGATACACAAACCTTACAAACAAAGATGCCCTTTATAGCACCATGTCAAACCTTCATATCATGGATGACATAGAGCTTTTTGATGATTGCAAAACCGTCGCAGTATACGCAGACATAATGGAAGCAATCATCGGTGCAATTTTTGTTGACTCATGTTACGATACAATCCGTGATTTAATTTTTCAATGGATCAGCGTAAATGACTCGGACGGGAAAAATGCGAAAAACCTCCTCCAAGAATATTTGCAGCACAAAGGAATGCAAATCCCAAAATACGAGGATACCCTTTGCATGACAAATTATTTCGAAGTTAAAGTATCAGCCGAGGAATTAAAGCTTTCCGCGGTCGGATCGGGCCATAACAAAAAAATCGCCGAGCAAGACGCCGCAAAGAAATTATTGGCATTGATAAACGAGAAATAAATCCCAATATTTTCCTCCATACGCCAAGTTTAGACGTGAGGACAGGTTGTGCACCAAATAGCTGAACCCTTATGGATTTAATCCCTATGGATTCGTGCATTATGGATCGATGAACAAAACCTTTCGTGAAATGTTGCATAGCATTTGGAAAAGATCCCCTTTGCGAAGCCCATTGCAGAGATGCGACATGATCCGAGATTTTATTTTGTAGGAATTCAGGCATAATCGCATTCAACAATTTTTCAACCGATGGATTTAATGGTTTAATCGTTAATAATTTTTCATTTAAAACATTTTTATATAATAAATTTTTGCGTAGTAGTTTCATAATAACCTCCTTTCTTTAAAACAAAATATTTGTTAAAATCGCGTTTATGAATATTGCAGATTTTAACCGTGTTGAATTCCTTGCTGGGGCGGCAACACTTGACTCTATCCCATATTTCGACCTTCCCGAATTTGCATTTGTCGGAAGATCCAACGTTGGGAAATCAAGCCTTATCAACGCCCTTGTAAACAGCAAAATCGCGAGGGTTTCAAACACCCCCGGCAGAACGCAACAAATCAACTTTTTCAAAATCGCCAACTCTTTCATCCTCGCCGACCTTCCCGGATATGGATACGCGAAAGTCTCGAAGGAAACCAAAAAGAATTGGAACACCCTTATAATCAACTACCTCCGTGGTAGAGTCAATCTTCGCCGGGTTTTCTTGCTGATTGACAGCCGTCATGGATACAAAGAAACAGACGCCGACATTTTAAAATTCCTAAGCGAGAACGCCGTATCATTCGAAACCATCCTCACCAAAATCGACAAGGAACCAAATCCCAATATCGAAGCGATAGAGGCAAAAAATCAAACAATTGCAGCGGCTTACCCAAAAATTCTCGCCGTCAGCTCTGAATCCAAACAGGGAATAGAAGAATTAAAAAAAGAAATAATTAAAGCTGTTGAATTTTAAATCTCCGAAAATGGGAGATATTTCAACAAAGCCTCCGGAATTTTAATCCTTCCGTCTTTCGTTTGATAATTCTCTATAATCGCAACGAGCAGCCGTCCAACGGCAACACCCGAGCCATTCAACGTGTGCGCAAAAACATTTCCCGTCTCGCGCTTAATCCGAGTTTTCATCCGACGTGCCTGGAAATCCCAGCAATTCGAACAACTCGATATCTCCATATAACGGTTAAGGCCTGGCACCCAAACCTCTATGTCGTATGTCTTCCGTGCAGAAAAACCAATGTCTTTCGAACACAATTTCACCACACGATAGTGCAGACCCAACCTTTGTAAAACGGTCTCTGCCGCATTTGTCATACGTTCATGCTCTGCCTTGCTGTCCTCTGGGCGAACAACCGAGACAAGCTCCACCTTATTAAATTGATGCTGCCTCACGATCCCTCTGGTGTCACGACCCGCAGCACCAGCCTCTGACCTGAAGCAAGCCGTCTCGGCAACAAACCGCAACGGCAGATCAGCATCTTTCAATATACTTTCCCGGGCCAAGTTTGTTAAATACACCTCAGCGGTAGGAATCAACCACATTCCGTCTGTGGTTTTAAAGAGATCCTCCTGGAATTTAGGCAATTGCCCAGTCCCGTAAAGAGCGATGTCCTTCACCAAAAACGGAACGGAAATTTCTTGGTACCCAAACTCCGTCGTGTGGGTATCAAGCAAATAATTCGCAACAGCCCTTTCAAGCCGAGCAAGCTTCCCCTTTAACACGGAAAACCTTGCCCCAGAAATCACAGATGGCGTTTTGAAATCCATATTCCCCATCTGCTCCTCGCACAATTCGTAATGAGTCAACGGTTTAAAATCAAAAACCGGCTTCTCCCCGAATTTGCGCAACTCCTTATTATCCGCATCCGATTCACCATACGGCACATCATCCGCGATCATGTTCGGAATAGAAAGCATCAAAGCATTCAACTCCGCCTCGTGTTTCGCCAACTCCTCACTTTTCGAGGTGATCAAATTCTTCACATCACGCGCCTCGGCAATCAACGCATCAGTTTTCGGCATAAGCTTTGCCAATTCATTACGCCTCGACTGTAAACCTTGAATTTCAGCCTTCAAAGCACGAATAGAAGAATCCAGCGCCAAAATGCCGTCAGCCTTTGTTGCGGCACCACGCATATTTTGTTTATCGTTAAAAAGTGAAGGGTTAGACCGAATAAAAGAAATATCCAGCATTCCAATACCCTGAAAAAATATAAAAATTAAATAGCAAATGAATCGCGAGAAAGTTTAATGTAACGCCTTGCAGCCTCACTCTTACGGCGAGCTTCAATTTGTCCTTTCGTCTCGAAATGCTTTCTTTTCTTCATTTCTTTAAAAACACCTTCCCTCTGTAATTTTTTCTTTAATGCACGAATTGCTTGTTCGACATTATTATCCCTTACGTAAACTATCAAAATGTCCTCTTCTTTAAACTGATTTGTAATCGTATCACAAAAAAAATAAAAAGTCAAGTACTTTTTTTAATTTTTATTTTTCGTTTTGGAAAACCATGAACAAAGAACAATATATCACAGAAATTTTTAAATGTCAAGCATTTTTTTTAATTTTTTTAAAAAAATTTAAAAGTCAAGGTTAACAACGTTTAGCGCGTTATCCTGAATAAATTTTCGCCGAGGCTCAACAACATCACCCATCAACATGGAGAACGTATCCCCCTCCGTTCCGTCCATCTTCACACGAAGCAATGAGCGTGTCTCTGGGTTCAGGGTCGTCTCCCAAAGTTGTTCCGGATTCATCTCTCCAAGACCTTTGTAACGTTGGATCGTGAGCCCTTTTTGCGCAATTTTTATCGCAGTGTTATAAAAATCAACCGGAGAATTTATGTCCATCACCTGATCCTTATAAATCAATTGGCAACCGGAATTGAAGTCATCAAAATAACTTGGGAAATCCACATGATCAAAATGATGAATCTTGTACGACTCCATCACGCCGGCAGTGTTTTTATCAAACTCGTACGAACCATCCTCAAGCTCTTTAATTTGCCATTTCTCGTTAAAATCATTGTTATTCAAGCGTTCCATCATGACATTGACGTCATACCTTGCCATAATCAAATGCTCGAGCAAGAAAGTATTCTTCACCGAGAATTTCATCAGAGAATCCTTGAACTTCTTCGCCTTTACCATCAAATCACGGAACCCAGCACCAGAATATTCCTTGCCATTCGAAAATTTCAACACAGCACCTTGTTCAAGTGATGAAATCAAAAAGTTATCAAATTCCGCCTCATCCTGGATATAGTAATCCTTGCCATTACGGCGCACCTTATAAAGAGGAGGACGAGCAATGTAGAGGTATCCGCCATCCACAAGCTCCTTCATTTGGCGATAGAAGAAAGTAATCAAGAGGGTCCTTATATGACTTCCATCAACATCAGCATCGGTCATAATAATAATTTTATGGTAACGCAATTTTGATATGTCAAAGTCATTCGCACCAATCCCCGTACCAAGCGCAGAAATAATCGTACCAATTTCCTCCGACGAAATCATTTGATCAAACCTTGCCCTTTCGATATTCAAAATCTTACCCCTTAACGGGAGAATAGCCTGTGTCCTTCTGTCCCTTCCTTGCTTTGCCGAACCACCTGCAGAATCACCCTCGACAAAGAAAATCTCCCTCTCCGCCGGATCTTTCGATTGACAATCCGCAAGCTTTCCAGGAAGTGACGCAATCGTCGTAGTCTTCTTACGGCTCATCTCACGGGCTTTCCTTGCCGCCTCTCTCGCATTCGCAGCATCCAAAATTTTCGCAATAATACGTTTTTTATCAGCAGGATTTTCCTCGAACCATTGTTGCAATTTCTCACCAACAACAGCCTCAACAACATTTCTCACCTCGGAAGAAACAAGCTTATCCTTCGTCTGAGACGAGAATTTCGGATCCGGAACCTTTACCGACAACACACACGTTAAACCTTCCCTTGCATCATCGCCCGAAACCGCGGTAATCTTATCCTTCTTCGTCAAAACATCATTCAAAAAATTGTTCACTGTCCTTGTAAGCGCATTACGAAATCCGGACAAATGCGTACCGCCATCCTTTTGTTGAATCGTATTCGTAAAGCATAACGTATTCTCGTGATAGCCATCGTTCCAAGCCAACGATGTATCAACATATATTCCGTTACTCTCGCCGTGAATCTCGATCACAGAATCCTGAATCATCGTCGAAGAGCGGTTCAGGTAATTCACGAATTCCTTAACCCCTCCATGATAGAAGAAATCAGCACCTCTCTCATTTTCAGAGGACAAATCCTTCAAAATGATCCTGATCCCGGAATTCAAAAATGCCAACTCCCTGAGCCTTGTTTCAATCGTATTGTACGAAAAAGTTGTGCTTGAAAAAATATTATCCGACGGCCAAAACCTTACGGTCGTCCCGGTCCTTCCAGGTGCCGCATCGCCAACCTCCTTCAAAGGAGCCTCCGTCACACCATCAAAGAAACGAACAAAATATTCCTTCCCTGACCTGTACACCGTTAATTCCAACTTTGACGAAAGAGCATTCACAACTGAAACACCAACACCGTGCAAACCACCGGAAATCTTGTACGAATTTTGATTGAACTTTCCCCCAGCATGCAGCTTTGTCATAATAACCTCAGCCGCAGAAATCTTTTCCTCCGGATGAATCTCGACCGGCATACCACGCCCGTTATCCGCAACCGACACCGATCCATCCGAATGCATTGTGACAATTATCGTATCGCAATACCCTGCCAACGCCTCGTCAATAGAGTTATCGACAACCTCAAAAACCATGTGATGCAAACCTGACCCATCATCAGTGTCGCCAATGTACATACCTGGTCTTTTTCGAACAGCATCAAGACCTTTTAACACTTGAATAGAACTTGCCGAATACTCTTGAGACATAATAAAATTAAACAGTAAACCTTGGATCAATTATACACCAAAGCCCCAGAAATCTCAATTTAAAAAGGAAAAAAGAAGAAAAAATTAATTTACAGAAACCAATTTAACACTTGGTCCCATTGTTGTAGAAAGGTAAATCGACTTTACGTAATTAACCTTAACCACGGCAGGTTTCACACGCATAATCTCGTCGATGAAAGCCTGAATATTTTGCTTAATCGCGTCCGCAGAAAAGCTTGCCTTTGCAACACCAGCATGAACGATACCAGCCTTTTCAGTCTTGTACTCAACCTGACCTTTTTTAATGTTGTCTATCGCCTTTGCAACATCAAATGTAACAGTGCCGGTCTTTGGGTTCGGCATCAATCCCTTTGGGCCCAAAATTTTACCAATCTTACCAACAGCAACCATCATATCAGGTGTAGCAATACACACATCATAATCGAAAGGCTTTCCAGCAGCAATCTCGTCTAGCAAATCCTTTTCCCCAACAATATCCGCACCAGCTTTCTTTGCTTCCTCAGCCTTTGCATCCTTTGCGAACACAGCCACACGGACAACCTTACCTGTACCATTAGGCATACCAACAACACCACGCAAATATTGATCGGATTTCTTTGGATCAACATTAAGCGCCATAGCAATTTCTATCGTTTCATCAAACTTGCAGCTTGCGTTTTTTTTCAAAATCTCAACAGCATCATCCAACGAATACTCTTTCTCGGCATCATAAGAAGCAGAAATATTTTTCAATCTCTTGGCAATTTTTGTCATAATAAAATCTCCTATTTAACCGTTAACCCTGATGCCCATCGACCTAGCCGAACCAATCACGGTGTTCTTCGCAGCTTCCAAATCATTAACAACCAAATCAGCCATCTTAGCCTTTGCGATCTCCTCAACATCCTTCATCGTGATGAAAATAGGCGTATCACGTCCAGGTTGCTTTGCCGCACTTTTTAGCCCAGCCTTTTCCTTAATCATGAATGACACAGGAGGCGTCTTGATGATAAAATCAAAAGTCTTATTATCATACACAGTAATAACAACAGACAACGGCGTTCCAGGTTTCCAATCCTTTGATTTTGCATTGAAATCCTTACAAAAATCCATTATCTTTAAACCACGTTGTCCCAATGCTGGACCGATAGGTGGCGATGGATTAGCTTGAGCCGCAGGCACCTGCAACTTAATATACCCTACTATCTTTGCCATAATTCTTTTGACATTTAAAAACAATAGCTGTTATAATACCATAATTGCAAAAGTAATGCAATAAAAATTTTTATATTTTACTTTATTGCAGTTGTTTTACCTTTTGTTAATAATTTTGGGTTATACTTTTAGTAAAAGGAGATTGCCATGAAACAATTCGACAAAACAAAAATTCTTATATGTTGTGCTGCTGTATTATGTTTGATTGTAGCCATTATAACTGTAAAAAAATGCACCTCTCACAATTACAAAGACGCACCTTTTGTCCAAAAAACGCCTAAACATCCAGGCAAAATCAAAAGCCCAAAGGTTGAAATTGCGAAAGCAAAAATTGGAGAAGTTGAGCTATATATAAATTGTGTGGGTAACCTTAAACCTAATAGCCAGGTCGTAATAAGATCCGAAATAGAAGGAATTATAAAGACTATCCATTTTACAGAAGGTACGGACGTCACAAAAGGACAATTACTGATTTCCTTTGATGATTCACTGGCTGTTGCAAAGTATAACGAGATTCTTGCAAGATTAACCCATGCAAAAGCTGAATTTGAAAGAGCAAAAGGTTTACAGGCAAAAAAATATATTTCGGACAGTGAAGTATTCAAAAGAGAAGCTGAGATGAAATCTCTTGCTGCCCAATCAGAAGTTGCAAAAATTGAATTGAGCAAATACAAAATATATTCACCTATGAATGGAAGAATCGGCCTTATCGATATTGCACCAGGTGATTACGTACAGAGGGGATCTCAACTTGCCTCAATCGTTAACGACACACCATTAGAGGTGGAATTTAGAATTCCTGAACTCCAACTTGCAAATGTATCCGTCGGGCAAACAATTATTATCACAACGGAAAACAACCCAAGTGAATATTACGGTACAATAAAGGCGATAAGCCCTATATCCGAAAAATCAAGCCATATGGTCATTGCAAGGGCAGTACTTGACGATCACGATAGCAACATCGTTTCCGGACAATTCGCGAACGTAAAAATTATCACCGAACACTCTGATAAGGCGACACTTATCCCTGAAACCGCGGTGATGCGCACAAACGGTGAAGATTTCGTATACCGAGTTGTTGATGGTGTCGCACTACGCACAAACGTTGTCATCGGCACATTCCAACAGAAAGGTAACGTTGAGGTCCTAAGCGGCATCTTCCCAGGTGACACAGTTGTAACAAAGGGACATATCCGCGTACAAGATGGTCAACCTGTTAAAATTGTAAACAACGATGCAATTTATAAAGGTATGGACATTCTAAACCCTGCTAAAGGGAATGATGTATCGCCACAAGCTGAGAACAAGAAAGAGAGCCCTGTAACAACGGACGCAAAAAAGCCAACCGTTAATAAATCAGAACCAACAGCAAAACAAAATAAAACAGAAAAAAAATAAATTTTATTTTTTATTTCTGAATTTTTGGTAGAGTAATACCAATCTGGCCCATGTACTTACCTTTCTTATCTTTGTACGACTTTGCGCATTCAGAATCAGCTTTTAAAAAGATAAATTGACATGCTCCCTCGTTTGCATAAATTTTCACAGGCAACGTCGTGGTATTGGAAAATTCCAAAGTGACATGACCTTCCCATTCTGGCTCAAGCGGAGTGACATTCACGATAATTCCGCACCTTGCGTAAGTGGATTTTCCAAGGCAAATCACCAAAACATCCCTTGGAATTTTAAAATATTCAACCGTACTCGCCAACACAAAACTGTTAGGTGGAATTATGCAGCAATCCGCCTTCTTTGAAGTAAATGCATCATTTGGTAATTTTTTCGGATCAATCAAAGCATTATTAACATTAGTAAAAATCTTAAACTCATCCCCAACTCGTGCATCATATCCATACGACGAAACACCGTAAGATAAAATACCTTTCTCAATCTGAGTATCGACAAAATCTGAAATCATACCATGATTTACAGCCATCTCTTTGATCCATTTATCTGACATCACAGGCATAGAAGCACCTTAAAAAAATATAAATTGAAAACAAAAAAAATAAATAATGAGAAAAATTACTTTTCTTCTGTTGTAGATTTATCTGAAGCACCTGCGGCAGCTGCAGCATCATCCGCAGCCTCTTTGTTCATTTCCGAACGCAAACCGCTTGGAGCAACAACAGTTGCAACCGTCAAATCATCGGTAAGGTTCACACACCTTGCCCCTTCTGGTAAAGGCAAATCCCTTACCTTCACAGCATGATGAAAATCAATACCAGAAATATCAACATCGAGACTCTCTGGCACATGATCGATATCGCATGCCAACAAAACTTCGTGAATTGCAACATTCAACACACCACCTTTCTTGATAGCAGGTGATAAATTCTCGTTCAAGAAATTGACCCTAACCTTAATGTTAACCTTTGCCCCCTTTGTAACGCGCATAAAATCAACACTTAATGGGCGAGAACTTACTGGATGAAACTGAACATCTTTTATCACAGCCCTTAATTTTTGACCATCACAATCAATGTGAAAAACCTTTGAAATACTTCCAGATTCAATAGTTTTCATCAAAGACAATTCGCTTACAGAAATAGGTTCCGCATCCTTTGAGTCACCATAAATCACCCCCGGGACATACCCGCTTTTCCTAAGAGCATTAACAGCACCAGTAGTACTAATATCTCTCTTTTTTAATAATAATTCCTCTACAGACATAACACCTGAAAATAAATATTTACTATCATTGTAACATCCATTAACACCTTTTACAAGCAATTTTTACTTATCAAAATCCTATAGATTTTCTTCTTGACACAAAGCGACATCAGCGATATAATGCCTCTCGTGTTTTTGCCGGACTAGCTCAGCTGGTAGAGCGGCTGATTTGTAATCAGTAGGTCGGCGGTTCAAGTCCGTCGTCCGGCACCATTTTCCCGCATTTTACGAAAAACAAAAGTAAGGGTTAGATAGATTGCTCTATCATGCTGATCATATTGTGCTCTATTTGCTTTGCAGTGTTTTTGTTAAGATTGAACTTTGCAGCAATATCTTCCGGGGCATTTTCGATATTCACCCCACCTTGAGCAAAATTATTACGTCCACCGCATCCTTTACAACCAAAGTTAGAAATAATCTTTAACAAAATATTTTTTGCGTCCATCACTCCGACAAGATCATTCGTCAACGACACAGAAAACGAGATTTTTTCTTCATTCATATTAGCAAGAACAATAATGGAACTAGTCGTAAATTTTTGTAAAAACCTATCCGACATCAACCGGAACACTTGTTGATCAATATTTTGAACAAGTGAAAATATGATATCGAACTTACCTTTTGAAATCTTTTTTGCATTTGCGATATTTTCGGCAATCATAAAGTTATTATTCTGAAGCAATAATTTTTTATTTTCTTCAATTAAAGACTGAAGCTTTGTCGCAATGTCAGTATTTCCACCTATAATATTTTTAACTGTATTAAGTTCATCTTCAATTCCGTATAAATATTCACTTACAGCGCACGAAGTTATCGCCTCAATCCTTCTTATACCAGAAGCAATTGAAGATTCGGATAATATTTTAAAAACACCTATTTCTGAAGTTGCTTTAACGTGCGTTCCTCCGCATAACTCCCTTGATGAAAATGAATCATTAGATATGGAAACAACTCTTACTTTATCACCGTATTTCTCTCCGAAAAGAGCCATTGCTCCTTCCGAGATAGCCTCTTTTTGGTCTTTAACATCAGTTACAACAGGAATATTTTGGAAAATAACCTCATTAGCTCTTTGCTCTATTCTCCTTAAAATATCTTTTCCAAGAGGTTTTTGGTAGTTAAAATCAAATCTTAACTTCTCATCTGACACCATTGATCCGTGTTGCGTTACAAACTTTCCAAGTTCAGCCTTTAGCAGATTGTGCAAGATATGAGTAGCCGTATGATTTGCCGCAATCATTTTGCGGCGAGAAATATCGATCTTCATATCAACAAATTCGCCAACTTTGAGGTACCCTTTCTGCAAATTTATAAAATGGAAAAACACGCCATCTTGTTTTTTCACATCAGTAACTTCGCCAAGAAGTTTATTATCAGAAATCACCCCGTGATCTGCAACTTGCCCACCTGATTCAGCATAAAACACTGTTTTGTCGAATATAACTATACCAGAAGCACAATTTTGCAATTCATTTACCAACTTACCATTTTCGAAAATTGCCAAAACCTTAGCATTGCTAGTTTCGTAATGTTCATACCCCAGAAATTGAGTCTCAGCAAGCCTTATACCTTCAGATTTTGCAACAGCGAATATGCTGTGGAAATCTTCACCAGATTGCAGCATTTTCAAGCCCTGCTTTGATTGTGCACGTTGGTCTTCCATTAATTTATCAAAACCATCTATATCAACAGTTCCATCGTGTGATTTGACGATATTGTACGTAACATCAAGAGGAAAACCATATGTATCATAAAGTTTAAATGCAAACTCACCACTGATTTTATTGGTATTTGCCAACTCTTTTTCAAGAATTTTAAATCCCTTAAAGTAAGATTCCTTAAACAAATTTTCTTCATTCTTTACAGAATTCAATATGAATTCCCTATTTTGAGAGAGCTCAGGATAAGCATTTGAAAAATCATTTAAAAAGAAATCGCAAATTTCGTACAAAAATTTATCTTTGTTGATTTTATATAGGTAATTCACAGCCCTTCTTATAATTCTTCGTAACACATATCCTCTTCCTTCATTTGAAGGCAACAGCCCTTCTGAAAGCAAGAAACAAGAAGACCTTACGTGATCAGCGATGACCCTGTATGCCGGATTTTTTGGATCTGTTCCACCGAGAATTTCATATTCAGCATTCAATAATCCAGTAAACAAATCCGTTTCATAATTGTCCGGAGTTCCATTCATAACAGCAGTGATTCTCTCAAGTCCCATTCCTGTATCTATGCATTTTTTATCAAGATCAACCATCGTATCAGGATCTATCTTATTCTTTTGCATAAAAACGAGATTCCAAATTTCAATAAATCGATCAAGTTCGTTTCCTGAACCAGGAATATCACCAGGATATTTATCACCATGATCATAAAAAATCTCCGAGCATGGACCACAAGGTCCTGTATCCCCCATCGACCAGAAATTATCACTTGTAGAAATCTTTATAATCTTACTATCTTCAAATCCTGTTATTTTCTTCCAAAGATTAAACGCTTCCTGATCTTCTGAAAACACTGTTATATAAAGTCTTTTTGGATCAAGACATAAAACCTTAGTTAAAAATTCCCAAGCATAAGGAATAACCTCGGCTTTAAAATATTTTCCGAATGAAAAATTCCCAAGCATCTCAAAGAATGTATGATGCCGCTTTGTAAACCCAACCTGATCCAAATCATTATGTTTTCCACTTACCCTTAGGCATTTTTGCGCCGTTGTCATAGTCGAGTAAGGCGGAATTTCTTCATTTAAAAAATATTTCTTAAAAGGGACCATTCCCGCGTTCACAAATAACAATGACTTATCACCAGTAATAAGATTACTTGATGGCATTATTTTATGACCTTTGTTTGCAAAAAAATTTAAAAAAGCATTCCTTATTTCGAAACTATGCTGCATAAAATGGGCTCCCATTTAAAAAATATAGTTTTTGAATTATAACACGAAATTTTCCATCAAATACTTATTTTTCAAGAATTAAGAAAAAATTATAACTTTGAAATTTATAGTAATATCTAATAGTATTATTTATATTTTAGGATTTCAAAAAATGGAAAATTTTGATTTTATAGTAGTCGGCGGTGGCCCAGGTGGTTACGTATCTGCAATCAGAGCCGCTCAACTTGGAATGAAAGTAGCATTAATAGAGAAAGATGCGCTTGGCGGAGTTTGTTTAAATTGGGGATGTATTCCAACCAAGGCTTTGCTAAGATCTGCTGAATTTAAAAATGTCATGGATCACGCAAAAGACTATGGGTTTGATGTTAAATATTCGTTTGATTTTAACTCTATCATCCAAAGGTCTCGTGAAGTCTCTAAAAAACTATCTACAGGAGTGACACACCTTTTAAAAAAAAATAAGGTCACTGTCGTAAAAGGAGAAGCAAAATTATTAGGAAACAGTAAAATTAGCGTTAAATTAGATGATGGAAAATTAGCAGAATATTCAGCAAAACATATAGTAATCGCAACAGGTGCAAGACCAAAAGTTATAAAAGGACTTGAACCAAATTATAAAAACATTATCACATCCCGCGAGGCAATGATTCTTGATAAACTACCTAAATCATTAATCGTAATAGGATCAGGTGCCATCGGGGTAGAATTCGCAAGTTTTTATAACACAATGGGATCGGATGTCACAATTTGTGAAATGCAGGACCGAATTATGCCACTTGAAGATTCAGATATCTCTAAGATTGCAGAAGACTCTTTTAAAAAACAAGGTATAAAAATCTTAACATCAGCATCTCTTATCAGATTTAAGGATAATGGTAATTCCGTTACTGTAACAGTCAATAAGGATAATAAAGAGCAAGAACTGACAGCCGAGGTTGTAATTCTCGCTATGGGAATACAATGTAACATTGACAATATAGGACTTGAAAATACTAATGTAAAAACAGATCGCGGACATATCATTGTCGATGACTTTTGCATGACAAATGAACCTGGCGTTTACGCAATAGGAGATGTAGCAAATGCACCATGGTTGGCTCACAAAGCAAGTCACGAAGGTGTTATGGTTGCAGAGCATGCAAAAGGATTGAAATGCCATCCTATTAAAAGAGACTCTATCCCAGCTTGTGTATACTCAATCCCACAAGTCGCAAGTATTGGTTTAACTGAACAAGAAGCAATTGAGCGAAAAAGTGATATACGTGTGGGAAAATTCCCATTTATTGGAAATGGAAAGGCAATCGCCATGGGAGAACCTAATGGTCTTATAAAAACAATTTTTGATGCAAAAACCGGGGAACTTTTAGGAGCACATATGATAGGAGCAGAAGTAACAGAATTGATTCAAGGATTTGGTATTGCAAAAACATTGGAATCTACGGAAGCAGAGCTTATTGAAGCTATTTTCCCACATCCAACACTGTCTGAAATGATGCATGAATCCGTACTTAATGCTTTCGGAATGGCAATTCACATATAATTATATTTTTTCTTTTTTGTATTTTTATAACGAAAAAACCCTTTGAATAGCTGATTTATTTATGTTAGAATAGCGAGAGTTGTAATCGGCTAGCTATTTACTATGACAACAATTGATGATAAAATGCAAAATATTGGTGGAGTGAACAATCTTGATAATATGTTTCAGTCTACCAAAACTACCTCGATGAGTTCAGATCCTTTTTCGAAAAAAAATGATTTTAGGCCAATGAGTGGAAAAATTGATGCCTTAAAAAACAAAAGTGACTATGAATTAAGACCCAAAATTACTGTTTTTGGTGTTGGTGGTGCCGGTGGGAATGCTGTTAATAACATGATTGCCACAAATGTTGAGGGTTGTGATTTTGTTATTGCAAATACAGATGCTCAAGCTATTGCACAATCAATTGCTGACAAAAGGATACAATTAGGCATTACGATTACTCGTGGACTTGGCGCTGGCTCAAGACCTGATGTTGGAAGAGCTGCCGCAGAGGAAGCAAAGGAAGAAATTCAAGAGTATTTGTACGGTAGTAATATGGTTTTCATCACTGCCGGTATGGGTGGAGGTACAGGAACAGGAGCAGCCCCTGTTATTGCGAAACTCGCAAAAGAGCAAGGTATATTAACAATTGGCGTTGTCACAAAACCTTTCCATTTTGAAGGAACGCACCGTATGAGACTAGCCGAAAAGGGAATCACCGAATTACAAAAGTTTGTCGATACACTGCTGATCATCCCTAATCAGAATTTGTTCAGGATTGCCAATGAAAAAACAACATTTGCCGATGCATTCAAAATGGCCGATAACGTCTTAAGCGCTGGTGTTAGGGGAGTAACTGATTTGATGGTCATGCCAGGTCTTATAAACCTTGATTTTGCGGATATACGTTCCGTTATGAGCGAAATGGGAAAAGCTATGATGGGAACTGGAGATGCTGAAGGTGAGAATAAAGCTATTATGGCCGCCGAAGCCGCTATCTCAAATCCATTGCTCGATGATGTTTCGATGAAAGGAGCAAAAGGTGTACTTATTAATATCACTGGCGGATATGACATGACGTTGTATGAGGTTGATGAAGCTGCCAACAGGATCAGAGACGAGGTTGACCCTGATGCAAATATTATTTTTGGATCCACATTCGATGCTAATTTGGAAGGTCATATGCGTGTGTCCGTTGTTGCGACAGGTATTGACTCTGCTAACGACAAATCTTCTTCTAGGACGGCGCAAATTCGTCAACTTTTAGGACAAGATGATGACCAAGATATTGTTAATAATTCACAAGTTGTCGGATCGGATGTTTCTATGGCATCGAGGGAATTTTCTAGCAACTATCATGACACTTACGCCAATGAGGATCAATTAAATGGATTTTCGAATGGATCTAGTGATTTGCAACAAGGAAATACTCAATCTGTCAGGGATGGGTTGCATTTAGTGGAAAATGATACGAAATCAGATGAGCAATTTTCTGAAGATTCAAGGCAAGTTTTTCCACCTGTAATCGAAAAGAAGAAAACATTTTTTGGAAGATTGTCGAGCCTGATCTCTGGGAACAAAAAACAGTCCACGAATTCTTCTGGAAACAATGATAAGTCAGGTATTGATTCTGATGTCCGTGGTTATGCTCAAAAAAAAGATCAACAAAAGCGTGATGAAGAAGATTTAGATATTCCGGCATTTTTACGTAGAAAATAATTTTTCTATTTTTTTAATCCCATTTGAATGTGATTTTGAAATTTGTACAATTCTCTGTTAGAATTGTCTTAGTTTTTTTAATCACTAATGAAATATATAACTACTCCTATTTACTATGTAAATGATAAACCTCACATCGGCCATGCATATACGAGCATAGCTGCAGACGTCATTGCAAGATTTTATAGAATTTTTGAACGAACTGAAAATGTAATGTTCTTAACAGGAACAGATGAACACGGACAAAAAGTGCAAAAAAGCGCTGAAAAATTAAATATCAATACACAAGATTTTTGCAATGAAATATCTTCCCAATTTAGAAATTTAAAAGACACATTGAACTTGTCCTACAATTACTTTATTCGAACAACAGACGAAAATCACAAGCAAACTGTATTAAAAATGTGGCAATTACTGGAAGAGAAAGGATACATATATAAATCATTTTATAAAGGATGGTATAGCCAAAAAGATGAAGCTTTTATCCCAGATAATGAGGTAAATGACGGGAAGGATCAAAATGGAAATTCACTAGAATTTTTAAAGGAAGAGAGTTATTTTTTTAAGTTGTCTGCGTTTCAAGATAAATTATTAAATTTTTACAAATCTCATCCTGATTTTATTAAACCATCATCTTATATGAAAGAAGTTGTGAGCTTTGTAAAATCTGGACTTAAAGATTTATCTATATCAAGAACATCATTTACGTGGGGCATTCCTGTCACAAAAGACCCAAAACATGTTATATATGTCTGGCTTGATGCTTTGTGTAATTATATATCAGCAATTAATTATTTGGGATCTGATCCATCAAAAATCGAATACTCTGAACATGCGAAAGAATATTGGGATGAATCTATACATTTATTAGGAAAAGATATACTAAAATTTCACGCTGTCTATTGGCCAGCTTTCTTGATAGCAGCTGATATTAATCCTCCAAAACGATTATTTGTACACGGATGGTGGACCGTTGATGGGCAAAAGATGTCAAAATCTCTCGGTAATACAGTGGATCCTATACAAATCGTAAATAAATATGGATGTGATGAATTTAGGTATTTCTTATTTAAAGAATCAAACTTTGGGTATGATTGCAACTTTTCAGAGAATGGTTTTGTAGATAAAATTAATTATGATTTATGTAATGATTATGGAAATTTAGTACATAGAGTTCTTACATTAGCTAATAAAGTCGCAATCAATGGAATATTTAAATTATCAAGATCATTTGATTTGTCAAAAAATATTGATAGTGAAATTTCATCAAAAACAATAAAATTAAAGGAAACTTTAAAAAAATATATCAATGATGGATTATTAACAGAATACCTGAAAGCCGTGTTTGATATAATTTCAATTGCAAATAAATATGTAAACACGACTGAACCTTGGAAATTGATAAAAACAGATCTTCAAAAATTTAATGATGTCATCTCTGAGTTAATAAAAGTAATAATTGACATATCAATTTTCTTATATCCATTCATTCCGGAATCAGCAAAAAAAGCTTTATCATTCGTCGGAATTAGTGAGATCAATGAAAATGTCTTAAATACAATTTACGAAGGATTACCACTGGAAAAACCTACACCTATATTTAATAAAATAGATAATAAGAAGGTCAATAATGGATAAAATAGAAATATCTGGAGGAATACCTCTTAATGGAAATATAACAATAAGTGGAGCAAAAAATGCTACTCTTCCCCTTATTGCAGCAACAATTTTAACTGACGAACCAGTCACTCTGAACAATGTTCCAAACCTTTCTGATGTTCATACTTTGCTTAAATTATTGCAATTACTAGGCGCAGAAGTTGATTTTGATCCATCAAATCATACACTGACAATTTGCTCAAAATCCATTCAAAATTTTGAAGCGCCATATGATTTAGTCAGAAAGATGCGTGCATCCGTACTTGTACTTGGCCCATTGCTTGCTAGATTCAAAAAGGCGAGAGTATCATTACCAGGAGGGTGCGCGATCGGTGTCAGGCCTGTGGATTTTCATATCACTGGATTGAGAAACTTGGGGGCTAATATCAACATAGATGAAGGTTACATCAATGCATCTTGCTCTCATAATTTAATTGGATCGGAAATTGTTTTTCCAAAAGTATCCGTCACAGGAACAGAAAATATAATCATGGCAGCTACACTTGCAGAAGGACAAACAAAAATCATCAATGCAGCAATAGAACCTGAGATTGTTGATCTGATAGAAATGCTCAACTCTATGGGATCCGAGATATCGTATTCGAACTCACGAGAAATTATCATTAAAGGCAAAACTTCATTACACGGAACAAATCACGAAATTATCTCTGATCGAATCGAATTAGGAACATATATCCTTACTGCTGGAACAGTTGACGAAAGTGAATTAATTTTGACTGGGAAAAACATAGCTAAATTAACAGAAGATACAATTGGACTATACCACAGCATTGGAATGCAGATTGATTTTATTGATACGAATACCATACATGTAAAACGCTCTAGCAATTTGTTACACGGCATACAAATTGAAACGGAACCATTTCCAGGATTTCCTACTGACTTACAGGCACAACTAATGGTCGCAATGTGTAAAGCCGGCTCTGAATCATATATAAAGGAAACTATTTGGGAAAATAGATTTATGCACGTCCCAGAGTTACTTCGCATGGGAGCAGACATAACACTGATAGGGAATACAGCACATATAAAACCTATAAAAAACTTTAAAAATGCACCTGTAATCGCTACTGATCTGAGAGCTTCTTTCTCACTAGTAATGGCTGGACTTTCTGCGAATGGAATTACAACCATAAACAGAGTCTATCATATTGATCGCGGGTACGAGAACGTTGAATTAAAATTATCGAAATGCAATGCAAAAATAAAAAGAATAAAATAATATTTAACTTATTATTAATATTAAATTTCCATAATTAAAAAAGTTAGAGGTACAAATGAAATATTTTGGTATATTGTGTGTTTTTGCGTTTAATGCATATACATCAGAAGATGGTTTATATAATAATAAATACACACATCTTAATATTCAGCCATATTCAACTCAGTTGAATGAGCAACAAGAAAATAGTGCAGACAAAAATTATTTACCCCCCCAAAAAAAAATGAATACAATACATTGGAAGAAGCTAACTGTCATCCACAAAATGATATTTTACCATATATGATTTTCCCAAAATATATAGATAAAGAATAAGAAAAAAATTATTTTTATTTAAATTAATAATTGTTTTTAAATTATTGTAGTAATATATATTAGTTTATTTTTAAATATTTTGATTTATATTAGGGAACATGATAATGAAAAAAATAAAGCCCATTATTGCAATTGATGGCCTCACAGCAAGTGGTAAGGGAACTCTCGCACGAAAATTGTCTGCATATTTTAATTTCTATTACTTAGATACAGGTCTTTTGTATAGAGCTTTTGCGTATCTTCTAAAAATAGAAAAATTTTCATCAAGTGCGGATATAATTACTTCCAATTTTGATATTATGACCATTATCAATGACCTTAACTTAAAGGACGAAAGTATTACAGACTCAGCATCTATTATTTCACAGGATCAACTTGTACGTGAATATTTATTGGAAATTCAAAGAAAAATTGCTTATTCCCCACCAAATGAATTTAATGGGGCTATCCTTGACGGACGTGATATAGGTACAGTGGTATGTCCAGATGCAGATTGTAAAATTTTTTTGGAAGCCTCTCTTGAAGAAAGGGCAATGAGAAAAATTTTAGACTTACAAAAGGGCTACTCTATTGAACAAGTCATTGATATGTTAAAAGAACATGATACACGCGATCAAACACGTACTATTCCTAATTTAGCTAATAATGATATGTATTTCACGTTGAACACAACTGACTTAACTGTTGGAGAATCATTTCGTAAAGTTGTAAGTTATGTGAAACCAATTTTAGAAAAATCATATTCCAATTGTAATTGCATATGAATACCAGAAAGCTAAACCATATTACAATAGCAAAGCGAGATAATATTTTATCTAAATTATCCAATGGTTTTGAAGATTATCGTTTTGAATACAATGCGTTTCCTGAAATTAATTTTGATGATATAGATACGTCAACTTCATTTCTTGGAAAAACTCTTTCTATGCCGTTAATGATTTCTGCAATTACTGGTGGAATCAATGAGTCTATACAAATTAATAATACACTTGCACAATTTGCCCAAAATTACAGCATTGCTATGGGAATTGGAAGTGAAAGAATTTTACTTGAAAATGACGCATTATTAAATAAAGGATTTAATATAAGAAAGCTTGCTCCTGATATTCTACTATTCGCAAACCTTGGTGCCGTACAACTTAATTATGGATATACAGTTGAGCATTGTAAAAAAGCAGTCAATTTAATTGAAGCTGATGCTGTTGCATTACATATAAACCCATTGCAAGAAGTATTTCAAAATTCTGGAAATACAAACTTTGATAACTTACTTTCTAAGATTGAAATCTTATGTAAAAATGTGAACGTACCTGTGATTGTAAAAGAAGTTGGGTTTGGTATCTCAAAAAATGTTGCACAAAAACTTGTTGATATTGGTGTTAGTTGCATAGACGTCGCCGGACGTGGTGGAACAGATTGGATAAAAATAGAGAGTATATCAAGCGAAAATAAAATTATTCAAAACGTAGCTAAAGATTTTGATGAGATAGGAATAAGAACAGCTGATGCACTTTACGACATACAAAATATCAATATCCTCAAAATAGCAAGTGGTGGTATTAGAAATGGCATAGAAATCGCAAAAGCAATTTCCCTCGGAGCGGACATCACTGGTATTGCAAGAGGATTTTTATTAAACCTAGATAACCTTGATGAGTATTATTTAACCTTACTAAAAAGTCTACAGATATGCATGTTCAGCATAGGGGTAAAATCTATCAAAGAATTAAAATCTACAACTAAAATAAAATTCAAACCTAACACGAAATAATATTTATTTCATTAAAAACATAATTTAAAAAAGCATCTTTATCAAAGTTATACAATTGAAATTTTTTATACATCTCACAAACATTCTGGTAGCAAGCGGTTATCTTCTCAGCATCATCAATAAACGATTTAGCAAAACTAAAATAATTTCCACAAAATAGTTTTTCAAATATATGATAGATGATCTGCATTACAACATCGATATTTTCCTTAAAAGATGTATCTATTTTAATTTGTTTTGAAACTATATTATTAACTAACAAGCTGAAGAACCCATATTCTTTCTCCAATTCATCAATTTTTAAAATAAGCCCCACAGAAAACTGAACAATTTCTAAAATATTATTATCAATTTCTACATTTAATTCCGATAGAATTTTTTGGATACTCTCTGTATTTAATCCTTTGAAGTGCTGTACGACTGATCTAGACTTTATCGTGTTTATAATTCTTTCGGGAAAAGATGTTATTAAAAAAAATGTCGTATCTTTCGCATCTTCAATAGCTTTCAGCATAGCATTTGCAGCCTGAACTGTCATATTTTCAGCAGAATCTATAACTATACATTTTCTTGCCGTAGTTTTTTTAGAAAGGAACTCTATTACTGATTTTGCGTCTTCTATTAAAATTGCATCATCTTTTTTTAAGTAATAAAAATTCTCTAAAACATTATTCTGCATACGCTTCGCAATAACATCTAATACAGCATCATTTCCATTGCAAGTTATCATCTTCGTTATATATAAAGCTGCCGTCTCTTTTCCTATTCCATATTCACCTTCGAATATATAGGAATTATGTAATTTCCCACACTTAATTAATTTTTCAAAAAACATCAATATGTTATCATGTCCTATTAAATGTTTATTTTGTATAGGAGTAATCATAAGAATTCCTTTGTAATAAAAATTTTCGACTTTACATTATTCTTTTTATAGAACGATTCTAAATTCAATAGTTTATAAATAGCATCTTCTTTATTAATTTTCGTATTTCGTGCCTTTGGTAACATTTTTAAGTCAGTAGAAAACTTTAAAGATGCCAATAAAAATCTAATAAAGCCAATTGGCTCCATATCCGTTGATACACCTTCTATTCCATTATTTAAACAAGATTCAACATCTTTTTCATTTAAAAATGCTAACTTTTCAAAAAATTTAAACGGATCTTCCTTTCTCGTAATAATATATTCCGAAATTGAGTTTAAAT
This sequence comes from uncultured Holosporaceae bacterium, assembly GCA_949290705.1. Lineage (GTDB taxonomy): Bacteria > Pseudomonadota > Alphaproteobacteria > UBA3830 > CASESI01 > CASESI01. The sequence goes on along the minus strand of CASESI010000022.1, from coordinate 282,523 downwards.
CCATCGAACGCTTTATATTCAAAAAACTATTCAAAAAAAATATATAATCCTTAGCATTATTTTCAAAAAAACCTATTGATTGAACATAGGAAGACTTCGCAAAATCAGCAGCTATTTTTTTTGTTTTTCTAAAATCATTATCTATGAAGATAAATCTATCTTTCACATTTGCAAAGTCAATTTTATTATAAATTTTATCAATATCTTTATCAGTAACGTTAACTATAAACAAATTATGCTTATCATTACCAAATAAGCTTGGAGTATTGTCAATTTGTATATCGTCTATTGATTTTATCCTATTAATTTTGTACCACTGTGTAAAGGCACTACAAATAAATCCAATAAAAGAATTTTTAAAAAAATCAAAATTCCCATATACAAAAATTACATGTTTAAAATCATGTATACTTTTAATGTATGAAATTCTTGTTATCAACTTTCACCTTTACATAATTAAAAATTCTATGTGCCAACTCTTCAATCAAACTATAATCTATCGCAGCAAGGGTAGATTCCATGATCTGCACTTTACTCGAAGAATAATTTTTTGATGCTGAAACAGAAATAACATCCTCCGCTAAAACCTTATAATCTCCAGCCATCACTATTTTAAAGTGAGCACTATACGCATCTATAATTCGCCCAACTGTTCCATCTAAAAACTTTACTTCACTGTATTTTTTATTTTTAACACCTACTTTGAGAATTATTTTTTTTGAAGTTTTTATATTACCAAGCAACATAGACAACCTATTTTCTAAAAACTGCCCTATTCTCCCCTCAGAATCAATCTTTAATATTATATTTTCATTACCTCGAGACATCTTATATAAAGGTCCAACAGACTCACACCCACACAATAACAAAAGTTGAAATATAACAAAATACTTAGTCATACGAAATCTTTTTTAGATTATATAATCAAATTAACTATCTTACCAGGAATAATGATTGCTTTTTTTATCATCGTTTTATCATTAACGTATTTTTCAATTAATCCACTTTGCAAAATAACATCTATAATTTCATCATTAGAAAGACCTTTTTTAACATTAACCAATGCTCGCATTTTACCATTAACCTGTACTGGCAATTGAATCACATTATCATCTATTAAACTATTATCATATTCTGGAAATTGTTCATTACATTCAGTTACTGCTTTGTATCCCAACATCTCCGAACATTCATCTGCCAAATGTGGCATTATTGGCGACATCATTATTAGCAAATTACGCAAAGTATATTTTATGACATTTGCATCAACATTCGAATTTACAGCTTCATAAATTGTATTTACTAGTTCCCTTATAAATGCAACAACCTTATTTAACAATAAATTGTCGTAAGAATACTTAATATTTTTCATAGCTTTATGCAAAGCTATCAATAATCTCTTTTCATTTGGATTAAGATTTTTTATATCTATAACTCCACTTACATCATGAGAATTTCTAAAATCCTCTACTAACCTATAAACCCTATTTACAAATTTATAGCACCCATCAAGGTTTTCTTCTGACCAATCTAGATCTTTTTCAGGAGGAACATCTGATAGAATAAATACCCTCACAGTATCAACTCCGTAATCATTAATTATTTTATCTGGGTCTATAACATTTTTTTTGGATTTACTCATTTTTTGGGACTTTAATACTATAACTTTATTCCCATCCTTATCCAAATAATCGCCATTACCGTCAATCTGCACATCACAAGGAAAAATATAATCACCTTTTTCATTTTTATATATCGGATGACAGACCATTCCCTGTGTTAAAAGATTTACAAACGGCTCGTCACATTTATGATAACCTAAATCTCTAAGTACCTTAAAGAAAAACCTTGCATATAGCAAATGCAACACCGCATGTTCAATTCCACCTACATATTGATTAACAGGCAACCACTTTTCAGCACAAGATTTATTAAATGGGTCAGTGACATTTTTAGGATCGACAAATCTCGCATAATACCAAGAAGAATCTACAAATGTATCCATTGTATCAGTGTCTCTTTTTGCTTCTCCACCACATTTTGGACATCTACATTTATACCAATCTTCAGCCAACGATAATGGATTTCCTATAACATCAAAAGAAACATTATAAGGTAATTCTACAGGTAAATCCTCGACATTCACTGGAACATCTCCGCACTTAGGACATGTAATAATTGGAATAGGGCATCCCCAATATCTTTGTCTTGAAATTCCCCAGTCACGTAACTTGTAAAAAATTTTTCTACTACCTGTATTTGTCTCTTCAAATTTTTCTATAACTAATTTTCTCGCATCTTTTACGTTGAGGCCATTCAAAAAGTCGGAATTGATCATTGTTCCTAAATCTGAATCCAATTCATACAAAGGCATATTTTGTGGATTTGAATCCTTCGGAACAGATATCACATCTATCACAGGAAGATTCATAGTTTCAGCAAACTCATAATCTCTTTTATCGTGCGCAGGTGTGCAAAAGATCGCCCCTTTGCCATAATTACCAAGAACAAAATTTGCTATATATACTGGAAGTTGTTTCCCTTTTATAAATGGGTGTTCAACATATAGACCTGTAAAAATTCCATCCCTTTCTTGCGTTTCGAGAACAGCATTCGAAGTACCTCCTGTGCTATATTTTTTTATAAATTTATTTATAGCATCATTCTCAAGAGATAAAGCCAATGCAACCGCATGATCAGTAGAAATTGCTATACACACTGCACCAAAAATTGTTTCAGGACGTGTAGAAAATACTTCTATAACATCACCTTTCCCTATACACTTAAATTTAATTACCGCCCCATAAGACTTTCCTATCCAATTACTTTGCATAGTCTTTACTTTTTCTGGCCACCCATTTAATAGGTCAAGATCTTGTAATAACTCTTCTTGATATTGTGTAATTTTAAAAAACCATTGTTTCAAATGTTTCTTTTCTACAACTGCTCCTGATCTCCAACCTTTGCCATCAATCACTTGTTCGTTTGAAAGAACGCAATTATCAACCGGATCCCAATTGACAACTGAATCTTTTTTGTAAACAAGTCCTTTATTGTACATTTCTATAAACAATCTTTGCTGATGTTTGTAATAATCTGGAGAACATGTTGCGATCTCTGTGCTCCAATCATAAGAAAAACCAAAAGCCTTCAATTGAGTTTTCATAGTTTCCATGTTTTTATACGTCCAGTCTTTTGGGTGAATTTTATGTTCAAATGCCGCATTTTCAGCAGGAAGCCCAAAAGCATCAAAACCCATGGGATGCAAAACATTAAACCCTTGTAATCTTTTATACCTAGCAACTACATCCCCTATTGTATAATTACGCACGTGCCCCATGTGTATTTTCCCAGATGGGTACATGAACATCTCAAGTACATAATATTTTTTACTGTGAATTGAAATATTAGTTTTGAATAGTTGTTTATCTTCCCAGTATTTCTGCCATTTTTTTTCTGTTATTTTAAAATTATAATTGGACATAGATCATGCACCTAAAAATAGATAAAAATATTTATTGATTATAAAAAAAATTAAGAATTAATAAAACAAATAATTAATATGCTAATTGACGATAAATTATTTTGTTGAATTTAATTTTCGTATTTCTTTATTAGTTATAGGAACGATGTTGTTTTTTACCAATTCTGCTAAGCTCGTCTTTAGCTTAGATACTATAACATCATTGCTTGAATCAACTATCTTTTTCTTGATTTCTGCTACTTTCAGCAAAATACTAATTATAGAACAAGACAAATACGCACTTTTAAAAACATCCTTGTTTAAAGTTTCGCACCCTAGTGCTTTACAAACACCGTTAACATACTTTTTTGCAGTCTCTGAATCTTTAACATTAATATCATCAAAATAACTTGTACCTTTTAACATGTCTGTTAAATCATCTTTTGTCATCTTCACAGAATCATTTTTTGTACAATGCCATTTTTTTATTATTGCTATACAATTCCTTAAAAGTTGTTCTGTCCTTAAGAGTTGATATTCAGCTTTATTTATTTGCTTATCTTTTGCATTTTCTAACTTTTGACGTAAATTTTTCACAAAATCGTCTACCAATGCTGAATTACTACTATAAAATCCGTTATAAACATCTGGCTCATCATAAACTGTTTTCGCTTGTGTTGAATTTTCGGTAATTGCATAAAAATTTAGCCCCAAAACTGATACTAGAAAACATGTACATATTTTCATTTTCTACTACTCATTAAATTTTTTCTAGCATGGTATTGCACATCATTAACTGTGTTGTTCAAAAATGGATTTTTCTTCAATTCCACACAAACTTCATCATCTTGAATCGCAACTACCCCTTGATCTTCATCCTCAAATGCAATTTGGCGATTCAAAAAAGTTTGTTTAGCCGCTGCAACCTTTCTATTAATCATCACTCCTGGCATTGGCCCTGTTTTTTTTACTGTATCATACGCAAATACGCAATTCGTAATTACAATTGCGAACATCATTCTTTTCAACATTATCGCTCTCCGATACTTATGCAAATAAAAAATTAAGATTTTTATAATCAAAAAATCGTAATTCTGATATATTGTAAACTATGAATATTAAGAAAGTATTACTTAAAATATCAGGCGAACACTTTGCCGGTAATTTTAAAACCGGTATTGATTTCGATATATTAAGATCTATTTCTGCAGAGATATGTACAATTTCAAAACAAGGACTTGAAATAAGTATCGTAGTTGGTGGAGGAAACATATACAGAGGATCTTCTGCAAAAGAAAATGGCATTGAAAGAGAAAAAGCTGATTACATAGGAATGCTTGCAACTGTAATTAACGCATTATCATTAAGTGAATTTTTAAAGAGGTTAAACTTAAAAGTTGATGTTATGTCAAGTATCGGTATCCCTGGAATTTGTTCACATTTTGACATTGACTCAGCAAAATCAAATTTAAAAAATGGCACCATTATGATCTTTGCAGCAGGAACCGGAAATCCCTATTTCTCCACTGATACCGCTGCTATATTAAAAGCACTAGAAATGGATGTTGATGCAGTTATAAAATGCACAAAGGTTGACGGTGTATACTCAGATGATCCTGTAAAAAACTCTAATGCCGAGTTTTATCACGAACTCACCTATGACGAAGTTCTCTCGCATAATTTGGGAATTATGGACTTACCTGCTATTTCATTAGCAAAAGTAAATCAAATGCCAATCATCGTTGGCTCTTTAAAAACTCAAGGTAATATCTTGAATATTTTAAATGGTAATGGAAAATTCTCTATCATAAAGTAATTTATAATTTTGTGTTATGTATAATCGTCTATTTACTACGTGTGCAGTGATTTCATTTGTGATTTTTACACACGAGAATTCTTTATCAGAAAGGATATTTTGTAATTGTATTGACGACTCAGACAACGAATATACCTCCCTGAGAGAACAAATTCAAAGATCGTCTATTCTAGATTACAAGAACCCAATAACAAAATTGATAAATAAAACAAAAAAAGACATAAATCAACGAAACCAAATATCACCCAGAAATTTTCAAGATAAAAAAATATCAAATGATGAAGAATAGGAATGATTCTAATATCAACGGATGGTTGATAATCAACAAACCATCTGGCATGACATCTAATGCAGTGAACTCTAAGATTAGATATCTATTAAAAACAAAAAAAACAGGGTTTCTTGGAACATTAGATCCATTCGCAAGCGGAGTGTTACCAATAGCAATAGGTCATGCAACAAAACTGCTGTATTATATTGAAAACTCTTCGAAAGAATATGTTGCTGAGCTATGCTGGGGGGAGCATAGGGATACTTTTGATGTTGATGGTAGAGTTATCGACCGTAATAAAAAAGTACCTTCTATTGCAGAAATTCAAACTGCCATCCAAGATTTCATAGGTGAAACCGAGCAAACTCCCCCTATTTTCTCTGCTGTAAAAATTAATGGAAAACGCGCATGTGATTTAACTAGGAAGGGAATTGAAGTAACAATTCAACCAAAAAAAATATATATAAATAATATTGAGGTACTTAATCATAAAGATAACGTAACACAAATCTATGTCTCTTGCAATAAAGGTGTTTACATCAGAAGTTTAGCTGTAGACATTGCAAAAAAGTTAAATGCATTATGTTATCTGCAAACTTTACAAAGAACAAAATCATATAACTTTAACATAAAAAATTCCGTTACATTAGAAAATCTTTTAAAAAATGATGTTAATGATGTACAATGTTATATGAGGCCAATGGATTTTGTACTGGACGACATCCCGGCTCTTGATATTTTGGATACTGTTAAATTTTTTAACGGAATGTTCCAAAGGGTTGCATGTGAAGATGTAGCTGTATCTAGGGTTTATTGTAATAAACATTTTGTTGGTCTTGGAAAGGTCGAGAATGGCATTTTGCATCCTTTAAGGGTTTTTAAGGATTGATTTTGCTCTTCACTGTTCTCGCTTTTAATTAATTACTGTGGAGGTAATAAAGATGTCGATAACAACTGAAAGAAAACAAGAATTGATAACAAAATTTCAGAAGAAAGCAGGTGATACCGGTTCTGCTGAAGTACAAATCGCTATATTAACAGAAAGAATTAGAAATTTAACATTGCATATGCAAGAGCATAGGCATGATTATCATTCTTTGCGCGGTTTGACATGTCTTGTTGGAAAGAGAAGAAAATTATTGAAATACTTACAAAATGTTGATTTCAATAGATATTCATCGATTATCAAAGCTCTCGATTTGAGAAAATAGTTGGTGTATAAAAGACTTACAAGATCGACTTTCTTGTAAGCAAAATTTTTTATGGGAATTTGTTGATGTTTAGTGTTGTAAGAAAAGAGATTGATTGGAATGGTGCTGTGTTATCCCTTGAAACTGGGAAAATAGCTCGACAAGCCGATGGTGCTGTTATTGTTACATATGGGAATACTGTTATCTTATGTACAGTTGTATTCGATAGAACTCCTTCTGATGAAGTGGATTTTTTTCCTCTTGGTGTTCACTATATAGAGAAACCCTATGCTGCAGGTAAATTTCCTGGTGGGTTTTCAAAAAGAGAGGGAAAACCAAGTGACAGAGAGGTATTAGTGTCAAGGTTAATTGATAGATCTTTGAGACCTTTATTTCATGAAGATTTTAGAAATGAGACACAGATTATCTGTCAAGTATTAAGTTATGATCCGAATTACGCACCTGAGATTCCTACTATCATAGGAACATCGGCTGCTTTGATGATTTCTGGCATTCCTTTTGCAGGACCTGTTGCCTCTTGTTCCGTTGGCCTTGATGGTAATGGTAATTTTTATCATCAAAAAGCTCAAACCGATAATAATTCCTTAATTCAACTTGTCGTATCAGGAACCAAAGATGGAATAATAATGGTTGAATCTGAGTCGAAAGAAGTTGAAGATTCAAAAATGGTTGATGCAATATGGTTTGCTCATGAAAATTATCAACCTGTCATAAGCATGATCAATGAATTTGCAAGTGAAGTAAGTAGGGAAGTTTTCATTCCAGCGCCTCATGATTCTAAATATTTTGATACTTATAACGAGGTTAAATCTGTCTGTACACCTGCAATTCTCGAAGCTTTTAAAATAAGAGAAAAATTAAAAAGACACGCTGTACTTAATAAAGTGTTAAACGATTTTCTCTCATCACACGATGCACTGGATCAGGATTTATCGAAAGCGATGTTTCATAAGGTAGAAAGTGAAATATTAAAATCCATGATAACAACCAAATCTATTCGTATCGATGGTAGAGGCTTGGATGATATAAGACCAATCTCTACAGAAATTGACCTATTTAACCGTACGCACGGAACTGGGTTATTCACAAGAGGTGAAACACAGGTTTTATCATTCCTAACACTTGGTAGTTATTCTGATGAGCAGATTGCGGAAACATTAGAAGGAGAAACTAGAGAATCCTTCTATTTACATTATAATTTTCCACCTTATTGTGTTGGCGAAGCAACGAAACTCGGAGCAGTGAGCAGAAGAGAAATTGGGCACGGAAAGTTAGCATTTAAAGCTTTAAATTCTGTAATCCCATCAAAACAATCCTTTCCTTATACAATAAGATTAGTTGCTGAAGTTATGGAATCAAACGGGTCATCATCGATGGCAACGATATGTGCTTCAAGTCTTGCATTAATGGATGGTGGAGTCCCTGTTAAATCACATGTTGCGGGAATTGCTATGGGGCTTATTAAAGCAGAAAATGGAAATTTTTCAGTTTTAACTGATATTATGGGCGATGAAGATCACCTTGGTGATATGGACCTTAAAGTTGCAGGCACGAACAAAGGAATAACAGCTCTTCAAATGGATATAAAAGTTCACGATATTAACCGTGAGATAGTTTCATCCGCTGTTTCTAAAGCTCGCATCGCACTCAACAAGATTTTAGAAATTTTGTACGATACAATACCAGCTCCTCGAAACACTTTGAACGCATCTGCACCACAAATGAAAATAATTCGTATACCGGAATACTCTATTGCAGACCTAATTGGGCCAGGCGGAAAAGTTATTAGGGACATTACGGATAAAACATCATCAAAAATCGATGTCCTTGAAAATGGCGAAGTTAAGATTTTTGCAAATAATTATGAGATGATGGCAAAAACTTTGGATATGATAAAACTCGCCGTCATGGGACCTAGTGAAGGATCAATATATGTAGGTACTGTCGTCAAAATTATAAAATCAGGTGCTTTTGTAAAAATTGCAGATAATAAGGAAGGATTTTTACATATCAGCGAAATGTCAGATCAACGTGTTAATGAAGTAACTGATATTCTGAAAGAAGGAGATAAAATAGATGTTATCGTCATTCCAGGCGGAACAAAAGGGAAAATTAGATTATCGATGCGCCTTGAAGCACACTCTGATAAAAATTTGCAAGATGATAGCTGCTGTTCCGACAATCAAAAAAGTGATTAATTATTTGTAAAATTTCTTTTTAATTTTTTATTAATTTTTTTTTAGTACATTTTTAAAATGTTACTTGAGGCTGTTAATTTCAATGTCGATATAAAAACATTTCGTCATTTTGGTTTCGTAAAAAATGTAAAAGGGTTATTGATCGAGGCTTCAACATTACATAACAATATAAAAATTGGGAGTTTAGCTCTCATTTTTTCTGAAAATAATACAGTAAAAAAAGCTGAAGTAATCGGCTTTAATTCAAATACTGCATATTTAATGTTATTTGATTCTCAAAATGGAATTTATATAAATCAAAAAGTTGAATATTTAAATTCTGAATTAGCAGTAACACCACACGAATCTTGGCAAGGAAGAGTAATTGACTGCTTCGCAAATCCAATAGATGACAAAGGTCCTTTAATTCAAGGAAGAGAAACTATATCTATACATAGGAAAGCTCCTGATGCCATGAAACGAAATCTCGTGGCAGGAAAAATAGATCTTGGCGTACGATCACTAAATGTTTTCTTAACATGCTGCAAAGGACAAAGAATGGGTATTTTCGCGGGATCCGGTGTAGGAAAGTCTATTTTAATGTCAATGATTACAAAATACACTAATTTGGATATTATTGTGATAGGTTTGGTTGGAGAACGAGGTCGAGAAGTACAAGAATTTCTACAACAATCTTTGGGGGAAGAAGGTCTTAAAAAAGCAATCGTTATTGTTGCAACATCTGCCGATTCTGCATTATCAAAAAAACAAGCCGCATACTTAACTGTCACAATTGCTGAATTCTTTGCATCACTCGGTAAAGATGTATTATGCATGATTGATAGTGTAACAAGATTTGCAATGGCACAGAGAGAGATTGGTCTTGCAATTGGGGAACCACCAACAACAAAAGGTTATCCCCCAAGTGTTTTTGTTGAGATGCCAGCATTACTTGAAAGAACAGGACCAACAATTGGAAAAGGAAGTATAACAGGAATCTTTACAGTATTAGTTGAAGGAGATGATGATAATGAACCTGTCTCAGATACGACTCGTGGTATACTCGACGGACATATCGTACTTGATAGAAACTTAGCTAACCAAGGACTCCTTCCTGCTGTTAATATTTTAAAAAGTGTTTCAAGGACTATGCCTGGGTGCAACAATAACCACGAAAATGAAATTGTCACAACTGCACGACGACACCTAGCAAATTATTACAATATGGAGGAATTAATTAAAATTGGCGCTTATAAAAAAGGTAGCAACCCTGAAATAGATGAAGCTATTTTTTACTATAAAAAACTATTCGATTTCCTAAAACAAAAACCTAACGAAAAATCCACATTATCAGAATCTTATCAACAATTAGAAAATATATTACAAATGAAGGAATAATTTATGCATTAGGAATTGATAGTGAATTTAAAATTGGATCTAACTCTTGGAACGTAGGTCTTATATCTGCAAATATAGTTTTCCTTGCAAATTCGATACTAATAGCAGGTGCACACCCAGATAAATGTGCAATTACGGCTGTTTTTATACATTCCAAATACCTCTTCCTATCGTTATGTAATTTCTTGATTATGTTTGCAATAGGCGCTACAAATCCGTATGCTAGTAAAACTCCCAAAAATGTACCAACAAGAGCCGACCCAATGAGTCCTCCCAAAATTTCTGGTGCATCATTAATATGCCCCATTGTTTTAATAACACCAAGAACAGCAGCAACGATACCAAGTGCTGGCAGTCCATCGGCCATTGCTTCTACTGCTCCACTAATTTCAGAACACTCCTTAGAAAATGTTGAAATTTCTTCCTCCATCAATTCTTCAATTTGGTGAGGATTAGTAATTCCAATTATAATCACCCTTAGCGCATCGCATAATAATTGGACAGCTTCTTTCTTTTCTAAAAAACCCGGGTATTCCGTAAAAATTGCACTTTCTTCAGGATTATCGGCGTGTGCTTCTAATTTAATATTTCCTTTGCTTTTCGAAAACTTACACACAACATAAAGTACAGATAATAATTCTATAAACGACTCTTTCGTATTCATTTTACACACAAGCATTTCTTTTAAAGCGCCCAAAACTTTTTTAATATTAGAAAATGGATTACTAATGATTAAAGCCCCACAAGCTGACCCAAAAATTATCGCCAATTCATACGGTTGATTAAGAACTGCAAGATGTCCTCCCATTATCGCAAAACTGCCTATCACACATACGATAATGACAATTGTACCAATTATGAACAGCATGTTTATACTCCATTTTAACTAAAATTTTATATATCTACACACGAGTAAATAGTGTATCATGTAGATATACAAGGAAATGATATAATATAATTATGAATAACATATTAAAGAAGTTGAGTATTTTTTTTCGAGACAATTTTAAAGACGCTTCAGAAGATGCTGAGTTTTTATTCATACCTTACTCTATCTTTTCTATGATCTTTTTTGTGGCATTCTATGCTGCTAATGGATTAGGATGTAAGTTTTACGAACAAGAGGTTTTTGGATTAAGATTGCTCTCTATTTTGTTATGTGTATTATTATCCTTAAAAAATTACTGGCCAGTAAAATGCCAATATTTGAAGATTTATATTTGGTATTTGTTGTTGGTCATTACTATTCCTACTTTTGATTTTTATCTAACACTTGTAAATTCCTTCGATGGATTTGTTCTGATGGATTTTTTCGTCGGTATTTTCCAAATTATGATACTGACAAACATTTTCACTGGGTTTATTTTAGTATTATCAGGTGTTCTACTTTCTACAACGATATTTAGTTGCGTATATGATATCAAAGTTATTAAGTTTTCATCACTATTCGTTCATGATATTATCTATACCGTATATGTCGCAATATTTTCGGCATTTTTATTGTATTTGAGAGAAAAATCTAGAAAATATAAATTAAATGCAGCTGAGAATTTAGCAAATGTCATTGCACATGAGATGCGTACTCCCTTGCGGACAATAGCATCGTATGCTCAAATAATAAAGCGTTATTTACCAAAATTAATAGAAAACAATATAGTAATATCAAAGTACATTGTAAAAAATCCAGAAATCACAAATGAATTAAGACTTGAGTACATAGATCCAGAGAATTATAAAACACTGTACGACTCCATCAACACTATAAGAGAGGAAACAAAAAATTCTTTTCTCGTGATAGATATGATTTTAATGCAAATAAGCATAAAATCGAACTTCGATCAGAGTGTTTCATTGATATCAATTAAGCAATTAATAGAGGACTCTATCAGAAGATACAACTTCTTTCCAAGTGAAAAAACATTATTACACTTAAATATAATTAGTGATTTTTTATTGTTAGGAAATTCTACATTGTTACTACATGTTATCTTCAATTTATTTAAGAATTCTTTGTATATAATCAAAAAGTATAACAAGGGTGCAATATACATTTGGACAAATCACAATAGAAAGTATAATGAACTCCATTTCAGAGACACATCAATGGGTATAAAAAGTGATATGTTACCTTTCATATTTAATTCTTTTTTTTCCAGTAAAAATTGCTCTTCTGGACTTGGATTATCATATTGCAAACAAGTTATGGAGTCCATTCACGGAAAAATAGAATGTCGTTCAGAGTACGGAAAATATACTGAATTTATATTGTACTTTCCTTTTGTAACACCAAATTAATTTTTTTATTTTTAGTTCTTAGTTAATTGTTTTTGATGTAAAATCTTACCATGAGAAAGTTGTTTGTTTTTATCTTATTTTGTACTTTACCTGTATTAACCTTCAAAGTTGATGCAAAACCAATCCAACAGAATAATACTCAGATTAATCGGAAGCAACATAAAAAGTTTGTAAATTTCCATTTTCAAGAAGGTTTTGCTGATATAATTGAAAATGTAATTCCTTCAGTTGTTAATATTTCTGTAAAACAAAACTCAAAGGATAATAAAAATTTACGAGAATCTCTTGGATCTGGATTTATATTCGATAAAAAAGGATACATTGTAACTAACAATCATGTGATAGAAGACGCTGACGATATCAATGTTATTTTACACGATAATTCCGAACTAAAGGCGGAAATCATCGGACGAGATGCAAAATATGATATCGCTGTCCTGAAAATAAAAATTCCGGAGACAAAAAAATTAAAAGAAATAAAATGGGGAAATTCTGACAAAATTCGCGTTGGAAATTGGGCCCTGGCGATTGGAAATCCTGAAGGCTTCGGAAATACGGTAACCCATGGAATTATCTCGTGTATATCTCGTGATTTATCATCAAGAATACGTGACATAGGTGGAAATGATTTAGTCGACTATATACAAACAGATGCGTCAATTAACACTGGAAATTCAGGTGGGCCTCTGTTCAACATAAAAGGAGAAGTAATAGGAATTGTAACGGTAATAGTATCAGAAACCGGCAGTAACTCTGGATTAAACTTTGCTATGCCATCAAATAGCATAAAAGAAGCAATTGAACAATTAAAAAATTTCGGAAAAATGAAACGTAGTTGGATAGGTGTACAACTTGACGAACTTGATCCTGATGTATCAGAGAGTCTTAATATCCGTAATGCAAATAGTTCAGTCGTGGAGAGGGTTATTCCGAATTCCCCTGCTGAAAAATCTGGAATAAAACAAGGCGATATTATAGTTGCTGTAAATAATAAAAAAACTATACAAAATAAAACAATTGCAAGAATGATTTCTGAGCTACACGTTGGGCAAACTGTTACTTTAACGATAATACGAAATGGCATCGAAACAAATATCAATGTTCAGGTTGGCTTTAACCCAGATGAAGATGATGGAGAAATTTCTACCTACACTATCACTAATAATTCTGATAGCAACCTCATAAAACCTTTAGGTATATATGTTGAAACGCTATCTGAAAAACTAAACACATTATTATTAGATTTACCAAAAGATGTAAAGGGTGTCATGGTTGTAAAAATTTGTAAAGGATCTTCGATAGAGGAGGTAGATATCAGGACACGGGATATTATTCTGTCTATTAATAATACGGAAATTTCAACTAAAGAAGATTTTATGCAAACAATCGAGCAAGAACAAAAAACTGGTAAGAAAAAAGTTGCTTTAAAAATTCTAAGAGATGGAAAATTGATGTACAGATCTGTAAACTTGCTAAAAAATTAACTATATTAATTATTTTTTAACCTGAATTTGCTATACTGGATATATTATTTCTGGGTTAGAAAGATGAAACAGTATATTCGGTTAACACTTTTAACATTTACGTTTTATAATTTTACATTACAGGAACATTATGCATCAACTTCTGATGAAGCAATTGAAATTCAAAATACGGCCTCTAACGCCACAATAACTGCAACCGCACAGATTAGCAACATTTTCATTGACACATTTGCTGACACATTCACAGACACAGAGATAATAAAAAAATTCTTTGCTAAATTTATAAAAAAGACAACTTCTAAAATAGATATTTTTAGTACATTAAAAGAATGTCTTATTTACAACTTAATATATCAATCTCTTGTATTTTGTAATATAGTAAAAGCAGAAAACGATGGTTTTTTTTACGAAACACTTTACAATATAACTAAATTCAAAATCACCACTAACGATCAAAAGGAACTTCTCCCAATCATAACAAAAATTAATACGGTTATCGATAAAATTAATAGAGCTAGAAAATCATGTAAATTAAGTTTTTCAAATCTTGTAGTAATGATAACCGCTATTCAAAAGGTAATAACACTTGAGCAAAAAACCAATGCCTCAATTGAAGACCAACTTGATATTGCATATTCATGTATAAACACCATTGACTTTAAAGAATACACAAAAATAGAAAAAAGCCCTGAATATGATTTTAGTAATGAAAAAGAAATACTTTTGGATCTCATAAAATTATCAATTGTTAACAATATAACTTCTCAAAAAATAATTAAACTGAAGACTGTTGAACAAATATTCGATTACAATCCGGAAAAAATATTAACTCTATATCGCGAAAAAATTAATGAAACATTAAAAAATACCCAAACAAAAATTTCCAACTTTTTTGAAAAAGTGAAAGAAATTTTCAAAGAGCAGTCATTCAATTATTTTGTCATCGCATTTAATTCTCTTAGTGATTTTATAAGGCAATCTCGCACACATGCAACTTCACACTCTATCAGTGAAATTGGTGAACGTTTTACCACAGACGGAGCAGTACATTCTGTATTACGTTTTACAACATCTTATTCTACTGCATTCATCCCTATCGTTGGAGGATTGCTATCAACATTGACATGGGCTGTCGACGATTTATTGGTACAAAAAGCCATTCAATCAACAAGTGCTACCCAAAAATTTTTACAATTATTTAATAATATTGATTTTGACGTCCAAATTACATTGGAATATTTATTTGAAGGGTTATTCAAAGAATTACAAAATCTGAATAAGCTCAATATGCGGTTTATTACAGCGACAAAAGGACTAGATAATAAACCTCTACTTGGTCATATAATTCAAGATTTATCTTCATTGTTTACAGAGATATATAAAAACGAGAATTTGAAATCATTATCTCCTTTAGAAATGTCCAACTTTATTACGACTGTAAAATTATCCCAAGGTAATTCTGCGCCAAATGCAACTATATTGGAAACTTTAATAAAATACAATATCAAAAAAAACCAGCTTAAAAATCTGCAAAAATATTATACCTACTACAGTTCGTTTATTAATATATATTGTGGCATGATGCAATTATTGGAAACAATGCCCTTGATAAATGACTTCTATACATTTGCGAAGGAATATAAAAATTTATATGACAACAATGATTCTGATTACGATAAAGTACTCAAAATGATCTTCTGTTACATTAAATATAAATATGCTCCCAAATTATTTAACAAATCCACAAATCAAGCATCTGTGGCAGAATTAACCAACGAATTTAATAAATATGTAGAAAATAACCCAAAAGTTGCTGTCATAATGGAAAGATTGATTACGACATTATCAATGTGTGTATGTTACAATGAAAAAAATAATGGACTCGCTGTATCCATAGGACGATACTTACATATTAACCGAGAAAAATACGGACTAAAAGATGGATCTAAAAAAGATCCTCTTGTTGTAGGTGCAAGGATTATAAACTGGGGAACCAAAAAACTTACTGGCTCTAAATTAAAAATTTTCACAAATGATATGTTAAAAGCTATCCTTAGTAATAATGGCATCCATATTTATAATCCATATTACCAAGCCGCTCTCACAACTGAAAGACTCAAAGATTTGGAAAATATTGTTCAAAATTGGATATCTTCAAAACAAAAAAATTAAATTACTAAAATGCATTTTTAATATGCTTTATGAAAAACCAAGAAACATATATTACATCGAATCTTCCTACTAAATTTTCTTTTTCAATTAATGGTTGATAACGTATTGCTGATTTTCTGATCCTATCAATTTGCCGTCTTCTTATAGATTCTGATAATTCCGCTTTATTATCACGAAACTTTACTTCCACAAAAATTATTATTCTTCCTCTCCTTGCAACTATATCAATTTCCCCTAAATGGCTCTTATCACGTGACTTTAAAATCCTATAGAATTTTAATTTCAAAAACATTTTAGCAAAATTTTCCGCAATAATTCCTTTATAATAAGTGTATTTCATTCTATAATGTCCATGATTAACTGAATTTAAACATTATTGTTATATTATAGTATTATATAGTTTTGAGAATAAAAATGATAGATAGTGTTATCCCAATGGTTGTAGAACAGTCTAACAGAGGAGAGAGAGCTTTCGATATTTACTCTCGTCTTCTACGTGAACGTATTATTTTCTTAACTGGGCAAGTGGAAGATAATATGGCGTCTATCATCTGCGCACAGTTGGTATTTTTGGAATCCGAAAATCCTGATAAAGATGTCTTCCTATATATAAATTCCCCAGGCGGTGTTGTGACAGCTGGTCTTTCGATTTATGACACTATGCAATACATAAAACCTGATGTTGTGACGATCTGCATGGGACAAGCAGCATCAATGGGATCTTTGTTATTGGCTGGTGGGGCCCCTGGAAAGAGGATGTCATTACCAAATTCAAGGATCATGATTCACCAACCTTCAGGAGGATTCTCTGGTCAAGCCACTGATATAGAAATCCATGCCAAAGAAATCGCAAGGATAAAAAGAGATTTAAATAAGATTTATGAAAAGCATACTCATCAGACTTATGATAAAATAGTTGCGTCAATGGAACGTGATAACTTCATGTCCCCAGAGGAAGCTTTGGAATTTGGGTTAATTGATAAGGTGATCGAAAAAAGATCTGTGTAATTTACCAGATATTTATATTTTTATGGTTTAATATAACTATTAGGGTCAAAGACAGAGTGTGTCTTTGAAAATGAGTTTTCAGGAAGGAATATGTCGAAATCAAGTAATGATAAAGATCGTTCTCTCTGCTGTTCTTTTTGTGGAAAAAGCCAACAGTCGGTTAGGAAATTGATTGCAGGACCAACTGTATTTATATGCGATGAATGCGTCGAATTGTGCAATGGAATTATAAATGAAGAGCAAAAACAAAAATTTTTTAAAACAAAAACTAACTTACCGTCTCCTCAAAGAATTTATGAAGTTCTAAACGATTATGTAATCGGCCAAGAAAGGGCGAAAAAAGTTTTATCTGTTGCTGTTTATAATCATTATAAGAGATTATCAAGTCAGGTTGAAACAAACAATATAGAACTTTCTAAATCAAATATTTTATTAATCGGACCGACTGGATCTGGAAAAACATTGTTGGCGCAAACATTGGCTAGGATTCTTGATGTTCCATTCACAATGGCTGATGCTACAACATTGACAGAGGCTGGATATGTCGGCGAGGATGTCGAAAATATTATATTAAAATTGCTAAAAGCAGCTGACTATAACATCGAACGTGCTCAACGCGGAATTGTGTATATCGACGAGATTGATAAAATTTCTAAAAAATCAGAAAACCCATCAATCACCCGTGATGTTTCCGGCGAAGGGGTACAACAAGCTTTGTTGAAAATTATGGAAGGAACGATTGCATCTGTTCCTCCACATGGTGGAAGAAAACACCCTCAACAGGAGTTTTTGCAAGTTGACACGACCAACATTCTGTTCATATGTGGCGGAGCATTCAGTGGATTGGACAAAATCATAAGCCAAAGAAGTATCAAATCTTCTATCGGGTTTGAAGCAAACGTCGAATCCAAAGTAGAACGTGACATCGGAGAAATTTTCTCTCACGTTGAACCAGAAGACCTTTTGAAATACGGCTTGATCCCAGAATTTATCGGAAGATTGCCGATTATCACGACACTTACAAGCCTTGATGAAGCAACACTTGTAAATATTTTAACAAAGCCAAAAAATGCGCTCGTAAAACAATATCAAAAGTTGTTCGAGATGGACAACATAGAATTAGAGATAACCGATTCTGCGTTGCATGCCATCGCCAAAAAAGCCATTTCGAGGAATACTGGCGCAAGAGGCTTAAGGTCTATTATCGAGGACATTTTGGTGGACATCATGTACGAAATCCCATCTGATCAAAATGTTGAAAAAGTCATTTTGAACGAACAAGTCATCGATAAAAAAATCGATCCGATTAAAATTTATAAATCGGACTCCAAAGCTACAAATTCATAAAATATCTTTTTAATTTTTTTTCTTTTTAAAAAATTTTACAAAATTAATATTTTATTAATTATTTTGTGCAATAATATTTTCATAGTGTATATTCTATTATTAATGTCAAAATGGAGGATAAAAATGACAAACTATAACATAAAAAATCTTCGATAAAATCAATTATTTTTTCGGGATTACTCGCTTTCAGCTTCATGGGAATTGACAATGCGTTCTGCGCAAACAATGTTACTAAAATCTTGGACCATTATTCTGACACGAAAAATTTTAATAAAGATTTGGAGACCTTAAAAGGAGATATCGCAGATATTTTAAATACAAAAATTAAACAATATAATTCAAAGGAAATTACATTATTTGAAATTTTAATGACTCGTGGTATGTCTGATAAGCTAGAAATAGAAAGAGCTTTTGATAGTGCTAATTACAGCATTACCACTTCACAGAAATATAACAATAATGGAAATCCTTTTAACTCTGTTGTATTCAATGATTCTTCAACATCTTTGAAATTTGGTACTGTATATTATGGAGGTCCATATGGTGTTAGTGCTGAAATCAATATTTATTCAGGTCGAGTAGAGGATGGTAGAATAAAATCTAAAGTTCATTATACTATTACAAAGAATAGTGATGGTAAATTCTCTATTAAAAAAAGTATTTAATTATTTTTTCTTTTTAAATATCTCCATTGCGTAGCTTTTTGTGATTGAACTTATCATTGAATTATTTTCCAAGATAAATCCCATCATGGCGTTTTGATCCCTCTTTCCTATTTCGCGTAACATCCACCCAGATGCTTTTAAAATTAAGTGATGCGGATGGGTGATGAATTTTTTTATTATCTGTAATGGGAACTCAAATTTCCCCCTTTTTATAAACGCCCATGTCGAAACGACGGCAACTCTATTTTTCCACAAGCCATCGTCATTCGAGAGATTTATAATCTCTTCGCAATTGGAATTCAGATAGGAATATTCCCCTAAAATTTTATGGGCCGAGAGATCCACTAAATCCCAATTATCCAGCATTCCAATATTTCTGACATACAAATCATAAATACTTTTCTTAGAATGCGCAAACCGATCAATCATGATCAAAAGTGCAACAAACCGCATCTCATGCACTTCATGCCGTAGCATTCTCTCCAAATACTCACTATTGAGATATCCGTAATACTCAGCTATGTCCCGCAAAACGGGAACCTTCGTACCGACGCACATGTTATCAGCGCCGTACCCACATTCTTGCAATTGCAAAGAATGTCTCAAAAATCGCAAATGCTCCTCAGAGCTGTATTTTTTAATCAGCTCTAAAATTGTACAAATAATGGTCGAGTTACTCTTGGTTTTCAATTTGCTCTTTCACTCTCTGCACAAAATCATCTTCCAAAATTTTAATGGTAGCTTTAATTGCATTCGCGAAACCAACGGCATCTGTACCGCCGTGGCTCTTCACCACAATACCATTTAGCCCTAACAGCATAGCACCATTGTGGTTACCAGGGTTCAAAAAACCCAAATTACGCACCAACGCTTTTTTAAGAATCAAGTAAGATAACTTCGTCAACCAATTGGTCTTAAAAGCCTTCTTGACCCTTTCCATAATAAACCTGACGGTACCTTCCGTCACTTTCAGTGCGATATTGCCAGAAAAACCGTCCGTCACAACAACGTCTATATCGGTTTTGAAAATCTGGTCACCTTCAATAAACCCGTGGAAATTTTTTAATAAATTATTGTCTGTGATTTGTTTATAGGCATCTTGGACCACGAGGTTTCCTTTTATATCTTCCGCGCCAATATTTAAAATCGCGACTTTTGGCGACTCTTTACCAAGCCTAACACGCGCGAACGCCTCACCCATGATCGCAAAATCAATAATATTTTTAGGTGAACAATCAGCATTCGCCCCAAGATCCAACATTACACAATTTCCGTTATCTTTCGGAATATAAGTCGCGATAGCCGGTCTTTCTATCCCCGGTATCATTTTAAGCAATACCTTTGACAATGCCATGTACGCGCCGGTATTCCCAGCAGAAATACATGCATCCGACTCGCCGTTTTTAACAGATTGTATTGCAAGCCCCATACTTGAATTTTTCGCCATGCGAATCGCCACAGAAGGCTTCATATTTTTTAAATCAACAGCAGGAGCACCATAGACGGAAAAGCGATCAGAATATTTTCCGCCAATCAACGGAACAAACTCCTCAAGAGAGTCATCCCCAAATAGGTTGAAATGAACATCCTCGACTCCTGAATCGAAGACAACCTTCAACCCCTCGATTATGACCTTAGGAGCGGAATCTCCGCCCATACAATCAACGGCAATAGACTTGGTCATAATCCCAAAATTAACTACTCAGACACCCTCTTGTCCTTTAACACAGCCTTTCCATTATAATAACCGCATGTAGGACAAACATGATGTGGTAACCTGTCAGAACCACAATTTGGGCAAGAAACATAATTCACAGACTCAAGTGTCTGATGCGACCTTCTCATCTTCATACGCGAAGGGGTCGTCTTTTTCTTAGGTACAGCCATTTTTAATTTTTCCCCTTAATGATTGGAGCGGGTGATGGGAATCGAACCCACATACACGGCTTGGAAGGCCGGAACTCTACCATTGAGCTACACCCGCAACTGTTCTTATTATACACAACACAAGATAAAAGTCAAATTAATTATTAACCTTTTCTCTTATTTTTACACCTTTACCTTCCCTATCTCTTAAATAATAAAGCTTTGCCCTTCTTACAACGCCAACTTTTTGTACCTCGATATCAACCACACTTGGAGAATAAAGAGCGAACAAACGCTCCACATAAAAACCAAACGATTGCTTTCTAACGCGGAACGTTGAACCAATCCCTCTATTCCTACGAGCGATACAGACTCCAGCAAATTTTTGCTTCCTTTCCTTATCCCCCTCTTTCACATTCAAAGTCACGACGATACTATCGCCAGCCTTAAAATCAGGGAATTTCTTCCCAAGACTTGCAATCTGATCCTGCTCAAACTTCAACAATTCATTCATAATTAATTCGGATTTTTAATAAATATTTTTTACTGTAGCATACTTTTTCTAAAAAGTCAAGAACTTTTTTAATTTTTTTAATATTTTTTTAATATTTGGTTAAAATGCAGGGAATTACTGCATATAGATGTTGATGTTTTTCAATTTTGCCTTTAAAAACTCAATCATTTTTTCAATAAGTGTAATTCTTGTATTTTTAAGTTCGATTTCGTTATTAATAATCAAAACTTTTGCAGTGTAATATTCCCGCACCAAATGTAATTCTTCTATCCTATCTGCCTCAGCACATAATTTTATTTTGGAATCAAATTCAGCAATAGTATTAATAGAATCATTATACTCACACTGATAAACGGCAAGCATTCCCTTGATAGCATTTATCGCCTCTTCAAATTCGGAAATATTAACAGAAATATTTTCAATCTCAGCCTTCTTACGTAAGGTATATTGTTTTTGCAGATCCATGTTGTTAATCTTTAATAAATCATCCAAATTAGAAGATTCAATACTCTCTATATTATTAATATGAATATTATCCGTTTCACGGGTATCAGTCGTATTTTTCGCCTTCTTCATTTTTACACCTTTATATCCCTTAAAGTGTTACCAAACAAATTTTATGATACCAAAAAAACTATCGACTAATTATTATATTATGACAGAATAATATTAATTTTTAGTAAATAATAAAATTATTTTTCAAATTTTGACTTAACAAATTTCGCCCAAATATCAGGTCTTTTTTTCGCAGTGATAATTTTAGAATTTTCATATCTGTATTTTTGAATGACACTATGATTCCCCGAAGTCAATTCACGTGGGACAGAAAAAACTTTACCATTTATCTGAACATCCGCCGGAATTGTGAATTGGTCATATTCAAGCAAATTATTATTGAATGATTCTTCATCATCAAACTCCGTATTTTTAATTGTACCAGGTAGCAACCTTACCACAGCATCCACAATTGCCATTACAGGAATCTCGCCACCTGTTAACACAAAATCACCGATGCTTATTTCTTCAACATTGTAAGCATCAATTATCCTTTGATCTATCCCTTCGTAACGACCACAAATAAAAATTATATTTTGACTATCGCTTAATTCACGGATTTTATTTTGAGTTATTAATTTGCCACGCGGAGAGGTATATATAATCCTTGGAGTTTCGCCAATTTTCAAAATCGCATTATCCAAACATTTTGCAAGAACATCAGCTCTTATAATTCGGCCTCTTCCTCCCCCATACGTTTTATCATCAACTTCTTTATTTTTTGATTCAGCAAAATCACGAATATTGACAAGGTCTAATGACCAGGTGTGATTGACAAGACTTTTTCCCAAAATAGAAGATTCAAAAACACCATTAAAAATTTCAGGAAATAATGTCAAAATAGTAATATGCATGTTTTAAAAATAATTGTCATAACAAAAATCAGTAAGCTCAACAGTGTTGTCATCTTTTATCAATATACATTCTTTTGAAAACGGAACAAACACAGTATCTTTGATTTCAGCATTCTCATCCAAAATTGCTATCTCTAACAAATCTCCAGCACCAAAATTTTGAACCGAATGTACTAAACCAAATTTCTTACCCTTGAAAATTACATCATTATCAACCAACTTGAATAAATATATTTCGTCATCATTCAGTTCTGGAAGCTCATCCGAATCTATCATCAACTCTTCATTGGTTAACATAGCAACATCTTCCGGAGTGTCAATACCAACAAATTTAATTTTTGCGACTCTGCCATTTGTGTTTAAATCTTCAACATTATAAATAATACCTGAGCTGGTTGAAAAAGATTTTATCTGATGTAAATTATCTGTACTTATAAAAGAAATTATTTTTGTATAACCTTTCAATCCGAATGGTGACAAAACCTTAATAGCTGGAATTTTTGACATATAAAACCTAACACCATATGGTATCAAACATCCAATTTAAAATCAAATATTCTTGATTTTCTATAAAGGCTTCTTCTTTTTCTGTTGCAATCTCCAAATCAATTTATTTTTTGCCTGTTCTTTCATAGTATTAACACCTATATTCCTTGGTGTCATTATACTTACTTCTGTTCCTGTTTCGACATCTATTGCGCTTATTTTTACAAAGTTACCAACAGTAACAAATTCAAAAATAACCTCCAGCATAGGGATCTCTCCACACTTAAAGCTAGGCTAGCAATAATTAGTTAAATTTTGGTAAAAAATAAAAAATTTATTTGAATTTATGTTCTAATAACGAATTGTCATCCACATGACTTCTTATCATTTTGCCATTATAGTAGGCATTATCTTTTCGCTTAATAATCGCATTTACATCCGTCGAATCTTTAAATATAATCCCTGGTTTTCCTTCAATCTTTACTTCCCTTATAAAATTTACCTCTCCTTTTCCATTGTCAGAAAAACTACCCTTCGTAAATACAAATAGTAATTCTTTTGGTTTAGATGAATCTTTATACCTTCTAAACACAGCATACAATTTTTCGTCCTTTTTGCATTTGAATATTTTTCCGTTTCGTTTGTTGAATTTTTTTGGTCTAGCTTTCTTTACCTTAATATTGGAATAATCATTAACCTGGCACGATCTATGAACTGTATTTGTGGGATTTTGTATAAAGTATATACTACAAGTGGCAATAAATACTATAACTACACCTATGATTGTATAGATTATATTTTTGCACATACGTAATTCTACTAGTTTATAAAGTGAATTCTAACACAAAATAATGAAAAAAATATAAAAAAGAAGTGTATAAAATTAAAGATTTACTTATTTGCGATATTATTCGTTTTTGCAGAGAACTCTTTATTGAGTCCCACAACAGCAGAGATCCAGACAAGCACAATCACCACAAAAACGACGCTCATCACAGGAACCAATGATGTCAAAGTCGTACCAGGAATCATAAGCAATAAAGCTTGTACCGCTGCACCCCCTGACTTACCAAGTCTTCCGCCAACAACGTCGACAGCAGCCTTACCTTTCATCTTCAACTCTTCATCAAGTGGAATATATGACATTTCCTTTGTTGAATCGAACAGTGAGTACTTCGTAGCCTTTGCAAGAACATTCTGCAAAAGACCCATGTAAGCAATCAACTCTAATGCACTTGAGAAGCCCATTCCGATAACCATTGCCTCTGAACTATCCCTATATGTGATAAGCAAGAAGAACAATGCACCTGTTACCAATACCATCAAAGGTGTTGCCATAGCACCAGTGAACCATCCAAAAATACGCACGATGTTTGTACCAACGATCATGAACAAAATTGTTCCGACAGCCGTCCAAATCTGTAATCCCCCCATAAAGCTACGATATGAACCTTCATCTGGGCATAATTGCTTAAGCTGATCTTTCCAAACACCCTCAACAAGGTTAATGCTGATACCGTAACAAATCACGAGCAATGCGATAAACATGATATATTTCGATGTGAAAATATATTTAAAGCTTTCACCCAAAGAAAGTTTAGCTTTCTTTTTCTTTGTTTGAATTTCTTCTGGGTTATAACATTTTGGATCCGTCAAAACGTTCTTTTGCATCCATGAATACAAGAACATTGCCAAAGCACCAAAAGCGATAATAGCAACTATCACAACATAGTTTGCCGTGACAGGGTCCATATTTTTAACCCACTTAGAAATGCCACCTGACAAGATCAACCCGGTATTTCCGACGAAACCAAACATTGCATAAAAACGCTTTGCTTGTAAAACAGGCGTAATCTGGTTCGCGAACTGCCAGAACATCAAGCTTAACATCACGCTTCCCCAAAGCTCTGACATAATGTAAAACAAAGACCTTGGC
Organism: uncultured Holosporaceae bacterium; assembly: GCA_949290705.1. Taxonomy (GTDB): domain Bacteria; phylum Pseudomonadota; class Alphaproteobacteria; order UBA3830; family CASESI01; genus CASESI01. The sequence continues at coordinate 257,005 of CASESI010000022.1, read as the reverse complement.
CAAATCGAGATCATCATAAATATCCATTTAAATGATGGAGCTGCCTCGATCCAACTTGTAACATTGATGTATAAAGTATCACCCAAAGGGTACAATATGAACCCAAATACACCAAAAAATGCCAAGAAAAACAATGCGATACTGTAAAACAACTTTGGTTTAGACAATATGTTTGCAAGCTTTGCATACACCACCATGAATATCATAGCAGAAGGTAGCACAGCCCACAATTTCAAAGCACTGATCACCTCAGCACCAGCTGCTGTAACAACCAAAGAATCCTTGCTGATTCTAAGCAAACTATAATTAAAAAGGATGCTAAACATCATCAATGCCATAGGCAAGAATTTCTTTAACTCCTCCTTATGGATAGGCCACAGTATAGCACGTATCCCTTTAAATTCAGACGAATCCGCCATTTCTATCTCCTTATAATAAAATTTGTAACACTATATATACAAAATAGTTAAAACAATACTAACAAGCCGCCATTTTATTATATTTTATAAAAAATATCAAGCTTTTATAAAATTTACTATTTCGAGAAAATATTTTTTTAAAATTAATATTTTGTTAATTATTTTATGCAATAATATTTTCATAGTAGATATTCTACTATTGTTAATATAAAACTATAGAGGACAAAAAAATGACAAAAAAACAAATAATGATATAAAAAGATCTTCGATAAAATCAATTATTTTTTCGGGATTACTCGCTTTCAGCTTTATGGGAATTGATAATGCGTTCTGCGCAAATAATGCTAATAAGGCTATATGCAATCTATTAGAATATTATTGTGGATCTAACTCATCATAATTACTAAAACATTTCAAAGCCAATATCTCAATTATCCTTGACACAAAAATTGAAGGGGTGTCATTATTTGATTTATTAGTAAGATGCCAAAAAACAACATTAGTTTAGTAGAGCGGGTTAAAAAAGACGATATATACGCAGCTTTTGTAGGTACAAAATATTATGTCGGCTGTCCAGCAATAGAAGGAAGCTCAGAATACAACGAGGTCAGTTTTCATCTAGCAAAGAGATGGGAGAACCCTGAAATGATCATCGCTACTGACCCCACATCCCCTAATAAAGTAACAGTTAGAATTGTGACTTATCCTCCTAAAGGAGACTACATCAATCGAGACAACGCATGTTTATTCATCTGTGTTGTAGGAAAGAAGAAGAATGGTGAATACCAGCTCTCCTACTAAAACTAAATTTATTTCACACTTCTCCTTCCATAGATTTATGTGGAAGGATTTTTTTTCCGACTATGTGAAAATGAAAATGTGGCACCATTTGCCTTGCGTTTGAACCTATATTCGAAACAATCCTGTATCCGTCAAGTAAATCATTCTGCTCACTTATCTCTGCCACGGCCTTGAAAAAAGCTATCTGCTCTTCTTGACTTGCGTTATTAATAAAATCATTGTAACAAGTATACTCACCCTTTGGAATCACAAGCACGTGAAAAGGTGCTACAGGGTGGATATCCTCGAACGCTAACACGTAATTATTTTCGTATACGATTTTTGAGTTAATTTCTTTTCTTAAAATTCTAGCAAAAATATTATTCTTATCATATTTTTTCAAATCTAACATTTTATTACCTCTTTAATTACTATCTGAATCTTTTTTTATTTGCGATTTTTGTTGTATGTATTCTCCTACATTATTCATGAAGTCATCATTTATTTCAGTTTGAATCACATCTCGTAAAGTTGTACGCAAACTTATTCCAGCTATACTTACATCACTAATCTTCACATTTGAAACATCATCTCTGTCATCAATGATACATGTCCAATCAAGTTTTATCGTATCATTTGTATCCGCTGTGTTATCTGTATTAATCAAAGTATGCACAATATACATATTTTTACGATTAACAGTCATAACCTCCACTGATTGAACGGAAACAGTGATATTTCTGAAATTATCAAATTGCTTCGTGTACATGTCTGTCACTTGTTCTGTAAAATACTTTACAAAAGACTCTTTATCTTGTGGAGTTATTTCACGAACGTACTTACCCAAAACAAACCCAGAGATCTTTCTTACAGCAAAATATTTTTTAAAACAAAACTTAAAGATTTTTTTCTTCTCTTCGAATGTTATATCTGCACTTTGAAGCTTCCACAAATAATTATCAATAATAAATTGTATTAGTTGCTTTGCGATACCCTTTATATTTTCATCATTAACATCGCCAGAATCAACCGTCGTATCAACAGACGAACCTTCTTTATAACTATATTCCTCCTCTGCCAATACAACAAACAGTAGCAACGTGAAATATATCAATTGTTTTTTTAGCAACATTCTACTCCTTACTTTAAAATTCATCAGAATAATCTGTACTATCTTCAACTTTTGTCTGTTCCTTGCATGTCCTTTGCATATACACAGATTTCAAAGTAACATAATAATCACTGGTAGACTTTTTCAATGCATTCATACTCTTATACACATCTTTGTTTGTATCAACCATTGTTAAAGCAGAATGATAAACCCATACCCTATCACGATGTGCAATGTTGTTGGTACATATGTATAATGGGTTAGCGAAACACCCCAATACAGTTGCAACAGCATCTCTCACAGAAGAAGGACCCAAGATTGGCAACACTAAGTATTCCCCTTGTTTCATTCCATACTTTGAAAATACGTCATCTAAATTTCGATAAACAGGCTTGTAACGTGTAACATTAAAAAAGCCTGCCCCACATAAAGTATTCCCCACAAACGATCCTAATCCTTTGATGCTCTCCTTTACATCTCCTGCCAATAATGCACATAAAGCATGAAACGGCATCATTAAATTATTCAAAAAATCTGAAATCCTACCTTTTAAACCATTCGGTAACACTTTTTCATAAGACGCAGTGATAGGATCAATAAAAGCGTAACTCATCATCGTATTAAAATTCAAAAAGAATCTATTAATATTTTCTATTCCATTGTGATTATGTTTAGAATTGCCCTTTTCTTTATTTTGCACATTTTCTACAGTCACATTGTCAGAAGACATAGCACCGTTCCAACAAACCAATAAAAAACACATAAAGCCAATTCTACAGTAATGCGTCATAACAAATCTCAAAACAATAGTATATAAAAATACTTAAAATTATACTAATATTATTTATTTCTTATGTGATTGAAATACAATCAATCTTGATTTTATCCAATAAAATTTTATAATTCAGATGTATTTAGGTAATTAGATAATGTCTAATGGATATTTCCCCGTAAAAACAAATAATTATAATGTTGGAGAATTTACTTTTTCGAGAGATGAATTCGCAATAATAGCAGCAATATTAAAACATCAAGACGAAAAAAATGCGTCAATTTGTTTAAATATGCCAATAGAAGAAGTAAAAGAAAAAACATCGAACATTATAAAAAAAATTAACGGGTCATCTATAGACGATATTTTTGGATTCTTTGCAGCGCCAAATTACTTGGCAATTATTAACAAATTTTACGTAGAATTTTTCATACAAACAAACATCAGTAACTTAATAAATAGTATTTTGAAAATACCGTACTCTGTTCCTACACATTTCATATTAGATGCCACAACAAACTCCTCCAATAAAAAAGCAATTTTATCAAATCTACTAAATCAATTACACATTGCCACAATTTACCTTGAAAAAAATATACAAACATTAAAATACCCTGAAAGAACTATTATATTCACTGATGACCAAAATTTTAAAACTACACTTGAAACTTTTAAAAATAATGAGTCTATATTCATTTGCGAATCTCTAACAGATGCAACTATAAATTGTTACGCCGAAAATTCATCAAATGTTTATTCTATTCTTTTAGACGTAATTAATGACATTATAGATAATAACAAAATAAGCAAATTAATAACAAATTTTAAAAAAGAAATAAACCAGGCAAAAATTGAAGATTATACACTAAATAAGAAAAAAAGTAAGATTCGCACTAGATCTATAGTAGAAACAAATATTAATAAAATTACTGGAATTGTTGTATTGATCATAGCTTTGATATGTTTTGGGGGAATATTTTATTATCAAAAATTTTATAATGTTCCTTTAATGCTTCAAAACATTATTTTACCGGACTGTGATTCTTTACTTCCAAGAACTGGTTTACATAGTGCAATTTTAAGATCTCTGAAAGCACAAAGTGAAAAAGAAACAAAATTTGTTGTATTGATAGGAGCAGGCGGTTGTGGAAAAACGACAGCTGTACAGGTTTTTGTTAATAATCAGGTAGGTAAAATTAAATGGATAATTAATGCCGAATCAGAAGGAACATTAATGAATTCTTATATGGAACTCGCACATAAATTATCCAAACTTACAAATACTTATCAAAAATTTTTCATGATAAAAAGTATCAAAATTACAAAAGAAAAGAAAAAACAACTTATACAATATATTTGGAAATCATTGAAAAATATAGGAAAATACCATGTCATATTTGATAGTGCTGAAAATATAGACCTTGTAAAATCTTTCATTCCGGAACTCAAAAATAATCTTGGAGATGGAATTGTTTATTTCACAACCAGAAACATGCTATCAAATGATTCTCACTATTTCGATAAAAATAGTTTTATATATGTATACAAATTGCGAGAAAAAGAACAGATGCAATTATTGACATCTGTTCTTTACAAAAATACCATCATAAGTACAGCTGAGTACAATAGAATCTCTGCATTTTTAAAAGAATTACTACCTTATCCATTAGATATCTTATCTGCAGCCTACTATATAAAAAATACGTCTATATCACTTGATGAATACTTAGAGAGAATGTATAGATTAAGATCGTCTTTTGAAAATGTACAAAATTCTATTCACAAGTCGTCTTTACTTTATAAAAATACCCGTAATATCATCATTACATCATCCATTTCATCATTGATAAAACAAAATACTCTTTTCAAAAAATTATTGTTATCGCTAACTCTTGTGGATTCCCAGGATATCCCTCGACAAATTTTGTATCTTGCATATCCTGATGAGATTGTTGATAAGTTTATACTAGCACTAAAACAAAATTTCATAGCGGAAATTCATAATGATAAGATTTATGTGCATAAAACTGTACAAAAAATTTCTCAACAATTTCTCGCGGAAAATACCGATTACTCAACCATATTAGATGTGGCATCTACACTTGTAAATACAATTTACGAACTACAAAATATTTACACAAATAATAATGATAACCGTGCTGGTGTACACTTGAAAATTCATATCAAATCATTATTACAAAAACTTGACAAGATATTGAAACAACACGATGCTAATTTGTTAAAGACCAGGCTTTATTATTCACTTGCTAAAATTAATTTTGATAACTTAGTAAATTATATTTCAACAGTAAAATATTACAATCTTGCTCTTTCTTCGAATAAAACAGCAAACATACTATCAAAAGTTGAACTAGCATCTATCGAACAAGATTTAGGTTGGATAATGCTGTATTGGAATCAATTCGAACCATCCCAAAAGCACATAAATAACAGTTTGGAAATATGTGCAAAATCACCTGAATGTAACGATATACTTCGCACAAATATCAGAAATTTAGGGAAAGCAGCTGGAATAAAAGGAAATTTCCCTCTTGCAATGAAATATTTCAAAGCCGCATTAAAGATGGTTGGCTCTCTTGATAATGAACGTAATAAAAATGCAAAAGCAGGAATTTTAAACCAAATCTCTTCAGCTTATTCGAGATACTACGTGAACAAAAAAGATAAAAGCCTTGAAGCAATTTCTATCCTTGAACAAGCATTGGAATTAACAAATGCAAATGAAATGTTTTCTCTCCAGAAAAATCCTAATTTGGATAAAGTTAGTAGCTGGGCTGCACCTTCAAGATGGCGCATTGCACAAAATTATTTTATGTTGCAACAATATGAGGAAGCTTTAGATAATCTTAATGAATCTGATTTTATAATCAACAATTGCAAATACTATAAGTATAGTGCTTTACAAAAACTACTTAATATCAGAGAAAGAGCAAAAATCAAACTCAGACAAGGAAAAATAAATGAAGCACTACAACTTTTTAATACAGCCATAACTTTAACAAAAACAAGTAATATAGGAATGGGAACTTGGAAATCCAAAGCTTATAGAGCAGAAGTATTCATGCGAATGGGTGATTTTAAAAATGCGTTAAACGATATTAATCATGTACTTAAAAACATTCCTGGATATAATAATTACTCTTCTCTGTTGTATAATCAAACTCTATTACACGCAGCGATTATCCATAACAAATTTTCCCAACCATCTGAAACTATTGAATGTTTACAAGCCTTTTTTAAAAGGTCAAAACAAATATTAGAAACATTTGCAACAAACAAAATGCGTGCAGAAATTGATAAACTTAACTTATTGCATTTCGATAAAACCGTTTCGATAAAAGATGGAATAAATAATGGAATAAAGCTATACGAAATTTTAATAGGAAAAAACAATGATGTGATAAAAAATCACTTATCGAAATATATAATAAAATAATTAAATTGTGAGATTTTTTGATATGAAATCCCAGTTTATAAGGTGTTCTAAGAAAGTTTTGATGTAGGTTGACTTATCATTATAATAATCCAGATAATATGCATGTTCCCAGATATCTAGCACCATTAATGGATTTTCTGCTGGATCATTTCCTATCATTGTGTCTGTATCAGGTGTAACTTTAACATACAAATCTTTAGACTTTTCATAAAGCCATACCCAACCACTTCCTGCATGATCCATCGCTTGATTAAAAAACACATCCTTAAAATTTTGTATTGACCCAAAGTGTTCTATAAGCTTTATGGATAAATCAATCGGGATTTGCTGATCTTTTACAGGTGATATCGATTTCCAAAAAAATTCATGATTTAAAATCTGATGGGCGTTCTTTATTAGCATCGGATTCTTGGAATGCTCTAAAATCTCATCCAATGGTTTATCCTCAAGGTCTGTATTTTTAACAAGTTTTTTTACTTTATTAATATAGCCAACATAATGTTTATCGTAATGGTAAAACAAAGTTTTTTCCGACATATATGGAACTAAATCTTGTCTATTAAAGGCTAATTGTTGCACTATCATGATCTCCACCTCTTCTTATAATTATACCAGCGATTTTATTAAAATTTTTTATAAAAAGAAAGTAGATAATATTTTTATATTTTTCGAATGTGATATACTTCCTGACTTCCAAAATTTTTTGCTAATGGAATAATACCTACGTACTCTGTAGTAAATTTTTCTACGAATACTAAATCCTTTTGCAAGCATTCGTTCCTTATTTTGTTTACTTCAGAATGCAATACTGAAACAAATTGCTGCGTTGCATAAACTTGTCCTACTTTTGTGACAGGCTCCAGACGAGCAGCTCTGTTTATGTGGCCTCCATAAAAATTCTCTTTCTCTAAAAATGGATCTATTGCTTTATATACAGGACCAGAATGAAGAGATATTCTCGCCAAAATAGGAAGAGGAAACTTTGGATAACACCTTCCCAAGCGTGTCACAACATCACAAAACAATAAAGCAAAATCTGCCATTACAATCGGATCTTTTGTTACAGCGAAAACAGCATCTCCCCAAGTATTAATCGATTCAAGTGGCAAATCTATTTCAGAAATTGCATTTTTAAGTTTTTGCATGAAATCCAAGAAATCAGGAATATGTTCATCCTGCAATTTACTATAACCATGAAAATCAGAAAACATCATGCATCTTATGCTACGTTCAGGAAGATGTAGAGTTAATGGATCTTTAAAAACTTTGTTAATATTGGATTCCGTTAGCATTTTCCTCTCTGATCTGTTTTTTTTATTTGGGTTCAAAGAATCTATATCTATGATATGCAGAGTATCGATATTCGTCCACTGATCAATAAAATCCGATGGTCCACCAGGTTTGCCTTCTTCTAAACTATCCCAAAGAATTATCAAGTGAGGATCAGATGTTAAAAATTTTCCTCGCATCACTGCTGTACCTTGAATGATTTGATTAGAAAATCTATACAACATGCTATGCCCAAGAAATTTATCATCTACAGAAAATGACACAGAATGGGCCTTTTTTATAATTTTTTCAAATCTTTTTTCCCAACGTGGCCCTGCGTAACGAACATTATTTTCAATAAAATCCTCTATCTCAAATGGAAGTATTATATTAATTTCTCGTCCTAATTTATCCATTTCTTCAAGAAAAATAATTTCTGATCCAGCAGACGCAGATGCATATCCTATTTTGGCATTTAATTCTTCTATATTAGATTTTATTACATCCCGAACTTTTTCTTCCAACTCATTTGGAAAAATAGGAAACTCCTGATATTGACGATCTATCATTTGTCCTGAAAATACAACTATTCTTGGCGGAGTTAATGATTCAAGCACATTATCTGGAATTTTCACGCCAGCTGATTTTAACAGTAGTAGCTTTTGACGCGCTTTAACTACTGGTAAATAATCAGACTCATCTTGCTTTGTCATTGCTTCAGAATAAATTCTTATTGCATCATCATATCTCCCAAGAATTAACTGTGCCTCGGCAAGAAATATCATTTGATCAAAAGTTGCATTCAATCCAAGTTGAGGTAATAAATCTAAAACCTTTGCAACAATATTGTATGACAATTCATCCTCACCAGTAATCCAAGATAACCAAGCCGCATTTATACCGCTACCTATATCCTGGTTATTTTTGTTAAAACTTGCAATATAAAGTTCCCTTGATACATCTAAATCTTTACAATCTTTTGAAAAAGTCCAAATTTCTGTATATATGTGTGCAATACCAGAAAGAGTTGCAAAATCAGTATCCTTCACAAAATTAGAATTTTTAATTGCCTCCACATCCCCATAAGGAATTAATGAATTAACTATGTTCTTTGCATCATCAACAGCACCAGTTTTTAAAAGACTTAATGCATAAATTTCTTTTGCTTTTATATGCTGAGAATAATCTTCATAAAAGCGTCCCGCCACAGAATATGCATGAAAGACATTTCCGTTATCAATTTGTTGTTTAATGTATGCAAATAGTTGATCTGGTTGCATTTCATCATAATTCACATTATCGTACATAGTATCACGCTTATTAGTGATATATTCCTTTATAGCGTCAGCTTTCTTTTTTTTATCAGCAATCTGCTCTTCTACTGCCTGGTTAACTTCTTCAGATTGTTGCACAATTTTTTCTTTCTGATCGTCACTCATAACAAAACCCCCGTTATATTTATTATACTAACAAATAGTAAAATTTCCGTTAACGAAAAATTTATTTTATTATAGTATATTGTTATTATGCCTCATAACATACTAATTATTGACAATAATTCAGAAAATCGCTCTTATATAAAATCATTATGCTTAAACGAGACTAATGAATATGAAGTAATTGAATCTGAATCAGACAAAAACCTTGATAATATATTTCAAAAACAAAATATCTCAATAATTTTTTTTAATACGAAGTCAATATCTAAAAACATACAAAATTTTATTTTAGACATAAAGAATAACCCTAACACCAACCTCATTCCATTAATTGCATATGGAAAACAAATTTCTGAACGTGAAAAATTTATTATAATAGAACTTGGCGCAATTGACACATTTGAAATGCCAATAAATCCGGCTTATTTCCGTGCTCGTATGAAATCTTGTATCATTATGAGCACTATATTCGAAAATTTTAATAACCAACATAATGCCATAGAGCATGATAAAAATAATTTTTTTTATAATGAAAGATTAAAAATTTCACAAGAACTTTCAATGAATCTCGCGAACGAAATCAAAGATCAATTTAACTATATATTGAATACATCAACAACTTTAATGAAATCCTGTCATGAGAACAATATAGCCGAAAAACTACAAAAAATTCACCAATATGCTGATTCTGCATGTAACATCCTAAATTTTATGATAGAACAAACGACACTAGGTGAACCTAATTTTCAATTAATAAGCATTTCTGATGTTGTGCGTGAAAGTATATCAACTATAAGGGATAATTTAAAATTTAACTCTTTATGTAAAATTAGAATTTTCGATAATATGTACAACTACAAAATAAAAATAGACCGCTTAAAGTTTCAAAAAGCATTTGCTAATATAATCATTAACTCATATGAGTCAATATTTGAAAGGAACGATTCTAACTTTGCAGGAACAATAGAAATAAATGGTATTTTAAAAGATAATCACTATATCATTCTTGTACGAGATAACGGAGTTGGAATCCAAAATTCAGCAATTTTAAAATTGTTTAATCCTTTTTTTTCAACAAAAAACAATCATAAAGGAATGGGGCTTACATATGCTAGACAAGTTTTTGAAAATTCTCATCATGGAACAATAAAAATAGAAAGTGAATTACTAAAAGGTACGCTGGTAACAATTGAATTACCAACAAATATAAAAGAAAATTAGAAAGAAATTTTTATACTTGCAATAACTCTATTTGTATACGCATTACATGCTGGAACTTTTGTGAGATGCGTAAACTTTGCTTTAAACTTATGAATGTGTAAATATTCAAGTCCCATTTCAAAATTATTAGCAGGATTCCAAATTAAGTTTGCATGCATCGTAACTAAATGATCAAAAAACTTAAAGGCTCTATTATCAGCTCCAGCTGCTGGATCCAATTGATCTAGTATATGGTCATGTAATTTTATTTTTGTATATCCAAAATTGAAATTTGATAACAAATCACTCTTCCAATGATGTTTATAGCATGCAACAAATCCATATACTTTGTGTCTATATATTTTTTTACCATGCTCATCTAAGAAAAATCCACTATCCGCCGCATCATGCAAGTATCTTCCCATACCTTTACCAAAATTAAAATGAGCAAAAATACGATCTTTATTAGAGAATGTGTAACCACCTGACCAACCTATACCGCATCCATATTTTTCAAGTTTCTTTCCTAATTCATATGTACGAGCATGTGTAATTACACCTCTGAGCCCTGTATTAATTTTATCATTTTTATACCTCATTGCCATTACGATATCTGGAATTGAACTATTCGAATATTTTTTTCCCTCTCCGCCAAGTGTAAATGAAAAAGTTTTTGTACCATCTTTTTTAATATATGCGGAATCCGAATTTTCTAAAGACGCAGCAAATGACCAATTATCATTATAATGGTGTGTATATCTAATTTGAGGCTGTCTTAATAATGATTCTCCAGTAGAATTACCAAAATCGATAGCTTGTGGGAAATTTTCTAAATCCATAAATAATGTCCATGCTAATCCTATTCTGAAATTACCAACATCAATATATCCACTTCTGATTCTAGGCTGGTGAGAATGCGTAAATAGTCCGTTACCTTCTTTACCGTTATAAAGATCAAAATCTATATATGTAGCAACTGGAATATCTTTACCAATTAACCTAATCGTATCATTGTATGTAAACACTATTTTTGATTCTTTTGCATGCATACGCGTCTCGTGTCCATATCGTGCTTCTGGATCATCCTTGTAAAGTAATTGTACAGCATAAGAATAATCCCTATTGAATTTTTCACCTATCTCGCTCATATCATGCAAAGCCAATACCTTTATGTGTCCATGCATATGCAATTTATCTTTAAGAGTAATTTTCTCATCTTTTACATTTTCTTTCTCAGCAAGTTGTTGATCATTTTGCGGATCTATTTCAATTGTCGATTCATTAGGTATAGAAACACTTCTTTGCATTTTCAATTGATTAATCTCTTTTTTTAGTAAATTAATTTCTTTATTTAAAGATTTTATGCTTGGAGTTTTTGCTTCATATAAACTACAAAACATACAAGTTAACAATAATATTTTTTTCATATCAAATACCAAAATATTATCAACATACTAAAAGGGTAATTATGAACAAAAAGTAAACAGAAATAAAAATTTCTGAATTTTCTACAACTCAATTAAAGCTGGACTTCCATTAAATTATATACTAGTATTTAAAATAGTTAAGGGAACAGATTATGTTATCAAAAAAAAATGAACACTTTATTTTATGGGGTGCCGTTGCATTATTCTATTTTTATCAGTACATAATTCGTATTTTACCAAATGTTATTATCAACGATCTAGTATCTAGTTTTCAATTGAGCGCTAATCAATTTGCTACATTAGGAGCATTTTATTTATACGCATATTCATTGGTACAAATTCCTGTTGGGTTATTAGCAGATAAACTTGGTGTGAAAAAAATAACTCTTATTTCGATAGCGACATGTATTTTATCATCCTATCTCTTTGTTCATACAACAAACTTTTATTTATTGCAATTGAGTAGGATACTTCAAGGACTCGGATCAGCATGCAGCTTTCTATGTACTTTGAAAATTGTGACTGATATGTTTCCAAGTAATAAAGTCGGACTTTTCACCGGCTTTACTGCATCTATTGGATGTTTTGGTGCCGTATTTGCCGGTCAACCGTTGGCTGATCTGATAGCATCTTGTGGTGTTGTTAAATCCGTGTACTTTGCATCTATTTTGGGATGGATATCATTTGCTGTTGTTTTGATTTCTTTAATATTCGAGGAAAAAGAACAATCAAAAAATTTAGACGTTTCATTAATCAAAGCAGGGTTAAAGTACGGGTTTACCAATAAAATGGTATGGATGTTCGGTATTATTTCAATTGGAATTTATACTCCTATTTCTGTTCTAGCAGATTTTTGGGCAACTGGTTTCTTTACTACAAAATACGGTATGACCACCGAACACGCTGCATATGGAATAACAATGCTATATCTTGGTATGCTATTTGGTAATACTTTATTACCTGGAATGTTTGCCAAAAAGGTTAGAGAATCTTTGATAGTGATTCCAGCTATTATCGTCATATTAATGTCAGTTGTTCTTTATAGCGATACATTACCTTGTATGTCCATAATATTACCTCTGATCGGCTTCCTATGTGGTATAGAGCTGTTCTGTTTTACTGGCGGAATGGCGTATTCTGATTCGACTAATTCAGGAATTATAATCGGTATCCTGAACACATTAAATGCAATAGGAGCTGCTATTGGGCAACAACTTGTTGGAGGATTAATGGATATAAAATGGAATGGTCAACTTAATGAAATTGGAATAAGAGTTTATTCTGCTGATGACTATTCCTTTGCTTTATCAAGTCTTAATATAATTATTATTATTGGAATTTTCCTAACAATACGATATATTCATAATAAACCAACAAAATAAATTTTAATTTTATTTTTTTCCTATTGTTTTTGGTAAACTATTCGAATGATTTACGTTAACAACAAACAAAAAAGGCAAGAGTTAAAGAAACTCGAAGTTTGGCAAGATATAGAGGAAGCACCATACATAGAAATAAGAAATTTATATAAATCTTTCGATGGGAATACTATAATTGATAACCTTAACCTATCTGTCTATAAGACTGAATTATTCTCATTGCTCGGAGCGTCTGGATGTGGCAAAACAACTCTTTTGAGAATGCTCGCTGGATTAGAATACCCTGATAGCGGAAATATTTTTATTGATGGAGTTGACGTCACTCATATCCCAGCATATAAACGCCCCGTTAGCATGGTCTTTCAATCATATGCCTTATTCCCGCACATGTCAGTTTTCGAAAATGTAGCATTCGGGTTAAAGCAGGAAAAAATTGATACAAATTCCATAAAAATAAGAGTACGTGAAATGCTTGATCTTGTTCATATGAACGAATTTAAAGATAGAAAACCCGACCAATTATCTGGAGGGCAAAGGCAGAGAGTCGCACTTGCAAGAAGTCTTGTGAAAAAACCAAAATTACTGCTACTAGACGAACCTTTGGCTGCTCTTGATAAAAAACTGAGAGAAATTACTCAACTTGAAATAGTAAACATTCAAGAAGATTTAGGAATTACATTCGTAATGGTTTCACATGATCAAGAAGAGGCAATGACTATGTCCTCAAGAATATGTATTATGAAGGATGGACAAGCAATACAAGTTGGTACCCCATCTGAATTATATGAGTTCCCAAACTCTAAATATGTCGCTGATTTTATTGGATCGATGAACTTTTTCGATGGCATTATAACAGAAGAACAAAACGGTGATTTTATAATAGAATCTAAGGAGGTTTCATCAAATATTATTATAAAAAACACTTCTTCCGTTGCAATAGGATCGCATGTCAATGTAGCGATCAGACCAGAAAAAATATGCATATCAAAGCATTTACCTGTCGACGTAACTTCGAATTGCGCGAAAGGCATAGTGGAAGATATAGAATATTTAGGTGATGTGTCTGTATACCATGTATCTCTTCCATCAGGAAAAATCGCACTCGCAACAATGGCCAACTTTGTGAGAAAATCCGAAATGCCGATTACATGGAAGGATGAAGTATTTATATATTGGTCACCTTCTAATTCTGTATTACTTTCCATATAATTTTTATCATTCTTTAATATTTCTGTTGTATAATGCGATACAGTTACGTTGGTATTGTTTTTATTGTATGTTAAAGAATTTGTGTTTGTTTTCTCTATTATTAGGGGTTTTGTCATCGTCTCCTATCAAAACTGAGGTATTAGTAGATTTTGATACTTTTAAAGTTTTATCTTCCAAAAACATTGACGAAAGAATCTATCCAGCATCTTTAACAAAAATAATGCTTTTGTTAATTACATTCAAAAAAATTGAAGAAGGAAAACTACATTTATACGATAAAATAAAAATTTCAAATAATGCTAATAGAAAACCACCTAGCAAGTTGAACATCGCGAGTGGAAAAACAATATCTGTGAAAGACGCTATCATAGCGTTAATTACAAAATCAGCCAACAATGTAGCTTGCGCACTTGCAGAAAAAATTGCTGGAAATGAGAAAGAGTTTGCAAAACTAATGAATACCTATGCCACAAGAATAGGCCTCACTAATTCTCATTTCGAAAATGCATCCGGATTATTTCATAAAAATCAGTATACAACAGGAAGGGATTTAGCAAAATTGTCTTTATGTATGATGAAAAGCTTTCCAGAAAAATATTCATGGTTCAAGACAAAATCATTTAAATATAATGGAACAACTCATATTAATCATAACAACATGATAGGATCATACAGTTGTGGGATCTTCATAGACGGTATAAAAACAGGATATACTTATCTTTCTGGATTTAATATAGTAGTCTCAGCTGTAAAAAATGGAAAAAGATTATTAGCAATTGTTACTGGTGCGAATAGTGCTTTAGAAAGATCTAAAACCGTAAAAAAGCTTCTTGCGCAAGGGTTTAATATTAAAAACCCAAATTCATCTATAAGGTTTGTCAATCATAATAAAACACTTCCCACTATTACACATAATAGAAAACAGAATTACAAGAGAAACCTTTTTCTTAAAAGAAAAAGTAAAAATAGAAAAATATTTCTTGTAAGGAAGTAACTTATCTATTTGTTATTGCTGATAAGAAAGATTTAAACAAAGGACTTGGACTTAATGGAGTTGAGTTAAATTCAGGATGATATTGTACACCTATGAACCATTTTTTATTTGACAATTCTATTGCTTCAACAACATTACTATCATCGAAACCTGAAAATACAACACCTTGATTTTCAAAATCCGAAATGTACCTTTTATCAAATCCATATCTGTGTCTAAATCTTTCATAAACTGAAGACTCTTTATATATGTCAAAAAGTTTTGTGTCTTTTTTGATATTACAGATCATATCCCCGAGTCTCATGCTTCCACCTAACTCAGAAGCATCTTTTGTCATTGATAATAAATTAATCACAGGATAAGAGGTTGCTGGATCAATTTCCGTCGAATTTGCGTCATTAAATCCCAAAACATTTCTAGCAAACTCTATAAGCATCAACTGCATTCCAAAACATATCCCTAAACATGGAATATCATGCTCACGTGCAAATTTAATAGCTTGAATTTTACCTTCAACCCCTCTTGCCCCAAAACCACCCGGAATTACTACACCAGCAATATTTTTAAATTGTTCTTCATCGAAATCCTCAGTATTAAAAGATATAATATTTACTCTTTTATTCATTGCAATCCCTGTGTTTCGCAACGCTTCATGCAGAGACTTATAAGAATCCTGTAAATCTATATATTTTCCAAAAATTCCTATACTAATTTCATCATCACCTAGATTCTCAAACTTATCAACAAACGCACGTAAATCTTTCAAATCATTGTCATATTTTTCCGTGATTTGAAAAAATTTTAAAATTTCATCATCAAGTTTTTGATTTTTAAATAAAACAGGTATTTTATATATCAAATTTGTATCAATTGCTTCAAATATACGGTTCTTAGAAACATTGCAAAAATGTGAGATTTTTGTACGTATATCATCTGTCATATGTTTTACCGTTCTACACAGTATCATGTCAGCTTGTATACCTATGGATAATAAACTTTTGATTGAATTCTGAGTAGGCTTCGTTTTCATTTCTCCGGCAGATTCTATATATGGAAGTAACGTTAAATGTATATTTAAAACCATTTCTTGTCCTAAATCATTCTTTAGTTGTCGAATCGCTTCTAAGAATGGCAAACTTTCTATATCTCCAATTGTTCCACCTATTTCCGAAATTACAAAATCATAATTATCTGCATCACGTAAAATAAAATTTTTTATAGCATCTGTAATATGTGGAATAACCTGAACTGTTTTTCCTAAATACTCACCACATCTTTCTGCATGAATAACAGAAGAGTAAATCCTACCACTCGTTGTATTATCATACTTAGAAGTTGAAATATTTGTAAACCTTTCATAATGCCCCAAATCAAGATCTGTTTCTCCACCATCTTTCGTTATAAATACCTCCCCATGTTCATAAGGGTTCAATGTTCCTGGATCAACATTAAGATACGGATCTAACTTTCTAAGTTTGATTTTAAATCCTTTATTTTGTAAAAGCGTTCCAATTGAGGCAACTGACACCCCCTTACCGAGAGACGATACGACCCCGCCTGTTATAAATATAAACCTAGCACTCATAAAAAAACCCATCAACATTTTACAGTAAAAAAATAATAATAAAGAAAAAACTAATCTGCTTTACTTTTTCTTTACATCTGATTCATTCCCATCTTTCACCGTGGAAGTCTGCTCCACGGATATTTTAGAATCACTTTCATCGCCTACATAGGTGTTTTCAGCAACATTTTTCAATAATGATCCTTTTTTATCCACATTATGATCAACAAGCTTTGCAATAATCAAACAATTAAGAAAAAACAAACATGCTAAAATATATGTTCCTTTCGTCAAAATATTTGCTTCTCCCCTAGGAGTAAATGCCCCACTTGAGCCTCCGCCAAATCCTATTGCACCGCCATCTGAATCTTTTTTCTGAACCACTATCAACAAAATCATCAAAATTGCAAGAATAAAATGCATTATCAAAAAGAATGTAAACATAAGAAATCCCAAACTGTACCATTATACCATATATGAACGAAGAAGAAATAAAAATTAGAATTTATATTCGTACACAAAAAAATTTGGCATTTAAATTACTTTTTAGAATAATTATTCCTCATATGTCGTATATTCCTTCTGTACAGACAATGGAAGCTTTATATACTCTTCTGGTAAGATTATTTTGCCGTCGACATTCGTACTTCTCATTCCAATGTAACGTAAGTTATTTTTACTATCCTTTATAACATTACCTTTATTCAGTACATTTGAACTACTGTTGGTCTTAATATTAGTAGTTTGTGCAACAAATTTCCTATTAGATATTTTCTTACTTTCAATTACATCACTTCCTCTATTAGGTACTTTCCTTTCAGTACTTTGTTGTCTTACCTTCATAGTTCTATTCTTTGTAACATTCAATCGCTTTATTTTATCTTCAGCTACCACTAACCTTTTATCATTACCTGATTCTTTTATTTTACAATTTAACTCTTTTTGAATTTTAATTCTTTCTTTTTCTATTTTCTCTAATTTCTCTTCCTCTAACTTGAGACGTTCTTCTTCTACAAAATCATCATCTGCAAATATTGGCGGAATGAACAATTTTTCTGTTCCCATAATAGACTCTTTACTAATCATCTTTAAATACCTTTTTTCTGCCTTTTTACGAGCATTCCTTAATTCCGCATCTCTGTATGTCGCAGTTCGTTTTTCTTTCTTCTCTTTTGTTTCAAGTTTTCTTTTATTTTTTTCAGCCTTCCTAATGGATCTTTCTCTTGTTATTTTTAATTCTATTTCTCTATTCACCAAATAGTTCACCATTGCTTTTTCTTTTTCTGCAATATGGTTAATTAATTCATTGTTTTCTATTTCTCTCCTTTCTATTTCCTTATCAAATACTTTCTCCATTTCAGGGCATTCAGGTGCTATACATTCATACGCTTTTAATAATTTATCTTTCCATTCTTGTAAATTCTCTACTGTAATTGACTTTCTATAAGTTTCGATTATTGCTTCAATTTTGTCTACTATAACCTGGTAATCAAATCTTACTTCTTTATCATTAAAATAAAATCCTAACTTACAAAAATCTTTCCTATTTTGGGAAATTGTTTCATAAACTATCGATTCATCAATATCTTTAAATTGTAACAGCAAACTTGGAATACTTGCTATATCTCTCATTTTAGAAGAACAATCGTCATTTCCATTAATACAATCCATTATGTTTTTAACTTTTTCTTGGATTGCAGCAATTTGTCTGTATTGTTTTTTTTTCTTTTCTTCCTCTTTTATCGCATCCTTATACTGTGACCTTAAATCTAATAAGTCCTGACGCAATTGACTTAAATCGTTAATAATATATCCTAAATTTTCCCATTGTGTTGCATAATTTAAATATATTTTTGTATTATATTCAAGTAAACAACTATTCAATTTGTTTAATTCGTACAATACTTGTCCCAATTCATTAATATACGACGTTTGTATTACTTCTTTTAAAACACTTGAAGATTTAACAATCCATTCAATTCCACATTCTGACAACAAAACTTTTGTGCTTTCCACAACTTCCTTTACATCAAAATAATTCCCGCACAGCAGCAATCTTTTTAGTACTTCATAATTACAATCTAACTTATACTTTCCATTTTCATTCTTGAACGCATCACCTAAATCATCTGCAGGTCCTTCAAATAGAGAATTTTGATTTAATTCTGCCAAATTTTGCAATACCATTATTAAATACTGAATTCTTTCAATAGGAGTATTGTGTTTTAAAAAAATCTCCCCTATTTTTATATGATTATATAAATATGCTTCTTCAGCCGTTTCATCAACGACATCAGTTATTGAAAAAACGCCATATAAAAAAATAGCAAAAAATAATATCTTCCTCATGGAAATAATTATTCCATAAAAAATAAAAAAATCAAGAAAATTGTCAAAAAAAATTGAAATTAAGTTCAGAATTTATATTTGAATGTCACGGAAACCGTGTGATGATCCGTCTTGAAATGAGATTTAAACCTAAATGAATTTGGGTATTCTATAAAAGAAAATTTTATTCTGGTTTTTTTGTACTCTATTCCCAAAGAAGCATTAGAGTTGATATTCGCATCAATTCCGGCACACCAAGCAAAATTTCCACGCCAATTATGCACTTTATAATTATTAAAACTCTTATCTGTTGGATCTGTTACGCTTTTATCAAATTGTAAATAATTAATTTGATTATAACTTATTCCTGCTCCAGCATAGATATTGAACCTGTCGATTGAAACACCAACAATTGGTATTAAATTTACACTATTCCTCGAGGAAAACTTTATCCCAATACTATTATTAGGAACTCCAAGTGTATACTCATTATCTGTATTCTCCAAATTTGCATTTAATCCAATAAAGAAGTATTTTGGAAAATTATATTTTAATCCAAATCCCAATCCAAACACCCTGTGTCCATTAAAATTTTCCGAATGCTCCATTGTATGTCTAATCACATACATTACAGTATTTTTAATATCATTATCATAAATATTTCCTATCTTTGAATATCCAACTTTGACATTAATCGTTTTATCAACGTTGGCTGATGCGAAATGCATCGCACCTAATCCCAATAACGTACCAAATATCCATTTTTTCATTTTTATCACCTTCTCATCTTCGATAATCTATATCTCAACCTTGCATCACGTGCTTTTATACCTTCTTCTGCTGTTCTTACCATTGCAGATGCTGCTTTTAATAACACATTCATTTTTTCTCATACACTGTTTTATTTGCGTTCATTGCATCACCCAACAACTTATTTGTTATCTCTTTTTCTAAAAATTCAGTTACTCCTTTATTTAATTTCTTGCCTTTAATTATTTTTGACACTTCATCTTTTGCATATTGTTTCACGGCCTCTTCCTGCTCACATATTTCTAAACCACCAATATGTTCTTTCATTTTTTCCGTTAATAATTCTTTTAAGATCTTTTGCCGCTCATTTTTTATTGTTTCAACCATATCATTATATAGTTTTCCAATTTTGTTTTTTATATCATCAACATCTGTACCTACACAAGTATTTCCACCAGATACCTTTCCTTTCCACTCATCAGCGTTAGTTTGTTTATATACAGTATTTCTATGCTCGTCGATAATTTTTTTATATTGATCTTCTATACCACCAGTTTTTATTGCTTTAATTTCTTCACCCAATTTTGTTTTAATATAATCAGAAAAACTATCATTGTTTCGTAAATAATATTTTTTGGCAGCATCATATTTAATACCCGCATTCGTGAGTTTGTCACTCAAATACTTGTATGCGCCACCTTTACCTGTCTCGACTGTCTCCGCCTTAATATCTGGGTCAGCAGCAGTATTTAATGTTGCAAGTTTATCTAAAATATTTCCTACATTTGCTGTATTAAGTGCATTTAATAATTCCGTAGCATTATCTGTTACTGCTGGTACTGCTGGGGCTCCTCCTACTCCTGCATGTCCATTTCCGATAAGCATTCCAAAGAATGCCATACATATCATTATTTTCTTCATAAATTACCTTTTTATAACCTAATTAATTATCTCAGAAAATATTTAAAAATTTATTAACTTTACACGAATTATGTTTTCTTGTTTTTCTTTATAAATCGCCAAAGATATGATAGGATTGGGAATCATAATTTATAGGTATTTGTATGGAAATTAAGGAAGTTAGTTCCGAAGGATTAAAAAAGAAATTAGAAGTTTCTGTTTCTTCTGCTGTTATCTCACAAAAGACCGATGACGCAATTGAATCTGCAACTAAAACCGCATCAATTGCTGGTTTCCGTAAAGGTCATGTCCCTTTTGAGGCATTGAAAAAGATGCACGGAAAAGCATTTTTGGAAGATGCTAAGCGTAATTATTTTTCAGATATTTTTGATGAACTTATCAAAGATAATAAGTATCGTATTGCAAGTCAACCAAAGGTCGATATAAAGGAAGATGGAGACAAGTATGTGTACTCTATGGAATTTGAAGTTTTCCCAGAAGTGCAGGATATCGATTTAAGTAAAATCTCTGTTAACGTAAAAAAACCAATCATTTCAGAAAAAGATATCGAGACAGAAATGAAAACAGTATTTGACAATGCTAATAATAAATGGAGCCATGTCACAAGAAATGCCGCTAATGGAGATAAAATCACGATAAAGTATACAGCTAAATTTAATAAAAAAGTTGTAGATCAAAAACAAAACGACATTCGTCTCGGCGATTTACCTGAGTTCGATAAAAATCTTCTCGATCACAAAATTGGCGATAAATTGGAATTTGATTATCAATATGAGAAAGATGGTAAAAAAGGCCGACTTATGCATTACAACGTTGAAATTGTTGACATATGTGAACCTACAAAATACCCATCGATTGAAGGTGATTTCTTGAAGGACAATGGTTTTAAGGATTTAGAAGAATTCAAGAATATGATAAAAGCAAGGCTTCAACATGATGCTGATTTACTATTCACACATAGAAAAAGTGATGATATCGTGAAAAAATTGATTGCCGAAACAAATTTTGAAGTTCCTGAATCGATGAAAACTCAAGAATCAAAATATGTCTTTGATGAATTTGTAAGAGGAAATCTTGCATTACAAGAAGGAACAGATGTAAAAGATTCAGAAGGAAAAATGGACCCTGCAAAACTTACAAAAGAATTGGTAAAAATTGCGGAACAAAGAATTAGAATTAGATTGATCTTGAATAAAATCGGTGAAAAACTTGGAATAAAAGTATCACCTAAAGAAATCAACAAAAGAATCAAAGAACTTAATATTGATCCATCAAAAATCAATGACAATGTTAGAGACAATATTGAATTAGAAATCTTTGAAGATAAAGTGTGCGAAGAAATAGAAAAAAATATCGTCATAAACGAAGAGGAAGTCGATGTAGAAACATTTAAATCATGGATATCTGCAAAATCTGATAATAAATCATCTTCCGAAAATAAATAATCTTTTTTCAATTTTTATTATATATTTTTTAGATTACTTCTTTTTTTATGTTTTTATAAGTTGGTTTATATTTTGTGCAATTCCTGTGTATAACTTTTTATAAAAAATTTTCTTAAAATTATTCACAATTTATCAACAGGAAAAAATAATTTTATTAACAGGTTTCAAGCCTTTGTTTTTCTGCCTTTTAAAAGATTTTTAGAAAAAGTTATTAACATCTATACAACAATAACCACCAAATATATAATACAATATATTATGAAACTAAAAATCATTTCGGACAAAATCCCAAACGGAGACCAACCTAAATGTATAGATTTCTTGTCATCCAATTTCTTCAATAGTTTCAACCAAACATTACTAGGAGTTACAGGATCAGGAAAAACCTTTACTATCGCAAATGTAATTCAAACATTACAAGTTCCAACTGTTATACTCGCACCAAACAAAACACTCGCATCACAATTATATTCTGAATTTAAAGAATTATTCCCCAAAAATCATGTAGAATATTTCGTGTCTTATTATGATTATTATCAACCTGAATCATATATTCCAAGAACAGACACGTATATAGAAAAAGAAGCAGTAATAAACGACGTAATAGATCAAATGAGGCATTCCGCAACTATGTCACTTTTAACATATAATGATGTTATTGTCATAGCTAGTATCTCATGCATTTACGGTATAGGTTCACCTGAATTTTATAGCAATTTGAAACTAGAATTAAAAACAAACTCAACCATTAATACAAAACAAATAATCAATCAACTAATAGAGATGCAGTACTCAAGAAAACTAGACTTCACGAGAGGAAGTTTTCGTATTAATGGTGACACAATTGACATATTTCCATCTCATTTAAAAGACAGAGCAATAAAAGTAGAACTTTTCGGAGATGATATTGAAGGTTTACATATTATTGATCCGATATCAAATAAAAAATTAGAACCATTAGACGAGTATACCATTTATCCAAACAGTCATTATGTTGCTCCAAAAGATACGATGAAACAAGCAATGGATAAAATATCTTATGATTTGGAAAAGCAAGAAAACTATTTGAAAAGCATAGGAAAAGAATTTGAATCAAAAAGATTACACGAAAGAGTAATGTATGATTTGGAGATGATCGGTTCAACAGGATCTTGTAAAGGAATTGAAAATTATTCTGGTTATTTAACTGGTAGAAATCCAGGGGAACCTCCACCAACAATTTTCGAATATTTAAAACCAAATTCTTTACTTGTGATAGATGAAAGTCATATTGCAATACCCCAATTAAGAGCAATGTATAATGGTGATTTTTCTCGGAAAACAAAATTGGTGGAATATGGGTTCAGATTACCAAGATGTCTTGATAATAGGCCTTTAAAATTTGAAGAATGGTATAAACTAAGACCAAGAACTATTTTTGTTTCCGCTACACCTGATAATTTTGAACTTAATCTTTCAGGGAAATATGTGACAGAACAAATTATACGTCCTACTGGAATTGTTGATCCAAAGATAGAGGTAAGTCCTACCAAAAACCAAATGGATGTTTTAATACATAATTTGCGTGAAATTGTTGATAACAAAAGTAGAGCACTGATTACTACTCTTACAAAAAAATCGTCAGAAAATTTAACATCTTATTTGAAAGATATTGGATTTAAGGCAATTTATATGCATTCTGGTATTCCTACACTTGAGCGTGTGGATATTATCAACAAACTTCGAAGTGGAGAGGTAGATATTTTAATAGGTATTAACCTATTGCGAGAAGGACTTGATATCCCTGAATGTTCGTTGGTTGCAATATTGGATGCTGATAAAGAGGGATTTTTAAGGTCAAAAAATGCGTTAATTCAAACAATAGGGAGAGCGGCTCGTAATATTAATAGCAAGGTTATTTTATTTGCTGATACAGTTACTGATTCAATTAAAGAAGCAATAAAAGAAACTGATAGGCGTAGAAAAATACAGAAACAATACAATGAAGAGCATAGCATAACACCTAAGTCTATTGTGAAATCTATTGATAAAAATTTTATCAAAAATAAGAAAAAATTAACAATAGAGGAGATAGAAAAATTAAATTTAGAAATGAAAACATTAGCTGAAAATCTCGAATTTGAAAAGGCTGCAAAACTAAGGGATTATATAAAAAATAATTCTTAAAAATTTTACTTGACAAATGATTAATAATGTGCTAGCATGGAAAACAAAAGATGATGTCTCCATCGTCTAGGGGTTAGGACGTCGCCCTCTCACGGCGGCAACAGGGGTTCAAATCCCCTTGGAGACGCTCTTTGAGTAGTGGTAGTTGTGTAATGAATCTTTGTATACTTGGATACGGGGCTTTTGGTACTTCTCTGGCACATTTATGGTCCAGAAAATTTGAGAAAATATTTATCTGGAAGTTTAGTAAGGAGTATAACGGCGATTTAGAGTCTGATAAGTATATTATAAGATCTGATATTGATAGCGCGATAAAGGAAGCAAATGTTGTTGTTGTATCAACGGTTTCTGTTGGGATTGATTATGTTGCAAATGAGATAAAAAAATCAGAAAATAATTCTGGAAAATATTATTTGTTGACATCAAAAGGTATAAATCCAAAGACTCTACAAACAATGAGCCAAATATTTGGGTTTGCTAATCCGTATCTTGATACTGCTGTGTTTTCTGGGCCTACGTTTGCAAAAGAAATAATGAAAGATCTGCCGATATGGGCTGTAATCGCTTCCAAAAATAAGGATTTGAGCAATAAATTAGTAGACATATTAATGGTACCAGGAAAGTTGAGTTTAAAAACTTCTGAAAATCCTGTTGGAATAGAAATTGTTGCAGCTTTGAAAAATGTTGCTGCAATTATAGCTGGAATAGTTGACAGCTTTGAATTAGGTGATAGTGCGAAAGGGGCCATATTAGCGAATGTTTTTTATGAAATATTTCAAATAGCGTTATCTTCTGGAGCATCTTACAGTGATATATTTGGTGTGGCTGGAATAGGCGATATGATATCGTCTTGTTGTGGCAGATACAGTAGGAATTATAGGGCTGGACTTCTGCTGGGACAAGGAAAATCAGTCGAAGATATAGTAATTTCAATAGGTGAAGTATCAGAGGGAATAAAAACTACAGAGTCTGCATATTTACTATCTAATAAATTGAGTTTGAACTCGTATATAATTTCGGGTTTATACAATGTTATATATGACGGTTTGGATGTAAGAAAATTTGTACATAACATTGTTAGTAGATGAGGAAAAAATTAGTTCAAATTTCATAATCTTGAGTATAAAATGTCGTTATGAACGATAATATTTACTTGTTTTTTGAAAAAATCATAATTGGTGTTTTAAAAAATATTTACGATAAGAGATTAATATCTGAAGATTTGTCGTGTATAAGGGTAATAGTTGAACCTATTACAGAAAATGATTTTGGTGACTTTTCATCTAATGTTGCGATGATGTACGCTAAGAGAGTAAAAATGTCACCACAGATATTCGGAAAATTGATAATGGATGAATTAAGTTCATTTGATTTTATTACGAATATCAATATAGCTGGACCGGGATTTATAAACTGGACTGTTGATAGAGAATTTTTAAAAACATTTTTCAAAAAAGCCATAAAAGGTGATTATGGTTATACAAATATTGGATGCGGAAAAAAAGTAAATGTTGAGTACGTATCTGCAAATCCAACAGGACCATTGCATTGTGGTCATGTGAGAGGGGCAGTGCTTGGCGATGTTTTAGCTGCTCTTCTGAAAAAAGTTGGGTATGATGTTACTAAAGAATACTACATCAATGATTATGGAAATCAAGTTAGAATACTAATTAAATCCCTGTACGAAAGATATTTGGAAGCTCTTGGAATGAAAACATTTGAACCAAAGGATGGAATGTACCCAGGAGAATATTTAAAAGATATAGCACAAGAAGTTGTAAAAGAGCATGGAGATACTCTTACACGTTGTAATGAAGAAGACAGGTATAATATCTTAAAAAAAATAGCAATTTCGTCTTTAATGGATGATATAAAATCTGATCTTGCGTCATTAGGAATAAAACACGATGTTTTTACATCTGAGACTATGCTTGTTGAGCAAAACAAAGTCAACGAAACGATAGATTATTTAAAACAAAAAGGATGTATCTACAAAGGAATTTTGGATATGCCAAAAGGTAAGGTAGGTGATGATTGGGAGCCTAAAGAACAAACTTTGTTTAAAACTAAAGCTTTTGGTGACGATACAGATAGACCACTAATAAAATCAGATGGATCCTGGACATATTTTGCTTCTGATATTGCATATCACCTCTATAAAATTGAAAGAGGATACGAAACGATTATAGACTTTTTTGGGGCAGATCATGGTGGTTATGTAAAAAGGATGCAAGCTGCTATTTCTGCACTTTCTGATAAAGTGGAGTTAAAAATTCTCCTATGCCAACTTGTTAAGTTTTCTGATAATGGTAAGGAAGTTAGAATGTCGAAGAGAGCCGGTAATTTTATCACACTGAGGGATATTATAGATGCTGTTGGAAAAGATGTTATAAGATTTATAATGCTTACACGGAAAAGTGAATCGCCGTTGGATTTCGATTTTAAAGCCGTTGTGGAGCAAAGTAAAATGAATCCTGTATTTTATGTGCAATATGCATATGCTCGTACATGCTCTATTTTTAGACAGTTGAAAAAAAGTTTTCCAGAATTTAATTTTGATGATATTAACGGTGATCAAATCAATTTAGATTCAATAAAACTACCAGAGGAAATAAACATAATAAAGTTTCTCCTTGATTGGCCAAGGCAAATAATCATTGCAGCAACGAATTATGAACCACATAAAATAGCATTTTATCTTTATGAATTGGCATCATTATTTCATAATTTATGGAATTTTGGTAAAAATAACGAAAAATTAAGGTTTATAATAGAAAATGATATCGAGACTACAAAATCTAAGATATGGCTTGTAAACGCTGTACAGAAAGTTTTAAGGTCAGGTTTTGATATAATAGGAATATCGCCTTTAGAGGAGCTTTAAAATGGGATCTTTTTCATTGAAAAATGGTGATTTTGATGAAGAGAAAAATATTGTGAATGAAAATAGCGACAAATGGGGCTTTGAGAAAAAAACTTATGTTACATCTGATGACTTGAAAAATAATTATTTTTATAAGAAATTTAATAACAGAACTATTGTGATGATTGTAACATCTGTGATTTTTATTGTGATGGTAAATATTATAATGTTTTGGTTATTCTCAAATTCACAATCTGTTATAGAAATTCCGGAAAATAGAGATTTTAAAGAGTATGTCGAAAATAGCATTGCAAAGGAACAGAGCATATATAAGCTTTTATCTAAACGTAAATACTCTGATAGCAATTCTCCAAAGATAATACGTAACACGGATAATAATGTCGTATCAAAGAAATTTACTAAGAATAATAATGCAGATTCTCAAAATGAAATAATAAATTTTGCAAATATTAGAAATGCTAATATAGATGACGCTGCTCAGAATAATATTAGTATAGGAAGAAAAATTTTGGAGATAGATAACTGTAATAATAATTCACTCAGTAAGGTTTATAGACTGAATATAGGTATATTTTTAACTCATGATTTAGCGAATGACTATATACAAAAACTTAAAGAAAAATACCAAGATTTGAAAAGTATAAACCACTATATAGTTCCTGTACAATTTAAAAATAAAGTTGTTTACAAGGTATTAATAGGTGATTTTGCTTCTAATGATAATGCTGAAAAGGTATCAGACCAACTTGATAAACTCGAAATAAACAGCAGTGTTGAAGAATTTTGAATTTACAAGCTCGAGAAATGGCTGGGAGACCTGGATTCGAACCAGGATTAACAGGTCCAGAGCCAGTTGTTCTACCGTTAAACTATCTCCCACCAAACCAGTTGATTTTACCACAATTGCTATAAAAGTGGAATTATTTATTTAGATTTTAGTATTTTTAAAATCTTCTCTAAGTACATTTTTATATCTTTTCTGTGAATAACCAAATCAACCATTCCGTGATCTTTTAAATATTCAGCCTTTTGAAATCCTTCAGGTAATTCTTGCTTTATAGTTCCCTTTATCACTCTTGGGCCTGCGAAACATATCAAACAATTTGGTTCAGCAATGTGTATATCACCAAGCATTCCAAAAGATGCAGAAACGCCACCTGTAGTTGGATTAGTGTGCACAACTATGTAAGGTAGTCCTTCTTTTTTTAATTTGTTTACATACATTGCTGTTCTTGGCATTTGCATTAAAGATAATATTCCTTCTTGCATCCTCGCTCCACCTGATGCAGTAAAGATAATATAAGGTGTTTTATTTTTTATAGCACATTCAATGGCAGATATAATTTCTTCTCCAATGAATGTTCCCATAGAACCACCAATGAAATCAAAGTTCATCACAGAAACAACAGTTTGACATGATCCTATTGTTCCGATTGCTGAAGATATTGCTTCTTCTGCACCAGAGGAAGCTTTAGCTGATTTTAATCTATCTACATATTTCTTTGTGTCTTTAAAATTTAACGGATCGATTTTCACTGTTGGAGGTGTTAAAAGATGATAGGTTTTATGATCAAATATGCTGTTAAATCTGTCCTTGACTGGCATTCTAAAATGATAATTACAATATTTGCACGTGAAAAGGTTAGTCTCCAAATCCTTATGAAAGATCATTTGTTCACAAGATTCGCACTTAACCCACAGATTATCAGGAACATCAGTCTTTATAAGAGATTTTATTTTAGGTGGTACAAGTTTGGAAAACCAATTCATCAATAACTCCAGAATTTCAAGTACCAAGATTATATTATAATATAGCAAAAAATTCCACTTAAGAAATTACGATGATTGTTATTTTAGAAATTCTTCTATTCTCGAAATATTATCTTTTAAGACAGAAATATCAAACTTTTTATTTTTAAAATTATTCTTTAATTTCAGAATTACATCCTTTTCTATCTTCTTCACCAAATCTTTTTTAGCAGATTCAACTTCGAAATCGATATCGCTTTGAAGATTTTTTTCAGAAGATTTCTCAAAATTGCTTATAGATGAATTATAAAATTCTTGTAATTCAGCTGTTTGCTTCTGATACACATCACTCATATTATCAATTTTTGATTGCATCTCAGAACCTTGTTTTTTAGCATCATCTAATAATTTTTGCGAATCAGAATTAGATCTCTTTGCTGTATTGATGTCATTCTTTACAGTATTAATATATTCATCCAACATATCGCAAACAATTACATAGCACTTCTTTCCAAAAAGTATTATGAAAAAAACAAAGGCTAACAAAACCCAAAATTCAGCTGTATTCATTTTTTACACTTTAATTCCAATTGTTTTACAAGATCATCGACGAATTGTTCTGAAATCTCATTTCTAAGATTTGTTGCATTAGATTCAACTTCCGCAATAGCGCTTCTTAATTTAATTTTTGTTTCAGATTTTATTTTATCTTTTTTATCAATAAAATTCTTAAAAAGTTCATTTTTTTCGTTTCTGAATTTATCATCAAGTTCAGATTTCAGCGAATCAAATCTTTCATTAACAGAAGATAATATCTCGGAAGCTTTATACCTATTCATTTCAGATTTTTTAATATCATCAGCGATTATAGATTTTCTGCCATCAAGATTTTTTGTAAATCTTGGTAAAATGAAAAATGTGCAAATTGACACAAACAGTAAAAAACTTACAAACAACCAAAAAAGTTGAGAAGAATAAGTACTTATATCAAGTTGAGGCATATTATCTCCTGCTAATATTTATTATTTAAACAAAATCAAAAATGCAATCAACAAAGCAAACAAAGCGATAGCCTCTGTCAAAGCAAAGCCAAGCATACCAACAGTTGATAGTTTATCCTTTGCCTCTGGATTTCTTGCAATAGCATTAAGCCAATTAGAGAAGATATTTCCAAGACCAAGTCCGACACCAAGCAAAGCAAACACTGCTATTCCGGCACCGATAAAACGAGCTGCTTCTACATCCATTTTTTCACCTTAATAAAAATCAATACCTATTTTAACATAAAAATTGTAAAAAAACACTTAATGCATATGGATTGCATCATTTAAATATATACAACTTAATATTGTGAATATATAAGCTTGCAAACAAGATATCACTATCTCAAATCCAGTTAATAATATATTTATAGCAAGCGGAGCTATACCATAAACCACCCCCAAAGAAACACAAAATCCAGCAAATACCTTCAACATAGTATGTCCAGCCATCATATTTGCAAACAAACGGATAGAGAGGCTAACAGGTCTTGATAGGTACGAAATTATCTCAACAGGCACGATTATAGGGGTGAGAAATATTGAAACTCCTTTCGGAACGAAAAATCCGAAAAAATGAACCCCATGAATCACAAATCCTAAAATTGTAACAAACAAAAACACCATCATTGCCAACCCAAAAGTTACGATTATATGACTTGTGTATGTGAATGTATAAGGAATCATGCCGATCAAATTTCCTCCAAGTACAAAGAAAAATACAGAGAAAATTAAAGGAAAAAATCTCATTCCTTCTTTTCCTGCATTATCATTCACCATACCAGCTATTAGGTTATACGATATCTCAACCAATGCTTGTAGCCTATTTGGAATTGTGCGATATTTTATTGCGGAATATAAAAACAACGCACTAAGTCCGCAGATTGCTATCATCATAAACAAAGCAGAATTTGTAAAAGATATATCATATCCAAACAAATTAAGATTTATCAACTTTTGTATTTCAAATTGGTGTAACGGATTCATAAAACAATTCCCATTGATAATATTAAATCAAAAAATAGTTAAAAAAAAGTCTATTTCTCAAATTTTTTTACTGTTCTGATAACATTTAAAATTCCGGAAATACTGCCTAAAAAGAAGAAAATTACCAGAAACCAAGGCTTTGTCCCGAAATACTTGTCAATTCCAATTCCTATCAGGACACCAACTATTAAAGACGAGGCAAAATCACATCCGAGTGCAAAAAACCTGTTTTCTTCTTTCATGACTGTTATTTTAACATGTTTTAATATTTTAAGAAAATTTTTACTTTTTTACTATAAAAAATGAGCATGAAAAAAACATGTGGATACAATTTTTTTATTCTATGTATTTTTATGGTTTTTGGATGGAATTCTGAAAATACAAAAATAAACCTTAATGATATAACAGTTGAAAACATGATCCATTGTTCAAACGGTGAGACAGTTCCTGTCAGAGTTCTTAACTATGACTTGATAAATCAAAAAATTTTTAATGATAACAATAAATCTGAAGATTTGACTTTAAATTCTGTTTTAAAAGGTTTAGAGGAAAGACTAAACGATGAAAATAAAGTGCAATTCAACTACTTGTATGATTACATGGAAAACGTAATCGAAGAAATACCAAAGTTAAATGAACATTCAGAGGTAATAAAAGATGAGGCAGTTACTACAATAATAAAGGAAAGAATTTTTAATGGTATTAAAGATTTATATTTAGAAAATCGTGATAATAAAATACTTCAAAAAATAGATTTATTTACAAAAGTGATTGATATTACAACGAACAAAAAATTGCATAAACCATTCATTATGTCTTTGTCATCATCATCTAAGTATTATTATACAGCAAGAGGGGTAATGTGTAACGGCAAAGATAAAGAGGGTAATTACGAAATAACTATTCCATTGTATGGTGAAAATGGAAAAAAATGGCTAGTTGATACTATGTCACTAATGCATGAAATGGGGCATATAATCTTTTTATTCATTTTTGGTGAAAAACTTATTAATGACAACAATAAAAACGACAAATCCCAAGAATATGATGTTTTTTGTAAGAATGGTGACATTATCGATATACATAATGATTTTTTAAAAAAATTATTGGGGATGAACGATGCATTTTACAGTAATCACCTATACAAAGAAATATTTGGTGAATTTTATAGGGTTATTGAATTAATAGAAGTTGTTGGAATATTTGAGTTTGAAAAAAAATTATTTATAAATCCGTACTCTGAAGTAAGTTTACATGATAATGCGAAAAGGGCAAATGGTGTGTGGTACTCAAATTGTTTAGGTTGTATTTTGGATACTCCTGATGAAACAATTAAATCAGATTATTTTAAATTTTTGGGGTTAAATGATGAACAAATTCAAAAACGTAAAAATGATACGGTCATAGAAGAACGATGGAAAAAGTTTTACAATGTGTTTAAAAAATGTGAAGAACAAATGCAACACGTAAATCTTCCTGTAGAGCGACAGTTTGACTTTTTTATGAGTTTCTCTTCTGATGTCATCAATAACTGTTCAGAACTAGCTGTACGTAATAATTTAATAAATAATACTATTACTTACCTTGGAATTATTGGTACATTTGATAAGTGCTCCGGAGAGAGGGATCTATTAACGTCAGTATTAAAGCTTTTTGTAAAAAATGATAAAACGAAAAAAATTAAATCATTGAAATGTGATACATTGCAATGTAATTTGAGTGGTGTTGAGTTTATATTAGAAGAGTTTGATCATCATAAAATTACAAAAGATGAATTGATTAAACGTATAAAAAGATATGCCGAAAATAGAGTATATGACTATAAATATGAAATGAGGATGCTTGAAGATTTAAAACAAGTTAAGCTAGAACATGAGTTTTTATTTTACATAAACTTGGAAAAAGCTCGTGATATATTTAATGAAAAAATTAATTTGGGGAACGAATTCAAAGAAAAAATAAAATCATTAATAGATAATACAAATAGCAATGATTTTTATCAGCAAGCAAAACAACTAAAACAAGACATAAAAAATTTAACAACAGATTTCAAATTATTACAATACGAATTATATCAACGGTTAGACGAATTAATATGATATTTCAATTATTTCCATATAAAATTTTTTATTGATGAATTAATAAAATCATTATGTGCAGAAAGTTCCGATTCAGGCACTTCCCACTTCCTCTTTTTATATTGTGATAAATCTATAACATTTGACGCATGTTCATTGTTATTTTGTTGAGTTGTGTTTGTTGAAGAATTATTGTCCGCAAAAAGCGCTCCCTGTGGACCCCCCATAAGGTACATATACACTCCAGCAAGTAATTCACAGTCTATCAATGCTCCATGAAGATCTCTTTTTGAATTGTCCACATTAAATCGTTTGCAAAGTGCATCCAAATTTACCTGACTTCCTGGGAATTGTCGTCGTGCAATTTCAAGTGTATCAACACACCTATCCATAGAAATTTCAACACCGAATGATCCAAAAATATTTAACTCATAATTAAGGAATTTCACATCGAATTTTGCATTGTGTATTATTAAAGGATCGTTTTTTATAAAATCCAAAAAGTCGAATACGACATCCTTAAATAAAGGTTTATCCGCAAGAAAATCGTTTGTTATTCCTGTGATTCTTTCAGCCTCTGGGTTCATTTCTTTTCCATCAGGATTTATATAGCATTGAAAATATTTCCCGGTTGGAAGCCTATTTTCAATTTCAAGTGCGGCAATTTCGACGATTCTATCTCCTGATTCAGGGTTAAGTCCTGTTGTTTCGGTATCAAGTACAATTTCTCGCATTGTTAACTAAAAATAAAATAATCAATAGTAGTATTTTAACATGAATTCGAAAATTTTAATAGTTGACAATAACAAGGACACAATAGAGTTGTTGAATAGCTATTTTTGTGGTAAATACGAATTCATTGCTGCTTATGATGGCGAAGACGCTATTATGAAATTTAATACTGTCAAAGGCATAGACTTAATAATAACGGAGACCAGTTTACCAAAGTATGATGGCATAACTTTAATTGAAAAATTAACTACATTAATTACCTTTCAAAGAATAGTTGTTATTTCTTTATATGGAGATTTAAAAAATTTGCGTCTTGCTATTAATGCTGGGGCGAATGATTTTATAGTGAAACCGTTTGATTTTGCAGATATCGAAATAGTAATAAAAAATGCATTAACAAAATCTGAAAGTGCGAAAAATAATCTAGAAACTCAATCAAAATTTTCAAATATCTCGAAAGAATTATCCGTTACTGGAGAATTGCAAAAAAGTATCCTTCCAAATAATCATTTTAAATATTCTAATTTAGATATATATGCTTCTAATATTCCCGCGAATGATGTTGGTGGAGATTTTTATGATTTTTTCAAAATAGATGATGATAAAGTTGGTGTTGTGATAGCAGATGTTTCTGGAAAAAATATTTCTGCCGCTATATTCATGACAATGTCGAAAATTCTGATTAAATCTTTTGCTAAAATTTTTAAAAATCCAATTGAATGTATTTATAATGTTAATAAATCTCTTAATGAAGACAATCATACAAGCATGTTTGTAACGTGCGTATACGGTATGATAGACATAAAAAGCAGGAATTTTTATTTCATAAATTGTGGGCACTTATCTCCGATAATTGTAAGTAAAAATGAATATCCTTTGTTTTTAAAATCAAACAATAATATAGCTCTTGGGATAGTTAATGATTTTGATTTTGTACTACAAAAAGTTTATGTTCCAGAAGATTCATATATAGTGCTTTATACAGATGGTGTTGTGGAAGCTATTAATGAAAAAAATGAAGAATATGACTATTACAGATTGAATAATTTACTATATTCCATGAAAGATTACTCATCCGAAAAAATTGTAAATGCCATCAACGAAGATGTTAAAAATTTTGCTAATAATACGAAACAGTTTGATGATATAACATCTGTTGTAATAAACTTAAAATGATATAAATAGTTAATTTATTGATTTTTACTTTCTGTGATTTTATAATCGTCAGTATGAGAAAAATAGTACTTTTTACATTGTTTTGTTTTGCATTTTTTTGCGAGTATTCTGTTGATAATAAAATTGTAAGTAGTATAAACGAAGAAACGACAGATGATGCTAATACCAATTCAAATTCTGATTTGGGAAATGAAAATATTTCTATAAATTATTCCAATTTCATTAAGGGTTACTACAATACGTCGAGAATTATAACAGGATCAAAGGAATTTATATTGGTTGATGGTGTTACGAATACTATTTTGTTATGTAAAAATGAAAAGCAAAAAATGTATCCATCTTCGATGACAAAGATGATGACACTTTACGTTTTGTTTGATTATCTTGATTCTGGGAAATTGAAATTAGGTGATGTGTTTAATGTAAGTAACTATGCTCATAATAAACAAGGATCGAAGATGTTTTTAGCATCTGGCGAGAAAGTTTCGATTAATGATCTAATAAATGGAATTGTGGTTGTTTCTGGTAATGACGCCGCAATAACTGTTGCCGAGAATATTGCTGGGTCAGAAACAGCATTTAAGGATCTTATGCAAGAGTATGCGTCTGAACTAGGGATGAAAGATTCACATTTTAACAATTGTACAGGATGGCCGGATCAAGATCACTTTTCCTCAGCATATGATATTATGTTGCTTGCAATAAATTTATGGAAAAAGTTTCCAACATTTAATGACAGGTTTTCCCAAAAAAAATTCTCTCATAATAGGATAAAACAAAGTACATACAATGACTTGATGCTCAGAAACAAGAATGTAGACGGTATAAAAACTGGTCATACGAATGCTGGTGGATACGGAATAGCCGCAACGTACAGATGTACGTCCGATCCTAAACGTAGGTTATTTTTGGTGATTAATGGTGCAAAGAACGAGAAAGAAAGGCGGGAAGATGCTCTGCGCTTGTTTACATTTGCGGAAAGAAATTTTGGTAATTATGTGTTATTTAAAAAACATCAAAAAATTAAAGATATGATTGTTGTAAATGGCACAGAAAAATCTGTTGGTGCAGAATTGCACGAGGATATTGTTATGTCTCTTGACAGAAAATTTTTGAACAAAATAAAGTGTTATATTACGTACAACAGGCCTTTACAAAATGTGAAAAAAGGCGATAAAATAGGCGTCTTGAAAATACAATTGGATAACGAATCAAATACATACGATTTGTATGCTGATAAGACAATAGAAAAAGCTAATATATTCGTAAGATTTGTAAATGGTATCAAATATATCTTGTTAGGCGAAATTTAATATCTAAAAACAACTTGACAAGGTTAAAAAAGCATATTATACTGCGTGGAAGTGCTACTCGAAAATGGAACAAGATTTTTATAGAGATGTGATTTTGTTTTTGCAAAATTACGGGTTTAATGATCTACGTTTTGATGAAAAAGAAAAAAAATTTATCGTACGCAATCTATACCTAACTCCACAAGAATTGATTGAGTTGGCTAACAGGAAAAGGGAAAAGTTAAATCTATATTCCTATAAAGTTGTGAATTGGGAATGATCACGCAAAGTTTTCTGCGACTTTCATTGTATTATACATAAGCATTGCAACGGTCATTGGCCCAACTCCGCCCGGAACAGGTGTTATCTTTGATACTTTCTGAAACACATCATCGAAATCTACATCTCCGGAGATTTTATTATTTACATAACTAATTCCTATGTCGACAACAATCGCATTTTCTTTTACAAAATCGCGTTTGATAAATTTCGCACATCCAGTCGCAGAGATTAATATATCAGCAGAGGAGGTAATATCTTTTAAATTATTGGTTTTCGAATGACAAAGTGTAACAGTAGCATCTTCATGTAACATCATTTGCATCAAAGGTTTTCCGACAAGATTGGACCTTCCAACAATTACAACATGTTTTCCCAAAATGTCTATATTATAATTTTTAAGCAACGTCACAACCCCAAGTGGTGTGCAAGGACAAATGTTTGGATGGCCATTAAATAACAACCCTTGGTTCACAATTGTTAATCCATCAACATCAAGGTCAGGATGTATGTTATTTATTATTTCAGATGAATCCAAATGGTTTGGAAGAGGTAATTGCACAATAGTCCCAGAATATTCTTGGTTGCATCTTTCGATCCTATCGATTATTTCATCTTTTTTGGCATCAATATCGAATTTGTATAGATTTGCTGAAATTCCAAGCTCTTTTGCTATGCGTAGCTTTTTGTTTACATAAATATTACTCGCAGAATTGTTTCCAACTTGGATTATTGATAGTTTTGGTTGTAAATGTTTTGTCTTAATTGTTGCAGAGATTTTTTCATATATGCGGCCAGCAATTAATCTTCCGTCTAAAATCTTCTCATTTATCATCAGTTTAATATATATGAATACTTGTACAATGTTAAGATATTTTCATTAACAATCTTATAATGACACCTTGTAAAAATGAAATCAGCAATATAAGAATTATTGGGGAGATATCAATTCCAAATCTTGGTAAAATCATACGAATTTTGCTAAGCATCGGCTCGAATAATGCGTCTAACCATTCAAGTGTAAGTCTTATAAAATTATTGCGAATGTTTAAAATATTAAAAAATACTAACCAACTCATTATAACAGACACAACAAGTAAAAACTGTAACATACCTAATATCGATATCACAAGATTTAAAAAAGGCACTATAATTACATCCATAAATTCACCTGAAATTTATCTATTATCCTACGAGGAAGGTTCAACGTAATCTGCTACGGAGATTTTATTTATAATTTCAATTTTTTCTTTTGCACTATTTAATTTTTTCTCACAATGTTCCCGTAAGAGACTACCCTTTTCGTAATATTCAACTGCTTTTTCGATTTCGCAATCCCCCTTTTCAAGTAATTTTATTATTCCTTCAAGTTCCTTTAATGCTTCTTCAAACGAGAGATTTTCAATATTTTCCATGACAAGATTATATTATTAATACATAACAAAAGCAAGATTTCGAAATACGTGGTAAAATCGAACTCAAATGAAATATAAATTGAAAATAGAATACAACGGGCATTTCTTTTGTGGGTGGCAAAGACAAAATAATGGAATTTCTGTTCAAAAAACTCTCGAAGATGCCATATCTGTTTTTACAAAATGTGATACAAAAATTATAGGGGCTGGAAGAACAGATGCCGGTGTACACGCAATCGAACAGGTTGCACATTTTTCAAGTGATAAGAACTTAGATCCGTATAACCTCCAAAAGTGTATAAATAATAATGTGAATAATTTACCTGTTGTTGTGAATGACATAGAGAAAGTCCCAAATGATTTTCACTCGATCAGTTCTGCGAAAAGCAGGTCATACATATATAAAATTATAAATCGCCATCCTATACTCACTTTTCAGAAATATTTATATCATCATGAAAAGTTCCCTATGGATATTGCTTTGCTTGAACAAGCAGCAAAAATTTTTATTGGTACGCATGATTTCTCAAGTTTTAAAAGTATAAAATGCCAAAGCAAATCTCCTATAAAAACCATTTATGATGTTCAGATCGAAAGAGAGCAATACACTGATGCTATTGTGATAAAATTTAACGCTAACTCGTTTTTGCACCACCAAGTACGAAATATGGTAGGGGCTATGATTTATGTTGCAATTGGGAAATTTTCGCTGGAATATTTGAATTATGTTATGGAAGCAAAAAACAGAAACTTATCAGCTCCAACAATTTCTCCAGACGGGTTATATTTGCACAAGATATACTATTAACTGCAAAACGTTTGCTTTATAAATTTGATAAAACGAAATATAATCTTAACCATTATGATAACTTATTTAAAAGGTAAAGTTCAGGAGATAGGTGACCTGTATGTAATTTTGGATATTAATGATGTTGGTTTTTTTGTAAATACATCAAATATTACAAATACGAATTTTACAATAGGAGATGACGTAAAACTTTTAACCGAACTTGTAATAAGGGAAAATTCTTGGCAGATATATGGTTTTATAAATGAGATAGAGCGCGCTTTTTTTAACCTTTTGAATAAAGTCCAAGGTGTCGGATCAAAGGTGGCTTTAAGTATTCTGTCGGCTGTGAAATACGATATTTTGGGTGATACAATAAAATCTAAAAACATTGATTTACTTTGCACTGCGGATGGGATAGGTGAAAAACTCGCATCAAGAATTGTAAATGAATTGTATAAAAAAGTTCCTGATACTCTGCTTATGTGTGGTACTTCAAATACAAATTCCGTGCAGAAAAAGTCGGAAGAAAATTTAGTTCAGAAAGATGTAATTTCTGCATTGTTAAATCTTGGGTTTAAACAGTACGAAATTAAAAAAGCTTTGGATAATGTGGCTTTTGAGGATGATTCAAATTTTGAGTCTATGTTAAAATCAATGTTAAATCAATTAAGGAATTAAAGGATACAAATGGAAGATCAAAGAATAATTTCGCCAGAATTAAAGGATAATTATATTACTCGTCCGTCATCCTTTGATTCATTTATTGGGCAAAGACAAAATATAGAGAATCTCAAAATTTTCGTTGAGTCTGCAAAAATTACTAATAAAACGATAGATCACATATTACTGTACGGTCCTCCGGGGCTTGGAAAAACAACTCTTGCGAACATTATTGCGCATGAGCTGAATTCCGAGATTAAAATCACATCTGGACCAGCTATTACGAAAATCGGTGATATGGCTGCGGTTGTTACAAATATGCAGGAAAAAGAGACTTTGTTTATTGACGAGATTCACCGTTTGAATCCGAATGTTGAAGAGGTGCTTTATTCTGCGATGGAGGATTTTAAAATTGATGTGATGATTGGCGAAGGACCTGCTGCAAGATCTGTTCGTATTGGCCTGCCACATTTTACGATTATTGGTGCCACGACAAGGACAGGGCTTATTACCTCTCCATTGCGGGACAGATTCGGAATTTTAATTCGCCTTAATTATTATGATGCGGAGGATTTGAAAAAAATTATATTTAGAAATGCGAATTCCTTAAACATTGATATTTCCGAGGATGGTGCGACGGAGATAGCGCAAAGATCACGTGGAACACCAAGGATTGCAATAAGGCTTTTGAAAAGGGTTTATGATTTTGCTATTGTGAAAAATAAAAATTTCATAGATAAAGATATCGCCAACAAAGCCTTGAAAGAGCTTGAGATAGACAAAAAAGGATTTGACTTTTTTGATAGAAAATTTATAAAATACATAATAGAAAATTATTCAGGTGGTCCCGTTGGAATTGAAACGCTTGCTGCAGGGCTTTCGGAACAAAGGGATTCTTTGGAAGATGTCGTTGAACCTTATCTGATTCAGCAAGGGTATTTGCAACGCACACCTCGTGGGCGTGTTTTGACACAGAAATGTTTTGAATACTTTGATGGGAAAAAATTTTAGATGTCCAACTGTAAGTTGATTTTTGTTTCGTATGTTGTGTTGATGATTTATTGGCTGGAGATAGATTTTTTAACACCTGCATTCATAAGTGCTGCTAAGGCTTTTCATGTTCCTTACAAATATATGCAAAGTATTATGGGACTTGATTTGCTGTTCAGGTGTGCATCTATGTTTGTGATCGGACATTTATCAGATTGCATAGGAAGGCGGAAGGTCATCATAAACAGTGCATTAGTTGTGGTTGTCGGTTCTTTGATTTGCTATGTCGCGAATTCTTTCGTATTATTTTCTATTGGAAAGATTATGCAAGGTGTTGCGTGCAGTGTTTCTGCATTGACGTACGCTGTGATTGGTGATAACAAATCCAAAAAAGATGCATTTTTCATAGTTTCAATTATTCATTTCCTGTTGATAGTTGGAATGGTTACGGCACCGATTCTGGGTAGTAAGGTTGTACATTATTTTTCATGGAAGGGATCGTTTTTTATGATTTTTGTGTTTTCAATTTTCGCGTATATCACTTCGCATCTTCTTCCGAAAAGAGAGGTTATCACTAACACAAAATTCTCTTTAAAATATGCGACATTAAAATTTATTGCGATTTTGAAAAAATTCAGTGTCACGAAATACGTTTTTATGTATTCGATTTTAATAGGATTTTTAAGTGGATGGACTGTCGAATATCCTGGCTTTTTGACGAATGTGTTTGGAATAAAAATACAGAACATTGGGTATTACCAATCTGTTGTGTTATTTTCATCGGCTATGACAAATCTTTACATAGGTCTTTTCAAAAGTCACATAGATCCTTTGATTGTGCTTCGAAAAGGGGTGATATTCTGCAATATTGTTGCTTTGGCGATTGCATCTCTTTTATTTATGAAAAATGTCCCCATAGAGCTTGTGATTCTTTCGATTTGCGTATTTTCTTGCGGGATTTCATTGATTACGTGCAGTGCGATTACTTATTATTATAAAAATTTCGCTCATTCAAAAGGGTCGGCAACATCTGTGGATGTTGTGGTGCAAAATTTACTCGCCTCGGTTGGGGTGTATTTGATAATCGCGATTGACCTTTCATCTGTTGCAAAGCTTGTGCTTATGATGATTGGAACGACCGTGATTTGTAATGCTTTGTATTTTTTGAAAAAAGAGCGTTTGGAATAGCAATTATTCTCATATATAATTTTATGTATGAATTTTGAATTAGTGATCATAGGTTCCGGTCCTGCTGGGAATACCGCTGCGATTTATGCGGCAAGGGCAGGAATAAAAGTGTTGCAAATAAGTGGGAATCAATTAGGTGGACAGCTTACCTCAACAAGTGAGATCGAGAATTTTCCTGGGGTCAAAGCTCTTCCCGGTATTGCTTTGATGGATGTTATGCAAGAGCAGGTGAAATCTCTCGGTGTGGAAATTATGTATGATACGGTTGTGTCTTTTAAGAAAGCCGAGGATAATTTTTCTGTTCTGACGGAATATTCTGGCGAGATTACAACAAAAAGTATAATTATTGCAACAGGTGCAAACCCAAGATTATTGCGCATTAATGGAGAGAAGGAATTCTGGTCAAAAGGTGTCTCGACTTGCGCTACATGTGATGGATTTTTTTGTAAAGGTAAGAAAGTTCTTGTCGTTGGTGGTGGAAATACTGCGGTTGAGGATGCTTTGTTCGTGTCGAATTTTGCTGAATCTGTCACCTTGATCCACAGAAAGGATTTTCTCCGTGCCGAAAAAGCTATGCAAGAGCGTTTGTTCAAAAATCCAAAAATAAACGTTATGTGGAATCAGGAATTGGTTGAAATAAAAGGAAATGCTGATAATTCAAGGGTTGGTGCTGTTAAAATAAAAAATAATCTCTCGAATATTGAGACAGAGTTACCGATGGATCATGTTTTCATCGCGATAGGATATGTGCCGAATTCCGCTTTCTGTAAGGATTTCGTGCAATGTGACGATGATGGTTACATTATCACATCTGATACGAAGACCAACATAAGTGGTGTTTTTGCTGCTGGGGATGTTATGGACCCTAAATACCGCCAAGCTGTGATTGCCGCTGGAAATGGTGCAATTGCTGCGATTGAAGTGCAAAAATTTTTAAATAAATAAAATAATCTTTTGTTTAGTATTTTTTAAAGATTTGTCCTTAATATACTGGATAAAGATTTGAAAATGCTAATAGAAAAAACAAGAGAGATTACAAAGCAAGACATAAGGCGGACTGATTCTCCGCGAAAGAATAATGCTAAATTTTTGATTAATTTAAAAAATTCTGAACCTTCTCAAAATACGAAACTTTCCAATGTGCAAAGTAATTTTATTTCAACGATAGAAGGTTTGGGGATGCAACTTATCGGCGATAAACATGAAGAGATTTTAAAAAAGTCTAAGAAAATTTTGAATATGCTGAAGAATCTTGAGGTTGGTATTTTGTCGGGTGATGTCACGAAAAATTCTCTCGAAAATCTTTCGAAAATGATTTCAAAATTAAATACGGAAGATGAAAAATTACAGCAAATTTTTGATGAAATACAATTACGTGCAAAAATCGAATTGGCGAAATACGACGCAATATAGAGTTTTATTGGTATGCAAATTATTTAAAAAAATTTTAAAAAAGTTCTTGACTTTTCAAAAAAAGTATGCTAAAATTCGAAAAGTTTCCGATTTCTTGCGAACGGGAATTTTTTGGTCTAAGGGCACTTAGCTCAGTCGGTAGAGCATCTGACTTTTAATCAGGGGGTCACAGGTTCGAATCCTGTAGTGCCTGCCATCATATCTTCGAAACTGGTGTTTTTTTGTAACTTTCGGATAAAAATTAGATTTTTTTAATATATTTACAAAAAATTAGTTGACGAGATAGGTGTTACCCAATAAACTTAATATGTTAATTTAAAGGTGTATGATGAATAAGAATGAATTAGTCAGCTATATTGCTAATGAAACGGGTTTAACAAAGATCGATTCAACAAGGGCTCTTGACGCATTTATCAAAGCTGTTGGCGAGACTTTGAAGAAGAAAGAAGAAGTTAATTTGATCGGTTTTGGTAAGTTTTATACTTCTGAAAGGCAAGCTACAACAGGACGTAACCCACAAACTGGTGC
This sequence comes from uncultured Holosporaceae bacterium, assembly GCA_949290705.1. Classification (GTDB taxonomy): domain Bacteria; phylum Pseudomonadota; class Alphaproteobacteria; order UBA3830; family CASESI01; genus CASESI01. The sequence goes on along the minus strand of CASESI010000022.1, from coordinate 213,174 downwards.
TCCTATTAAAATTGCTGCTACAGTATTGCCAAAATTTAAAGCTGGAAAAGTTTTGAAGGATAAAGTTTGCTAAAAACTTCTTGCTTTTCAAAGCTTGATGCGTTAAAATAGCGCATCTTTTGCCCTTGTGGTGGAACTGGTAGACGCGGTAGACTCAAAATCTACTGTCAATTGTGACGTGGGGGTTCAAATCCCTCCGAGGGCACCAAAAATCTTTTTTAATTATGTGATTTTTTGAATTTTGCGGGTGTGGCGGAATTGGTAGACGCGCTAGAATCAGAATCTAGTGATGAAAGTCGTATGGGTTCAAGTCCCGTCATCCGCACTTAATCCTCGATAATCATATAAGAAGAGTGATAATTCACGGATTTTAATGTATTTTTTAGATGGAGGTCGTCTTCTATGTTTTTGAATAAATTTCTGATAAGGTCGTCGATTTTTTTATCGTCCCTGTTATTTTCGATTGCGCATCGTTGGAAATGCACGGTGTTGCGACCGTAAAAGCTTTCGACTGCATTTTTTACATGGTTTTTTAAATTTGGAAATCCTGTCTCATGTTCCATGGGGAGAATTTCCACAACATAAAGTTTCACCCCTTCTTTCATGATGCGGGTGAGTGTCTCGACTGTAAGTTGAGAAAGTTTGGTGATATTTACACCAAATGAATTTTTATCATACGGATGACTTATGCTAAGGTGCTGATTGTTTTGAATATTGTGTACAAATAATTTATCATTGTCGTTTAGTATACCGTATACGGTTTTTTCGTTAGGAGAGAAGTTTATATCTTTGGTTATGATAAGGAGTATAATTTTTTGGGCCAGAGCGTTAGAGTTATTAAGTGAAGCGAGCCAATTCTCAGTTGAGATCATTCTCCAAGACCAAAGGGCACCTATGTTAATAAAATTGCTCTGCTCGTCCGTTTGAATACTGTTAAGCAGTCTTAAATACATTGCTGCTATTGACGGTGAGGATAATTTTAGAATTGAAAAAGGATTATAAGGATTTTTATTGCATATGGACACATCCTCACCCCTCTGAATTAAAGGAGGTGTCGGGTTGACAAGATTTAACCCGCATAAAATTTCTGATGATCTATCGTCGGTGTGGAAGGTTTGATTTTGATCAACCTCCATTACATTCCGCTCGGTAAAGCTAGGGTCAGAAATGTCATTTTCTGGATAATATACGGAAATTATATTGTTTTTCGGACGGTAAAAATACAGGTCCTTTAATTGGACACCGTTTACGGAAATTTGGGACTCGGAAGAGAGTTTATCTTTAAGAATATTTAACTCAAGTCCCTGAACATCATATGTGTCATAAGGCGAAGAGAAAAATAAATCTATCGCAGAGGTTTCAGGATTTTCTGAATTATAATTTTTGACATATGAAGATGAAATATTTGTTTGATCCATTTCTCCGGAAGAGGAGAAAGTTAAGGTTTTTGGCTGGATCTTTTCCAATATTTTAACCAAATTATTTTTGGGAATATTGTAACAATTGCAACCATTGCCAAGGTCTACTTGTTTTTTGATGAGAGTTTTTAATTCCTCTGAAAGACCTTGCTCTTTTAAAGAGATAAGGAAATCCTTAGTCTCAATTGATTCTTGATCTTGGGGAAGATTTACCAGAATAATGTCTTCTTTTTTTTGAATATTTTGGAAAATATCTTTCGGAAGCTTGATTTTGCTGTAATACGGCACAACAGCGACGGAAGTATTTTTGGGATCAAATTTATCGACAAGGCAGGCGATATTATTCATAATTATATGATAAAGGTTTAAATTTGAAGTATCTGTCTTCACTGGGACAGCAATTCCAACGTTTATGCCTTTTGTATAGTTATCTTTTGTATCGACACTGTTATCGTAAAATTTTATCTTCGTAGTGCAATTAAATTCCCGCGGAGAGGTATCAAAAAGCGTTGATATTGTTCCCGGGACGTTAAGTGTTAAAATATTATAATCTTGAAATTTTGATATCTTTAATTCGATATTATCAAGGTCGATTGCATAGGTTTTATTTTTGATCTTCTGATTCAGGGATGAAAAGTTATAAAAGTTTTCATTTTGGTCTGTATCCAAGGTGACTGCGTCATCTGTTACTGCTTCGTGGATTATATACCCTGCGTTTTGCAGTTTGACTCTGTCATCGAAGGAAACTTTTACAAAGAAAGAAATAGATGGGATTTCATATTCCAGAACTGCTATTTTTTTCCAGAGAATATTTTTAAAGATATCGTTGTCAATTGCCCTGTCGAGGAATATTTTATAGGTCCATTTTTTGTAATCTTTAGGTTCTTTGGAGTCTTTGGGCACGGCATAGGAATGACATGAGAAATCATTGATTTTAACATTAGAAGTCATGTCATCATACTTTAAATTATAAGTTGTAATCCCGAGATCCCTGAAATCCTCGACAATATCGCTTAGGATGCGATTTTTGATGAGTTGAAAAGTATATCTATTCTCATCATAAGGTACGCTTAGAAATTCAGCGTTATCCTGGGTTTGGTATTCGGAAATATCGTATGCTTTTTCATTGACGTATTTTCGGACTTCGCATTTTTGGATGAATAGTTTCCTAGAGGCGGAAGCTTCTTTTTGGGATTGATTTTTGATTTTGATTCTTTTGTTTAAATCCTCGATATTAATTGGGTTTAAATCAAGAATTAGCTTGGCTTTTAAATGTGCCAACAAATCTTTTTCGGGTTCATCAAAAAAATGAATACTCTCGTTAAGTGATTTGATAGACGAGGTTTTGATTTCCTCCAGGGTTGATTTATAGATAGAATACTCTATAACAAACTTAGTTGCAAAAATGAGAATTGGTAACAATAATGCAAACAGTAAAAGGACGAACCCTTTTTCAGACTTTGCTTTGTGAATATTTACCAACCTCATAGATTGTACTTTACCAGTAAAAAATCAAAATATTATTAATTCGCATTTCGTGTTATAATATTTAGGTATTTTTATTGGGAGGATTTCATGCATAAATGTAAGAATGATAAATGCGATTGCCATGAAAATGATAAGGCTGCTGAGAATGCAAAATCAGAAAACAAGGAAAAATCTTTGGAAGAGGTTATTGCAGATTTGCAGAATGAAAATAAGGAATTGAAAAATCATTTGTTACTTGCGATGGCTGACACCGAGAATTTACGCAAACGTTTTGATAAGGAGCGTGAAGACCTTATGAAATACGCTGTTTCGAAATTTGCAGCGGAGGTTTTGCATATCATAGATAACGTTGATCGTGCAATCGAGAATATTCCTGATTCCGAAACTTTCAAAAATGTAAGGGACGGAATGATGATGAACAGGAAGGAGATTTTAAATATACTTGCAAGAAACAAAATCGAGAAAATCAACATCAACCCGGGGGATGAGTTTAATCCTCATGAACACCAGGCTATGATGGAAGAGGAAAATGAAAAATTTAAAAATGGCACTGTCAGCAAGGTTTTGCAGGAAGGATATAAATTACACGAAAGGGTCCTTCGCCCAACAATGGTAAGTGTCGTAAAAAATAAGTAATTCAATTTTCTTTTTCGTATTTCTTTTTTGTTTTTCCGAAATAGTGTTTTAAATCACACAAAAGTTAACAAAATATTAATGAATTAAAAATAAAAAATAATAATTTTTTTTTGTTTTTAATAAATTTTTAGTAAACTTGGATTTATCTTGTAAGTGTTTTTAAAAGGTGTGCTATGAGAATACTATTAATAGAGGACGACAACGATCAAATCAAAACAGTCCAAAATATCTTACACAGAGAAGGTTTTATTGTTGATGCTACTGATTTAGGCCAAGATGGAGTTGAAATTGGTAAACTTTATGATTATGATTTAATTATATTGGATATTATTTTGCCAGATATAGATGGTTTTGATGTGTTAAAGCGTTTGAGAGCTTCTAATATTAAAACTCCTGTTTTGGTTCTCTCTGGACTTTATGAATCATGTGATAAAGTTAAATGTTTGGATATAGGTGCTGATGATTACTTGACGAAGCCTTTCAATAGTAATGAACTCGTAGCACGCATACAGGCTATTGTAAGACGTAACAAAGGCCATTCGGAAGCCGTGATTAAGGTTGGACGTATGACAATCAACTTGAATACTCAGACTGTTGCTATTGATAATAAGCCTTTGAATTTAACTGGCAAGGAATATGCAATCGTAGAATTATTAGCGTTAAGAAAAGGTGCAACACTTACAAAAGAGATGTTCTTGAACCATTTGTATGGCGGACTTGATGAACCAGAAATTAAAATTATCGATGTGTTTGTTTGCAAACTACGTAAGAAATTGATGAAGTATCTTGATGGAGAAAATTACATCGAAACAGTTTGGGGAAGAGGTTATGTCTTGAAAGAACCAGATAATATCGAAGAGGACCTCCCCCAGCAAAGGAGTAGAGCCCTTTAGTCTCTACATTTACACATGATTAATATCTATTATTAAAAACCAAATTTTTTAATTTTTGTTAAGGATAAATTAACTATTTACATGATATAAATATCTATAAGGGGTATTTATATGAAAAAAATAATCAGAGCAATATTTATAAGCAGCATGATTTTCAATATAGATGTTAATGCTCGCACAAAACAAAATGAAAATACAATAATAAGCCTTTCTAATAGATTTTCCCAGATTGCGGATAAATTGCGTGATTCATTGAAAAGAAAAAGTATGGATCAATACAATTATTACGCTTTTATGAGCAACAATATAGAAGTTCCAAGATTGAATAAAAGAATCAAAGATGTTTTAATGCAATGTAAAAACGACAGGCAAATCAAAAAATATGGTGCATTGATAGATGTATTTTTAAGAGGAAATGCGAACAGAATTCTTGTTACTGGCAAATCACTCACTGAATTATTTGGTGAGTATTTTAAAAATATTAAAAATACTGAGCTAAGGCGAGATATCGCTATTGAAATTTTGAATTATAAAATACTCCAACTTTTTTATGAGAAATTAAGTGGTTTTGCAGGTAATTGCTACACGGTTTCAAACAATGGTAGTGTTTCAGATTTTTGTAATATGATAATTGATAATGTTTTGAGAGAAAATGTCCCGGATGTACAAGTGAGCCATATTAAGGCTGTTAATAAAATGGTTGCTTTGATTGCAAAAATTATGACTCTGTATCGTAACTTTGCAATTGTTGCTTCGCAATTAACAAATAAAGGAACTGTAGTATTGAGCGGAAAACCGATTCTGGTTAATATAAGTGCTCTTTTATCTATTTCAGATCAAGATTTAATATTGAAAATAGAAACATTACTACAAAATAAACTTACTCAAAGTGGAGAATACACAAAAGACACGATCGATGAATACACTACTCACGACGGAAGGAAGTTATTACAGGAAAAAATCCTTGAGCAAGTTGTAAAATACCAGGAAAAAGTTGCAGAGCGATATAAGGGTTAATTATTAATTACCAATTTTTTCTTGGTCTCTTTTTTATCAAAGCACTCGATGATATCGCCTTCTTGGACATCTTGGATAGATAGGCCAATACCGCATTCAAGGCCGTTCTTGACCTCCTTAACATCTTCCTTTACCTTACGCAAGGATTTGATTTGGCATTCTTTATAAATGACAGTGTTGTCCCTTATCACACGAGCAAATGCATCGCGTTTTATAATGCCATCTTTTACCAAGGAGCCAGCGATTTTACCGACCTTTGTGATTGTAAATACTTGCTTTACTTCGGCATATCCAAGCACCTCTTCGGTAACCTCAGGTGACAGCATACCCTCGACCATTGACGTGATATAATCGATGACATCGTAAATGATAGAGTAATAGGAAATCTCAACAGATTCGGTTTTTGCCTTTGTCCTGACCTTTGAGTTTGCGCGGACATTGAACCCGATAACGATTGCCTTGGAAGCTTTTGCAAGGACGATATCGTTTTCCGTGATTTCACCAATTCCAGAATGGATGACAGACACGGTAACCTCGTCATTCGCAAGTTTTCCGATAGAGTGCTTTATTGCCTCGATCGAACCGTGCATATCAGCTTTCAAGATAATGTCGATATTCTTGATTTCACTGTCTTCCACCTTTGCAAACGCATCATCGTGCAATTTTTTCGCACTTACGGCATTCAGTGACTCACGATATTTTATGTCACGGAGATTTGCGATTTCCTTTGCTTTGCTTTCATCCGCGAACACGACGAAATCGTCGCCAGGCATAGGAGATTTTTCAAATCCAATCACCTCGACAGGCATTCCAGGTGTGGCAGCATCGACAATTTCACCCTTGTCGTTCATCATGGACTTCACCTTTCCGAAGACCTTTCCGGCAACGAAAAAATCCCCTTTGTGTAAGGTTCCATTTTTCACAAGAACAGTTGCGATTGTACCAAGTCCCCTTTGCAATTTCGCCTCGATTATGTTACCCTCTGCGCTTCTGTTTGGGTTAGCCTTCAAATTTAACATCTCAGCCTGAAGCAAAATCAATTCTTCAAGTCTTTCAATTCCCTGACGAGTTTTTGCAGAGACCTCGGCATCAAGAATATCACCGCCGTAACTTTCGACCGCTACATCATATTGAAGCAATTCTTGACGGATTTTATTCGGATCAACGCCAGGTTTATCAATTTTGTTGATTGCAACGATAAGTGGCACTTTTGCAGCTTTCGCATGGTTGATCGCCTCGATCGTTTGAGGTTTAATTCCATCATCAGCCGCAACGACCAACACCACGATATTCGTAACGTCCGCACCTCTCGACCGCATAGCAGTGAAAGCCTCGTGACCAGGGGTATCGATGAAGGTAATCTTCTTTCCGTTTTTCAAAGTGACTTGATAAGCACCGATTTTTTGTGTAATTCCACCAAACTCGCTTGCAACAACATCACTCTTCCTGAATGTATCAAGGAGGGAGGTTTTTCCGTGATCAACATGTCCCATAACGGTCACAACAGGAGGTTTTTCCTGCAATGAACCATCATCATCGATGACTTTGAGGTTTTCAATTTCCTCTATCAGTTTGATATTTGCGGATCTTTTTAATTTGTGCCCAAACTCTGCGATAACAATTTCAGCCGTTTCAGCATCAATACTTTGGTTAATCGTGACACTCATCCCAAGGTTCAGCAAAAGTTTAATAACATCCGTGGTTTTAACGGCCATTTGGTTTGCGAGATCATGCACGGTAATAACGTCACTTACCTCAACCTCTCTGACAACAAAAGAATTTTGATTATGCTTTTGGAATGGTTTTTTCTTTTGATTTTTTTTATCACTGAGATTTTTAATCTTTTCACGACGCTCATCAACAGCAGAAGAGAACGCCATTTTTCCCTGCCTTTTTAATGTTCCAACATCGATTTTTTGTTTGTCAGAAGTTTTGTTGTTAACAGGAGCTTTCGCCTTTGGATCGACAGAAGAAACTTTATCAGTTGGTTTGCTAAATGGTGTATATTTTGGTTCCGTTGTTTTTTTTGCAGTACCACGTACTTTTTTAACGTCATAAAACGAATCTCTGACAGGTTGTTTGCTTTCCACACTTGGAACGGAAGCTACGCCGGATTCAACAGGCTCTTGCATTAGAGATTCGGTATTTTTTATATCAGAAGACTGATTTTTATTCGCAATAATTTCCGTATCTCGAAGAGATGTTTGAGGCTCAGGTTTTTGAGTATTTTCCTCTTTCAGAATACTTTTGATTGCATCCATCCTTAAAGACAACTCTTTATCGGTTAATTTTTCCCCTCGAGCATCATCGATTTTTTGAGGGCCGTAAGCTTGCCTTTTTCCTTTTACCTCGAATGTAACGGTTTTCGATCTATTCTGATCAAACTTAGATTGTGCTTTTTTAAGAACATCAGCGCTTAATGTTTTAGATAAAGTTAATTTCTTTTTTTCTGTCATACTAGTATGGGCAACATTATACCAAAATTATGTAATTATTCAATTCTTTAAAGATTTTTTATTTAATACAAGTACCCTGTCGATATTGTGTAAATCTTTAATTATTTTTTGCAGAGAGAATTCCGATTCGCTTACAATTTGTTTGACGTCATCGAGAATATCGTACCCTATTTCAAAATACACTTTTCCATTGGGCGTTAATAATTGTCCGATTTCACCTAAAATGCGAAGATAGGCATCTGTTCCGTTTTTCCCTCCGTCGAGAGCTATTAATGGGTCATAATTTATAACGCTTTTATCAAGATTCTGGATATCTTTGGTTTTAACGTATGGAGGATTTGAAACAATTATGTCGAATTTAGAGAAATATTTTTCATTATTGATTGCGTTACAGAAATCGGATTGGATGAAATTAGCACGTTTTGAGAGGTTTAAATTATTACAGTTTTTCTTCGCAACATATAAAGCTTTATCGCTTATATCAAGACCTATCCCAGAAGAATTTGGTAATTCTTTCAGCAATGTTAAAAGTATGACACCACTTCCTGTACAAATGTCAAGGATAGTTAATGGTGCCGTATGATTTTTAAAATCGTGAATGACAGCATCGACAAGGATTTCTGTATCCATCCTTGGGTCAAGAACATCTTCATTTACATAAAAGTTGTAACCATAAAAACAAGATTCGTGTATGATTTTCGAGACAGGTTTTCCAGCTAAATATTCATCTATATATTTTTTAAGTGTGTCAATTTCTGTGCTTGATAAATTAAGGTTTTCAAAGAAGATCTGCTCGATTGGTTTGTTAATGATTTTTGCAATGAAAATTTTTAATATGAAATTGGAATTTTCGTTAACTAGTTTTGAAAATTCTTTTATAATGGTCTTAAGCATATGAAGATAATTTCTGAATATATTATAGAGGATTTTAAGAGAAATGTGAGAATTATTACAGGAATTCTTGTAGTGATTGCGCTTGGTTTTTCAGTACTAGGGGTTGTAAATTATTCTTGTTTCAATGCATCGTTCAGTACAGTGTCGAATTTTGATGATGATACACTTTTCCCGATGTATGTTGTGGCAGATATTTTGCTGCAGAATTTCGGAAGTGCAAGTTATTTGTTGATGTTTATTTTTATGATGTTTGGTGTAAAACTCATTATAGGTATGAAATTCAACAGTTTTATAAAAAGATTTTTTGCAAGTATTTTTGCTGTAATTCTCTTGTCTTCTGCAATTGCAAATGTTGATGGGAACAGTGGAATTTTTGGGTATGTTTTAAATTTGTTTTGCATAAGGAATTTTACATTTATACCGCAGAAATTTTTATTTTATATATTTTTGGTGTCTGGTCTTTTGATGGCAGTTTATGCACTTGAATTTAATATAATATTTAACTTTATTCGGAATATTTTTTTGGAAACTAAGAAAGCAAATGAAGTAATAAAGGAAAATTTCATTCCTAAAATTGAAAAATTGAAAGTTATGAAATCTTCTCATAATGATCCTATGCGTGAGAAGAAAAAGGGATATATTTTACCTCCAACAAGTTTGTTTGCTGCATACGAGAAAAAGGCGAAATATACGCTTAATAACAGTAAATTGGAGGAACTGAAACAGGTCTTAACGGATTTCGGTATAAAAGGTCAGATTGTAAATATCAAGGTTGGTCCTGTTGTGACTTTGTATGAATTTGAACCTGCCCCAGGGATCAAATCTTCTCGTGTTATAAGTTTAGCGGGTGATATTGCAAGATCGTTAAGTGCGGTTTCTGTGCGTATTGCGGTTATTCCTGGGCGTAATGTTTTGGGAATAGAAATTCCAAATCAAGAGAGAGAAATGGTTATGATTCGTGAATTGCTTGAATCAAAGACTTTTAAAGATTTTGCAAATCCTCTTGGGATTATTCTTGGAAAAAACATAGGTGGAGATCCAGTTGTTGTGGATTTGTCACAAATGCCTCATTTATTGGTTGCGGGAACGACAGGGTCTGGAAAATCAGTCGCAATCAATACCATGATTTTGTCGATTCTTTATAAAACTTCGCCTGATGAATGTAAGTTCATAATGGTTGATCCAAAAATGTTGGAGTTGTCCGTTTATGAAGGAATACCTCACCTTTTAACACCTGTTGTTACCGATCCGAAAAAAGCCGTTGCAGCATTGAAATGGGCTGTGCGTGAAATGGAGCGAAGATATCAGGCAATGTCAAAGCTTGGTGTGCGTAATATCCAAAACTATAATGAAAAGGTCAAAGAAAATACGGAGAAAGGTAAGGAATTAACAAGAGAAGTACAGACTGGTTTTGATTCAAACGGCAATCCTATTATTGAAAAAGAGATTTTAAAAAATGATACTTTCCCATATATTGTTGTGATTGTCGATGAGATGGCGGATTTGATGCTTGTCGCTGGGAAGGAAATTGAGATTACTATACAACGATTGGCGCAGATGGCGAGAGCAGCTGGGATTCATATAATAATGGCAACACAAAGACCTTCTGTTGATGTTATTACAGGCACGATTAAGGCCAATTTCCCAACAAGGATTAGTTTTCACGTGACATCAAAGATTGATAGTCGGACGGTATTGGGTGAACAAGGGGCGGAACAATTGCTGGGTAAAGGAGATATGCTTTATATGTCAACGGGTGGTTTTATAACTCGCGTTCACGGTCCATTTTGTTCAGATGATGAAGTTGAGAGAGTCGTAAGCTTCCTGAAGGCACAAGGAAAACCAAATTATATAAATGATATTTTGGTGGATTCAGATGATGATGCAGATGGGGTTTTTGATGGAGCTTATAATTCCGGCGATGAAGAAGATCCACTTTATAATGAAGCTTTGGAGGTGATTTTGAAAGAAGGTCGTGCCTCGACAAGTTTCATACAAAGGAATCTGAAAATCGGTTATAATCGTGCGGCAAGAATTGTAGAGTTGATGGAAAAACGAGGGGTACTCTCTCCTCCTGATCATATAGGTCGTAGAAAGATACTTTAATGTTTATTGATTCTTTCTATGCGAATGTGGCTTTTTGTTAAAGCTCCTTCATTCGTAAGTGCAGCCATCAAGGATAATTCCCCAGATAATACGGTTGCAGCGCAGATTTCCGCCATACGCAAGGATCCATTTTCTTTTGCAGAGAAGTCATCATTTATGCAGCCTATTGTGCGTATATTTTCTCGTGCAAAATCCAGATGTTTCCCATTGCCGATTGTTCCAAGGATTAGGTTTGGTAAGGTCACAGAAAACTCTAAATCTCCATTTGGCAGAATTTCAGTAGTTGTTAATCCCTCTGATCCTTCAACTATGTTTGCAGCATCTTGTCCAAATGCAAGGTAAAAAGCCAACAGCATATTTGCAAAGTGTGCATTGGCGGACATTATACTTCCCGCAGCGATTGAACCTATCAAGTTTTTCTTTATGTTCAAATTGTGAATTTTTTCGTTGGAAGTTTTCAATATTTTATTTGTGATTTCTTCAGGGATTATAAGTGATGCGATTACATATTTTCCCCTTCCAGATATGGAATTTATTGCGGAGGATTTTTTATCAGTGCATAAATTTCCAGAAACAGATACGTATCTCACAATGTCGTGATATTTCTCGGTTAAGTAACGCAAAACTTTATCAGAAGCGATTGTTACCATGTTGTGTCCAGATGCTTCGGATGGAAAAATTTCAATTCTTAGAAAAATATTCCTTCCAATTAACTTTGAAGATATGCTCTTGAAATTTAAATGTTTGCTTGTGGATTCAGCGATAGTTTTAATGTTTTCAATTTCAATTGGTAAAATTTCGTGTATGAATTTATTGGCTAACAATAAAGAGTTTGCTTCCATTAAAATTGATCTTGTCATGACGTTGTTTACAATTATGCACGAAATCCCATCTGTGGTGTTTTCTGATACTTTCGCCCCTCTTGAAACAGAATACCATAAAGGTGTTTCAAATGTTGATAATGGTACATAGACTTTTTCACCAGAATTGACGTAAGTTCCGTTAATTCTAAATGGCCCGATTAATTTTGTGGGAATAATTGTCTGTAGCATGTTTAAATTTCTATACTAATCCGTATTATACACTGATTTGTAATATTTTATTTGTAATATTCTATGATTATGGAGGGCAAATAATGTATAATAGCTGCACTAAAAGTTATTTGAAAAGTTAAGATGGAAAGAAGAGTTACGAGGATAGCTGTTGTCCAAGCGCTGTATCAAATTGAGCTTATAGAAGAAAAGGATGTAGACGATGTAATAGATGAATTTATAAATGATCGTAATTCTTTGGTTGAGTTTGATGATCAGGAGAACCTAAAAAGAAATTCTGTTGATGTTAAAGATGATAAGGATAATGTTGATTTATCTACTCTGAAGATTAATTCTGAAATGTTCAAAATTATTGTTAAAGGCACTTTTGAAAATTTAGCAGATATTGATGCAAAGATTTGTGAATTTATTGCTGCGAATTGGTCTTTTGAAAGAATAGAAAGGGTTTTGAAATCCATAATAAGAGCGGGAGTTTACGAGATGCTGTATCTTAAAACCCCTAATAAAGTTGTTTTTAATGAATACATAGAAGTTGCAAAATATTTTTATGGCGCAAAGAAAGATGTGGCTTTTGTGAACGGAATTTTAAATAAAATAGATGAACATTATGGAGAGAGGAAAAATAAAAAGCTTAAGCATCAAAAAAATAAATCGAGTGGCAAAGATGAAGATGAAAATAATTAGAATTCTTTTATACTTGTTGTTTTTACATTGCACAGGTTTATTTGCAGAAGATACGGCTACAGAAAATTCTCCTAATATTACGAGCATAGTAACAGATATTCCTAAAGATAAATCCCAATTAAAGAAGTTTGTTTTGCAAAGGGTGAAGATTCCAATCGTTTTTAGTGATTACGCAAACATGTTGGTTTTTGATGTTGAGGTTTTTGTTTCAACAGAGGCAGAGGTAAAAGTTCTGAATAAGAAGGCATTTGAATTGTTAGATTTGATTATTTGTGATACTTTTGATTCTGCAAGATTATTGTTAGAGGATAAAAAAACTTTTACCAAAAGTATGGGGGAAAAATTAAGAAAAAGAATTTGGGTGTTGTTAGCAAAGAAACTCTATACAATAAATAAATACATTAAAATCAGGAATGTAATGTTAACCAAGATAAGCTATATGTCTAAACAGAAATAGCTATCTTATAATTTTTACGTCATAGACAGGATGTTCAAACATATTAATTGTAATGTTTTCTGTGAACATCCAATTTGAAAAAACTTTTTCTATATTTTGTGAATAAGGAATGTGAAATATTTCAACGTATCCTACGTAATTTAAAGGTTTATCAACAGGAGATATGAAACATTTCCGAACAACTATACGAATCCTTTTAAAGGCAAACATTTCATTAACTTTAAGTTTTTTTATAATCACTTCCCCAGATATTTTATCAAGGATTTGTACTTTAACAGAATCAGTTAGTCTGTATTTAAATTCAGTATCAAAATCATCGCTATTGGTATTTTCTTGGGTAGAATTTTCAGAATTATTGGGTATATCCGGCACGGTAGTTGTATCAGGTGTTGTTTCTGTACACATGAAATCAAAGATCAGAATAGAAAGAGCAGCAAAGAGTTTCATTATTTTTCTTTCTTTCCTGTGCTAAATAACAATTTTCCAATTATGGATTCGAGATTAATTGAACCTTGAGTGTAGATTACCTCATCCCCATCTGATAAAAATTCATCACTACCTCCAGGAGTCACAGCTAGGTGTTTGCTTCCAAAAAATCCGTTTGTCGAAACCATTATGGAAGTATCGGTAGGTAATTTTATATTTTTATCAACAGTGAATTTCACTATTGCAAGATAATTGTTATTGTCAATTGTTGCAGAGGTTACTTCCCCAACTTTTATTCCGCTTATTCTTACATCAGATCCTTTTTGAATGCCGTTGGCCTTATCAAATTTAGCGACCAAAGTGTACCCTTGAAATTTATTCGTTTGAACCTCGTGTTTGACATATCCAATCCAAAGGACGGCAACAACCAATATCGCAGCTCCGAGAATTGTCTCAAAATAATTCTTTTTCATTACAACCACCACACTTATAAATTATAACAAAAATTTCTTTAAAGAGGATTAAAACCAAAACAGTCCATCCACTTTGCATTATAATCGAAATATCCTCTCAAATCAGGGATACCATATTTCAATGATGCAAGACGCTCTATCCCAAATCCAAACGCAAATCCCTGATAAACATTTGGATTAATGTCACAATTTTTTATAACATTTGGGTGTACCATTCCACACCCAACGATCTCGAGCCAGTCATCTCCATCTCCGATTATAAATTGACCATCATCGCCTCTTTTGTACGCAACATCAAGTTCTGCTGAAGGTTCAGTAAATGGAAAATAGCTTGGCCTTAGTCTTATTTTTATTTTATCAGTTTCAAAAAATGCCTTACAAAATTCCATACAGAACCATTTCATATTTGTAAAAGTAACATCTTTGTCTACGTAAAGCACCTCTAATTGGTGAAACATAGGTGTATGTGTGGCATCATAATCATTCCTGTAAACAGTTCCACATGTGAAAACTTTTATAGGAGGAGTATGGTTTACCATTTGATGAATTTGTACAGGCGAAGTGTGAGTCCTTAACATTTTATCGGAATCTTTTAAATAAAATGTATCATGCATTTGTCTTGCAGGATGGAATTTGGGAATATTTAACGCCGTGAAGTTAAAAAAATCAGTTTCAATTTCAGGACCAGTAACAAACTTGAATGAAAAACTCTTTAAGATATTAAAAATTTCCTCAGTAACTTTTGTGATAGGGTGAATTTTTCCAACTTTCCCAGGTTTTGCATCTAATGTAACATCAATTTTTTCCGATAACAAAGTTGCTTGAAATTCCTTTTCCTCTAATTCAGTTTTTTTATTTTCGAGAGCTTCTATTATTGACGTTTTGATATCATTGATATACTTTCCGATTCTTTTTTTCTCTTCAATAGAGGCATCTTTCAATTCAGACATAGAGGAACTGAGTTTTCCTTTTTTCCCAAGATATTCCACCTTGATATCGTCAAGTGCCTTAATCGTTTTTGCATTTTTAATTGTGGATAAAACACTCTTTATATCGATAATCATACCAATTTCTCCTTCAAATCCAAGTCGGTCATAAGAGTATTCCACTCTCCTTTACTTAAGCCACTTTCCGTGAATGTTACAGGTTCGTTTTTCAAAAGTTTTCGAATAACCTCAACGGCAGTATTTGACATAGTCTTGCTATTGATCTTATATTTCATGAAAGCATTATACGTAGCAGGAACCCATTTTTGTAATATATCAAGTAATACATTTGCATACTCACGGATCTCAAATTGAGCATGATCGGATGATCTAAGCTTCAAGAAGTGTAACAAGTTATGTAAATCTATTTTCCAATACCACTCTGTATATGTGTTAAGTGGCAATTCGATCCTTGCGAGTTCTCTTGCAACACCTGGCCTGCTCACATCGATAGGGTTATTGTCGATGTCAACATTAAGCATAAGCTGGTAGTTATTAAAAGCACGTATAGAGTCGGATTTTAAGATTTCAAAAATTCTCGACGCAAACTCTTCTTGGATGGCATTTCCCCTTCCTTGTTTGTTGTTTTGTGATTGCTCACAAATATTTTCAAGTTTTGGTAAATAAAATTCATTTTTTAGAATAGAGTATCTTGAGGAATATTCGTTCACGCTCGCAGTTCTATGTCTTATCCATTGTCTTGCAACAAAGATCGGTAATTTCACATGCAATTTTATTTCGCACATTTCAAATGGAGACGTATGATCATTACGCATCAAATAATTTATTAAGGACTGATCATCATTAACTTGCTTTGTGCCTGCACCATATGAAACCCTTGCAGCTTGGACGATTGAGGAATCATTTCCCATGTAATCGACGACCCTTATAAAACCATGATCCAAAACATTTATTGGCTCGAATAGCATTTGCTCAAGAGGTTCAGAAATAGCACGCTTTGTAGCATTAGAAATTTTTTTTGCTTCTTCAATTTGATCTAGTTGCTGTTGTTCCATAAAAAATTACCCTCACACAAATATACAACTATTTTTAATAATAATAAAGGAAATAAGAATTACATATTTAATAATTTTTCAATTCTGGATTTAGTTTCATCGAATCCAAGGAACTTTAATATATCTGCGAAATGAGGTCCATTTTCAAGTCCAGTTACTATAAGGCGAAGGTTTGTGAAAATTTCCTTTGTCGATAAAGTGTTTTGGAATTCGTTTCTTATATTTTGGATGAATGCATCGTACCAATTTTCATTTTTCACAGTACTAGAAATAATTTCATATACCTTTTTCATAAAATTAGTATCGACTTTCATTCCGATAAAATCATCTTTTAGAATGTTTTTCCAATTATCAATATCTTTCGGAGTATCGACGTTTTCCTTAATAAGATTCCATATTTCTTCTGATTCAATGTTATATCTTTTGTTTGCAGAGTAGAAATCCAGGGAAGAAAGGAACTTCCTATTAAGTAAGAACATATCCTTCAGGAATATTTTTGGTCCAGATTTACTTATTTTTGCAAGACTGAATTCCGAGACAAGAGTTTCAAAATCGAAACATGTTGTTAGAGGATCTGATGTGCCAATTTTGGCCAAAAATGTGATAACAGTTTCTGGTTCAAGGCCTTGGTCGCGAAAATTTTTAATAGATAAATCTCCAAACCTTTTCGACATTTTTCCGCTTTGTTCAAAATTTATTAATGGATAATGCCCAAATTGTATTGCGGAGTCAGGGTTTAATGCTTTGAATATTTCGATTTGGGATGCAGTGTTTGAAATATGATCATCACCACGGATTATATGAGAAATTCCTATGTCAATGTCATCTACGCAAGATGCAAAAGTGTACGTAAAATTACCGTCTGCTTTTCTTACCACAGGATCGCTTACACTGCCAAGGTCAAATTTTATAGATTCGTGGATAAGGTCGGCGAATTGTATTTTCCTGCGGTTTAATTTAAACCTCCAATGTGGAGTTATGCCTCGCGACTCAAATTCCATTTTTTCTTCCTCAGTTAAAGTTAACGCCTTACGGTTATAAACAGGTGGCTTTTTATTTTGCAACTGATAATTGCGCATTATTTCCAATTCTTCTTTTGTTTCATAGCAAGGGTAAACAATGCCTTTTTCAACAAGTTTATTAAATTCCCGTATATACAGATCTTTTCTTTCAGATTGTTTGTACTTTTCATCATATTTTATGTTGAGCCAAGAAAGATCTTCGTAAATTCCATTTTCATATTCAGGTTTAGATCTTTCCGTGTCAGTATCATCGATTCTCAATACAAACCTGCCATTATTGGCTTTTGCAAACAGGTAATTGAAAATAGCGGCCCTTCCGTTTCCAAGATGCAAGAATCCGGTTGGACTTGGTGCAAATCTTACTTTTATCATATTTCTAAGTGATATTATACAACAAGGTTAGTTTATTTTAAGTTTAAATTTAAGCTTTATTAAGGTATTATTTTCGTGTACAAAGAAATAAATGAATATTTTTAAATTATTAACAACGGTAGGGTTTTTCACGTTATTGTCGAGGTTTACAGGATTTATAAGAACAGTTTGTCTTTCTGCTTTTCTTGGCGCTTCTGTTGCGTCTGATGCACTTGTTATGGCAATACGAATTGCGAATTTTCTTCGAAAAGTGTTGGCGGAAGGCGCATTTAATGCTTGTTTTGTGCCAATTTTTTCAAAAGTGCTGAATATTGAGGGTAAAGATAATGCGAGGGAGCTAGCTTCGAAAATATATTCATTGTTGTTGATGATTACGATTTTTATATCAGTCATAGTTGTATTTTTTTATCCTATTGTTTTAAAGTTATTCGCACCAGGGTTTAACGGTGACAGGATGTCTCTTGGTGTTTTGTATGGGAGGATATGTTTCCCATTTATTATAAGCACAACCACGGTCGCTGTTTTTAGTGGAATTTTGAATACATTGGGAAAGTTTGGAATACCTGCGTTTTTTCAAGTATTTGTAAATTTAGGAAGCATTTTTGCAATGATTCTCGCCTATTATTATGACTTAGATCAAGGGATTGTTGTATCAATAGGGTTTTTGGTAACCGGTGTTTTACAAGTTGCAATAATAAAATCTTATGCAACCAAGAATAACTTTGTGGTTGATTTTAGATTTAATTTCTTGTCTCCTAAGATTACGTTAATATTTAAAAATATGATTCCTGGAATTATAAGTTCTGGGATTTGGCAGATCAATTTATTGATAGATTCCAGATTTGCTTCGACATTAACAAGTGGAGGAGTTTCGTATATTTTTTATGCTGATCAAATTTTGCAATTACCTCTCGCAACGCTGGGAATAGCAATAGGATCCGCTTTAGTGCCGGTTTTTAGTCGAAGTATAAATTTAAAAAAGTTTAAACAATTAAGGATAGATTTTAATAAATCTCTTGCGTTTTCATTCGGAATGGCATTTCCAGCAACAGTAGGACTTGTTGTTTTATCATTCCCGATTGTTGCATTTATCATAGGACGTGGAAAAGTTACCTTGGAGGATGTAAAGATTGTATCAGACCTATTGTCGGTATTTGCATTCGCGTTACCTGCATACGTACTAAATAAAATTTTGATAGCAGCGTGTTTTTCGGATTCTGACACGAAAACTCCACTGTATTCAACGACTTTGAATATGATTGTAAACGTAACTTTGTTATTCTTTTTTGTTCCAAAATTTTCGTATATAGGAATTGCATTGAGTAACACAGTTGCTGCGTACGTAAGTGTTTTGTATCTCTATATTAAAAAACCTCTTAAGTTCAAAATATTAAAGCTTTTCAAAGGGATATTACTAAAACAAATTATTGTGAGTGGAATATTAGCAGGCATACTAATGTTAACATCTGATTATATATTTGATGGATTTTATGACTATGGATTTTTGTATAAGTTGTTGATTTTAGGAGTTGTAATACTAATTGCAATTGGTATATACTGTGCACTTGGGGTTGTATTTGGTTTTTTCAACCAAAGTAAAATTAGGATGGAGTTTAAAAAATGAGGGAATTGTATTTTTCAGGAATTCAACCTACTGGTAGTTTGCATCTTGGTAATTATCTTGGTGCATTGAAACAATGGGTAAAACTTCAAAGAGAGAAAGATTGTATTTTTTCAATTGTTGATTTACATGCAATTACAATTCCTCAGGATCCAGTGGAATTACGAGAAGATATATTTCGTGTGTTTGCACTTTATATGGCTGCTGGTATTGATGTTAATCGAAACATTGTTTTTGTACAAAGTCAGATAAAGGAACATGTTGAGCTTTCTTGGTGTCTTTCTTGCATTACGCCTATGGGCTGGATGAATCGTATGACGCAGTTTAAGGATAAAGTTCAAAAAAATGCTGATAATGCGACGTTGGGACTTTATTCTTATCCTATTTTGATGGCGGCAGATATTTTGCTGTATAGATCGACGCATGTTCCAGTTGGCAATGATCAAAAACAGCATGTGGAACTTACGAGAGATGTTGCACAACTTTTCAATAATAGGTTTAAAACAGATCTATTTCCGATCCCGGAACCTGTGATTCCTGAGGTTGGGGCACGTGTGATGAGTCTTCGTGACGGAACAAAGAAGATGAGCAAATCAAATGATTCAGATATGTCGAGGATCAATCTTACCGACGATGATGATTTGATAAGAAAGAAGATTCAAAAGGCAAAAACGGATTCAGATCCTATCCCATCGCATATTACTGAATTGCAGAATCGTACAGAGCCTTTGAATTTAGTATCGATTTTTGCTGCTATAATCGGGTGTGATGAGCAGGAGATTTTGAATAGGTATTCTGGGCAGAATTTTTCTAATTTCAAAAAGGATCTTGCAGATGCAATAATTAATGAAATTGCTCCAATTCGCAATAAATACGAAGAAATTATGTCTGACAAAATTTCGCTTGTAAAACTGATCAATCAATCGAATGAGAAAGCAAGGAATATCGCAGAATTCACTATGCAAATGGTTAAACAATGCATGGGACTTTATATTTAAATTCTCTATTTTTTAATGTTTTTACATTGCAAAGATTTCTGGATTTTTACGTTATAGATTAATCTTAAGATCAAAATTATGCTTGGGACAGTGATAAAAAATCCTATGATGTAAAAGCTAATCCAGCCGACATGATCTACAGTAATTCCGGAAAGGCTGCGGAAGATATTTGCTGCAAATGCGTGTATTCCCCACAATAAAGCATATTGCGTTGCAGGATAGCAGTTTGATGACATTTTATAGATGAAAGACAAAAAGGCTGTCATCATCATACCTCCACTTAAGTTTTCCAGTGCGACAGATGTGTAAAATAAGGTAAAGTTATATCCCTTAATATATAGGAATACGTACATTAAATTAGCAAATGCATGAAGAATATTGCAATAAAGCATTGAACGTTTAATGCCTATATTTTTTACGATGATTCCACCAAGAAATCCTCCTATTACTGTTGCTATAAATCCGAAACAACTTACAACTATTGCGATATCTTCTAATGAAAATCCAAGTTCAATGTAAAGAGGTTTGGACATCTTGTGTACAAATACATCTCCAGCTTTGAATGAAATGATAATTAAGATGATCAGGAACCAATTTTTATTTTTTTGAAATAATTTAAAAGGGAAAACCAAACATTCGAAGAATGAAAGTTTTATTTTGTTTATAAAACTATATTTGGAGGGATTTCGGCGAATAAAATTACTAGCAATTCTTTTTATGGTTGTTTTTTCTTCTGATTCTATCTCAGATGGTTCTTTCAGTTGTAAAATTACAATTGTGCATACTAAAACAAGACAAGCTATGAAAGTATACGCTGCCTGCCAACCACAATATGACGATATAAATAAAGATCCACTGCTTGCGATAACCATTCCAAATCTGTAACCGAATATCACACAGCTAGCAATTGAGCCGTATTCTATTTTCTTAATATTATCAACCTGAAAAGAATAAAGTGCTATGTTTTGGATACTTGTTGCAAACACGACCAAAAATGCGACAATCATTAACATTGCAAAATTATCTTTTGGATTCAAAAAACTTATCACAAAAAGTCCTATCGCAATCGATATGCTTGAAAATAAAATCCACCCTTTTTTATGGGAAATATTTTGCGGAATGAAGGGACATTTGTATCTGTCTATATAGTGTGCCCAGAGGAATTTTAATACATATGGAATGTTTACAAACGTGACGAATCCTATTACAGTATTGGAAATTCCTTCACTTTTCATCCATACATCAAGAACTGTTAAGGTCATTAAAAAAGGCAGGCCAGAAGCGCACCCTATAAAAAACATTGAAACAGGTCTTGGTATCATTCCTAGAATATTATACATCGTTTTTTAAAAAAGAATTAATTTGAAGAAAAATGAAAAAGTTTATTTTGGGGATTCATCTTTGGTGATTACTCCAAAAGAGATATTATCCTTGTTGAAATATTTTTGAATTACTTTTTGCACATCTTCTAAGGTTGTATTCTTAATCTGCTCATAATAGGAATTTATAAAATCCTTATCAAATCCATAAAGCCAAAATCCTAATACTCCATTCGCAATTCCTTTTCCATCGACGATATCAAAGACATGAGCAGATAAAATATACCTTATCGCATCATTAAATTCTTCTTTTGTTATACCGGTATTCTTAAATTCATCGATTGCGTCTATGATTGCAGATTTTGTGTTTTCGTAATCAGATGACTCTGTGGATCCTTTGAAATAGCTAGAAAATTTCTCATATATCACATTGAATCTTGCGTAATAAACTTTTCCCAATTTCTTTCTTAAAGAATTTATTAATCTACATTCAAGAGGTATACCGGAAAATGCTGTAACAGCGATTTTTAATGCTGCGGCTTCTTTTGAATTGATTTCAGGAGCATTGTTCATGGTATAGAAGATTTTGTTGTTTCTGTATCCGACTTGAGGTTCATTAATGGTTGCAAATTTTGAAGGTTCAATTTTTTTAATATCCGTCTTGAACATATCTGAAGAAGATGATTCTGGTAAATCTCCGAATATATCATCGATAAGTTTTGATACATCATCGCAGGAATTGAAGTTACCGACAACTACAACTAATAAATTATCGCGTGAAAATGAAGAGCTGTATGCTTTTTCCACTATAGAGGCATCAATTTTTGCGTAATCTTTATCAGTTGTTGTTTCACCGTAAGGATGATTTGGAAACATAGCAGCATCCATTTTTATGCTTAGCCTTGTAACCGGGTCACTCATCGCATCATTGTATCTGTCTATTAATTGAGTTTTTGCAAGTGCAACGGCATTAAGTTTTGAACGATAAATCAGCTCTTTCAAAATCTCAACAGCGGAATCTTTGTAATTAGAAACGTACTGCAAAGTTACATTCATTGTATGATTAGAATCTCTGACAGTCAAGTTAATTCCCTTTGCTTGACATGTTTGTGATATTTGTTCATAAGAATACTTTTCTGTATCGCTAAGATTAATCGATGTTGTAAGTATTCTTACGATACCTGGAATTGTTTCAAATATATCACCTCGGTTAAGGAAAGCGGCATTAAGTGTTACAATTTCCGAGTCAGGTCTTTTTACAAATCTGATCTTAATTCCGGATTCAGATTTAAATTCTTGCACATTTATAACATAATTATTATTCATTTTTGTCTCTGTTGAATGTTTTACTTTATTAGGTTTTGATGATAAAAAACGTTTAGCAATTTTTGCGGTTTTAAATGGTAGCTTTTTACTAATTTTACGAATCTGTTTGATATGAACATTATCTGATCTCATGTCATCCGTGGAGATGTTGACCTTTACACTTTTTTCTTCTGAGAAGAAATCATTTTCACCAAAGAGAGTGAAACAAAAGGCGAACGCAACGGAATATGTTAGCTTATTATTTAACATTGTTTTTCTCCGACTTTACTTCATGTTGCGCAGATAACGGCATCATCTTTCCAATTGCATCAGGAGTTCTTGACATGTACTTTTTGAATGTAGTATTCAAATACGCAATATCAATTTCTTCCAATATTTCAGAGTATTCCAGGAAATCTTGATAAGAATAATTTATTCCGATGTTTATAAGAAAATTGAATACATTCATGCTGTTATCTTCTCGATAGTAATTGCGGATTTTAAATTCATCCTTGATTGCTTGCAATTCATCTTTGGAAAATCCTTTATTGATAAGGTTTTGAAGTTCCGTTTTTATATTTTTCACTAAATCATCTGCATTACATTTCGATGTTGAAGTTGCTTCTATAACAAATAAGTTAGGCGGGCAACCTTCATTTGTGGCATAAGTCGTATTGTGAAGAGTTTGGATATTTGTGGCAACTTGCTTATCTTTGATCAATGTTTTTGCGAAAGTGCATGCTTTGTCTCCCATGATGCTTGCAGCAATTGACATAGCTATCATTTCCTTTTTGTTTGTGTTATATGATGGCATTTTCCAGAACATTGAAACTTCATTTAGCCCGGTTTGTGAAGAATATCTTTTCACAATATAGCTAGATCTTGGATAATCAACATCAACAGTAGTATCAGGTGATTTTTTCAGGTATTTATTTTTTCTGATTTTACCAAAATAATGGTTCAGTTTTTTCAATATAACGTCTTTATCAACATTACTTACAACAATAATTTTCATATTGTTGGCGACATAATTTCTTTTCCTGAATTTTACAACATCCGCAACTGTGAAAGAGTTAACCTCGTCAGCATACCCCGCGATAGAATTTCTGTAATTATTTTTCGCATAAAGTCCGGACATAATATCTTGGAACAGTAAATAAGAATCGTAATTATTGTACATCTTAAGTTCTTCTAAGACTACATTGCGTTCAGTTAAGGCAGATTCTTTCTCGATAAAAAAGTGGTTAAACCTTTGAGATTCAATTTTAAGTAAATCATCTAAGTATTCCGAGGGGACTGCTGTGTGGAATGCAGTTGTATTATACCCTGTGAACGCGTTGAAATTTGCACCTGTCATTTTTGTAAATTTAGAAAATTCTGCCCCATGTTCTGCATCTTTAAGTCCTTTGAACATTGCATGCTCCGTGTAATGCGCAAGGCCGGATTTTTTGAATGGATCAGAAAAAGCTCCAGATCCAACGATTATTGCAACAGCAGAGATAGGTGAATCCTTTTTTACAATTAAAACTTTGACTCCATTTTTAAGTCTAGTTTCTAAAACATCAAGTTTGGAAGACATATTAACCAAGATTAAAACCAATACTACTAAAAACTTCATATCGAAATTATATCTATTAAGGCAAGGTTTTCAAATATTTTTATATAAAAATGTACAGTAGATTTTTTTTTTAGTAAAATCTTCCATTAATAAAATAATACAGGTCATAAAAGGGTTTTTCATATGTATAATTCATCTGATATAGAAAAAAAATGGAATAAAATTTGGGAAGAAACGAAGATATACAATTATAACGAAAAAATAGGCAGAAATAACACTTTTGTTGTGGATACCCCTCCTCCAACCGTTTCAGGATCGTTGCACATAGGACATATATTCAGTTATACACAAACGGATATCATTGTTCGCCATAAAAGGATGCAAGGAATGAATATATTTTTCCCAATAGGATGGGATGATAATGGTTTACCAACGGAACGAAGGGTTCAAAATTATTTTGGTATTAAATGTAATCCTAATCTACCATATGATCCAAATTGGAAAGCTGATATTTCTGTTGCTGGAAAAAATAAAGATGTATACGAAGTGTCTCGTAAAAATTTCATCGAAGCTTGTGCTGTTTTGGCGGAACATGATGAAGTTGTTTTCGAAGATGTTTTCAAGTCAGTTGGACATTCCTATGATTGGCGTTTTAAATATGCAACAATTGATGAAAAATCCAGAAAAATTTCACAAAGATCATTCTTGGACCTTGTCCAGAAAAAATTGGTATACATGAAAGAAATGCCAACGATGTGGGATGTGACATTTCAGTCCGCTGTTGCTAATGCCGAGGTTGAAGATCGAGAAATGAACAGCGTCTTTTATGATATTCAATTTAAATTAGAAGATGGAACACCATTTGTAATTTCAACCACACGGCCTGAATTGCTTCCTGCGTGTATTGCTGTTGCTGCAAATCCTAATGATCCACGTTATCAGAAATATTTCGGGAAGACAGCGATTACACCGGGATTTTTTACGCCTGTTAAAATTTATCCATCAGATCATGTTGAAATGGATAAAGGCACAGGAATCATGATGATTTGTACTTTTGGGGATATTAACGATGTTGAGTGGTGGCGGCAATCAGGGCTTCCAATGAAACAAATTATCTCTAAAAATGGACGGATAAATGATGTAGATTTCGGAAATGGTATTTTTGAAACGCGTGATCCAAAAGGAGTAGAGAATTTCAAAACTCTCATTGGGCTTAATCTTAATGCAGCAAGAAAAAAGACTATAGAAATTCTTGAGGCAGAGAATGCAATTGTCGGAAAGAAAGACATTGTTCATGCTGTGAAATTTTATGAAAAAGGTGACAGGCCAATAGAGTTTATAAAATCAAGGCAATGGTTTGTTGATATCTTGTCTCATAAAGATGCTTTGATAAAAGCTGGAAGGAAAATTAACTGGTATCCAAAACACATGCAAACACGTTACGAGCACTGGGTGGAAGGAATTAACCAGGATTGGTGTATTTCAAGGCAAAGGTTTTTTGGTGTGCCTTTCCCACTTTGGTATAAAATTGATGCTGAGGGAAACGTTCTTTATGATGAGCCTATTTTTGCAGATGTTGATGCGCTTCCGATTGACCCAATGATAGATGTTCCGTCCGGATATACCGAATCACAAAGAGGGCAAAAGAATGGATTTATAGGTGACAATGATGTGATGGACACATGGGCTACGTCTGCACTAACACCTCAAATTGCTTCGAATTGGACAATTAATAACACAATGCATGATAACTTGTTTCCTTCTGATTTGCGAGCACAGTCTCATGATATTATAAGAACATGGGCGTTTTATACGATTGCAAAATCATTATTTCATGAAGACAATATTCCTTGGAAAAACATCACTGTAAGTGGATTTATTGTAGATCCAGATCGTAAAAAGATGAGTAAATCCAAAGGAAATGTCGTAACCCCTGGGGCATTAATCGAAAAGTATTCTGCAGATGCGGTAAGGTATTGGGCGGCAAAGGCAAAGCTTGGTGCTGATACAATATACGATGAGTCGTTGTTTCAAATCGGAAAGAAATTGGTTACGAAAATTTATAATGCTGGAAATTTCGTAAAAACAATTCTGGATAAATCAGGAGTTGAAGATTTGCATTTTTCAATCAATGATATTATTACTGAAACGGATAAGATTTTTGTTAAGAAATTGAAAAACCTTGTGATTGTATCTTCAAAGTTTATGCAGGATTTTGAATATAGTGCTGCTTTGCAAAATATAGAGGATTTATTCTGGAATTTTTGTGATAATTATATAGAGCTCGTGAAAACAAGGGCGTATGGCGATCAAACAGATGCAAGTTCCACAAAATCTGCACTTGCGACATTACATTTCGCATATAAACTATTTTTAAAATTGTTCGCACCTTTCATCCCATATGTGACCGAGGAGGCGTATAGGGAAATTTTGAAAGAACAATCTTCTGTGCATACTGCAATGTGGCCAAGGTTGGAGGATTTCGGCAATGTTGATGCGGATGATGTTTTTGATAAAGTGACGGAAATCTTGGATTTGGTTCGTGCTGAGAAAAGTAAACAACAAAAAAGTGTGCGTGCTCCTTTGGAATACTTGAAAATCTCAATTCACAAAGATTATGTTGATGTGATCAAAAAAGTTATCCAAGACATCGCTTTTGCTATGAATGTTGACGAGGCAAAAGTAGAGATCGAGCCATTAACAGAAGATATTACTTCAATTAATACTAAAATTTCTGATTAAAAAACACAAAAACTTTTACTTTTTATATTTTTTTGCTACAATGTGCCTGCGTATGGGTATACGCGAGAGTAAAATAGTTGTTTTCATTGTTTTTTGTCGGTTGTTTTTCGTGTGTTTTTGATACGTGTAGGCAGCCGGCGATTTCCTCTGTTGTCGTCGTCCTGCTTTGCGCTTGAAAAATAACGAACTTTGATATAGACTAACCTCTATTATGGAAAATAAGAATTTATTGCTAGCGTTCATTGCATCTTTTGGCATTATATACCTTTACGATATGTTTTCTCCGACTGTGAAAAGTGATGATAATACGAAGACAGAACGGGTTAATGTTATAAAAAAAGAGCCAGCTCAGGAAAGTATTTCTGTACAACAGGTTGTGAATGAAAAAATTACACCAATCTCGGTGAAAGTTGATACTGAAAAATTTAATGGTGATTTATTGATTGAAGGCGACAAAATTACCGGAATGCAACTTCGCAATTTTGAGGAAGATGTCGGATCAGAAGCAAGAGTTGTGCTTTTGCGGGATTCTAATTACACGATATCTTCTGGATTTACTTCCGGAAATAACAACGTAATTTTCAATTGGAAATTAATTTCTGGTGATACATTAACCTTGACCAATCCTATTAAGTTGGCTGCTGATTTGGGAAATGGCATCACTGCCCTGCGTACGATTTCTGTGGATGAAAAATACGCTTTGACTTTCACGACAGAGATCATTAATGCTTCTGGGAAATCTTTGCAAATTTCCGAAAAGAATGAGATTACAAAGACTTTGACTGATAAAGATTCAGGCGGTACATGGACATTGAACGAAGGTGCTACTGGGTATTTGGACGGAGATTTGATCGAGAATAATTTTGATGATATAAAAAAGAAAAATTTCGCATATTCCGGGCATATTGATTGGGCAGGTCTTACCGATAAATATTGGCTTGTGTCTTTGATCAATCCGTCTAGAAAGGCGCACTATAATATCAATTATTCTCTTTTAAAAAATGATGAAAAACATCCATCCTATAATGTTACGTTTGAAGGTGAGAATTTTGTCATTAATGCGGGTGAGAATCGCACTTTTAAAACGGTTATTTTCGTTGGGCCAAAGGATATTAATTTGCTTGATGAGTATGAGGAAAAGTGTGATATAAAGCATTTTGATCTTGCGATAGATTACGGTAAGCTTTACTTTATAACAAAGCCGATTTTGTATTTCTTAAATTACATCAATTCGATTTTTGGAAGTATGGGATGGACGATTTTGTTCCTGACGATTTTGATAAAATTGGTGTTGTTCCCATTTGCGAATAAGTCGTATAAATCAATGGCAAGGATGCGCGTTGTTCAGCCAAAGATCAAGGCTTTGCAACAACTTTATGCGAATGACAAGCAACGTTTGGGGCAAGAGATGATGATGCTCTACAAGCGTGAAAAAGTGAATCCTTTGGGCGGATGTTTGCCGTCGTTGATGCAATTCCCTATTCTGTTTGCGCTTTATAAGGTGTTGATGATTTGTTTTGGAATGCGGCATGCGTCGTTTTTGTGGATTGATGATCTCGCTGCGCCAGAGCCATATTCGGTGTTCAACTTGTTTGGCTTGTTGCCGTTTGATGTGCCAAGTTTTCTGATGATTGGAACATGGGCGTTGCTTATGGGCGGATCGATGTTCTTGCAACAAAAGATGACACCACAAGTTGCGGCCGATCCTCAACAAGAGAAGATGTTCATGCTCATGCCGATTTTTCTGATGTTCATGATGTCAGGATTTCCGGTTGGGCTTTTGATTTACTGGACGCTCAGCAATCTGTTCTCGATTGTACAGCAATATTATGTCACAAAGTACAGCAGCGTTCGCTGACCTTCTTCTCTCTTCCTTTTTTTTATATATAATTTTGATTTTGTAAACCCTCGTGTTCCCTGGGTGCGGGAAAGTTGTTTAACAGAGGTTTATGAAAAAATAAAAGACCACGCACCCAAAGAATTGCGGAATTGGTCGGGGTGGAAGGATTCGAACCTCCGACATTCTGCTCCCAAAACAGACGCGCTAACCGGACTGCGCTACACCCCGAATGCTATTATTGTAGTACGTTTTTTCGAAAAATCAAGGAAAAATTAAAAAAATATTAATAGAATCCCCATTTGGCGCGGATTTTCTTGCATCGAATCAGTGTGTATTTATATGTGGAGCAAAAATTTTTTTATAAAGTTTTTTTACACATTAACATTGTTCAATGGAAAAATTTTTAAGAAATTTTTGTAAAATTTTGCTGGAACTTGTTTTTATTTCTTGTGTTGGTTGTTTCTCACGTAGGGTTTTTGTGCCAGAAATTTTATTTTAATCACACACTGGTTGGCTCTGAAAAATTTATCCTATCATGTTTTTACCATTCAACTTCAAAATTTTTTTGTATAAAAAGTTTTTGATGAGTCGATCAAAAATTCGTCTTTTACGAGATGGTTATCTTAATCTCTCTTTTTGATTGAATTTTTAAAGTGAGAGCATTTTTTCATGATAATTTTTTTATTAGATTTATGTTGGGGGATTTTAATACCAAAATCTGATTTGTTTTTGGCGAGAAAAATAATTTTATTACTCTTTACAGTTGATTTTGACAGATAATTTTGTCGATTTTTCTTATTTGCGCATCTTATTTGGGCAAAAAATATATAAAATTTTAATAAAAATCACAATAAATCGCATAAGATGAAAATTTTTTAAAAAAGTTCTTGACTTTTTAAAAAAAGTATGATACTATAATTACCAAGATGTACAAACATCAAGTCTGACGCGGTTCTCGCTGTCATCGCCGATACGGCACAAAAATAATTTTTTTTAAATGTTACGTTATGGCGTTTTGTCGCCTGTTAATGATGCGGTTTTGCATCGAAATAATTTATTGGAGTTTAAAAATGGAAAAGAAAATTTTGAAAAATAATAATAGTGTGAAATTGAGTAAAAAAGACGATTTTGCGGAATTGTCTGATGTTTTGAAAACTAGTGAAGTGAAGAAAATGATGCGCATTTTCAGCAATGGAGACGATGATTTTGTGCAAAAAATCGGGGGTGCCGCGGTGAAAATTGTCGAAAAAATGATCAATGGCAAGATTGTGGCGGAGGAAAAGGAGTGTATTTTTGATTGTGACCTCGTGAATAATTTGCACGCGAAAATCGCGATTCCTGATCAACCGGTTTTGAAGGTGAAAAATGTTTTTTATAATGATGACGATATCACGAAGGATGTGTCGATTGTCGAAAAACACGGGCAAACTTTTGTGATGATCCCCTTTTTCTCGACAAATGCGAAACGAAAAGTGCGAGTTCGATATGTTGTTGGAAGGCGCAAATCGGATGTTGGCGATAATATTAAGGCTGCCACAATGATTATTTTTAAAAGCTTATTTGAGGGAAAAGATCTGAAAAATGATGCTTTGCTTATGCTTAAAATGCTGCTGGCTGATGAAATAAATTACAACTTATAGTTGAATAATAAAAATGCAAAAATGACAAATGAAAAGAGCAAAAGAGGTGAAATATGTCTAATGTTATGTGGAAAGATGTCGTTTTTTATACAATAAAGGATACTTTAAGTGCGAATAATCAGATTAATAACGCCGTCGATGGCGCGATAGTTTCTAATTACGGTTGTGCTGGCCTTTCGCAAAATTATATTAATGCGAATTGCAGTCATGTGAAACAAATGTCGGATTTCAAGGCGAAGGGGACCGTTTTGGTGAGTGTTTTTGTGCCGCATGGTAATCTGGATGAATTGTCTGATTTTGTGGATAACGCAATCAACGAAAAATGGCTGGAAACTAGGCTTGACGATGGGCAGATCGCGAATGTGTTTTTGCGAAAAAATAGTGTAAAAGTGGATGCCAAGAAGGATAATATGACTTTTGGATATCAGTTTTATGCGATTTTAGAAGATAATAATTTATAAAAATTTTAGAGGTGGTAAAAAATGATGCAAAAAAATGAAGATGATTTTTGTTGTGAAATTGAGGAAATCCCTGCATTGGAAGTGGATTTTCTTGAGGATAATGAGAAAGAAGAAGTTGATGTGAAATGTGCTTTTTTTGATAAAAATAGTAAATATTTGATATCGGATATGTCAGAATTGCTTGATATATTTGATGAAAAATGAGTAGTTTTTTGAAAAAAGTGTCCATTTTTTAACAAAAACAGAAGAGGTAAATGATGAATAATAATTTGGTGATTGCTATACCAAATGTCGCAGAAATTAGTATCGAAAATTGCGAACAAAAGCTGGTTCCTAACGATAAATATATCGATTTCGTGTACGATCTTAACAACAAAATGCGAATTATAGGCGATGTTAGCAAAAAAAAGTTTTTGTCGGAAATCACGTTTTATGACTCGGAAATTAACAAAAATATTTGGCTTGGTGCTTCCGTGAATGTCGCGTGCATCGCCGAAATAACCGAAAATTTTGACGCGACTCAAAAGGTGATAACGTTGAGCAGAGTGCCGGTTACGAACAGTTTGCGGCTATTTGATGAACATAATGTGCGACTGAAATTTCATGTGACGGGGAATGAGGTGACTCTCGATGTGACTGAAAATTGCGCGAAACTTGGCGGGAAAATTATTGCGAAATACAGGCCGTGGTTGCAGATGTGCGTGAAGAATTTCGTGACGAAATGCAAAAATTTTGGGTTCGATGTGGAGCAAAAAATCCTACTTGAAGAGGTTTGAAATGGCGGATTTTCAACGTTTTTCCGTCAAAACCAAATACATTGTTGCGGGTACGATGAGCATCGCCGCGTAGAATGTGTTCGCGGTTGGGACTTCTGAAAAAAAGATGTAACCGAAGATGCTAGCGAAAATAAATTCGGTATATCGGAATGGTGCTAAGGCCGAGATTTCTGCGGCTTTGAAGGCTTTGAAAATGCAAAATTGCATTAAATTTGCACCGATCCCGAGTGTGATCAAGAGGGCAAATTGTGCCCATGATGGCGTGACCCACACGAAAAATGTGAATGGGAGTGCGCACAACACGATGATGACGGCGTATTCGCAGATGAATCGTGCCGGGTTTGCCAGCGAAATTTTTTTGATGATGACGTCTTGGACCGCGAACAAAAATGTTGTGAAAATGGGGATTAAAATGTAGATATTGACCTTTAAAAATGTTGGCGAGAAGAAAAAGCAAAGCCCTCCAAACCCAATGATTGTCGCTATTACGCGTTGTTTGGAAATTTTTTCTTTTAAGGCGAGCATGGACAAAATTAGGACGAAAAATGGCATTGTCCAGAAGATGACTGTGACTTCCGAGAGGGGAAAAATTGTTACGGAATATATACATCCCAGAAATGACAAAAATCCTAATATTCCGCGCAAGAGGTTCAGTTTTATGTCGAAATTCCCACTATCTTTTTTGGAAATAGTGGCGTTTTTGAACAAAACTATTGGTAGGATTGACAATGCCGAAAAAAGGAATCTGAAGAACAAGATTTCGATTGGTGGGATTTGTGCCCCCAATAATTTTGTGACGGCATCCAAAAATGGTCCGATTGCCAGGAAAAGGAGTGAGAAAAATACGCCCTGCGCGTATCCGTTTTTGCTGAACCAATTCATAAATGTAAAGATTAACGTTGTTCGATTTTAACTTTTTGTTAATAATTTTGGAAGAAAAAAATGAAGTTTTTTGTGAAATTTTTTGAGAATTATGGCGCGATGATGACCGCGATTCGTGAAAATAATATGAATTTTGCGGAGTTGGAAGGTGCTTTGAAAATGCAAATTTTGGAGAAGGAGTTCGAGTATGCGCGTTTGAAGGCGTGGTTCAATACTACGTTGTTCGATGCAAATTACGCCTGCTTCGCAAATAAATGTATTGTTTTAGGCGTGAATTTACATGATGAAAATTCAGAAATAAAAATAATTTTTAGCGGTATTTTAGAAAAAATTGTGAATATTTCTAATAAAATTACAGTGTGCGAATACATTGCAAAGCCTAAATTTCTTGAAGGTACATCCCTTGAGATTTCTCAGTTGACAAGAAAAAATTTTGATGGCAATAGAAAATTGAATAGCGGGATTACGAAAAATAAATTTTGGTTTTGTGATAAAGTTACGCATAATTTTTCTAAAGTTAATTTAAAAAATAATCATGATTATATTAATATTTGTAAAGAGCAAATTTTAAATTTAAGTCAAATTCCAATAAAAACCGATCGAATTGATTGTGTTAATTTAAGGATAAAATTTTGTATGTCGAGTTATAGGATTTTTAAAGAAGATATTTATCGTAAAATTGCTGAAAAATTTGATGGAGAGACATTATCCGCAAAGAGTTTAATTGATAATGTCAGAAAAAACATAGTTTTTGCTACAAATATTAATGTTTTGTTACAAAATTTCATCTTGAAATGTATAAAAATAGATGAAATTGTGAAAAAAATAGATGACAACATTGTGACTTTACATAGGTCTAAGGTATATGGAAGTATATGTCTTCTGTGTTGGCAAAATATGCTAAAAAACGTGGAATTGTCGTTAAAAATACTCAAAAATAAGACAAAATCAAGTGTAAAAATGACAAATTATAGGTTTGTGACAATATCTTTACCTGTGGATGAGTTGATTCATGTTTCAAAATGGGTACCAAATCAGTATTATGACACAAACGATGTCGTATTTGTCGAAAAAAAGTATATGTTTTGTAATAATCCGCACAAATCTCGACAAAATTTTGATGATAAAGAACTACAATTTTGGTCTGAAATTGATTGTAAAGCGAATACTCTTTTTGTTTGTGATGAAAATGCAGATGCTCCTTATTCTGAGATGATTATAGCTCAAATTCAGAATGCGATTAGCAATGTTTGTAACTTTTTTCTGATGAAAATTCGGAATAAAATCGTCAAGATTAGAATGAAATTTGAGGATGCTATGCCGTTTTCCGTAACCTCTTGGATTAAATTAGGTGACATTCATTTTGGAAAAATTGTTCAAATATCACATCTTTTTGAAAGAAATAGTGCTTATTCTGACATTTTTATTGGTATTAATTGTCGAAAGAATTTTGATGAAAGCGATATAAAACTTTCTTCAAATAAGGAAATAACTGAATTGGAAGAAATTTTTGATATGATTGAGGACTTTTTTGAAAAGGAAAAAATGAAACAAATGTTTATTGGCGATACTATTGTTCGGGATGTAAAAATTCAAAATCTAATTGAACGGCAACAAAAAATTATAGATAAAAATTACGCAAAGTTGGACGATTTTTGTAGAGATTTTGCAAAATTAAGAACAAAAATAATTATCGATTTTTGTAAAATCAAGCCAATTATATATCAAAATCAGAGTAAAGATTTGGGAACTGTTATTATAGGTTGAATTTGGCAAGGTGAAAGTATGAAAAACAATTTTCTAAAACAACAAATTTATGAGGAAATTTTGCGAAAGCATGATTATATCAATGACATATATCTATCGCAAAATGTCGAAAAAGACTATATAATTACTAAAATTCTCCCGCAAAATGTGACAATTTCGTGTTCTTTATTGTTGGTGCATAAAAATATTAATGACATTATGTTTGAAATAAATGTTGATAATCAAATTGCAACGATCGCGCATAATGATCATGATAAAATTTTAAAAATGTTGATTTTAAAGGCGCTTAATATCAATAAATTTGGTACAGACGATAAAATATCTGATGATTTTGATGTGTTTTTTATTAAAAATCAAATTAATTGTAAGTTGAAAAATGAAAAAATTTTAGCGAGAATTTGTTTTTCTTGCCTTGATAATAATGCAAAAATTCAAATGAAATTTTTATCGAATGGTCGTTTCGATATTAAAGATAAAACGCAAGTTGTTAATTTAAATGGAGAGAATTTTTTTTATTATGGAGGTGTAAAATGTAACAAAAATGAAACAAATTATGAACAAATGTATGTAAAATTTTATATTAAAAATAATAGAGTTTATAAAAAGTTTTATAAATATAGCGAACTAAAAACCAAGTTTTCTAGGGTTTTTAACACGAATTACAAACAAAATTTTTATAAAAAATCGGATATAGATGTTCATAATGTATCAGATCTGAATGCTTTTTTGCGGCAAGGTGGTCTGAAAATTTATTTAAAATATAAAGATGATTTAAATCAAAATTATAATAATAACGATGAAAAATTGTATGAATATGAATCTTGCGATGTTGTTTATTTGTCAAATAATAATGAAGCAATAAGTATAAAATTCAAACTAAAATCAAATTAAAATTGGAGAAAAAAATGAAAGAATTATCAATAGTTTACACGGTTTCTGAGTTTGTTCCATTGATTCAGAAATTGTTAAAAGGAAAAAATTTAAATAAAAATGTATGCAAAATTTACGATATTTTGCGTAAAATTACCAAATGCGAATCGGCGGCAGACATGGCGAAATGCCTGAATTCCGATGCTTCCAAGATGATGCAATTTCAAAACGAGGTGTTCGACATGATCTTGTACTCCGAGGTCGTCGTCTCAGAATCCGCACCGCGCAGCACCGGTGGCCTCCAATCTCTCGCGATGGTTGTATTCGTTTCGGTCGCACTACTCGGCTGCCTGTTCTTCATGATCTACAACGGCGACAAGCTTTCCGGCGAGGGGATCAGCATCATTTCATCGGTGGCCGGCATTTTCGGAGCATGCTTGAAAGATGCGTTTTCTGCGGTTTTCGGTACACAGAATCAGGAAAATAATACGAAATTTTTAAATAAATAAGGTGAAAAAATGACATATATTAAAGGAAAATTTAATTCAAATTATACAAAACTCAGGCATGCAAATTATATGAAGCCTGACCATTTTTATCATAAAAATTTCCGCCATTCGAATTATGTGGCGCCGCATCATTCGGGTTGTTCGAACCCCCGTCCC
This sequence comes from uncultured Holosporaceae bacterium, assembly GCA_949290705.1. Lineage (GTDB taxonomy): Bacteria > Pseudomonadota > Alphaproteobacteria > UBA3830 > CASESI01 > CASESI01. Next base: position 177,334 of record CASESI010000022.1, on the reverse strand, counting down.
GTGGGCCATACGGACGATCGTCCGGGAACTCGTCCCACAAATCACTCGGAGAGTCTGGCGGAGGATCTCTCCTCAACCTGTGCGGGAAATTCCCCCACAAATAACACCGTGACGCGTCACGCAAATTATGGTGCGGACCTGGCGGATTTCGAGGAGATTTACCAGATGGCGGTTGACAATGGTCAGTTGAATATCGCGCTAAAAGCGAAGGAGTTGATTTTGAAACATTCGGATGCGGAGGCGGAAGAACCGCAGAGTGTCGCGGCTTTCGTGCGTGGGTTATCCCCGGCGGAGCTGCTGAAACTGGCGGATATTGTGCACAAAAAGTTTTGCCGTATACAACCAGAGGTTGAACAACAGGCTCATGAAAAGGCATCAGAAAATGAGCCAAAAAAGGAGCCGGCAAAGCCCAAAAAACCTCCGCAAAAGCAGCAACAACCAAAGAAAAACCGGTACAAAAAAACCACGAAACAGTATAGGAAAAAAATTCCAAAGTTCAAAAAACGATACAAGCGGTGGCGCGATCGGCAGGATTCGAACCTGCGACACCGGGATTAGGAATCCAGTGCTCTGTCCAGCTGAGCTACGACCGCACAACACAATTATATTATAACAAAAAATGTCCTTTGGGACAACAAGAATTTCGCGGATCACGTTAAAGAAATGGAAATTTTAGATAAGTTTTATTAAAACACAATGCACTTTTTGAAAAAAATTAAGAAAAAATTAACTTAAAATTAACGGATTGTTTGCGAAAATTAAGAGTATGAGCGAATTGGAAGTGTTTGATATAGTGCGCGACATGATGTTCCTGATTTTGAAGGTCATCACGCCGCTCTTAAGTGTTGTGCTGGTCACTGGGTTGGTGATCGCGATTTTCCAGGCGTTGACGCAAATTCAGGAATCTACACTTTCGTTCGCTCCAAAAATTATCGCCATGATTGTGGGGTTGATAATTTTCGCGCCGTATATAGGGCACAATTTTTCAACTTTCACGCACATGGTGATGGATAAAATTGTGCATTTACCATGAAATTTACGGTTGATTATAATGACTTAACGGCTTTTTTCCTGGTGTTTACCAGGTTTTTCGCAGCCCTTACTTGCTCGATCGGGTTTGGAGAAAATTCGATTTCGGGCAGAGTGCGATTGTATGTCGCGGTGTTTTTGGCCTTGATCGTGTATCCATTGGTGATTGAAAAATTAAATATTTCAACTTTCACGTTTATGGATTTGTGGCGAGAGGCGGTGATCGGTGTGTTTGCAGGGCTGTTGGTTAAGTTTTTTTCGGTCGCGTTAGAGGTGTGCGGTACCATGATTGCAACCCAAAGTGGGCTTTCATTTGCGTCATTTTTTAGCGCGATCTTTCATGAACAGGCGCCGATTTATACGATGATTTTCAACTTAACCGGGAGTTTGTTGTTTTTCATCTTGGACTTCGATATTTTGTTTATAAAGATGTTAATTGCAACCTATAATAGAATGAATTTTTTCGCCGGAGGAGATCTGTTGACCCTACTGGCCGGAGTCCTGGACCAGACATTACGTTTCGGAGTGGTTATGGCTTTCCCGTTTGTTACCGCGCAGATTGCGGTTTTGGTTGCGGTTGGGCTTACGAATAAATTTACCCCTCAGACCCAGCTATTTTTTATCATGCACCCGGTGCAGATATTAATTGCGTTTTTGGTGATCACTGTGACACTGAATTCGATTTTACATCTTTATATGGATTATTTAAAAAATTCCATTGTGAATTTAATGTGAAGAGGGGATAAATGGCGGAAGACCAAGATCAGGACAGTGGCGAAAAGGCGTACGAGGCGTCAGAGCAGAAACTTCGTAAGGCAAGGGAGAAAGGTAACGTCCCTCTTTCGAATGATTTCAATACGTTCTTGACGATTATCGGGTACAATCTTTTGTTTCTGTCGATCGTGGTTTTGTTTCGGAATATTTTTCTGAAACTACGGCCATTTATTGTTAATTGTGGGGAATTTCCACTCACAGTTGACACTGTGAAAGACTTGGCATTTTATTTGTTTAAGGAGATTTTTTTATTATCAATTGCTGTATTTTTTTTACTCAGCTTCTCCTCAGTTGTGGGAACTTTATCCCAGACCAAGTGGAATTTCGCAGCAGAGAAATTAAAGATGAAGTTTTCGAATATTTCTCCTATGAAGGGAATCAAGAAAATTTTCTCTTTAAAGGCGTTGATCGAGTTTGTAAAGAACATTTTGAAAACGACGATCTTTATGATTGTTTCGTATTTCATTTTGAAAAAATATATTTTGAAAATTGATAAATATATAACCCTTGACCTTTATGGTCAGATGGAGGAAGCTCGCGATGTGATTACAACAATTTTATTTATTTTTGCGATAATTATAATGTTGTTTGCGCTGATTGACTTTTTCCTGAAAAGGTTTATGTTCTTGAAAGAAATGAAAATGAGCCACAAGGAAATAGTGGATGAACAAAAGGAAAGTGAGGTAGATCCTCATGTTAAGGCAAAGTTGCGTCAGATCCGAATGGAGCGCTCGAAAAACAGGGTGGCTCCTGCGGTGAAGGATGCTACCTTTGTTGTGACGAACCCTACACACTTTGCAGTTGCATTGAAATACACACTCGAACAAACGACCGCCCCTATTGTGGTCGCGAAGGGGGCTGATTTTATGGCTCAGGCGATTAAGTCTGTAGCAAAAGAAAACAATATTCCGATCTTTGAAAATAAACCGTTGGCTAGAAGTTTATATAGTAATACGAATGTTGGTGACGAAATACCTGAAAATGAATATGCAGCAGTAGCCGAAATTGTACGAAAAGTGTTAAATATCAAGTAGTACATATATTGAGAATAGTTTTATATTTTTTATTCTTGACTAACGCGAATTGAAATAATATAGTAGTATCGCGACCATAGGTTGTTAAAAGGATAATTATCGCGTAATAAGGACGGTTTATATGACGGAAGAACAAATCAGGCTACTAGAAATAGCTGCAAATATTGTTGTTGCTCACTTGCAAACGACAAGTACGACTCCAGAGAAGATTCCTGGACTCATCAGTTCGGTGATGCATTCCTTGAAAAATGCGATCGAACAAAAGGGTAGTAGCATTTTGCTCGATTACGGCAAGACACTAAATGTACCAGCTGTTCCGATCGAGGATTCAGTGCACGATGATTATATTGTCTGCCTTGAAGATGGGAAAAAGTTGAAGATGCTGAAACGGCATTTGCGCACGGCTTGCAATATGACTGTTGAAGAATATTTCAAGAAGTGGGGATTGCCAAAAACGTACCCAACTGTTGCTCCTAATTACCAAGAGCGTCGACGGGTCTTGGCCCGATGTAATAGATTTGGTTTTAGCATAAAAGCGCAGAGTACTCCGATTAAAGCAAACGGCAGATTTAATTCTCAAGGTAAATAGTTGATTTATATTTTATAAATTCTTTTTTATTGATATAATACCCAGCTGTATATTGTTTAATTTTTGTAATGTTAGATTTAAGTTCAGTTTCAATTTCAGGGAGAGAGGTTTTACCTATCGTTGAAGGTGGAAAGGGTGTTTCAATTTCAACCGGCCTTACAAGTGGTGCATTTGCTGCCGCTGGTGCTGTTGGGACTGTATCGGTTGTAAATGCAGATGTTTTCAATAAATGTAATGTTTTTGGACCTGAATTTGCAAAAAAATCTCGTACAGAAAGAAATGATGAATTTATAAAACTCTCAATTGAAGGGGCGATAGAACAAATAAAAATCGCGTACGAAAAATCCTGCGGAAAAGGTCGCATACATATAAATGCCTTGTGGGAAATGGCGAGTGTCGAGCGGGTTCTTGAATGTGTGATGGAAAAGGTGAAAGGCCTTGTGAATGGCATCACATGCGGAGCTGGCCTCCCTTATAAACTTGGGGAGATTGCGACGAAATATCGTGCCTTTTATTACCCGATTGTTTCATCTTCCCGCGCGTTACAGATACTTTATAAAAGGTCGTTCAATAAATTCAAGGAATTCCTAGGCGGAATTGTTTACGAGGATCCATGGACGGCCGGTGGACATATCGGTATCTCGAATGCAGAGGATCCTGCAAAGCCAGAGAGTCCTTATGTTCGCATAAGGGAGATTCGGAAAACTCTGAACAGCTTTGGGTTGGTACACATTCCAATCATCATTGCAGGCGGAGTTTGGTGGCTTTCAGAATGGCAGGATTACATCAACAATCCGGAGATTGGTGCGGTTGCTTTCCAATTTGGGACGCGCCCTATCCTGACGAAGGAAAGTCCGGTTGCGGATTCGTGGGGTCCTAAGCTCTTGAATTTGCGGAAAGAGGACATACTGAAAAATAAATTCAGTCCTACCGGGATGTATTCCTCAGCGATCAACAATAATTTGTTGAAACGTCTGAATGCAAGGCTTTCTCGGGAATTCGCATACAGTGACGAGAAGAATGAGGATTTTGATACGAAGATTAATTTCGGGAATCGGTCCTTGTTTTTCAAGAAATCTGATGAGTCTGCAATCCTTGGTTTTGTTGCGGATGGATTTTCAAAGTTTATGAAAACCCCTGATCACACCTTGGTTCTTGTGACCCCTGAAGAAGGACAGCAGATTTTGAAAGATCAAGGAAGCTGTGTCGGGTGTTTAAGTTACTGTAAATTCAGCAATTGGAACCAAAAAGGGATTGATTACTTTGATCCTGATCCAAGGAGTTTCTGTATTCAACAATCTTTGCAAAATGTTGCGCAGGGTAAGGATTTGGACGACAGCTTGATGTTTGTTGGAAGCAACGCATATAGGTTTGCGGAGGACCCTTTCTATCTAGACGGGAATATTCCAACAGTACAACAATTGGTTGATCGAATTTTAACCGGGTACTAATGCGAAGATTCTGGTTCGTTTGGGGATTTATACTCGTGGAACCTTTGTCGTAATTGTTGGCCATAAAATTGGGTAATATCAAAAATACTCGAAAACAAAAGCCGGTTATTAGGGGTTTTTGTTTGAGGCCTGCGAAAAATGGCTTTTATCGCTTGGTATAAAACTGAAAAGTGCGCAGCCGACGAGATGGAGTTTTGTAACATCAAGGCATAGTTGTTATTCCGCCGCATTGCAAATGCCATTTCGTTATGAGCAGCGTTTTGCTTCTCAACCTTTTTCGAATACTCAACCATTTCCTCGTAAAAGTGGTCTTTGGTATATTGGTTATAATTCGGGCAGCTATTGTTTCGAAAAGAAAAATAAGAAGCACGAATATCGAGAAAGATCATAATAGAAGTGAAACATATGAAAAACAACAAACATTTGTGCTTCATGATATTATTCTAGCAAAGAAAAGTTAATTTTTGGTTAACTTATACAACAAATGTATCGCCAAGGTAAATGCGTTTTACATCCTCGTTCCCGATAATTTCGGATGCGGTTCCCTTTGCAAGCACCTTGCCATTCGCGATGATATAGGCAGTGTCTGTTATTGAGAGGGTTTCACGTACGTTATGGTCGGTGATAATGATACCAATGCCGCGATCCTTTAAGTGAGAAATCATGTTGCGCATTTCGTGAATTGTGATTGGGTCAATCCCAGCAAGAGGTTCATCGAGCAAAATGAATTGTGGATTTGAAGCAATCGTTCTTGCAATTTCAACACGGCGTCTCTCTCCCCCAGAGAGTTTTGAGGCGTACGAATTTTCAAGATGCGAAATTGCAAAATCGTTCATTAATGCTTCGGCCCTTTGTTCGACAACTTCTGGGGATGATTCGTGCAATTCAAGGACGGACATCAAATTTTCTTTCACGGTAAGGCCACGGAAAATGGAGGCTTCTTGCGGAAGGTACCCTATCCCAAGTCTTGCCCTTTTGAACATTGGAAATTTGGTGATATCGGTGCCGTTTAATAGAATCTTTCCACTGTCCGGTTTAATAAGGCCGCAGATGATTGAAAAGCAAGTTGTTTTCCCGGCACCGTTCGGACCAAGTAATGCAACGATTTCACCACGATTGATCGATAGAGAAATGCTCTTCAAAATGGTTTTTTTGGAATGCCCTATTCCGAAGCTTTTTGTGATATTGCTGATTTCAAGTACAGAGGTCATAACGTTATATCCCCTCTAATTCTACCAGAAATGTAGTATTTTTTCTCGCGAAGATTAATTTTGCAGAAATTACATTTCACACAATTTTTTTGGGAATCCAGGATTGCGACATTGCCACGAAAAATTATAGAATTCTCGTCTCTGTTGAATTCAGCCGAGTCAGCCTTGATGATAGAATTGTTATGCAGAATATAAACATAGCCTTTCGCAATTATTTTCGTAACATATTTTTGTGACATGATCGCAATAAATTCCCGTGCAATCATTCTTAGATCCTTGTTTATGAAAAGACAGAATTTTTTCTGATCAAAATGAAATGTGTCAACAGAAAATTCAAGCGTACAGCCGTTAAAATCAGCGTGTTCCGATGTAATTTTTGAGTCATGAAATTTTAGGCAAATATTACCATGAAGATGAGCAGAATCCAGGGAGTTAAATTTGTTGCCGTACTTTACCTCCGCAGTGTCAGCCGTGAAAAATAAATCATTATTTTTGGATGTGACATGTCCGTTAAATCGTAATGTGTGAAGTTTGTCGTCCAACACGGCACAATCCGCAGTGATAGTACGCACATCTGCACAAAGAGAGCTACCAATAAAAAAAAGAATTAACTGAAAAAACTTTTTAAGGTACATAAATTATTGCTTTCTGAAAGTGATTCGTCCTTTCGTAAGGTCATAAGGGGTCATCTCGACAGTGACAGTATCGCCCGTAATAACCTTTATTCTATTCTTCATCATTTTTCCGGAAGAATGTGCAAGAATCAACTTTCCTTCCTTATCATTGCTCAATTTCAATCGTACACGAAACATAGAATTTGGGAGCACTTCCTCAACGATCCCCTCAAATTCAAGCATATCACTCTTTGACATCTTTTATAAAACAACTACAGCGCCCATCATACAACTTTTTCTACAAAATTGCAAGTTAGATTTTACTTAGATTCCGAACTAAGAATTCCAAACATTCAGATTTTGAAGGGTTGCCAAAATTTTCACTCCAAAACTTTTTCGTCAATAATAATGCTTTGGAAATATTGTTTTGTTTTATAGGTAATTCAATAATATCAGATGATGTTACTGGAAAAAGCGGACGTTGATTTTTTGAATATTTTGATTTTAAAAGATTAAGATAACGTGCTAAATTCACGTATTCAGATATATTGTTTTGGTTGAAGTTGTCGAGAAAAAATCGTTGGAAGATAAGAATAGAGAGTTTTTCAAAAATTAATTTATTCTCGTGAAATAATACATTGCGAAGTAAATTCTCTTTATCAGAGACATTCTGAAATTCTACCTGTGATTCTAAAAACTTTAAATCTTTTTTTTCAATTTTTGTTAGACATAGATCTTTGCAAAGAGTTTCAGGTTTAAAAAGTAGGAAGATTTTGCTTATAAAATTCTCTAGTGAGTTGAAAAACGTATTGATAATGCCGGGATGAGATGCGTATATTTGCGATAATTTTTTAAATTGTTCGATATTTATTTTCGCGCCATAGTTTAAAACATCGCAATTATCCATCAAAAGTAGAGTACCAAAGGAATTGTTATACCTTAGCATAGAGTGAAATTCGTGCCTGATTCTTTCCCTTGATAGTTGAGATAAATGAGGAGCATATTTTTTAAATAATGTAAAAATTTCATCGGAGTCAGGTTTGATATTCAACTTTACAGAAAATCTAAAAAATCTTAAAATTCGTAAAAAATCTTCGCAAATACGTTTTTCAGGGTTTCCTATAAAGCGAATAATTCCATTTTTTAAATCTTTAATTCCATCAAAAAAATCATAAATTTTACCATCCAAATCCATGTAAAGTGCATTAAAAGTAAAATCTCGACGTGATGCATCTTTCTCCCATGAATCCGAAAAACTAACCTCCGCATGCCTTCCATCCGTAGTGTCGTCGGTCCGAAGCGTTGTTATTTCGAATGGGATAGAATTTTTAACAACGGTAATTGTTCCATGCTTTATCCCTGTTGGGATGACTTTACAATCCAAATTGTTGAAGATTCTTAATATGTTATCCGGAGTTGCAGTTGTGGCGATATCGATGTCAGAGGATGGATTGCCGAGAACAAAATCACGTACATATCCTCCAACGATTCTTGCATCGAACCCTGCATGTTTAATTTCATTGATAATAAATTCAATTTCGGTTTGCATTTCTATCTGTTAATATTACATTATAAAATTGCTTGAGGAAATATTTTTCATGACTCCCGAGGAACTTCTAAATATAGTGCAATTTTTCCCTGATCTTCCAGGTGTGTACAGATATCTTGATTCGGATGAGAATATTATCTATGCTGGAAAAGCAAAAAATTTACGAAAGAGAGTTTCTTCATATGCGCGTCTTGATACACTTTCGAATAGAATTCGCCAAATGGTGTTTAATGCAAGAAATATTATTTTTGAAACGACTTTGACAGAGGCGGATGCTTTGATTCTTGAATCAAAATTGATTAAGGAATTTCGTCCCAAATATAATATTTTACTGAAAGATGATAAAGATTATCCGTTCCTTGTTATTACAAAAACTCATGATTATCCAAGGATTTTAAAGTACCGTGGAAAAGAAATGCTGAAAGAGTACAGAAAAGGGCCATTTGTTTCAGCAAAAGCACTTTATGATATCATCCTTGAAATTACGAAATTATTCCAAATTAGAACTTGTACAGATTATACATTTAAAACTCGTAAACGGCCTTGTATTGAATATTTTATACATCAATGTTCAGCTCCATGCGTTAATTACATTTCGAAGGAAGATTATGATGAAAAAATTAAGGCTGTATATAGATTTTTGGATGGAAAAAATGCAGATATTATCGAGGATCTTACAAAAGAGATGTATGATGCAAGCAATGCTTTGGAATACGAGAAAGCAGCGTCGCTTCGTGATCAAATAAAAGTTTTGTCGAGTTATATCGTGCAGAATATCAATCTTTCGAATACACATATTGTAATAAAGGCAAGTTTTGAAAATACTACGATAATAAAAGTTTTTTTCTACAATAATAATATAAATTACGGGACGAAGGATTTTTTCTTTAATTCCGCGGAGCAAGATATCTTGCAATCATTTATAAAACAATTTTACTTTGATTTTCCGTCACCACGTGAAATATGGGTTAATGAAGAAATAGAGGATGCAGACGTTCTTGGGACGGCATATAAAACCAAAATTATCTTTGTTGAACCAAAACGTACAAAAAAATTATTACTGCAAGAATGTTATAATTCCGCTTTGACATCATTAGGGGTATATATAGAGCAGAATCTTAGTAACGAAGAGCATTTAAAAAGAATTCAATCTATTTTTGGCCTTACGAAAATTCCAAACAGGATCGATATTTTTGATAACAGCCACTTTTTTGGTAAAAATGCTTTTGGCTGTGTAGTTGTTTTTGAGGATGGGAAATTTAAAAGAAAAGATTACCGTGCGTATAAAATCCAAAGTGCAAATACCCAAGATGATTACCAGATGATGCGAGAGGTTATTGAACGACGATACTTAAAAGACGATGCAATTCTTCCTGATCTGTTGCTGATCGACGGAGGTCTAGGGCAATTTAATGTTGTTAATGCTATGCTTGATTCCTATCACTTGCAAATAGATATTATTTCAATTGCAAAGGGTGTTAATAGAAATGCTTTTGATGAGACATTTTTTTCAAGAAAATTAAAAGAATTTAAATTTACAAAGGGCGATAAGACTTTATTTTTCTTGGAAAGGCTTCGTGATGAAGCTCATAATTTTGCGATAAAAAGTTCAAGAAAAAGTTTTGAAAAAACTTTCCAAAATTCTGAATTATCGTCGATTAAAGATTTATCTTCGGAAGTGATTAAGAATCTCTATGAACATTTTAAAGATATCGAAGAAATAAGACATGCGAGCGAAGAAGAACTTTCAAAAGTTAAAGGTATGAGTTATAATTTAGCTAAGAGATTGATAAAATATTTTAAGGATCACTGATGTTACCTAATATATTAACATTATCAAGAATAGCCTTTATTCCAATAATCATTGCGTGTTTTTATATCAGCACTTCGTTTTCGATGTATTCAGCTTTTGTTGTCTTCGTTGTGGCTTGCATTACAGATTTTTTGGATGGATATTTTGCAAGATTGTATAAACAAATGTCTAATTTTGGAAAATGTTTTGACCCAATTGCAGATAAATTGCTTGTTGCGAGTTTGATTGTGCTTTTAACAGGGTTTCAGTACGTTGAGGGGTACAATATGATTGCTGCAATTATTATTTTATTCAGGGAGGTTCTTGTTTCTGGGATGAGAGAATTTCTTGTTGAAATTAAAGTACCTTTGCCTGTTTCGAATCTTGCAAAAATCAAAACAACGGTGCAAATGTTATCCCTTTCGATTATACTTTTTGCGATAGCATGTAAATCTGTTGTACTACTTGATATTAGCGTTGTGATGCTTTGGGTTGCTGCGGGATTAACGATTATAACTGGGTATCAATATTTTGAGAAAGGAATTAAACATCTGGATTTAGAGTAAGTATGTATTTTTTGCGGCATCCATGGAAATTCTTAAGTACGTCTTTGCCAAAGTCGCTTTACAAGCGTTTTGTTCTTATCATTGTTTTGCCTATTTTTTTAATACAGATTTTTAGTTTATCATTTTTCATTAACAGAAATTGGATTCAAAATTCCAATAAATACATTGAAAATGTAGTTCAGCAAATTGCATACGTTAAAAACTTATATTATAACGATAAATGTAGATTTAATGCCTTGAATGGGAAATTTTTAAAAATCCGATTTAAAGAAGTATTTATTATTAATAATGAAAAGAATTTTCAAAATAAAAAGCTTAATCCGTTAAATCTCCACATGTTGAAAAAAGCGTTGCGAAAGAATTCTCTTCAAGATTTTAAAATTTATAAAAATATTCGAGATGTTGTGATTATTTTAAAAACTGAAAAATCAGCGATAGAATTCAGGATAAATGCTGGTGATATTCTTTTTGCTTCGAATCATGTTTTTATATTTTTCAATATTTTTGTATCTTTTATATTTTTGGGGATAGCATGGCTTTTCATGAAAAATCAAGTTATTCCGATTATTAATTTATCAAATGCAATGAATGATTTCAGCAACTGTCATTCTGTGTTCAATATAAAACCAAGGGGCGCTTTGGAGATCAAAAATGCCATTAAATCTTTTAATAAAATGTCTGAAGAACTGGTACATTATATTTCGGAACAAAACATCGCGCTTGCCGGCGTTTCACATGATATTAAAACATATATTACAAGGATGAAACTTCAAGTTGCTTTACTTAAAGATGAAAAAATTGCAAGTGATATGAATTCAGACATAGTTGAGATGGAAAATATCATTTCAGAGTTTATCGATTATGTTAAATCAGAAACTTATTCAAAGGATCAGTTTGAGGATGTAAATATTGAAGTGATACTGCGAGACATCTGTAAAAAATTTCCTATACAATATAGTTTGAACATAGAAGGAAATGCTGTTGTTAAAGGGAATGAAAATGCACTTAAAAGATGTTTTTTAAATATTATTTCCAATTCTGCTAAGTTTGCACAAATCTGTAAAATTTCAATTATCTCTAAAAACGAAATTGTGCAAGTGATAATCGAAGATAATGGGCCAGGAGTTGATAATAACGAAATTGATTTTCTTACAAAGCCTTTCTATAAAGTTGATAAATCGAGAAATATGAAGCACGGTGGAGTCGGACTCGGACTTGCCATTACTAATAATATTGTACTTAAGCATAATGGAAATATTGCATTCCAGAAATCATCATTACTTGGCGGACTTAAAGTTACAGTCACGCTACCACAATAATTATTCCTAATTAACCGAAAATTAACCACCTTGATGTTAAAATTAACTAAAAAATATAACGGTGAAAAAATGCAGAAAAAATTTTTAACGATTATAATGGGGATGTTGTTATTAGCAACTCCTTTTTTTCACGCTGAAGAAGATAGCATTCAGACAACGATTCCGGGACCAGAACATTTTGAAACTGTTGAGGAATTAATTAATTACATAAAAACTATTACCTTTGATGGAAAAGATGGTGAGTCATATACTATTAAGAGTTTTGATAATGAAAGTAGATTGCAAAAGCAATTGAAAAAAATTTTTAAAAGAAATGAGCGTAGGCTGATTGTAAAAAAACAATTGGGAGAAGTTAGCGATAAAAGGGCTAAAAATTTTATTAAATTTGTTGTTGGAGCATTTCGTGAAAACGTTGTTTTTTCAAATGGAATTAATAATGTAAAAGGTATTATAAGGTTTGACGCCCACAGAGGAAGCAGGTTTGCGGAACCTAATATCAGCGTCGAATGTTTTGCCGATATGTCATCGCTTACTGTTACACGTTCTGCTTTGCAGACTGGAAAGAAAGATAACTATAGTGTGGATAATAATTATACCTTTGAACGGAGCACAGAAGTTAGATCAAATTCTACATTTGAAAGATCGAAGAGCACTTTGAAAAAAGGAAATAGTGAGTCAGTAGATGAAGCTGATGAAGAAGTTGCAATGAAAGTTGATGACGATGAAAAAATTGATGAAGAGGAAGTAAGCAGTGATGCGGAGTTGAAAGGTGATACAAATTCCATAATAAATTATATTTTTGAAAGAATAACAGATACGGAATTTGATGATGGAATAGTGTTAAATGGTGACGATGAAACTTTCACAAAGGATTTGAGAAAAAAAATTAAAACACTTTGTAAGCGTAAAAATCGTAAAACATTGATGCAACTTGACACGGTTGACATTTCCGACCAAGACGTTCCAAATGTAAAGCGGCTTGCACGTGGAGTTTATAAGCTTGCTGTACCATTTACACAAAATGGTAAAAATTTGGAAGGGTTCTTAATTTTGAAAGGTATATCTAATAATATATTTAAAAAGCAAAAGGCAGGTATATCGTATCAATTCTTTATCAACAGTGGAGTTTATGAATTTGAAGGAAAAGACAATGTTGCGACAAAATCTGTCAAAATAATGAATTATAACCGTAATAGTACAGTAAGTGTTACAGCAAAAGTTGATATGATTTATAAAAAATTGTTGGAATCAAATCCTATTCTTAAAGCAATTTGTTCAAAAAATTCTGGACACGAGAAGTTAATAAAGGATAAATTGAAAGAATTGTTAAAAAAGAAAACATACAAATATGTAAAGTTCCCTACATTATCACGTAAGAGCAAATTGAATAGTGATGACAAAGGAGCATTAGTACTTACTGATGATAGGATATATGTTACGAAGTTCAAAAGTAAAAAAGGCAAATCAACAATAGAATTGTCATTTAAAGATCTTGCAGATGGAAATAAGATTAAATATGTGTATTTGAGCTTTTCTAACGGTTTAAATAAAACGTTGAAGATACGTATCCACAAAAATAAAGGATTCGTAAGCGGCGACAAATCGGTAAATAACGATGATCAAGATACAGGTGGTAACGGCTCCTCTGTCGTCGATAAAGACGCAAGACTGTAACGGTCTATAAGCCGGGTTCTGTACTGATTACTCAGTGGTAGTTATTCATCTCGAGTTCATGTCACCATGAACTTCTTCGCGACCTACCCGGGTGGCTAATGCCAGAGAATAGGCACAAATGGAAAACCATTTATACCACCCTTATTTGGTCTTGCTCCGAGTGGGGTTTACAATGCCTGATTTGTTACCAAACCAGCGGTAAGCTCTTACCTCACCTTTTCACCTTTTCCGTTACTAATAAAAATAAACGGTAGTCTATTTTCTGTTGCACTTTCCCTAGATCAGATTCGAAAATCTTCCGCCAGGTGTTACCTGGCACTCTATTCTCTTGGAGCCCGGACTTTCCTCTATTCAAAAAAGAACAGCAACTACCCGACCGCTACACTATAATTGTATCATAAAATTGACACAAGATACATCATTTTCTATCCAGAAATGCAGCTTTCAAAGTACCTTCATCGAGAAAGCCTATTTCTCCCCCAACCGGGATTCCAGTGGCAAGGTTGGTGACTTTTATATTTAGATCAGCAAGTTGTTCCTTGATATAAAATGTCGTAATTTTACCTTCAAGCGTTATATTCAATGCGATGATGATTTCTTGAACATTGTTGTTTACGCAAAGATTTTTTAACGTTGTAATTTTTTCTATATTATCAGGATTTGTTTCTATTTCAGGAAAGAGTGTTCCAAGCACAAAATACCTTCCATTAAAAATATGCATGTTTTCTATAATGAAAAGATCTTGAGCGTTCTCAACAATGCAAAGGATAGATGAATCACGCGTTGTTGATGCACAAATCGAGCAAACAGGGGAGGTGTCGAAGTTTCCACATACAGAACATTTAAAAATTGTTTTTTGGGTTTTTTCAAGTAATGATAGAAGATCGTCAATTTTCGATTTATTATCTAGTAATGAAAATACAGTTTTTTTTGCCGCTTTTGTTCCAAGCCCTGAAAATTTGCTAAACATAGATATCAAATCATTAATTTCTTTTATCATACCGTACAGTATAGCATTTCTATTTATCGAATTTAAAATAATATTGGAGAAATTTGCTTTTTAGGTTAAAAAGTATACTTTTTTTTAATAAAATTATGTAGAATAATACCTGTTATAAGAGGTAGAAAATGAACATTTCTAAATGGCGTCTTTATATGAATGCGATAGTGTGCTTTTTAGGTATCCTGTTTGCATTACCGAATGTGTTAGATGATGGGTTGTTAAAAAAAATGCCATCATGGCTTCCAACATCAAAAGTTCCATTGGGACTTGATTTGCAGGGTGGGTCACATCTTTTATTAGAGATGGACACATCTGTTGTTGACAAGACTTTCTATGAAACACTGATTACAAACATCCAACGTGTGTTGTCAGATAACAATATTGGTGCTGATGCAGATGATGTTGTTGGAAATGAAAGTCGCGTGATGATACATGCTGAAGAACATATTCCATTGTCTGTGTCTGCAAAATTGAAGGAGATTGCGAAGGATGCAGGTGTGACTTTAAATTTTGAAAAAAATGGTACGCACAATGATATAGTGATAGGTTTGTCAGATGCTGCTCGCGATAGATTACATAACGAAGCAATGGATCGTGCTATGGAAATCGTTAGAAGAAGAGTCGATGACCAAGGAACAAAGGAAATTTCTTTGCAAAGAAGCGGGAGTAATCGTATCGCCCTTCAAATGCCTGGAATTCAGGATCCTGACTATGTCAAGGAATTGTTAGGGAAAACTGTGCAATTGACATTTCACTTAGTTGATGAAAATTTACCAGAAATTGCAGAAGGTGCTAGGAAGCCTCATGCACTTGGATCTGTGTATTTACCACATAAAGAAAGGGGGAGATACGGTAATATGATGATTGCTATCAAGAAGAGAGCTGTTGTAAGTGGATTAAATTTGAAAAATGCTGGTATTTCAACGGATAGGAATGGAAATCCTGCAGTGAGTTTTGAGTTTGACAAGATAGGTGCAGAGGAGTTTGCGAATGTTACATCAAGAAATGTCGGAAAAAGACTTGCAATTGTTCTTGATGGACAGGTAATAAGTGCTCCAAATATTAATACACCTATAACTGGTGGAAGTGGTGAAATTACAGGTAATTTTTCTATAGAAGAAGCAAATGAATTATCAGTGTTGTTAAAATCAGGCGCTCTTCCCGCTCCTTTGCATACTGTTGAGGAAAAAACAGTTGGTCCGGATTTAGGTGCAGATTCAATCAAAGCAGGAATCATTGCAACAATAATATCAATTGTTGTTATTATGTTGTTTATGTTTTATGAATACAGATTGTTTGGTTTTGCTGCAAATATAGCATTGATTATGAACTTGGTGTTATTAATCGCTGGATTATCAATTATGCAGGCAACTTTGACTCTTCCTGGTATTGCTGGTATTGCGTTAACCCTTGGAATGGCGGTTGATGCGAATGTGTTAATTAACGAAAGGATAAGAGAAGAGTATCGCAAAGGGACTAAGATTCTAGCTTGCCTAGAATTTGGATATACCAAGGCAATAGGCACAATTGTTGATTCTAATTTAACAACAATTTTTGGAGGATTGGCTTTGTACGTATTTGGAAGTAGTTCCGTTAAAGGATTTGCTGTGACTTTAATAATGGGAATATTGATTTCTATGTTTACTGCAATTTCGTTAACGAAATGTATAAAAGTGTTGTACTTTGTAAATAAGAAGACGTCGGATATTGTTATACCTTAAAATTAGTGGGAGATAAAAATGAGTAGATTTTTTAAAATAAAACCTGATTTTGCGATGCATGTAGCGCAGCATAAAGGATTGTTATTGGGGGTTATGATAGCTAGTTTGATGATATCATTGGGAGCTTTATTTTTTAGAGGCGTAAATTATGGTATTGATTTTAAAGGTGGGCTGTCAATAGAAGCTCAAATTCCGGATAATACGGATTACAATGATTTACGTACAAAAATTAAATCGGCTGAAGTTGGAGATTTTTCATTACAAGAATTTGGCAACAAAAATACTGTATTGATTAAAGTTGAATCTTTAAGCGATGATCAAGCAGGTGCAAAAATTGTTAATAAATTGAAAACAACATTGGGAAATGACATTATTTATCGTAATATTGAAAATGTTGGGCCTAAGGTTGGAGATGGATTAAAGCATGATAGTATGCTTGCCGTGATTTTTGCTTTATTAGCTATTTTACTATATATTTGGGTAAGGTTTGATTGGCAATTTGGTCTTTGTGGTGTGATTGCCCTTGTTCATGATTGTGTGGCTTTGTTAGGATTTTTCGCAATATTCCACAGTTTTGATTTTAATATGGCCGCAGTTGTTGCTATTTTGATGACAGCTGGATATTCGATTAATGATACTGTTGTGATTTTTGACAGGATTAATGAAAATATCAAAACGGGAAAGTATACTTCTAGAGAAAATTTAATAGATTTGAGCATTACAGAGACGTTGTCAAGAACGTTATTGACATCGTTTACTACGATTCTAGCTCTTATTTGTTTGTGCGTTTTTGGAGGCGATGTTATTTTTGATTATTCATTTCCAATGTTGATAGGTATATCTGTTGGAACTTTTTCGTCAATATTTATTTCTGCTCCATTACTATTATATACAAATTTTTCTATACAAGAACAAAAATGAAATTATGAATGTTTCACGTGAAACATTTTTCCTATCTTTTCTATAATATTTTTTTCGGAAAAACCAAAGTGGTTTCTTAAAGAATCTTTATCTGCAGAACATCCGAAAGAATTTATGTTTATAGATGGTATATTGTTGTGTGATATTTCTGAGGATAATAAAATAGCCGTAGAAGCTTCTATGACAACAGTTGGAACTTTTTGTTTTAACAATAGCAGTTCATTTTTGAAAGTTGATTTTGTTTCATGAAACAATTTAAAACATGGTACGGAAATAATTCTTATATCAAATTTGTTTTTGGTTAACTCAGAAATGCTAAATGCTATTTCAACTTCAGATCCTGATGCTATAATTATTATTTTCGGTAATCCAGTATTGGAAAAGTTTTTAATTATATATGCTCCATTTTTTATATCAAATTCGTTTATGCAAGATTTGTCTTCTACTTTTTGTCGAGTTAATAACAAAGATGCAGTACATGCAGATTCAAAAATATACCTAAGTGAATAATAGAGTTCAGTATTATTATATGGTCTGAAAACATACAAATTAGGAATTAAATTCAAAGAATCAATTTGTTCTATTGGTTGATGCGTTGGGCCATCTTCGCCTATGAATATCGAGTCATGCGAAAAAACGAACATAGATGGAATTCGCATCATTGCCGCCATACGAATGGCAGGACGCATGTAATCTGAAAAACTTAAAAAAGTACCAATATATGCATAGAACATTTTTGAGGAATTAATCCCGTTTGCAATTGCTCCCATGGCATGTTCACGGATTCCGTAATTAATATAGTTTCCATAAAAATTATTAGTTGTAATATCTTGCATCCATGTTCCTTTTGTTCCATTTGATTCAGATAAGTCGGCAGATCCTCCGATTAGAATATTATTCTGTGTTTGGGAAATCATTTCATTAAATAATGTTTTTGTTGATGCATTTTTATTCCCATCAGTTGACAGGTTTGGTGCTGTAAATTGGATATTGCGATGTGAAATTTTTGTATTTTTGCATATTTCGTATTTTGAAATATTCCTTTCCCAGAAATTATGCCATTTATTTAATATTTTGTTTGGTATAGAAAAAGGTGTCCAATTGCAAGATTTTCTTACTTCATCTATGATGTCCGCTGGAGGAATTTTCCCGTGAATTTTGGATGTTCCCTCAAATTCAGGAATGCCATAACCTATCCTTGTTTTACATAGAATTATGCTTGGTTTTTTACTGAGTTTTGCATTTAATATAGCGTAATTAATTGCGTTATAATCATGTCCATCAATTTGTTGCACAAAAAAATTATACGATTCAAAGCGTTTAATTTTGTTATCTTGGCATGACAATTCTAGATTCCCATCAATAGTAATATTGTTATCATCATAAAAAATTATAAGGTTATCGAGATTAAGTGTTCCTGCGAGAGAAAGGGCCTCGTGAGAGATACCTTCCATGAAATCTCCGTCACTGCCAAATACGTAAATATTGTGCGCAAGTTCAGGAAATTCAGTTGTTAATTTTTTTGCTGAGATAGCCATTCCAACTGCATTAGCGATACCTTGTCCAAGTGGGCCAGTAGAAATTTCAATTCCTAAATTAGGTGCAAATTCTGGGTGCCCAGGAGTTTTTGATCCTAATTTTCTAAATTGCTTCAAATCATCAATGCTCCATCCTTTATATCCTGTTAAATATAAAATAGAGTAAAGCATGGCAGATCCGTGTCCGCATGATAAGACAAATTTATCTCTACCAATAAATGTAGGATCCTGTGGATTGAAAACTAAAAAATCTTTAAATAAAGTTGTTGCCACATCTGCCATTCCAAGTGGCATTCCTAAATGGCCAGAGTTGGCATTCACAACTGTATCTATACACAACATCCTCAAAGTCTGTGAAAGTTCATTAAACATAAAAATACAAATTAGTACTAGTTGAATTATATTAATTTTTTAGAAAATTAACCATAATTAATTAGGATATTTGTTCTTTGTATCGAATTGCTAATATTTCGCAAAATAATAATAACAAACTTGGTATCCAACATGTAACGAAAGGCGACAATTCACTATTTATTCCAATAGATCTAATAGAATTTACAAAAAAATTTAAGAAAAATGCAAAAATTGTAACCTCTAAAATATTAAACCATCTTGTTGTATATCTGTGATGTCTGAAGAAACATATCACTGGAAATAGTGCTGCGATCAAAGTGAATATTATTTTAGCAATTAAAAAATTTATACTAAATACGTAGGTGTTATGAGGAAGACCTTTGTTTTTGCGAAGTTTAGATATTTTATACATTTCGAATAAGTTCAAAGTCATAGGACTTTTGTAATAAAGTTTCATATCCTCAATTGTTAAGTCTGTCTTGAAAATTTTAGTATTAAATCGTTTTGTATTTGACGATTTTTTGCTTTCGGCTCCATTAAATAGTATCCATTCTCCATTTCGAATAGAGGCACTTTTTGCAAAAATATGATTCTGGAATTGGTGTTGTTTATCCATTGTATAAATATTAATAGTATTTAGGGTATCATTTGAGATATTGTTCACGTATATTAACAATTCAAAGTTCCCGGCTGATTTTTCAACCCAAATGTTGGATTTAGATTCATTTTTATCAATGGATTCACCGAGTAATTTATGTTCTAATAATAGTGTCTTTTGAGCGGTTAATATAGAATAAGGGTGTATGATCAATATATTTACAAATCCAACAATTATGGCGAAAATTATGAATGGTTTAAGTATTTGAAAAATTGAAAATCCGTTAGTTTTTAATACCGTAAGTTCTTCTGTAAAATTAATTTTGGAAAGAATAATACTGTTAGACATCAACAAAATGTAGGGGATTATTTCACACAAGATACCAAAGCTTCTGTAAAACGATATTTTTATAAAAAAAATTGTGTAACGTATTTCTTGTACTGAACATTTTCTAGCTACCTCAGCACAATCACTGAAAAAGGCAATTATATAGAAACATAACATCAACAGTGCAAATACACGTACGTTTTTCAGAAAAATGTAACCATTAATTATATTATTTTTCATAAGTCAAAAATTTATACAATATAAAACATAAACCTGGATTAACGATATAAAACAGAATATTAAAAAAGTTATATGATACAGATATATTAAAAATCAAAATTTGTAAAGACTGTATTAGAGCAATAGAAATAGCAGCAAGTGATAATGCTTTGATATTTGATTTTCTGTTGGCTTCTATGCTTCCCAATAATAGGTATACAATCATAGCGTATATAATTACAAGAAGAGGGGAGGTAATCTTTTTGTGAGCTTCTGAAATATCTTTATCGAATTTTGACGTCAATAATTCAAAAATGAACTTTTCGTAAGGTCTTTTTTCAAAAGTTTTTTTCTTGTAAGGTATTGTTGTTTCATATGAATTAAATGAAAATATACTTGGAGACGAACTTTGAAAATCTTCTCTAGATCCATGAGATAATTTTATATCGATTTTGTTATTAATGATGTCATTGTTAATTTCTCCGGAATCTGCTTGCATAGTATAATTTGTGCCTTTACTGTTATCACAAACTACAATCCCTTTTATTTTATTATCAGAGGTCTTTTCTTTCACGAAAAATGATAATCCACGATAATTTACAATAGAACTTTTATTACGAAAATTTATTTTTTCCATAGCGTTGCTTTGGTAAACTTTAAATTCGTGTAAAAATTTCGGGGATATAAAAAAGTTGGTGATAAAAATACAACTCATAAAGAAATAAGCATTTAGGAGTAGTGGTTTTGCAAGTTCATAGTAATTGATACCAGTATATAAAGCGGCTGTAAGTTGATTGGAAGTTCTTAGTTTTTCATATATGTATGCTGTTGATATAGCAAAAGAAATCGGCAGGATGGTTGTTAAAAAGTCGGGTAGTAAAAGAATAGATGATGACAATAATTCATGTATATCAATATTATATTTTGTGATAAGAAAGAAGTATCTTACGATTTGTGATATCCATACGAACGACGTCAAAATTATACTCGCAAGAATAGTCGTAAAAAACAATGATACTGTGATTCTGTTTAATAATATTCTCATATACCAAAATAACGTATATACAAATTGTAAACTAATAGTTTATTAATGTAAAATGCATATTTTTTTGTTATAATGACTTGGATGTTTCAGTTTTAGCTGTATGAGAGGACTTTTTCGTAATTCTTTTTTGTATGTTTTTTTATGTGTATGTTCTTTGTTTGGTGATGATGCCAAAAAAAAAGTTACAACAAATAAAGTTATTGTTGTTGTAAATGGAAACGTTATTACAAAATTGGATGTTGAAAATAGGATAAAGGTTTTTTTGAAATTAGCTAATGTTCAAATTCCTGAAAGCGAAAAAGAAGGAATGTTTGCAAATATGCTAAAGGCTATGATTGATGAATTGTTGAAACTGCAGAAGGTGACAGAGTTCATCAAAAGGTTTAATGACAATAAACCTTTAGTTAGTGTTGAGGAGATTGACCAATATTTCAACAATGTTTTGAAGCAGAGTCATATATCGCGGGAAGAGTTTGATGGTTTTTTGAAAGAAAATAATATAGCTATGGATTTTGTCTACAGACAGATCGATGCGAATTTGTCATGGGGGCGGTTTATTGTAGACTGTTTTAGTGGTAATATTCAAATTTCAGATTCTGAAGTTACATCATATATCAACCAACTTGAAGAAAGTAGCAAATGCAAAACGTATATATTGGGGCGTATAGCTGTTCCTTTTACATCGGCAAATGAGGATGAAGCTAGATCAAAAATCAATGAAGCGATGTACTATTTATCTCAGGGTGTTGCGTTTGAACTTGTTGCTAACAACTTTTCATCAGGGGCAGAGGCTCAAAATGGTGGCTTTGTAGGTGCTGTAAAGGAGACACAGCTAAAAGAGAATGAACTTGCTATAATTACATCAACAAGTGTAGGAAATGTGTCTCAAATAATTAAAAATGACAATGAGTTTGTGATTTATAAAGTTTATAATGTGAAAGCACAAGGTGGAAATAGTTTGACAAAGATTACAGCACAACGTATAGAGTTTACTGTTCCTCGTGAAAAAATGGAATCTGTTGCTGAAGAAGTATTGCGTAATTCGAAAAATGTTGATAACTTTTTGCTGACAGCAAGTCTTGATAAAAGGGCTAAAATTTACAATGATGAAGAGTTTATTGTAGAAGAGATGCGGCCAGAAGTGCAAGGGTTTATGGCAGGTTTGACTCCTGGTACGATAAGTGCTCCTGTTCCAACTCCGAATGGTTTTTCTGTTTTTTATACAAAGGGTAAAGAACTTATCAATAATAGCATTCCTTCGTTTGAAGAAGTGAAAAGAATGATACAAAATAAAAAGTTGGAATCGATTGCAAAAAAACAATTTCAAGAAGTACAAGTGAATGCTTATATCAAATACATGGATTAATTATCGTTTGTATTTGATTTTTTTGCATTACTTATAGCTGCTGTGTGGGCAGATGTAGTCGTTTCATGTAAGGTATAGCTCTCTATCAATTTTTCTCCAAAGTGCTCAGGGAATTTTTCCTCTCTTTCCTCTATATATTGCTGCATTGCATTGACGTCAAGGTAAGCATCGTTCGAAGCTTTATTAAGTAGTGATCCTGATGCATGCTTTTCTGCATAATCAGTAAGAATTTTTTTCGCTTCTATTGCTAGTGT
Source organism: uncultured Holosporaceae bacterium (assembly GCA_949290705.1). Classification (GTDB taxonomy): domain Bacteria; phylum Pseudomonadota; class Alphaproteobacteria; order UBA3830; family CASESI01; genus CASESI01. The sequence continues at coordinate 154,386 of CASESI010000022.1, read as the reverse complement.
TTCTTGCTGTTTCAGTAATGCAGTTATTGTTCCTTGATTCGTTGTTTCGGCTAAGGCTTGACTAATCTCTTTTAATTGAGCAAGGTGATTTTCGAGTTGGTTTGTTAATTTTGTTTTGTGAGATGTGTCACTGGTTCCGTCTTGACTTCCACCTGTTACTCTAAGTGCTGTTTCAATTCCTTCATGTGTTAATGGGATATTTTCATAAAAAGTTTTTAATGCATTTCTTAATTCATTTTTGGCATCTCCGGCGAGTTGTTTTTCGCCAGTATAATTATTTACGTGAGTTTCAATGTCAACAGATGATAGATGTTTCATCGCTTCTTCATAAGCATTTGTTAATTCAATAGTATTATGAAGATCATGTTCTTCTTTCGCTGTAGAAGCTTCATGTAATATTGTTTCACGCATTTGTTTTTCAGTAAGAGCTCCATAGTTTTTCAATTCTTCTTCGTTGTCTCTTTCCATTTGTTTTACTGTTTTTGTAAAAGAATCATTTTCGAGTTCTTCCTGATATTGTTTAAATTCATTGTAATTAAAATATACATCATTAGCTGCAGATCCTAAGAAATTACCTTGGCTATTATTACTTTTACTGTATTCCTTTGTTTTGGCTGCTAATGCTTGACTTAACGCATCTTCAACTGTTGCCAAATAAGTTTTATCGGTAAATTTTGTTGTTTCTTGAAGTTGTTTTTCTATTTGTTCCAGGTCTTTTATTCCAGTGTATATTTTTCCACCTATTGTTACAGAAACAGATTCTAATGCTCTTTCAAGAGCAGCTTTATGAGAATTGGAACCATCATTTGCCAAAGCTTTGCCGTCAGTTGTACCACCTGTACATTGTATTAACATTTTAAAATCTTTGGATGTTTTGGATTGATTAACTTGTTCAACAACTTTTTCGTAAGCCTCTCTGACAGAATCACGAAGGCCTTCTTTTGTTGTTAATGGGCCGCCGTTATAATGAGTTAAATCATGTTCACTTAGAGATGCTATTTCTGTTAAAGAGTTAATGCTATTTGTTACCTTTAAATGTTCATATAGATATCCTTCTTTTGTGTCAGTGATCAATTTTATTACGTCACTACTTACTCCAGCGGACTTTAATTGATCCAATTCTTTTTGTGTAGGATGGGAATCTGAAACATGAGATAATCCGTATCTTAAAACTAGCTGCTTTGTTGCAGGATCCATTTTAACTTGTTGAGCTTTAGCATTGGCAAGAGATGCATCGTTGTCTAATGATTGTGAATTATCTGTTTGAGATGAATGTAAAGTATACATGGCTCCAAATAAACAGCAGAGACTTAATTTAAATGTTTTCTTATCCATAATGATTCCCTTTATTTATTACCTTAAAGTATGTCATAAAAATGTTAATTTTAGGTAAAAATGATCTTAAAAATTTATTTTATTAAATTATTAAAGTAAAATTAAAACATGAGCGACGTAATATGGATCAATGCATCAGCTGGCAGCGGGAAGACCAAAAGGATTATAGATAGGATAATATTTTTGTTATTAAGTGGTGTTCTCCCCTCCGAAATTTTATGTGTAACATTTACGAAAGCTGCCGCTTCAGAAATGGAGAGTCGTTTATTTTTCATGGCTCAATCTTTTGCAACTTTGACGATACATGAATTTAATGAATACGTATCTCAGTTAAATATAGAAAATATTACAAGTGCATTTGAAATTGCTAAGAAGTTAAAAGATGTTTTAATTAAAAATCCAGTTAATATAAAAACATTACATAGTTTTGCAAATACAATTATAGAAAGGTATTCATATAAATATTTATTAGATAAAAATTTTAAAGTGATAAATGATTCAGAAAAAGAATCTTTGATTAAAATAAGTTTACAATCGCTGATAAAAAAAGAATATGGGACAAAAAGTGCTTTAGATAATACATTGAATATTTTATCTAAATATTTTTCAGAAGATCAATTATTTGAAATGATTAACCATGTTTTATTGCATAAAAATTTTTTCAAAAAAGATAGTATTCAAATGTTACAAGAATATGAAAAAAGATTCGGAATTAAATTTGAAAGTACTCGTTTTATAGATAAAGATAATTTTCTCAAGTCAGTTATTAAGACTCATGAGATTGATTTTAGGAAATTTTGTACTTATTTGGGATATGATGAAAAGTTTGGTAAACAATTAAAAATAATAAATAATTTTTTAGCGACAGACTACAAAGTGACTCAAGAGTTTATAGATATTTTTTTTACAAAAGATTATCGAAAAAGGAAGATGATTGTTTCCACTAAAGATCAGGAAATAAAAGAACTATCATTGAAATTACAAGACTATGTAGGTCAAGCTTTAGAGCGATATTTTAATTATGAAAATGCTGTCGTAAGTTACAGTTTATATATTTTTTTAAAGAATATTATAGATATATATCAAGACTTGAAACAGAATAATAATGAGATGGATTATGATGACATTATACAATATGCAATTGAAATTTTGAAAAATGAAACTCATAAAGAAATTTTATATAAAATAGATACTGACCTAAAACATGTATTGGTTGATGAGACACAGGATACTAATCCATACCAGTGGGAGATTATTAAGTTAATTACAGAGGAATTTTTTTATATTGATACTAAAAATGATGGTAGAAGTGTATTTGTTGTTGGAGATCAAAAACAATCTATATACAGTTTTCAAGGAGTTGATGTTTGTGATTTTACAAATACAAAGGAATATTTTAAATCAAAAGTTAGAGCTGTAGGTGGGAAATGGCAAGAAGAGCTTTCAAATACATCTTATCGGACTAATTCAGCTGTATTGCAGGTTATAGATGATGCTTGTAATGTTGAGGATGTGAATAGATTTATTTTTGCTGGAAATTATGCAAAAATTCAGCATAATGCTTTTAATAATTTGGGTGGTTATGTTGAACTTTACCCGATAACGAAAAGAGATGAGAACGATAATGCAAGTGACGAAATTCTTGATAATGATCAAATCTTAAGACATTCTAAAATAATTACAAATATTATAAAATCAAAGCTACAAGAATATATTCCGTCAAAAAATCGGAAAGCCGAAGCAGGAGATTTTTTTGTATTATTTCAAAAACGTTCTGATTTAATGATACAACTTGCAAATGATTTACGTCGTGAAAATATAAAAGTTTCAGATATTGATAAAGTTAAGATTTCAGAGTCTGTCATAGTGTCAGATTTAATAACTTTGGCAAAATTCATAGCTTGTAAAGATGACGATATGAATACTGCTATTTTATTAAAGGGGCCATTTTTTGCAATTTCTGAAGATGAATTATTTGAGTTAAGTACAAAAAGGAATGATAAGTTTTTATACGATGTTATGCAAGAGTTAAATCCAGCTTTATATTTAAAATTATCGCAATGGTTGCAACTTGCAAATAATACTACGATATACGAATTTTTTACAACTTTACTTGAGTGTGAAGGATATACAGAAGTTTTTTGTGCAAGATTTGGTGATGTTGCACGGAATATTATTGAAAATTTTTTTGACCTAATTTTAGAGTATGAGTCTTTTAATGAATCTAATTTTACTAAATTTTGTATTTGGGTGTTAAATAGAACAGATGAATTTAAAACAGACTCAAGTTCTGATAACGAAGTGAAATTAATGACCGTTCATGCATCAAAGGGATTGGAAGCTCCTTTTGTTATTTTGGCTGATGCGAATGTTTGTACAATAAAGACAGATAAATGTTTTTTTGATGATGGTTTATTTATATATACCGTTAATGGAAAAGGTAATATAGCTACCGAATTATTAGAAAAAAATAGATACAAACAACTCGGTGAGTATTACAGATTGATGTATGTCGCAATGACTCGTGCGAAGGATGCATTGATAATTACAGGGATGGAAAATAGGAATAGAAAAATTAAAACATGGTATGGCATCGCGAAATCTGTTATGGATTTTTGTGATGAAGAAACCGGAATAAAAGATGTTATGCATTTAGGGCAACATTTTAATATTGTTACAGTAGATAAGCCTTTTGATGAAAAATTTCACAATAATTTGAAATATGATTTTTGTGATTCTAATAATTTCAATTTAGTGATAATTAATAAAAATGTTGAAGAAAAACATTATTCGGAAGAAGGAGCATATGGACAGGTTTTCCATGATGCTGTAAAAATTTTAAACGATTCCAAATCTATATTGTACACGTGTAATTTTATTGATAATTGTTATGTTGTTGAAGAACCAGCGAAAAGTTTTTTAAAAAATAAAATTAATGCTATATATGAAAATTTTAATTGGTTTTTTTGTAATAATGCTTATTCGGAGGTGCCTTTTATCATAGAACAGAATTATGATAATAAAGAAGGAAGAATAGATTTGCTTATTGATAATGAAGATAATTTACAAATAATAGATTTTAAACTTTATAAGAATGAAGTTATTACAAATGATATAAAAAGTCAGATGAAATTCTATTATTATGCTATTAAAAAAATGACGGCCAAAAATGTGAAAGTATATATATTTTGGGTAAATAGTTTACGCCTTGAAGAAGTAAGATTTAACAATTAATGGCAAGAGACGTAGCTTTGGTTTATAATACTGGCAATTTGTAAGGAATTAAAATGAGTTTGGATTGTGTAATTGTTGGTTTACCAAATGTTGGAAAGTCAACATTGTTTAATTGTTTAACAAAAACAATGGCTGCAGAGGCTGCCAATTATCCATTTTGCACTGTTGATCCTAACGTCGGAATTGTTAATGTTGTTGACGAAAAACTTAATAAAGTTGCTTCAATTTCCAAATCTTTGAAAACTGTATATTCTCAGGTAAGAATAGTTGACATTGCTGGTCTTGTGAAAGGGGCAAGTCGTGGAGAAGGACTCGGGAATAAATTTTTAGCTAATATAAGAGAAACAGATGCGATTATTCATGTTGTTAGATGTTTTGATAATGATGATGTTACTCATGTTGAGGGAACTGTCGATCCGGTGAGAGATATTCAAATAATAGAAACAGAATTGCTTTTATCAGATGTTGAACGCATGCAAGAACTTTTAAATAAAAAACATGCAAGAGAGTTCCAAGATCGTAATAAATTAATAGAGTTTTTATTGCCAAAGATGAATGATGGAGTGTGGGTTAATCAAATAAAAATTCCAGAAAGTATGGTGGAATACCTACCTGAATTGCACTTAATTACGGCCAAACCTGTAATGTATTTATGTAATGTTGATGATCAGGCATTAATAAAAGGCGGCAACAAATACGTGGATGCTGTGAAGGCATATAAACAAAATGCCAAGATTTTGATGATTTGTGCTGAAATAGAGTCAGAGTTATCAGCGCTTCCTAAGGAGGAAGAGAAGGAGTATTTGGAAAGTTATGGGTTGAAAGAATCTGGGATAAATAGGTTAGCAAAAGCCGCCTATAAATTATTGAACTTAATTTCTTATTTTACTGCTGGCCCAAAGGAATCAAGAGCTTGGACAATTCATAATGGAGATAAAGCTCCCACTGCCGCTGGTAAAATCCATACGGACATGCAAAAAGGGTTTATTTGTGCAGAAGTTATCAGTTACGAAGACTTCATCAACAGCAACGGAGAACAACACGCGAAAGAAAAAGGCCTTATGAGAAAAGAGGGAAAAGATTACATCGTCAAAGAAAACGATATAATGCTATTCAGGTTTAACGTCTAGTAGCATTCCTCTTCGATTTTTGTGATGCATTTGCTGACGGTTTATTTCCATTAGACGCAGCCCTCCGGGTGCGTTTCAAACTCTTACGAACGCCTGCATTTAACATCTTTTCTGCGTCATTGGATATCTTTTCCTCAGCTCTATTGATACGCTCTTCAATACCTTTGCTTATCCTATAATTGCCTGCAAGAATTTCATCTTTGTGTTCAAAATAAAAATCTCTCTTCAAAAGATAATTAATCCCATCCCTAGCTGCGGCCGAGGATTCAGGAAACAATTCTTTCAACGTTTGAAATCCGTGTTTATATGCTATTTTTAAAGAGGCAATAACTGACGGATCAATATTCAACAGCACAGCGTTTACACGCGTATCACCAGATCGGTTTCCAAACATAATTTCCAATGTTTCCTCCAATATAGACGATGCCGCACCATTCTTCCTATATTCTGGAAACACATAATAGTCAATCGCTACAGTATTAATTGGGAAAAAATCAAATGATGGAACATATATTCCATCGATATCAACTTCCGATTTCGCGATTGTGTGAGGAGCAATTCCGACAGTTCCGCAAATTTTATTGTTATTGTCACACATACCCAACCTATAAAATGCATTCAACACACTTACTTCGGAAAAAAACGATTTAAGTGAATGGGTAGATGGGACTCTAAACACCAATTCCCCATTTTCTATGTGAAATAAATTTTGTATTTTCACAAGGGTTTTGTATGTGTCATTGAATTGCCCTTTTAATGTCTCTAACAAATCACCTCCATCATTTTGATTGAAAAAAACTTTGCATTCATCCTTCTTGAAAATCATCAAACTAGGAACAATCTTACAACTATTAATACATCGGGCACAATAAAGGTTGTTATCAAAAACGAACTCTAGTAATGTAGTATCGCTAGAACGTATAGTCCCCTCGTCTTCGACGAATCTACCAAAATCGCTTAATCCACAAAAGCACGCCACCAAATGATATTTTCTACCTGTCCCTGAAACGCCAACCTCCGGTCGAATGTCAACCAGCGAGTAATCACCCACCTTAGACACTAGCCGAGCATATCTTTTTGATGGACTACTCTCACTGCCCACACAAGTACTATTTGTCGCAAAACAGCTAAAGGCAAACAACACTGACAAAAAATATAACTTACGCATTTTTCCAAAGTAAAAACAACTGATGCTATATAAATATAACAAAAAAATAACAAATGCAAGAAAAATTTTAATGTATTTTAATAGAATAGTGTGTATAAGTCCTACAAGTTAACAAAAGGTTAATATTTTGTCATATTCTATTTAAAAATTCTTTTGCCAGGTCAATATAAGACTTTGCCCCCTGACATTTACAATCATAAATTATCACTGGTTTTCCATGGGAAGGTGCTTCAGAAATTTTGACATTGCGTGGTATTTTTGTGTCAAAGACAAGGTCGTTAAAGTGTTCTCTTAAATCATTTTCCACCATTTTTGAAAGTATATTCCTCCTATCGAACATGGTTAGCAGAATTCCAATTATGGATAAGTTTTTATTAAATGTTCTTTGTACTTTTTTTACTGTTAATAACAGTTGTGCTAATCCTTCAAGCGCAAAAAACTCACATTGCATCGGAATCAGGATTTTATCAGATGCTGTTAATGCATTTAAAGTTGTGATTCCAAACCCAGGTGGACAATCTATGAAAACATAATCATAAATGTCGTTAAGTGTTGATATAGCATCTCGTAATTGAAACTCTCGTCTTGGTTTTTGAAATAATTCAATTTCTACAGCCGATAGATTTACAGTTGACGGTATAATGGATAAGTTCGGTATAATTGTTTTTTTTATAGTATTCTGCACTTCTGTGAGGCCTAACATGAGTCCATAACTATTCTCAAGTTTTGTATGTTTATCAATTGAGAAACTTGTAGTGCAATTTCCTTGTGGATCAAGGTCTATCAAAACTACTTTTTTATCAACAGCAGCAAGTGCAGTAGCAAGATTCACAGCGGTAGTTGTTTTTCCAACTCCACCTTTTTGATTTGAAATAGATATTACTTTCATATTTTAATGAAAGCATATTAGCATACTTAACGCATCTTTGTTAAGAGTTAGTATTGTTCGTAGAATAAGATCCAGTAGTGTCATTTGCATCAACATTACGTAACACATTGACCACGGAATTCCATTTTTCTTTGATTTCAACACCTAGGGTTTTTAGTGGTCCCATGGATACAATTGCAATTAATGCCGCGATCAATGCATACTCAACAGCGGTAGCACCTTTCGAGGAAAATATTTTTTTTTTCATTTTAATACCCAAAACTTATAAGATATTGTATACGTTAAAAGTTAAAAAATACTAAAATAGCTTGAAAAAAATAAGTTATAATCTATATATACTTATGTTTGAAGATAATGATGGATAAGATTGAAATATTAGGATTTATAGCTTGTACTTTTACTACACTCGCAACAATTCCTCAAATTGTAAAGATGATAAAAACGAAAGGTGTTAAAGATTTATCCATTGCGATGAGTCTTATGTTTTGTGCAGGTTTTGCGATTTGGATAGTCTATGGTATTTTGAAGGGTTCTTGGTCGTTGATTATTGGTAATTGTATTTCCATTATTTGTTATTCGATTATTTTGACGTTAACGTTTTTATGGAGAGGAAAAAATGAATGAGTTAATACTTGACAAGAATGCTGAAGAATTATTTTTATTATTGCTAATAATGAGAGAGAATCCATTAAATAATTCAACCGAAGACTTGTTAAAAATGTATTTATCATTGGAATTAATTAAATATTTGGAAGACAAAATTAATAATGTAAAGTCCAAGTTTCCTAAAATAGAGCATTTTTCTGAAAATAATTCGAATGGTAAAGTGCAACAAAGAATAGGTCAGTTGTATCAGAGATTGTTGAGAGTTGTAAATTTATATGAAAATACTGGGAATTGAATCAAGTTGTGATGAAACAGCATTTGCCATAATATCTGCGGATATAGTCACTAATGGAAAATTTAGTAATAAAAAGTTATTATCAAATGTTGTTTTTTCTCAAGTAGAAGAACATAAGAAGTTTGGGGGGGTTTTCCCTGAAATTGCCTCTAGGTTGCATTTAGATGCCGTTTCTCCAGCTTTTAAAATTGCGTTAGATGAAGCACAGATTGATTTGTCAGAAATAGATGCTGTTGCCGCTACGTGTGGTCCTGGTCTGATCGGAAGTTTGGTTGTTGGTGCAAGTTTTGGGAAAGCTTTGGCGGCATTTCTCGGTAAACCATTCATTCCGGTAAATCACTTAATAGGTCATGCTATGATGCCAAGATTTTTGTACGACGAATTAGAATTGCCATATTTATTGGTATTGGCATCAGGGGGACATTCTTTGATAGGGGTGCTTGAAACACCATTTGAATTTGAGAAATTCGGCGCAACAATTGATGATTCGGCAGGTGAGTGTTTCGATAAGGTTGCAAGGACGATAGGTCTTTCATACCCTGGTGGTCCAAATATTGAAAAATGCGCTAGAAACGGAGATTCTACAAGATTTAATTTCCCTATCCCTCTTAATGATCGAGGATGTAATTTTTCATTTTCTGGATTAAAGACTGCTGTGTTGAATGTTTGTAATAAATATGCCGAGATAAATGAAACACTCAGAAATGATATTGCTGCAAGTTTTCAAAAAACAGTTTCGAATGTGTTTCAGAAAAAAATTAAAAATGCTATCACAATCGTGAAGCAAAAATATCCAAACATAAAGTCAGTTGTTTTTTCAGGTGGTGTTGCAGCAAATCGATATATTGCTGATAGTGTGAAAAAAGTTGTAGAAAATGCAGGCTTCAACTTTTATGTTCCTGATATCAAAATGTGTACGGATAATGCAGTAATGATTGCGTGGTCTGCTTTTGAAATGTTTTCTTTGAACCAGGAATTTAATGATTTAAGAACAGATATTTTGGAAGATAATGTTTTTATTTAAAATTATCACTTCAGTAACTTTTTTATAGTATGATATAATAAGGTAAGTTTCAGGAGTGAAATTATGAAAAAGTTATTTGACTCTGTTGATGATAACATTAAAAATGAAATCATCATGAAAAGTATAAGCGTGATATCGCATGAAACACAAACTGATTTAATAGCTATTCAGGCTAAATTAATGGAGTTATCCAAAAAATACAATATCGATGAATCGGACATATCGGACACTTTATTACCTATTAAGAGTATTTATTTTTATAATAATATGCTTTATATGAATTTTATGCAAAAGGATGAAATGTGGGATGAAATGTTTCCGTTAGAGGTGGTTGATGTTATTAATGCAATAAACGGTGCGATTAATGAGTTTCCTCTGAGCGATCATCAGCTAAAAAAGATTAGTGTTTCAATTAAAGATTCGTTTAATTTGCTGATTAATCGTAAATTATTTTATCATGTGATTCAAAATATTTTGAAAAACGCTCTGTTTTTCTCATCTTCTAATAGTGAGAATAAGGTGACATTTTCTACCGATGTTTCAAATAAAAATTTTAATAGGATTATCATTTCTAATAACGGAAATGAAATTGATAAAAATGATGAAAGAAGTATATTTGAGGCGTATACAACTACAAGGGTTAATGGGTTTGGTACAGGGCTTAGTTCCGTCAAAAATATGCTAAATTACATGCATGTCGACATAAAAGTCGCTGGTCGAGAAGCTTGTTCTAAAGAGGACGATGATAAAAAAGAAAAATTCGATAATGTAAATTTTATAATATCTTTTGATAAAAAAATTTAATTCACAGTTTCATTTTTTTGTTGATTTAAACGGAGTTCTTCGAAATCAATTGTATCCATTACTACGTTAGAGAATCCACCGTTATATGCCGTTTGGCTAATGATTTGTCGAGCATACGGGAAAATGGCGGTTGGGAATGTGATCTGAACAGCGTTCTTTATTTCTTCTTCTGAAAGAGTCTTTTCTTGATCTGTACAAGCAAAAATTCCACACATGTTAACGAATATTTCAAACATAGGTTTGGTATCCGCAGTTGCCGAGAATTTTATTCTTAACGAAGATAGGAAAACATTTTTTTCAAGGTTCATAGCGTCAAGTTCGAGGTTTATTCCTGCACTTAAATTTTCAGTACTCTGTATATTATCAGAACTTTTGTAAGTTAATTCTTTTTGAAAGACTTTTAATAGTTTAAATTTTACATTTTCAGACATGTTCAAATCCTTAATTTACTAGATCCTATTACAATTTTGGATTAAATACAATTTTTATATTCTGGTTTTTTAAATTACTTTTTAGGTACGTTGTGGTATACTTTGCAGATATTTTGGGATTTGGGAATGCAAGTAAATGCTAATGTCATTGTAAGGCTTTATAATTCTTATATAAAAAAATACATCTGGATTGCAATCAGCGCATTTGTATGTATGATTTTATCTGCTGTTTGTAATTTGTTTATTGTTAAATTTGTAAAACCTATTATTGATGATGTATTTAAAGTTGATGCATCGATATCTGTTTTACTTTCGATCTCTGGCTGTTTTTTGTTGGTTTTCGTGTTCAAAGGGCTGGTTAATTATGGTGAAAATTTTTTACTTGATAAATTAAGTCTCAAAGTTTTGAAAGACTTACAATTTGACGTTTATAAAAATTTAGTGTATCAAGATTTGAGATTTTTCAATTCTACAACTTCCGGAGATGTGATTTCAAGACTTACGAATGATTTGAAAAATGTGCAATTTGCTCTGAATGAAGTGATGATAAATCTAGGTCGGAATTTTTTCACGGTGGTCACTTTGGTGATGTACGTTTTTATTCAGAATTTCTTTTTATCGTTAACTTGTTTAATAGTTTTTCCATTGGCAGGAATTGCCCTCGTTAAGATTACAAAAAAAATAAAAGAATTATCGAGACATGTACAATCTGCATCGGGAAGATGGACATCATTTTTAACAGAGACATTTTCATGTATAAGACTGATCAAAGCTTCGTCTATGGAGAAATTACAGATTGAGAAAGCTCAGGATATATTAAATTCAATATATAAACTTAATTATAAATCAGTACAAACTATCACAATTGTGCATCCTTTGATGGAATTATTAAGCGGTATAGCTGTCTTTACATGTTTAACGGTTGGTGGGATGGCTATTATCAAAAACTATATGACAGTTGGAGAGTTGTTCCAATTTTTAACAGCGTCCTTACTGACATATAAACCAGCAAAAAATTTGGCACAACTTACTTCTCAGTTGCAAGTAGGGAATGTATCGACGGCAAGAATATTTGAACTAATAGATGTAAAATCTAAAATCACAAACAAAGAGAATCCAGTTGTAATTTCTTCTTTAAGTGGAAATATAGAGTTTGATAATGTTTCTTTTAAATATGATGAGGCAGATGCAACGATTCTAAAAAATATTAATCTATCTATTCCAGAGAATAAAACAACTGTGATTATGGGGGAAAGTGGAATAGGAAAATCTACGTTGATTAATTTGTTACTGAGATTTTATGAGCCTAACTCCGGTGAAATAAAAATAGATGGCATTAATATCGCTGATATGAAAATTAAAGATTTGCACGCGAATATAAGTGTCGTGTCGCAAGATGTGGAATTATTTAATGATACAATTAAGAATAACATTAAATACGGTATTCGTAATGCCGATGATGAGTCTGTTTTCGAAGCTGCAGCTGCCGCAAATATTGATGATTTTATTACAACTTTACCAAATGGATATGAAACAATGGTTGGCGAAGGAGGAGTAAACTTTTCTGGAGGGCAAAAGCAAAGAATTACAATTGCTAGGGCATTTTTAAAGGATGCTCCTATACTGGTTTTTGATGAACCTACAAGTGCCTTGGATGGAGCAAATATTACTTTTATAAATAATTCTATCAAACGCTTTTATCATAAAAAAACTATAATAATTATTACGCATGATCGTGAGCGTTTTGATAATGTTGATAAATTGATAGAGTTCAAACGGGATGAGATAGTATCCAAAATTTTTGATCCTGAAAATTAGTCCATTTTTTTCTTGATTAAACAATTATGTTGTTATAACATGTTCAAAGTGCCCGTGTGGCGGAATGGTAGACGCTGCAGACTTAAAATCTGTTGATCTTACGGTCGTGGGGGTTCAAGTCCCTCCACGGGTACCACTTCGAAAATTTTTCTTGTTATACTTAAAATTAACCTCTGTTGTATAGAATAAATGTGTAGGGGTATTTATGACATTAAAGTTGAAAATTGATAAGTTTGAAGATATTCATTATTTATCTGCGTTGACGCAAGATTCTATTGTTGATAAAGAATCTTTTGATTTTGAGGAAGGTAAATTTTTAATGTTGTTAAACAGGTTTAAATGGGAAAATTATCACGAGCATAAATATAGGCGTATACATTCGGGGTTGCTTTTTAATCATGTCGAGAAAGTAACTTTTGATAAAGATTTTATGAAAGATAATGATCTTCGCTTTTTGAATTTATTATCAATTATTACTGATTACTCCAAAAAAATAAGTTTGATATTTTCTGGTGATAAGGTTGTAAATCTAACTGTTAATGCTGTAGATATCAAAATTAAAGATTTGCATTATAGCTGGGCAACGGATAATATACCGTATCATGATCTGGCATTATGAAGAAATTTATTGGTTATATTAAAAATTTTTTTACAAAATGTTGTTCAAGTATGAGCAAAATTCCAAGCTATTTATACGGTAGTTTGAAAAAATTTTTTGTTTGTTTATCTATAGGCCTCACAAGCATAGTTGCTCTTGGAACGGCTGGGTTGGTTTTTATTTTTCATTTTTCAAAAGATTTACCAGAACACGATACATTAAAAAATTATTTTCCTAAAATAAAAACAAAAATTTTATCTTCAGATGGATATCAAATTGCTGAGTATTACAGAGAAAATAGGGCGTTTATTCCGTTCGAATTTATTCCTAAAAAGGTTATAAACGCTTTTTTGGCGGCAGAGGATAAAAACTTTTATAAACATCATGGTGTAGATTTTTATGGACTTTTAAGGTCAATTGTTACAAATTTAAAAAATATTAATGGAAATAAAAGGTTAGTTGGGGGCTCGACAATTACTCAACAAGTTGCAAAGAACTTTTTTTTGGGAAGCCAAAGATCTTTGATCAGAAAAATTAAAGAAGCAATATTAGCGTACAGGATAGAGTTAACACTATCGAAAAACCGTATTTTAGAAATTTATTTGAATCAATTTTATTTTGGTCAAGGATGTTATGGTATAGTAACTGCCGCAAGGAAGTATTTTAATAAATCAGTAGAGGACTTGGATTTGAGTGAAATAGCATATCTTGCGGCTCTTGTGAAAGGTGCTAATAATTATCATCCGATAAAATATTATGATAAAGCTGTTCAACGCAGAAATTGGGTCTTGTTACAAGAGTTGAATGCAAAAATGATTTCTCAGGCAGAGTATAAAAAAGCTGTTTCAGCTCCACTAATAACCTATATTTCTAAAACAAAGTCTTCAACTACTTTGGAAGATTCTTTCGTAGAAGAAGTGCGTAGACAAATAATCAAACAGTATGGATTTGATGGGCTTTATGATGCTGGTTTGATTGTCAGGACGACATTGAATACCAAGATACAAAAGCTGGCCAAAAAATGTCTGCAAGATGGAATATTGAATGTCGATAAACGGTTAGGGTTTAGAGGACCTGTTTCTCTGGATAAAATCAATAAATTTGATTTGCAGGAATATAATTTTAAAATTGCTGAAGTGAAATCTATCAAAGAGGATGCTATCGAGGTTGTTATACGCGTGAATGATGATCTTGAAGATGAAAATGTTGAATATAAAAATGGACGTATATTAAACCGAAATTATGAGTGGGCCTTTAAAGCGGAGAATGCTAAACAGAATTTGAAAATAGGTGATTGTATCCTGGTAAGTCATTTGACAAAGGATAATTATGCGTTGCAACAAATTCCACAATTACAAGGTGCTATTATTGCTATGGACCACAACAATGGTCATGTGATTGCTATGCAAGGTGGAATAAATTTCAAGAATAGTGAATTTAATAGGGCTGTGCAATCAAAACGTCAAATAGGATCGTTGATAAAACCTTTCATATACTTGACGGCATTAAACAAAGGATTGACTCCAGCGACACTTGTAAATGCAGAATATAAGACGATAGATCTTGGTAATGGCACACTTTGGTCACCTCGAAATGCTGCAAGAGATATCCCTCCAACTCTAACTCTTCGAAAGGCGATTGAGAGGTCGGTTAATACGGCTACAATTGATGTTGCAATGTATGCTGGGGTTGAAGACATAAAAGGTACGCTTCGCCTTTTTAATGTGGTTGATGAAATCCCTGATAATCTATCATTTTTGCTTGGAGCATGTGAAAGTTCACTTTTACAAGTTGTAACATCCTATGCGATGATTGCGAACAGCGGAATGAAAATATCCCCTGTTTTAATAGAATCTGTGCAAAACAAAGAAGGAAAATGTATTTATAAATCTAGTTATAGTTTATGTTCTGGATTTTTAACAAAATGGTCAGATGCAACTGTTCCTCCTAACATAGTCGATAAAAGACGCAATATTTTTGATAAAGCACGGATTTTCCAAATGATTTCATTGATGGAAGGTGTTGTCAGAAAACATTCAAAAGAACTCAATGTTGCCATGGCTGGAAAAACAGGAACCAGCAATGAAAGCGATAATTTATGGTTTATAGGTTATACTCCTGACATTATTATAGGTATTTTTATTGGGTATGATACACCAAGAAGTGTTGCAAAATGGGCTTATGGCGCGACAGTGGCGTTACCTGTTTTCAAAGAATTTATAAGAGAATTTTATAAAAATAGGAAATCAAGACCATTCAAAGTGCCATCGAACGTAGTCTTTAAGTTTATTAATCCGATGACTGGTCAGTTTTCAAATATTTCCGATAAGGATGCTGTATTAGAGGCTTTCAAAGAAGGGGACGACCCTAATTTTTATCCAAAGCCTGATGACGAGCATATAAAATTAATTGATGTTGAGTTTGAATACGCTAAAAGAATATTTAAAAAACTTTGCAACTAAAAAAATATGAAATATACTATTCAAGTATGATTAGAATTATTTCGAGGATTTTATGTTATTCAATGTAGAAAAACAGTCACTTCTGAAGGCAATATCTTATGCTTATTCAATTATAGAGAAAAAGTCATCTATTTCCGTACTGTCGTATGTTTTGTTGGAGGCTAATGATGAGACTTTGGTGATTAAGTCCACGGATCTTGATAACTCGATTATTATAAAAATGGATGCTGATGTGAAGGTTGGTGGATCTGTGTTGATTGTTGCTCAAACTTGTTACGACATATTAAGGAAAATTAGCGACGGTATTATAACCTTTGAATCGCTTGAGAATTACATCGTTGTTACATCTAAAGAGGTGAAGTTTACCTTGAATACATTAAGTCCAGAGGAATTTCCGGAAATTGCATATTTGAAAGAAAGTCGTAAATTTTCTATTAAGTCGGATGTCTTAAAAAAATTACTAAATATGACTTATTTCGCAATGTCACAGGATGAGTCTAGATACAATTTAAATGGTGTTTTGTTACATTCGGAAAGTAGCAAGATTTCGGCTGTTGCAACAGATGTTCATAGGCTTTCTTTGGTTACAGAAGATTGTGAGTCTGTATCGGAAAATTTGCATTTTATTTTATCGAGGAAGACTGTGAATGAATGCAGGAAAATGTTGGATTCCGTCGAGGGAGACGTGGATGTATTTTTTAATGATGTATATGTCTCTTTTAATTTTGGTTCCATGATTTTCATTTCAAGGTTGGTTGATGGCAATTTCCCAGAGTATCAGCATATTATTCCGAAGGAATTGAACATGCATAATTTTACGATTGCTAAAAAATCTTTGATGGATGCTCTTTCTCGTGTGTCGATAATTGTTGATGAGAAATCTCCCGTTGTTAGAATGGTGATAAAAACTGGTGAAATCGAGATCAATGTCGCAAATACTGCAAAAGGTAATGCAGAGGAAAAGATATTGGTTGATTATGCAGGGGATGAGGAAACATTGGGCTTCAACCCTAGGTATATTATGGATATCTTGACTAATGTTGATTCTGAAGAGTTGGTTGTATTTTTCAAGGATTCTCTTTCTGCGACAATTTTGAAAGCAAAAGACGATGACACCATGATCTTTATGGTTATGCCTATGCTCGTAAATTAAAGTGTATTTTTTATTTTCTTTTATTTTTATTTGTCTTATAATTTTTGTATGATTCCAAGGTTGATAATTGCTTTCGTTGTTGTTTGTGTTCTGTACATAAAATACCCGCTGACGCTCTGTTTGTCGTATGATCCAACGTTTATGATAGGCGAATTTTGGTTTTATTCCTCTGTATTTTTTGTGTACGTAATTTTCGAAGTTATTTACTCAGTGCGTGGTGTTTTTTTGAAAAGAAAGAATATCAAAAATTTGAATGGAACTCTCGATAATTTGCAAGGTGCGGTTGAATCAATGATTGCTGAGGATTATAAGGAAGCGGATAAATACCTGGATAAAACAGAAAAAATTGTTGGAGAGGATTCGGTAATTGTGAATTGGATCCGTGGCTGTAATAAGCTTTACTCGAATAATACGCACGAAGCAAAGGCAAAATTCTATCAAGCGGCGTATTCTGAAAAATCAATTCTTGGTGGATACAGTTTATACAAGCTCGCAGAGGTTGAGGGAAATGATAAAGATGCGTACGATGCACTGAAGCAGATAACTTTGAATGTTAAGCATATTCCAAGTTCAATTTTGAAGAATATTATCAAATTTCAATTTATAAACAAGGAATTTAATGATGCTCGCGAGAATATCAAAAAACTGAAAGATCGCAGATTACTTGGGATTTCTTATTATTTGGAAAACAGCACAACACTTGATAATTTAAAATTGGCATTTGAAAATGTAAAGGATATTCCGGATATTGCGATTGCTTATGCAAGAAAATTATTGTTTTTGGAGGAATTTCGGAAAGCACGGAAAGTCATTATGGAATCTTGGAAAGCCTCACATTCTCCGGAATTGTTTAAATTTTTTGTATCTGTCAAGCAAGAAGATGATATTAGTGTCGCGAAGAAATTTCTGAAAAGTATGTCTTTTGAAGGTTCGGCGGAGTTTGCGTTGTTGCTCTACTCGAAGGGGATGTATCATATTGCTTATAAATATTTCAAAGATGCTTTTGCAATGTATCCGACAAGCAAGATTCTGTTTTATATAAATGAATTGCGTGAAAAGCTTGGGAAATATGATGACAGAATCATGCGCGAGGAATCAATTGTTGATGAAAGTATTGTGTTTGATGATCCTTCTTGGACATGCACTTCATGTAACCATAAAATGAATAAATGGATTGCGATTTGTCCTTATTGTAATTCCTTGGATACCGTGCGTTGGTTGCATCACGAAAAAAATTCACAGCAAAATAAAATTGAGAAAGTTGGGAATGATGTGTTGCTTTCGATTGCACCTACCAAGTCATAGCAGGGTGAGAAATTCTGTCGTTTAGTATGCGCAGTTCTTGAAGTTTATCTTTTCCAAGCTGTTCAGAGAGGCTTTCTCCATTTTGTTCATCTGACTTCTTCCTTGACGTTATAATATTGATGAATCGATTCTGCCTTTCTGTTTTCGTTTCATCAAACATTTCTGTTTTCGCATATTCAATGCATTCGTTCCTTAGTATAAACACATTTTTTTCAAAATCTTGAAGTTTCAAATATTCGGTATCGCCAACATGATCTTCCGGTTTAGCACCTTTATACTTATTTCTTAGTTGCTTTATTTCTGCATAACTGACATTAGTGTTAAATCTTTCGAAGTACATAGTTTCTATGAAATCTTCAATGTTGTTATCCCAAAAATCAAAAAAACACTCCTCAAAGCTTGTAGTTGTCGCAATATATTCATGCTTGAATGTTTCGTAAAAGTTATTATAAACCGCAGTTTTAAAGACTTTTGCACTGTTATCTACATACTCGTTTATGTACTGTATTTTTGCATTTTCGTCGATTGGTTTAAACGTCTCGATACTAGTTGCGAAATACAATATCGTGTCTATATATTTATTGAATAGTTTTTTTATTTTTTCCATGCGCGTGTCAAGGTTATGAGAAAGCTCACCAAGATTCATGGCAATGGACTTTTTATATTTTGATATTATATCGTTAATATTTTCCTGTTGCGTTAGGGTACCTGGCAATCCATCAGCAATATCTTTCATAACAGAAGGTTTTATCGCAATAATAGTCCTTGAATTTTTAAGTTGAGTTTGTGCGTTTTGCATATCGCTAATAGATTTTTTAATATCACGGAAAGCCCTTGTGTTTTGGAATTTTTGAATTATATTTTGGATTTTTGTGGTTGTGGTATTGCAATGTTCCTCTGTATAGGTTTTAGAGTCTGGCGCAGTTTTTCTTGTATCACCGTAAATCCTATCAATGAATTTTTCAAAATTTATTTTCTGAGTTTGTAAATTTGCAATTACAGCTGTTGAGACATAATTTCCTGCAAGAACCGCTGCGCCAGCTGCTGATGCTAATCCCATATAGATACTAGAGCATATCATTACACTGTATCTTGCCAACCTACCGATTAATACACCTTTTTTCAAAATGTGATTCAAAGTATCAGGTCGATTTGTATCCTGTACTGCAGAATATATGATTTTTGATTCAGCATCCGCAACATTAACTGTTTTCATGATTTTTTCCAAATTTGCATCATATTGTTTTTTTATGTAATCCTCATCTTGATACAAGCTTGTGATTGATGTACTTATTTCATAGCGATATTTTTCCTCGCTATTTTCGATGCGTTTTTTATAGATCGAGTTAAGAAAAAATTTCATCATCAATGTGTAATCACGTTTTTCTAAATGATGCCTATCATATGCCTCCGTAAAGAAGGTGTTATATGCCGCAATGAAATTATTTGAAGAATGGAATTCCCCCATGAACTCATTAAATGCAGCGCCGTACCTTCCGTGAAGTTTTATTTGTAATAAATCCCCTATAAATGTTGCCATACCAGACTTTATTTTCAAGATTTTTTCTTCCGAAAATTTACCTTTCTCAATGACAGAAATAAGGAATTCATTCTTGTTCAACATTTCATCGATTGATTCTCTTCCATCATATTTCGCTAAAATTTCATCCGCAACGGTTTTGGCATTTTGTATCCCAAGTGCTTGGATTGACGATTCATTTTTCGCCAAGTCATCATAATACACCTTAAGATCAATTTCTTGAATAGCGCTTGAAATCAGTTTTTTTTCATCCTCAGAAAGGTATTCTGGAATAACGTTATACTGTTTTGATGTTAATGACAATATATCGTTTTTGTTAAATCCTAAATACGATTTTATCGATATGAATGTATTTATAGCACTGAATGCCAAAAGTTGCAACGGGTTGGTGATAGAGTAAGCAAGTTGATATACACCGTCGTTTACAAACGAGCCAAACACGTATTTGGTTTTGGTTTCCTTCGTATTCCCAAGCATCGCATTAATAACAGATGTGCGTTCCTCAAGAGACCTTGTTTCCATCTCTTCCGAAAATTTGGCATTTTCTGTCTTGATGATCCTTTTTGCTGATTTTTGTGTTAAAAGAGATTCTGGTTTTGTTCCTTTGTTGATAAGTCCGTTACGGGCTTCTTTTGAATATATATCAAACCGAGCATCGTCTTTGCTTTGCTCTTGAGCAAAAACACTAATACAAATAATGGCAAATATAAATATATTTTTTGGCTTATAACATATCATAATATCAAATATTAACATAATAAAATTAATAAAAAGTTAATTTTGATATTAAAATGCTTTTTTAGATTATATCTTTCATGGAGAAATATCCATCATTTTGTTGTAAAAGCCACTTTGCAGCTGTGATTGCACCATTCGCGAAAACTTTCCTGTCGTACGCTGTGTGTTTAATTGACAATTCCTCGAATGTTCCGAAAAACGAGAGTTCATGTTCGCCAATTACTCCTCCACCGCGTTGGAATGCAACACCAACCTTGCCATCTTCTCGCACAGGGTTTTCTACGGAGTTATAATGTACAACCTCTTCCAACGGTTTGTTTTTGAATGCTGCAATCTGTTGCAACAGGGATACAGCGGTTCCTGATGGAGCATCTTTCTTGAATTTATGATGTTTTTCCAAAAGTTCAATGTCGAAATCATAGTTGTTTATGATTGGTAACAATTTTCCTAAAATATTTTTTAAAATAGAAACACCTATACTGAAATTTGATGCCCAGAAAATTTTTGCAACTTTCCCGTAATTTTTCAATTCAGTGTGATCCTGTTCGGAAAGACCGGTCGTTCCAGAGACGATGGCAACGCTATTAAAAAGGATTGCTTCGTGTAACAATTTTATCAAGTTATCTTTGGATGAGAAATCAATGCATACGTCAATGTTGGATAGGAAATCTTTCACGTCGGAATAACACTTAACCCCACGGAAATCCGCATCTGAATTATGAAATCCTGCGACAATCTCAAATGCATCGTCTTTTGATGCTATCTCAAATACATTTTGTCCCATCTTTCCAGAAATCCCAGAAATCCCAAGTTTTATCTTATTCATAATTTCGCCTGTTGCTCTAAAAAGTCTTTCACTTTGATCATTTGTGAAAACTCAGATTGATTTATAAGGTTAGCATTTCTCACATCACTCGCTTTGATGTTGTTTTCGTCAAAATCTTCTTTGAACTTCAACGCTTGTGTCTCTTTCGAAGAGCAAGAAATACTAACGAATGTTGCCAGTATCAGAAGGAAGAAGTTGGTTTTTCTCAGTTTTTTCAAGTTTTGTGTTTTCATAATCTAACCTCTTTTTTTCCAAAAAATAGCTTGAAAGTGTGATGAAGTTATAATTTTGTTTGTTAACCTCAATCCAGTTCTTTAAATTTTTTACGGATAACTCCGATGCGTATAAAACCACAAGATGCAGTTTCTTTTGGTTTGATTTGATGGCCGTATCAACGGACGTGAATAATTCTTTTAATCTTTCCTCGGACAAATAATCATATGGCAACAAAGTTACAAAATTTTCTGAAATTGCGGATGATGCTTGCAAAATAGAATCTGTGATAGAGTTATCGTACGATGATGCATTTACGAAAAATAATTTCTTAGCTGATATTTTTTCAAGAACAGGGAGAAAATCATTCTTAGAAACCGCAAACCTTCCACCGTCAACATTTATAAACCCTATGCTTTGATTTGTGACATTCAAAATTTTTTCAAGATTTTTAGAATTTTCATCAAACGTAAGGCCGGTCAAAAGCGTCAAAGGACCAGGATTATTATCAGGGAAATTGATAGGCTCCATAGGAATCGAAATCAAAATCTCATGCTTCTTATTGCGGATAAAATCAACTATATCAGCCTTTAAATTCTGAGGTTGTAAGGCAATCGTAACAAAACTATCGAGAGCATTCACCATGTTGCGTGTGAATGTTGCAGAGATATCTTTTTGTAACACAACAACCGCGACATTAGGCTTTGTGGCAGAGATAACTGAATTTTCGTAATTGTTTGCGTTTGCTGTTTTGTATGAATCTATATACTTTTTAAATTCGGCATCTTTTTGCAAGTTCAACTTATTCTGCGCAATCTTTACCTGCAATTCTATATTTTGATTTGGATTAGAGGAAACCTCGACGTATGTCGAATTATAATCACGAATCGCAAAATAAACAAACCCAGAGAGAAGCAAAATTCCACAAATTATATACTTCTGCATTATTTACCTCTTTTTACTGTACTTTTTGATGATTGCTTTGCTGGGATATGAGAGCTTATTTTTCTCAAATCCTCAACACGGGAGAGAGCCTTCAATGTATTGAACGCAGTGATAAGTTGCAGATCCTTCTGCATTCTCTCCTGCATTGTGTAAGGTTTATAGATCAAAAGTATCGGATCATCCTCGTCTTTATCACGTCCTTTCGTATCAAGTTTATCCACGATTGCGGATGTTTGCTCTGGTTTCGCATTTGCATTCACATTTTGTTTTGCTTTATCATTTTTATGTGCAGTTTGGTATTCCTTTGATAAATCCTTTTCTCTCATCTCGAAATAATCTGGAATTTCCTTAAGGATCATAGGTTTCACCAAAACATCAGGCTCAACACCGTTATATTGTATGCATTTGTTGTTTACATAAAATTTCGCAACGGTAAGTTTTATTGCCGTTTCTCCACCTGGAAGAGGAATGACATTCTGGACAGAGCCCTTTCCGAAAGAGGTTTCTCCGACGATCACCGCCCTTCCATTCTCTTTCAATGCTGCGGCAAAAATTTCAGAGGCAGATGCACTTCCACTGTTGATCAAGACAACGATTGGCAATCCACCAAGGATATCTTTGCGGTCTGTGAAGATGCATTTTTTGTGATTTACATTTCCAACCCTTCCTAAGATCGAGACGATTTCTCGTTTTGCTGGCAGGAACAAATTCGATAATCCGACAGCTTCGGTTAATAATCCGCCAGAATTGTACCTTATGTCGATCACAACCCCTTTCAGGTTTTTATTCTTTTTGAAATTTTCAACAGCTTTCCTGGTTTCATTCGCAAGGTTTGTGTAAAACGATCCGATCCTTAAATATCCGATGTCGTCGTACATTTCGCTTTTCAAGAAAGGAATTTTTATTGTATCGCGTTTGATTGTCACATTGAAAGGTGCTTTCATTCTTCTTTTGATAGTAAGGGTTACAAATGTTCCAGGTTTTCCTTTCAACTTATTAATCACAAGCTCAGGTAACTCTTTGTAAATAAACTCTCCATTGACGTGTGTGATAATGTCCCCAGGTTTAAGGTTTGCTTTAAGGGCAGGAGATCCCTCGATTGGATGCAAAATCTTTATGAACCCTTCGATTGGAACGATTTCAATCCCAAGTCCGCCGAATGATCCATCGGTGCTCTCTTTCAATATCTTTAATGTTTTTTCATCAAGGAATGCAGTGTGTGGGTCACATTCTTCAAGGACACCTTTGATAGATTTTTCAAGGATATCATTGTCCGAAATTTTCTCTACATAATTATTTTTCAATAATTGCCATATCATGTTGAAAAAGACAAGGGACTGCTGCTCTTTCGGAACTTGTTTTTTAATTTCCTCTGGGATTATAATGCCGGTTTTTGGTTTTGCAATATTCTCTGCTTTTTTGTTTTTCGCATCCAAATTCCATAAAATAGAGAGAGTAATAATGGCAATTTTAAACATCGAGCGAGACAAAAAATTCAACATTCTATAAACTACTATGTAACAACACTTCCTCTTAAGTATACCCATTAAAAGTTAATATCTCAATAATTTTCAAAGTTTTTTATGACTTGAAAAACGTACTTTTTCGTGATATAATCAAGCTAAATTTGGAGCTTTTATGGCATCTAGGCTAAATCTTGAAAAGGGACAGTTGATTGTCTATCCTGCGCATGGCGTTGGTATGATCGAAGGGATTGAAAAACAAAATATCGCTGGTATTGAACTTGAATTATTGATGATTCGTTTTGATAAGGATAGGTTGCTGTTGAAATTGCCGATGTCGAAAATTAAGGATGTTGGTCTCCGTAAACTTTGCTCTCAACAGACTGTTAAAAAGGCGATCGAGGCGTTGAAGACTCCTATGAAAAGGAAAAAAACAATGTGGAGCAGACGGGCACAGGAATACGAGGCAAAGATTAATTCTGGTGACTTGGTCGCAATTGCCGAGGTGATGCGTTCACTTTACCGTGTTGAGGGGGATATAAATCAATCCTACAGTGAGAGACAGATTTACCAGGAGGCATTCTCAAGATTCTTGAAGGAATACTCTGCTGTTGAAAATGTTGAGATCGAAAAAGCAACGAAAGATATCGAGGAATTTTTAAGCTCTGTTGCATAAATGCAACTTTAAAAAAATCTTAATATTTATTAATTTTTTACTTGACTTTTAAAATTTTTTGTGCTACAATCCGTTATTCAAGTATTTTTGGGTGGTTAGCTCAGTTGGTAGAGCATCTCGTTTACACCGAGGAGGTCGGCGGTTCGAGCCCGTCATCACCCACCATCTTGATTATGAATCCAATCTCACGAAAGGAAATGAAAAAAGAGTTGGATATTTTTTGTGGCCATTAACTATATAAAATTATATAGCATTGGGAATATAGCTCATTTGGTTAGAGCGCTACGTTCACATCGTAGAGGTAGTAGGTTCGAGTCCTACTATTCCCACCAAGGATGTACTTGGGATATAATCAAGAGGTTACTTTATACATCATAGATATAGATACATAGAATAGATTAAGATACATAGAATACATATAATTAAAATACGAATACATAACAATATTTCCGAATATTTAAAATACTTGAATTACCACACATGGTATAGAATATAGCAAAAATTAATTTGAAAACGCGAATACTGAAGCAGTTTTAAGAACTCGGAATTTTTTTCTGTTTGCTAAGAATTTTTTTCTTTCTATTAACCATTTGTTTAATTTTATAGTTTTATATTAACCTTCGTGAAAGATTTATTAAAAACTATACAGAATTTAGGAAGGGCAAAATTGATCAGCTTAGGTGCGGTCACACTTGCTTTGTTGCTATTTTTTGGATTTATCATTTCGAAAACAAGCAGCACAAATATGGTTGCTGTGTCAGAGGGACTTGAAAATGTAGAAATTGGTAAAGTTATTGAAAAACTTGAAGCGATGCATATAGGGTACGAAATAAGTGACAGAGGTACTCTCTATGTGTCGAAAAATGATAAAAGTAAAGTTTTGATTACGCTGGCAGGAATTGGGGTAAGATCCAATATTGTTGGCTATGAACTTTTTGATTCGATTGATAGTTTTTCAGCAACGAATTTTATGCAGGCGATTAATAATCTGCGAGCATTAGAGGGCGAGTTAACTCGCAGTATATTAACGTTTGATAACATAAAAAATGCCAGGGTCCACATTAACATCCCAAAGAAAAATGTTTTCGGTGATGAAACCGTGAAATCAACAGGAGCGGTTGTCATCGAACCTAAGCGACATCAAAAAATTGATGCAAATCAAATAATGGCTATCCAAAATTTGGTTGCGTCTGCTGTTCAAAATATGAAACCTGAATCTGTAAAAGTGATTGACACGAAAGGGTTTCTGTTGTCATCACCTGATGAAAAAGATGATGCAGTGGCAGGGCTTAAGAGTTTTAATGAAATCAAATTTAAATATGAAACTCGCGTGCAATCTCAATTGGAGAATCTGCTTGAAAAATCCTTGGGATATGGAAAAGTGCACGTCAGTGTAAATGTTGATATGGATTTCAACCAATTATCGGAAAATTCAGAAGTCTTTGACCCGGAAAGTCGTGTAACCCGCTCTGAACATATCTCTGACGAGAAAGCTGATGAAACCGAAAAGGAAAGTCAGATGACAATTGAAAGAGAAATCCAAGAGGAGGGAACTGACAAAACAAGTGAGCAGTCAAAAAATAATTCTTCAAAAAGTGAAAGAATAAAAAACTATGAAATTTCAAAGGTTATAAAGTCCATCATCAAAAACCCAGGAGATATAAGACAAATCTCAGTAGCCGTACTTGTTGATGGAACGTATACACCTAACAGTGAAAACAAACAGGTGTATACCCCAAGAAGCGAAGAAGAGATATCGAAAATTGAAACAATAGTAAAGTCCGCAATTGGGTTCAGGAAAGAAAGAAACGATAAAGTTGAAGTTGTAAATATGCAATTTTCGAAGAATGAATTTGAAGAAGAAACATTAACTCCTGATAAATTTGTGTACGGCTTTAAAAAAGATGCTGTGTTATCACTTTTGGATAAATTGGTTATCGGCATAATTTTGATGTTCGTGATCGCTGTGATCGTCCGGCCTTTGCTCGAGAAAGCTGTGAAAGTCGTTGGTTACAAAGATGTGGATATTGAATCGTTGATGAATTTTAACTCTGATTTTTCAATGATAGGAGAGGACGGAAAAATAAAAGTTGTCGACCCTGCTGTTGAGAAAGAAAAGCTGTTGAAACAGCAAGAAGAGGATGAACAATCTAGAATCGATGTAGAAAAAATTGAAAATATCATAGAGAGATCCTCTTTGAGTGGAATAAATGAAATTGTTGATAAACATTTGAACAGAAGCATTGTTGTGCTCCGGGAATGGATGTACGAGGACGGCGAATAATTTGGGGTGAACTTTTATGAAAAAGAAGGAGTTTCGAAATCTTACAGGAATCGAGAAAGCTGCGATTTTTATATTGTCTTTGGATGACGACAGGGCGATGAAAATTTTGTCCATGTTGCGTGAAGATGAAATCCAAGTGATTTCCCAGGCAATGGCATCAATGGGCCCTGTCAGCTCGGATATTGTGCAAGAAGTTTTTGTGGATTTCTCGAACAGAATTGCCTCTGCAGGTGCAGTTGTCGGTTCGGTTGATAAGACGGAAAAGTTCTTGTCCAAAGTGTTATCCGGGGAAAAGCTGGAAGTCCTTATGCGGGATATACATGGTCCTGTTGGTAAAAATATTTGGGATAAAATTTCGCATATTAACGAAGAGGTTCTTGCGAACTATCTGAAAAATGAAAACTCGCAAGCCATCAGCGTTATATTGAGTAAAATCAAGCCTGAAAATGCTGCGAAGGTACTTAAATTGTTACCAGAGGATCTCGTGAAAGATGTTATCACGCGTATGTTGTCGATTGACTCTTTCCCGAAGGAAATTTTGGAAGATGTCGAACAAACCTTGCGTTCAGAGTTCATGACGAATTATGCGGATATGTCTGCAAACAACAATTACTCTGTTATGGCGAAAATCTTTAATTATTTCGAAAAGGAATATGAAGAGAAAATGTTCACAGCTCTTGAGAATATCGATAGTGAAGCAACAGCAAAAGTTAAAAAGCTGATGTTCAGGTTTGATGATATCGAAAAAATCACACGCCAGGGTATTGAAATTCTCAGCAAACGTATCGATAGAGACGCTCTGCCTATGGCTTTGAAAGGAGCAAGTGATTCATTGAAACAGAAATTCTTTGATTGCATGTCTCAACGTGCATTAAAGCTTATGAAAGAAGAAATGGATAACATGGGTCCTGTCAGAGTCAAAGATGTTGAAGAAGCTCAGAACGGTATCCTTGAGATTGCAAAGCAATTGATAGATTCTGGTGAGATCTTTATGGCAGGCGCAGGCGGAGATACATTCATCGAGTAATGAAAGGTGGGAATATGATGATGAAGGCTTTTGATTTAAAACGTTTTGATGCCGAGCATGAATCACAAATTGTTCTGCTTCCATCGGAACTTGAAAAAATGAAGAATCAAGTTTTTGAATCAGGTAAAAAAGAAGGCATTGAGGAAGGCAAAAAAGAAGGATTTGCACTCGGTGAACAATCTGCAAATGAAGAGAATAAAAAACTTAATGCAGAAATTGTTGCGAAAATTCAGCAAAAGATTTCTGAAGAATTTCTCTCTGTAAAAAATGAAAATGCCACCTCGATTGCAAATATTGAAAATGATTTCATGGCAATTTTGCAGGGTATAGTTGATAAATACTTTAACATTATTGCCAAGATTGATTTCTCAGAAGAAATTTGCAATAAGGTTAGAGAGTTGTTTGAGATCTCGAAAATTCAGGGAAAGATTGTGATAGAGGTCAATAAGGAAACTGAAGGCCTGATGAACAAATTTATTCTCGAGAATTTGAATGATTTTTCGGAAATGATCACGGTGAAAGTAAATCCTGATTTCACAACTTACGATGTAAAAATTTCCACAGAGAATGGCTCTTTCGAAAGGACAATCGCCGATCTTAAGGCGAAATTTGATGAGTTTTTTGGTAATTATAATGAGGAGGTAAAAAATGGCTGATGATAACGATAAAAAATTAAACGAGAATAATAATGCTTCACCCGAGAATCAAGAGGAGAAGAACGCTTCTGAGGATACAGGCGAAAAAGCAGAATCAACCGATAAAAATGGGAATGAAAAACGAGAACATTCAGAACGTAATGATCTTAATATTATTTATGATGTTCCTGTAAATATTTCCGCGGTTGTTGGATGTGCCAAAATCAAGGTGAGTCAGTTGTTGAAACTTGGTCGAGGAGCAATTATCGAACTTGATAAAAAAGTTGGAGACCCTGTGGATATTTACGTTAACAATAGGATTGTTGCTATGGGTGAAATTGTTGTTGTTGATGGAAATATCGGAATAACAATGACAGAAATCATAAAGATGAATGCTTGAGGTGAGAAAATGAAGTTGCTGATTGTTGGCAGTATAAACGGATACATGGCAGAGGCGTCAAAAATTGCGATTGCGAAAAATGTGAAAGTGATGTTTGCAGATTCCGAATCTCATGCTATGCAGATATTAAGGCAAGGAAAAAATATTTCTTTGATCTTTATGGATGTAAAAATGAATATTGCTAATTTAATTAGTAGTATGCAAATTGAAAAAATTTCGATTCCTGTTGTTGCATGTGGCATAGGTAATGATGCTGATTTAGCGATAAAAAGTATAAAATCAGGTGCAAAAGAATACATTTCACTCCCTCCGGATGCTGATATGATAGCTGAAATTTTTAATTCGATCCAAAACTCGGAAAGTAAAATTATCGCCGAAGATGAGACGATGATTAAGCTTTTTGAAACAGCAAAAAGGATTGCGAAAAGTGACGCAAACGTGTTGATAACCGGGGAATCTGGCACTGGGAAAGAGGTTGTTACAAACTTTATCCACAAAAACAGCAAGCGTGCAGATAATGATTTTGTAGCTGTGAATTGTGCGGCTATTCCGGAAAATCTTCTTGAATCGGAACTGTTTGGCCATGAAAAAGGTGCATTTACAGGGGCGATTGCAAGAAGGATCGGAAAATTTGAGGAAGCCAACAACGGCACTTTGTTTCTTGACGAAATTAGCGAAATGAGTTTGACTTTGCAAGCGAAATTGCTGCGTGCGATTCAGGAAAAAGAAATCACGAGAGTCGGCGGAAATGAATCAATTAAAGTGAATATAAGAATTATTGCAACCAGTAATAGAAATTTATTCGCGTATGTGCAAGAAGGGAAATTCAGAGAGGATCTGTATTATAGGTTGAATGTGATAAGGCTAGAAATTCCATCATTGCGAATGCGAAAGGCAGATATAAAGCCGTTGGCGGAGCATTTTTTAAAATTTTATGCGGATGTTAATGGGGATAATACTGTTAAGACTTTATCACCTTTGGCCATTGAAACAATGATTAAATACAACTGGCCTGGGAATGTCAGGGAGCTTGAGAATGCCATCCAAAGAGCTGTGATTTTGTCGGTTGAAGATGAAATAAAGGATTTCAGCGAGTTTATTGATAGAAAAAATTATCGTGAAAAGTCTATTCAATCTTCAAACGAGGAGACAGAGAATTATACGGGAAAATCCTTGGCAGATATAGAAAAATCGGTGATTCAAAAAACTTTGAAGAGCTGCCTTGGAAATAAAACTCACACGGCGAATATTCTTGGGATTTCAATCAGAACTTTGCGGAATAAGTTACAACAATACGAGATGGAAATGGATAAAGCTAGTTGAAATAAATTGGTATATGTAAAATGGCGACAGGGATATCAGATTTTTTAAATATTTTAAAGGGAAAAATTCCTTCAGCTCCACCGAAAGTTGATAAGAATGCGGTTGTAACGTTTTTAAAATTCTTTTTCAGAACGGATTTGCTTTTCGCAACAGGAATATCTCTTATAATATTGATTTTGATTCTTCCAATGCCAACCTGGCTTTTGGATGTTTCCCTAGCCTTTTCTTTGACATTTTCCGTATTGATTTTTATGACGGTGATTTTTATTGAAAAACCAATAGATTTCAGCGTATTCCCTACGATTTTGCTTGTGTCGACTTTGTTGAGGTTGTCTTTAAATTTGGCTTCAACGAGATTAATTTTATCACATGGGCATGAAGGAATGTCTGCGGCAGGTGAAATGATCAAGGCATTCGGGATGTTCATCATGGGCGGTAATTTCGTCATAGGAATCATTGTTTTCGCGATTTTGGTGATCGTTAATTTCGTTGTGATCACGAAGGGTTCTGGCAGAATCGCGGAAGTTTCTGCAAGGTTCAATTTGGACTCCATGCCTGGAAAACAGATGGCAATCGATGCGGATTTATCAGCCGGCCTTATTAACGAGGAGCAAGCAAAAAATAGGCGTAAAGAATTGGAAATTGAAACAAATTTTTACGGATCCATGGACGGTGCTGCGAAATTCGTGAGGGGTGATGCAATTGCAGGTTTGCTCATTACTTTCATTAATATTATCGCTGGGATAATAATCGGCGTCGTGCAGAAAGGTCTTACATTCAGGCATGCATCTGAAACTTATACTTTGCTTACAGTTGGAGATGGTTTGGTGTCGCAAATTCCGTCTCTTATTGTTTCAACTGCTGCAGGTATGCTTGTTTCAAAATCAAGTGCGGTTGGATCGACAGATAAGATAATGTTGACACAGCTTGGAGCTTATCCTTCGTCGATGGGAATGACAGCATTTTTGATGGTATGCTTTTCCGTTCTTCCAGGAATTCCAAGAATTCCTTTTTTGATTCTTGCTGGGATTATCGGATATGTTGCATTTTCAATCGTAAAAAATGATGCGAAAGCCGAAAGTGAAGCAAAAGCCGAGAGTGAAGAAAAAGAAAAAACAGAAGAAGATGAGATGGCAGAAAATCTTAAAATGGAAAATATTAAGATTGAGCTCGGTATGGGATTACTTTCTTTAATGCAACCTGATGAGAAACATAATTTAACAAACAAGATTAAAATATTAAGAAAAGAAGTCGCAAATTCTATGGGATTTATCATTCCTCAGATCAGAATTAAGGATAATCTACAGAATGCTTCGAATGAATTTGTGATAAAAATTAAGGAAAGTGAAGCTACGCGGGGGAATGTCTATACCGGAAAATTGATGATTGTAACGAACGGCGAAGATATCGGCATAGAGGGTATCAAGGATAAAGATCCTTATTTCAATTTAGATGTTTTGTGGATTGATGAAAATAAAAAAGATGAAGCAGAGGAGAGTGGATACCACGTGATTGATCCTGCTTCAGTTGTTATTACAAGTTTGAATCAGGTTGTACAAAATTATATTCACGAGATTTTCTCTTATTCCGATACGGTGACTTTGTTGAATACATTGGATGAAAATCACCAAAAACTGTTAAAGGAAATTACCCCGGCACAGATTTCAATTACGACTATACAGCGGGTTTTGCAGGAATTGCTCTCTGAAAATATTTCAATTAAGGATTTAGAAACAATTTTGGAATCTATTGCGGAAAGTGCTCCTTTTGTGAAAACAGTTTCTGTGATCACGGAAAATGTGCGAGCAAAATTAAAACGTCAAATCACAAGCATGGTAATGTCGGAGGATGGAGTTGTCCATATTGTTGCGCTTACTCCTGATACAGAGCAGCAATTGGCAAGTTCTCTTATCGATGATGGAGAAAATTTACAGATAGGGTATGCGCCAAACGCATTGAAAAAACTAATTAGAAATCTTGCAAATGCTTATCAGGATGCGTATGACAGATTTGGAAATGCTGCGCTTGTCGTGTCAGATAAACTTAGAAAACCGATTAGAAATCTCGTTGAAAGATCTATGCCAGAAATGAGGGTGATCTCTCAGCGAGAGATATATCAAAAGGTGAAATTGGATATCGCACAGCAAATAGCACTTGAGGATTAAGTCTTTAGGCAGACTTTGATTCAGGCTCTTGTTCGTTTTGTGGGACAAGAATGTTTTTTGTACTTGATGAGCGGGTATTATCGTCTCCAACACGGCGCGAGGATGATGCATAAGCCTCATATTCTTGGTATTTTTTACGTCTTATAGTTGTAAGATACAGTACCACAACCGTTG
Organism: uncultured Holosporaceae bacterium; assembly: GCA_949290705.1. Classification (GTDB taxonomy): domain Bacteria; phylum Pseudomonadota; class Alphaproteobacteria; order UBA3830; family CASESI01; genus CASESI01. The sequence continues at coordinate 121,725 of CASESI010000022.1, read as the reverse complement.
TTGAGAAAATCAACGCGAATACTCCGAACAATGTAACGCTGAACAAGCCACTTATATACATCAATGCAGTCACAACAACATTTCGGATGATTGCAATGAATGATGCGGCTGTTCCAAGAGAATTCTGCGCATATTGCAATGCGCATGCAGCTCCGGCAGGAACAAGGAAAGCATTAGCCAAGCATTGTGAGCAGATAATCGAAATCACAGCGTTAGGTGTCGATGGGATAACGTTCAATAAAAACATCAATGTGATGGAGGTGTAGATTCCGTATAATGCAACCCCAACTTTGTAGGCATTTGCAAAGCCGAACTTTTCGATAATGACCCTATAGATTAATATCGTTAGGAAATATACTATTAATGGAAATGCTTGTAGCAATGCGAAATCTTGTGGTGTGTACGCAAAGGAATCGCGATAAATAAAAGGACCATTGATTGCGAAAATCATGTATCCTCCAAGCACAAAGCCAGGGATCATTGCATATGATAAAAATAATTTATGCTTTGATAAAGTTGCATATCCACGCAATAATTTATGGAGGGAGAAATTTTTGATTTGTAAATCTTTCTCCTTTTTCAAGGTTTCAGGCATACTGCATGCGATGAACATAACAACAGATAATAAAACGGAGACGAGCAAAACGAAGTTCATTCTCCACGAATAATGTGCACTTATCCAAGCACCGATCAGTGGGGACAATCCCCATCCGATTGGCCATGAAAGCTCCACTAATCCGAGTAATCTTGCACGTTTATTCCCAGATTGGGTATCTGATAAAATGCTGATTACCTCAACAAGGACAGCTCCGGACCCAATACCTTGGAAACAGCGGAAAAATAGGAACCAATTTATTGAGGTTGAGAAATAACATCCCATAAGTCCCATCATGCAGATTGAAATAAAAGCGATTAACAACTTTTTTCTGCCAAAATAGTCCGAAAGAGGTCCGATCACAATTCTACTTAAAATTGCGCCAGCTGTACCGAGTAATATGGTGAGTTTTGCCGTAGAATCGCTTATACCAAAGTCAGCAGCAACATTTGGAAGACATGGAATATAAATGTTATTGCAACCCCATGCTGCAACATTTGCTACGAAGAGTGCAAAAATATGACGGCCATCAAACTTTCTTTCCATAAAAACCTCGCAGAATTACTAGATCACATTAAGGATAATAATGTATCAGCATCATTGTTGTATCATTAAATTGTACCATAAAAACGTTAAAATTTCAAGAACAAAAGTTAATAAACAGTTAAGAAAAGTATTATTTTTTATGTGGAAGGTTCAGCATGACAGTTGCTCCTTTCGTTTCAAGATTATTTGAGAACGAAATTTTTCCATTATGATCTTTTATAATTTTATCAACAATTGCGAGTCCAAGCCCTGTTCCTTTTGGCATTAATGAAAAATAAGGAGTCAGCAATTTATCCTTATATTGTTCAGGGAAACCGGGGCCATTGTCGGTGATTTTGATTGTGATTTCTTGTGCAGATTGAATAATTGATATTGTTATAATAGGCTTATATTTGTTACCGTTTTCTAAATCGTGATTGATCGCATTTATAGAATTTTTCAAGATATTCATAATAGCTTGTGAAATTAAGCTCTCATCACAGATTATGTTAACATCAGAATTTTCTGTAAAAACAATATCAAATTCTGGGTTTGCACTTTTCTGCAAAAATACTATATTTTTAATAACGTCAGTGATATTTACATTCTTGAAAATAGGTTCAGGCATGCGGGAGAACATTGAGAATTCATTGATTAGTCTTTTTATGATTTCAACCTGATTAATAGTTGTATCGGTTAAATTTTTCAGCAACTCTTTGTTCTCAACTTCTTTAGAATATTTCCTATAGATTCTTTCAACTGCTATCTGTATAGGAGTTAATGGGTTTTTGATTTCGTGAGCGATTTTTCTTGCGATATCTGCCCATGCAGCTTTCTTCTGAGTAGCTGTAAGTTCAGTCAGGTCATCAAACGTGATGATAAAGCCGTTGAGTTTTTTGATGAAGACAACTTTGACAAACAAAATTCTTATTGAGCCATCTGAACAACTCACCTCTAGGTTGCCATCGATTATTTTTTCTTCTGTTGATAATGCTTCTTCAATGAATGGTTCAACTCCTGGGAGTAATGAGGAAATTTTAATATTGTTGGTAATGTTAAATAATTCTGACGCAAATTTATTAAAAATGTAAATATCGCCGTTTTTTGTGATACCTATCACGCCAGAAGAAACGCCATAAAGAACGTTTTCTATGAATTGAATCCTATTATCCAAATCTTTATTGATGGATTTTAATTCATTATGTTGAATATTAATTCTTTTTGTCATTTCATTGAATGTTTTATTCAGCGCGTTCATGTCTTCGTTTTCTGTATTTGTGTCGACTTTGATATTAAAATCACCAGCTTTAATTTGGTTTGCTGCATCGATTAAGGCAGCAATAGGACGTACGATTTGCGCACCAATAGTGATTGCGATACCTATTGCAGAAAATACAAGCAATAACGAGACGAGGAAGAAGATCAATGCAAAACTGATTTCAAGGTTTAATCTTGTATCTTGAAGTATTTTATAATCATTCAATGCGGATTTAGTTTTTTCGATGTAATTTATAACATTTTCATCAATGTGTCTTCTGACAAGGAGAAAAGTTTGATCTTGGTGAACTTGTTCAATATAATCACCCGATTCAGTTTCAGAAGAATCTATATATCCCAAATCAAGGCTTGCCAATGCCGTTACGTATTGATGATCACTGCTGTCAATTAAAATTACTCCTTCTTTTTGAGCGCGAATTAAATCTTCAACCTTTATTAAGTAAAAATCCAATGAATAACTGAACTCTGAGCGTGCAATGACATTTCTGTCTTTATCGAATAGTACAGCATCTTCAAGAGATTTAATCTTGATCAAGGTATTTAAAAAATTTTCATGCATATATTCATCAGACGAAATGATAGGCATTTTCAGCTCTAGCATTTGTGCTATGAACAATGCGTCGTTTGCGACAACTTTTTGATGTTCTTTAAGGTAAGATTCAGCAACTTTAAAAGACTCATTTAATACGGTTTGATTTTTCTCTGTGAACCATGCATCCATCCCTCCGTGAAAAAAAATAATTGCGAAAATTGCCATTAAGAATGACGGAATAAAAACAAATGAAGAAAATATGGCAATTAACTTTTTTTGGAATTTGGATCCTGCATCTCCATCTCTTTTGGATGATATTAGTTTCCAGATTTTATATATGACAATAAAGCCTACCAATAATACCAGACCAAAATCTATGTACAAAATTGCGAATGCTCTGCGTGAATCTGTAAGGTTATGTCTTGAGAAGTTAAAATATGTGATGATAGAAAAAATTATGGACAAGAAAAAGATGGAATATGAAAAAATTTCTTTATTTAAGAAATTCAAAAACTTGTTTATAACTTTAAAAAAAAGTTTAGTCCACATAAAACCACAACCCTGAGGAATTCTAATATATAATTGGTGTTATGTAAATACATACCTTAAATCAACAAACCCTGAAGATTTAAGATATGCAAGGAAAAATAATGAAAAAAACTATTTTCAATTATTATTATCCATCTAAAAGGTTAACAAAAGGTTAACAAATAAAAAAAATTTAAAATTTTTTATTTATAATTCATTAATTTTTTATAATATAAAATCAGAGTTAAAAGATGAGATTATTAAAACGTTTGATAAATACATTTTTAGAAAATGACATTATTTTTATAATTTTTTTTGCTCTTGTATTTTTTGGAGTGGCGTTTCAGTATAGTGCTGCAAAATCTATGGAACCTTGGGCTTTGTCTCATGCGGTTAAAGCTTGTCTATTTCTTCCGATTTTAGTTTTTATGCAATTTATTAAACCTAATACATTGATAAGATATTCCTATTTGATTTATATAATTAACATTTTATTGCTTATTGTGGTTAATGTTTTTGGGTTTACAGGTATGGGAGCGCAGAGATGGATTAATCTTGGAATTATTAAACTTCAACCTTCAGAGATGATGAAAATTTCGATTATTTTGATGTTAGCGAAGTATTATAACGACATTTCTCCTGAATATCTACCGAAGCTATATACACATTTTGTGCCATTAATCGGGATAGCAATTCCTTGTTTTTTAATTGCAATTCAACCTGACCTTGGAACAGCTGTGATTGTTGGATTAATAGGACTTTTCTGTATATTTATTTCTGGGATTAATTTGAGATATGTACTTTTATCTGCGATTGGTGTTGTTTCGTCTTTTCCTTATGTTTGGTCGAAATTGTATGATTATCAAAAGAAAAGAATTTTAACATTTTTAAACCCAGAAAGTGATCCATTAGGGAGTGGGTATCATGTTATTCAATCTAAAATTGCAATAGGCTCTTCAGGGATGTATGGAAAGGGATTTTTTAACGGTACACAGTCAAGGTTAAATTTTCTTCCTGAAAAACACACAGATTTTATTTTTGCAACCTTGTCTGAAGAAACAGGATTTGTAGGGTCGATTTTTATAATAGCTTTATTTGCAATGCTAATATATTACATAGTAAAGATCAGCCTATCATCGAATAATTCTTTTTATACAATTGTTGGGTTAAACATAGCCTTTTTGTTTTTTGTGCATGTTTTTGTGAATATAGGCATGGTGATAGGTTTATTGCCTGTTGTGGGGGTGCCATTACCGTTAATTTCATATGGAGGAAGTTCTTTGTTAACTTTTTCAATTTTGATTGGAATTGTGATAGGAATTTCTATGAATAATAAAAAATCAAATTAATTGGAAAGATAGAAAGATTATTGTGCGAGGATATCAATGATTTTGTGGATTGAATCTTGATTCGAAAGTGTTGATAAATCGCCGAGTTCCGACTTTGGATCCTCCGCAAGTTTCCTTAAAATCCTGCGTATAATTTTTCCTGATCTTGTTTTTGGTAAGTCTTCGACTATGTAAATTACATCAGGAACCTCGGTTGGACCATTTTTCTTACGTACCCATGATTTTAGTTCATTTTTTGTAGCCTTGAAATCAGTAATGCTATCTATGGATTTCATGACGACGAATGCGCCAAGTCCAGTACCCTTAATTTCGTGAGGGAATCCGACGACGGCAGATTCAGCAACATTTGGGTTAGAGTTTAATGCAAATTCTACTCCAGCTGTACTTACTCTGTGCCCAGAGACATTAATTATGTCATCGACACGACCTGTAATATGGATATATCCATCTTGATCGGTGTAAGCTCCATCCCCGGAAAAGAAGAAATTCTTAAAGGTTGAAAAATAGCCATTCTTAAACCTCTCAAGATTCTTGTATACTGTTCTTGCTTGTCCAGGCCATGAATCCTTTATAACGAGGTTGCCTTCTGTGCCATTAGGAGCAGGTTTTCCGTCATTGTCCACAATATATGGATTTATTCCAAAAAACGGAAAACTGACAGATCCGGCTTTGCTTTGCTTAAACCCAGCAAGAGGTGAAATCATAATACCGCCTCCCTCTGTTTGCCACCAAGTGTCAATAATATCGCACCTATTATTTCCGACGACATCGTTGTACCATTGCCACAAATCAGCCTGCATAGGTTCACCAACGGATCCGAGTACACGAAGGGAACTTCTCGAAGTGTTTGTAACGAAAAAATCACCTTCCTTTTTGAGAATTCTTAATAACGTAGGAGCAGTGTATAGGATGTTTACGCCATATTTATCACAAATATTCCATACCCTTGAACAACATGGGTAATTTGGCACCCCTTCGAAGATAAGTGTTGTTGCGCCATTTGTTAAAGGACCATATACCAAATAACTGTGCCCAGTAATCCATCCGATATCAGCTGTACACCAAAAAATATCACCTTCTTTGTAATCGAATGCATATTCGTGTGTCATTGAAGCGTAAACAAGATATCCACCGGTTGTATGCATAATTCCTTTAGGGGTACCAGTTGATCCTGATGTGTACAATATGAATAATGGATCTTCAGCGTGCATTTCCTCGATTTCGCATTCGTCGGACATATATTTTGCAATAGAGTTGTACCATATATCTCGTTCGCCATTCCATGACATAGGCTTATTAGTTCTTCCGCAAACCAGAACTTTATTTGTCACGGGTGTCATCTCTAAGGCTTTATCGACGATTGATTTCAAATCTATGACTTTATCACCGCGGTAGCTTCCATCTGTTGTAATTATAATTTTTGAATTTGTATCAACGATCCTTTTTGATAGTGATTCTGCAGAAAACCCAGAAAACACGACTGAATGTATTGCACCGATTCTAGCACATGCAAGCATAGCATAAACAGTTTCAGGAACCATTGGCATGTAAATTGTTACGATATCGCCACGACGTACACCAAGATCTTTCAACGTATTTGCAAATCTACATACATTTTTTTTCAGTTCGTTGTAAGTAATTTTATAACTTTCATCATTTTCTTCGTTAACGAAATTAGATTCCCAAATAATTGCAATATTGTCACCATGACCATCTTCGATATGCCGATCAACGGCATTATAGCATGCATTCAATGTTCCATCTTCAAACCATTTAATATGTAGGTCTTCCAAATCGAAGGAAGTATCCTTTACTTTTGTATATGGTTTTATCCACGATAATCTTTTGCCTGCTTCACCCCAAAATTTATTAGGATCAGTAATTGATAGATTGTACATTTCTTGGTAATGCTCTTGAGTATAGATTTTATTTTCTTGTTTTTTCATTATAAAGCCTCCGTTTGGTGGTACGTAAAAACGCGAACCTCGGTACCGCATTTAACAAACAACTTTTTGCAATTTCACAATTCAACAATTATTATAACAAGCAAAAGTTAATTTTTGGTAAATATGGTCACAAAAATGCCATTTAAAATCCTCCCTCATAAAGCTAACACCAAGTAAAAATCAACTATACAGTGTTTTTAATTACTCATTACTTTTGAAACAAACAAATCTTTTTCAAACAACAAAATATCGAAATTATGCGCAATTTTAAAAAATAACTCCCCAAGTTGATAAATTTCATCTTTGGAAAATTTTCCAAGCACATAATTCACGACATCATCATGTAAAAGAGGTCTGTCTATTCCAATTTTAAATTTCCAGTATTCGTTTCCAATGTATTGTCTTATACTTTTAAGACCGTTATGTCCTCCATCACTATTGTTGTATTTTAATCTTATTTTTCCAAATTTCATATCGATATCATCGTGGATTACGATTATTTCATCAGGATTGTAGTATTTTTTAAATTCCATTAACGCTTTTCCTGAGAGATTCATCAATGTTGTTGGTTTTACAAACAAGGCGGAAAAATTTTCAGATTTATATTCAGAGTATAGTCCAAAATTCTTGGATTTGAATGATTGCAAGGAAAAAAAATCAGCAAGATAATCTATGCACATAAACCCAACGTTATGGCGTGTTCTAGAATATTGAGGTCCTATATTTCCAAGTCCTACTATTAAAAATTTAGGCATCGTTACCTCACATGTTGTATTAATGCTTCTTTTAAAAATAAATCAATATTTCCATCAAGAACAGTTTGGAAATTAGGGATTTCTGCACCTGTCCTTAAATCTTTTACAAGTTGATAAGGTTGTAAAACGTATGATCTTATTTGATTTCCCCAGCCTATTTCACTTTTATTTTTTGCAAGTTTCATTTTTTCTTCTTCTCTTTTTTGAAGTTCAAAATTATAAAGTTTTGCCTTAAGCATTTTCATAGCAATGTCACGGTTTCTATGCTGAGATCTATCTTGTTGGCATTGCACAACAATTTTTGTTGGAAGGTGAGTAATTCTGACGGCGCTGTCAGTTTTATTAATGTGTTGTCCTCCTGCTCCAGATGCTCTATATGTATCGATTCTAAGATCTTTATCTTCGATTTGTATATCAATATCATCATTGACGACAGGATACACGTTTACGGAGGCAAAACTTGTATGCCTTTTTGCATTAGCATCATATGGCGAAATTCTTACAAGTCTGTGGATTCCATTCTCAACTTTAAGCCAACCAAACGCTCTGTCTCCAAGAATTTTTATTGTACATGATTTGATGCCAGCTTCTTCTCCTTTACTTTCTTCAAGGTATTCATATTTGAATCCCGATTTTTCAGCCCATCGTAAATACATTCTTGACAGCATTTCAGCCCAGTCTTGTGCTTCTGTTCCGCCTGCACCTGCATGAATTTCAATAAAACAATCACTTGTATCAGCTTCTCCGGACATCAATGTGCATATTTTCATATCCTCAACTTTATTAGAGAGAGCTTTTAAATCATGAAATAAATTTTTAAGAGTTTCTTGATCATATTTAAGTTCAGGATCATTGGATATCATTTCGTAAAGTTCAGAAATGTTTTTGTATTCATTATTTACAGATGTAAATGATTCTATTGATTTTTCAAGAGATGATTTTTTTCTTAAAATTTCTTTGGCTTTTTCTTGATTATTCCAGATATCAGTCCCAGAAACAGTACTATTAATTTCGTTCAGTTGTTTTTCTTTTTCTTCTAATTCAAAGAGCCCCCCTAAGAAGCGTTAAAGCTTCTTGGAGAGAATGTAATGATAAAATTATTTCTTCATTCATAATGTATAAAAATATACTGTTTCTGTTAAATTTTCAATTATCATGTATGTTTATTAAAAACAATTTTAAAAATATTTAGAATAATGTTAGAATTGTAGACGATGTATGGGGGTGAATAGATTCGACATACATTAAAAATAAGACTTTTACACGTCATGGTACCGACGCATAGGACTAAGTTAATAAACGCAAACGATAATGTTAGCGCATACGCAATGGCTGCATAGTCTGATCTCGTCTGAGATTTGATGTTGTAGTTTTTTGCAGCGGCCAGGAGGGGGAGCCGAGCAACAGAATCTCCCTCGCCAATTCCATTATTTTAATTGAGCGGCAAGGTTTTGTACAAAATGTTCGACATTAGGGTTTTGTGATCCTGTTGACGTTGAATTTTTAATAGCCATAAGGTTTTTTTGTTGATATTGTCTTTGCAGGGCTTTATGTTCACCTACTTTTTGCACGATAAATTGCAATAGATCTTCGGCATCTTTTCTCATTTTTTGACTGCTGATTTGGTATTCTTGTGCTTTACTATGTAATTCTTCGGAAAGTTTGGCATAATATTCAGATTTGTGAAGTTTATCATAATATTTTAAGAGCAATTGTTTAAGTGCGTCCAATATTTCAGTGTCATTCTTAAGAGCAATTGGGATCTCTGGGATTTTTATTTGGTTTTTTATATTGGAATTATCTTTTGCATTGACGAGAGTTACGTTTGCCAATAGTATTTGCAATATACATACAATTTTAAAGATATTCATTGTTGCTCCTTGTCGGAATTATATATTTGATATCTTTATTATTTATTAATTTGATGATATCATTTTCGCATGGTTCCAAATTTTATTTCTTTTTTTAGGTTAGTGTCTGTTGTCCCGCTTTGTTATTGCATTTTTGAGAATAAATTTGAGGTTGCAGCTATTATATTTTTCTTTGCTGGGTTTTCGGATTTTTTTGATGGATATTTTGCAAGGAAATTAGGGCAAGAAAGTCAATTTGGCGCTATGCTTGATCCTATTGCTGACAAGGTTTTGATTGTAACATTGATAATTGTTTTAGGGGTGAGAGGGATTATTCCAGGTTGGTTTAGTTCGTTGGTTATACTAAGGGATGTTTTAATATTACTTGGAGGGTTGTATCTATTGAAAGTTAAAGAGATTAAAGATATGCCTCCTATGATGATAAGCAAGTTGAATACTGTGTTTATTATGTTTTTAATTATGGATATTTTTCTTGGGATGTTGTTTCACGGAGAGTTTTTTGTGAGATTTAAAGAGAATTTCGTATTCTTAATTTCTGTTACAACTGTTTTGTCGTTTGCTGTTTATTTTAAGAGGTTTATAGAATTATGCAAAAGGTAGTATTTTGGAATATTTTCGTTTTAGTTCTAATAGGATTAGCATTTGTTTTTTATAATATAGGTTTCCCATTTTTAATAGGATTTATTATTGCTTATTTCTGTCTTCCTGTTTGTAAAAAAATTGAAAGTTGTATTAATTCAAGAAGTATTGCATCACTTTTGATATCTTTGTTGTTTTTGGTGGTTATATTGCTTTTTATTTGGGTTATTATCCCTATTGTGAAGGAGGATTTATATAATGCGATTAAAGCTGTATCATCGAATTTTGATACAAATATTTCTGACAAATTACAAAAATATTATAAATACTTTCCAGCAGAATATGCGGACAATTTAAGAGATGAAGCATCAAAATACATAATGGAATTTTTAAGTTTTTCTATGAGTGGAATCTTGAAGATTTTTTCATTCAATGGAATTTTGATGAATGTAGTTTCGATAATTTTGGTTTCTCCCTTTGTAATATTTTTCTGTTTAAGAGATTGGAGAGTTATCAAAATGTCGGTTTTATCTTGGATTCCAAATCATCAAAAAACCAATTTTGTACATTTTATAAAAATGTTAGATAATGTCATGACGAAATATATTCTAACTCAAACTAAGAATATTTCTATTTTGGCGATATTTTATATTTCTCTTCTAACGATGATAGGTGTAAAATATTCTTTGATGATAGGATTGATGTCAGGAATTTTATCTATTATGCCTTATTTAGGATGTATTTTTGGATTTATTCTTTCGCTAATTGTGTACATTGCCCAAATAGGGGTGGTTGATTTTCATGTATTGCTGTTAACTTTTGTATATATCATGGGATATATTTTGGAGGTTTATATTTTAGCGCCAAAGCTTGGAAAAGAGCTTGGTATTCACACTTTATGGATATTTTTTGCATTTTTAGCTGGAATCCAGATTTGTGGATTATTTGGGTTGTTAATTTCAATTCCTGTGGCGGCATTAATTAATGCTTCTATAAAGTATTTTTTGTTAAGGTTTAAGCAATCAAGGGTATATATTAATGATTAACCAGCAGTTGTTATTAGATTTGCAATTTTCAAAATTATCTGACTGGAGGGATTTTTACGTTACAAAATCTAACTCAGAAGCTGTACAATGGTTACAACATTTTTTATCAATTGATATAAACATTTTATGGATTTATGGAGATGAGAAGTCTGGAAAATCACACTTAGGGAAGTTATGGGCAAATTCGGTTTTTGCTAGGTGCATTATAAAACGAGATTTATCGATTGATTCAATTGAAGAGTTATTGCAAGAGAATAACTTTTTTTATATAGATGATGCGGATCTTATAAAAGTTGATGAGGAGTGGTTTTTTCATTTCTTTAATTATATTATTTATGCCAATAATCCAAAGCTAAAAATTCTTATAATGTCAAGGAAGAGAATAATTAATTTGGGCGTAACACTGAAAGATTTATCTTCAAGGTTAATGACAGCGACAGAGATACATATCAATGCCCCTGATGATGAATTAATAAAAAAATTAATTTGGAAGGCATTTTTCGAGTACGGAATAAGATGCTCTGATTCTGATATAAATTTTATTTCTTCTCGTATAAATAGAACGTATGTTGATATTTTTGAATTTATAGATAATATTCACAGATTAAAGATAGAATCGAATGAACCACTCTTAAAAGTTGTAAAGAACTTATTGTATAAATAATAGGGCTATTCCGATATAAGCATATACCCGTTATGCCTGATTGTTTTTATTAATTCAGATTTTGCTCCGAGTTTTTTTCGTATCCTCGTAATTTGCACGTCGACGGATCTTTCGCTTATTGTCCCATCAAAATTTTCAATGATAGTTTCTCTTTTTACTGGATTATTTATATTTTTAAACAATAAATTAAATATAATGTTTTCGGTTGAAGAAAGTTCTATTATGTCATTATCGTTGTATAGAATGGCTTTAGTCGAATCATAATTATAGTTTCCTATTTTATTATTTTTTATAGAGCGATTTAAGATATTTTGAATTCTCAATAATAATTCTTTTGGCTCAAAAGGTTTTGCTACGTAATCATAAGCACCAAGTTCAAGTCCTTCTATTCTGTCATTTGTTTCAGATTTTGCTGATAGAAATATGACAGGGATTTTTATGTTTAAACTTTTCAATTTTTTTATTACATCGAATCCGGATATTTTGGGCATCATGACATCAAGTATAATTAAATCAATGTTCTCAAGGTATTTCTCGATGTACAGTCCATTTTCCAGAGATAAAATTTTAAAGTTATTATTTTCAAGGTATTGCTGTAAAAGCCCTCTTATCCTGTCATCATCGTCAACTATAAGAATTGTTTTCATAATAGTTTTAGTTTACAATTATACGTAAATTTTTTAAATGGTTTTTTCTATGTTTGAAAGTTTATCTTCTAAAATTTCCAATGCTTTTTCCAAAATCAGGAAAGGTTCTGTTGTAACAGCTGCAAATATCGAGGATGCATTGAAGGAAATAAGAATTGCTTTACTTGAAGCAGATGTTCCTGTTGAAGTTGTGAAGGAATTTTTTGAAAAGGTAAAAGTTGATGCACTTGGGGAGAGGGTTTTAAAAAATATTTCACCTGAAAAAATGGTTGTAGAAGTTGTGTACAACAATATGCTTAACATTTTGAAGAATGATGATGATTTGAAAATCCCATATGAAAAACCTTTTAAAATTATGTTGGTTGGGTTGCAGGGAGCTGGAAAAACAACTACCGCCGCTAAACTTGTGCAATATTTTGCGAAACAAAATCTGAAAAAAGCATTTTTAACCTCTGTTGATATTTATAGACCCGCTGCAATCGAACAATTACATATGTTGTCAGAATCTGTTGGAGCAGAATTTTTTGATGCGGATCCTTCGAAGGATAAACCTTTGGATATTTTGAAGAATGCAGAAAAAATCGGCAATAAGAAAGATTTGTTTATTCTTGATACTGCTGGAAGGTTGCATACTGATGACGCAATGATGGAAGAACTTTGTGCTTTGAAAATGGAATTTAATCCACATGAGGTTTTTTTGGTGGCAGATTCTATGACAGGGCAAGATTCTTTAAGAATTGCGAAGGAGTTCAATGAAAAAGTTGGAATTACTGGCGTGATTTTAACAAGAATGGATGGTGATCCACGAGGTGGAGCGGCACTTTCAATGAAGTTTGTTACGGGAAAACCAATAAGATTTATCGGTAATGGCGAAAAGAGTGATGGATTAGAAAAATTCCATCCTGATAGAATAGCGCAAAAAATACTCGGCATGGGGGATGTTTTATCATTAATTGAAAAGGCTAGAGAAGCTTCTTCTGAAGATGATGATATGGCATTGGCTAAAAAGATTCAGTCAGGAAAGTTTGACCTTAACGATTTTGCAAAACAATTTTCAAAGATTAACAAAATGGGTGGGATTTTGAACGTTATAAAATATCTACCTGGTTTACAAAACGCATCCGCTATGCTTCAAAATCGAGGTATTGATGATTCTATGATCACTAAAAAGTTAGCTATGATATCTTCTATGACAAAAGCGGAACGAAAAAATCCTGATATTATAAAAAGTTCTAGAAAGACGAGAATTACGAAAGGAAGTGGTACAACTATTCAAGATTTGAATAAGCTTCTTACGGAATTTAACCAAATGAAAGAAATGATGCGTCACCTGCAAAAAATGTCAAAGGGTGATATGATGCAAATGATGAAGTCTTTCATGAAGTAAAGGAAGATAATGTTTGATAATAAGGCGATTATTCAACAAGTAAAAGATAGGGTAAATATTGTTGATGTAATTGGACAGAGAGTTAAGCTTCAAAGGAAGGGGGCGAATTATTTTGGAATTTGTCCTTTTCATAATGAGAAGACGTCTTCGTTTGCTGTAAATCCAAATAAACAGATTTTTCATTGTTTTGGTTGTGGAAAATCAGGAGATGTATTTGAATTTTTGGTCGATTATGAAAATATTTCATTCAAAGAAGCTTTAGAAATGCTTGCTGGGATAGCAGGTATAGCAATTCCAAAAAATTCCCTTCAATTAACAGAAGAAGAAAAAATTCAGAGTGATAAGATTAATGCATTGTACAAAGTAAATTCTGCTCTTAAGGATATTTTTCATAACAATTTATTTTCTGATATTGGAAAAGTTGCACGTGAATATTTAATCTTCAGAAAAGTTCCTGAAGATTTGTGGCGAGAATTTGGGTTAGGATTTGCATCGCATACAACATTAGAATATTCTAAACTTCTTGAAATGGAATTTTCAAATGAGATTTTAAGAGAATCTCAAAATTTTTTAAATTCAAATAATACAAGGTTTTTTGGAAGACTTATATTCCCTATTGAAAATACTAAAAATAATGTTGTCGGTTTTGGAGGAAGAATTCTCGGAATTGAAAAAGATACCGCAAAATATATAAATTCTCCTGAATCGTTAATATTTAAGAAAAGAGAGATATTTTATGGTGAAAATAAAATAAATCGATCTTTAAATAAGCTTGTGATAACAGAAGGATACTTAGATGTAATTTCCATGATTTCGCATGGGTTTTTAAATACAGTTGCTCCCCTTGGAACAGCGATTTCAGAAGAACATCTAAAAAAAGCAGTGAGGATAGCAGATAATCCTTGTATTGCACTAGATGGTGATAATGCAGGAATTCATGCAATGTATTTGGTTATTGATAAAATACTGCCTTTGCTTAAGGATGATGGAAAATCGTTCAATTTTTTAAAACTTCCAGATGGTAATGACCTAGATAATATGGTTAATGAAAATGCTGAAGAGTTGAGAGGGTTATTTCAGCATCAAATCATACTTGTTGATATGCTTGCTGAAAAATTATTATCAGAAATTACTGTAAACTCTCCCGAAAATAAATTGCGTATGGTAAATGCGATTAAGAGAGAAGTTGAATTAATAAGGCCAAAATTATTGCAACGCTTTTATTGTGAGTATTTGAATAACAAAATTTTAGTCAACAGCAACACAAATTTTAAGTTTAAGCGCGAGAATAGAGCTTTAAAAATAAAAAAAGATTCTATAGAAAAAGTTATCGACAAAAAATCACAGAATGAGTTCTTGCTTGGTTTGATTATTGCAACACCACGACTTTTAGATTTTGTTTTCGAACAATTTTTAAATTTAGATTGCGATGATGGCATAAAAAGTAGTATAATGAAAGTGTATTCTGGCGATAGTTCTATAAATGGCGGAATATTACTTGAAAAACTGAAGTCTTTGGGGTATAATGATACAGTTGGTAAGATTTTCGAAAAGAATATTCATCTTAGGTTTGGTAAAAAGTATGATATAGAGCAACTTAGAGAAATTTGGTTGAATCTTTATCACAAGGTGAATGCAGGTAGTGTGTTTTGCGGTAAGACTAATAATCTGAGAAAGTGGAAGGCATTGAGTTCTTTTAAAAAGAAAATCGAGCAAGATTAGTATTTTGAGATTTGAGGTCGAAGATGGTCCAAGAAAAAATAGATGATTTGATTAAAAAGTTTCCTAAGCTGAAGAAGTTATTTAAGAAGGGAAATACAGTAGGGACTATTACATATGATGATCTTACGAGTTCTTTGGCAACAGCAAAGTTGCAGATAGATGAATTAGAGGATGTTGTTGCATACGTGTCTGAACTCGGTATAAAGCTCGTTGATGACGAAGATAAAAAGCATGAAAGACACGAAAAAAATGATGAACATACTCAACACGAAGATGTTGAAAATCATGTTCAGGTTCAGCAAGTTGAAGATACAGTAGGAATAGAAGATCCTGTCAAAATGTATTTGAAAGAGATGGGTAATGTGGAATTACTTTCTCGCGAGGGTGAGGTTGCTCTCGCCAAGAAAATGGAGGCAGGAAATAAGACGATCAAAGAAGGAATTTGCGAGTGTCCAGTTGTTGTTGATTTTATTTGTAAATGGCGTGATGAGCTTAAATCAGAGCAAGTTTTGCTTAGAGACGTTGTTCAAATTGACACAGGTGTGACTGATGATGGTAACTCGGATATTGATGATGAGACTACAGCTCCAACGAGGGAGGAGCGAAATATGCTCCCAATTACGTTGGAGATGTTTGATGAGTTTGTTGCTACATATGCAGAATTTTATATACTTTTGAAACAGCGTGATGCGAAAACAATTTCTGCTGAAGATGAAAAGAAAATAGTTAAAATACGCAAGAAATTAATTAAGATTTGGTGCGATATAAACTTAACAGTGCAAAAGAAAAATGAAGTGATTAATACACTTTATGCGTTCAATAAAGCGATTGTAAAGCATGATCTTCAAATACTAAAAATTGCAATGAAATGCAAAATTTCAAGGGATGATTTTTTCAAAATCTATTATGATAATGAGACGAATCCTCGTTTGGTTGATTCCCTTGCAGAAATTTCTCCTGCCATTAAGGATTGCACTGATGACATTTCAGAGATTCAAGAAGAATTAGCGAAAATTCAGGACAAGGTTGGTATAAGTATAGGATATTTCAAATCTACTGTGCAAAAAATTCAGAGTGGGCAGAGATTTGTGAATAGGGCCAAGAAAGATATGGTTGAAGCTAACTTAAGGCTTGTTATTTCTATTGCCAAAAAGTATACCAACAGAGGGTTACAGTTTTTGGATTTGATTCAAGAGGGTAATATCGGCCTAATGAAAGCTGTAGATAAGTTCGAGTACAAACGTGGATACAAATTTTCAACGTATGCGACTTGGTGGATTCGTCAATCTATTACAAGGTCAATTGCTGATCAAGCAAGGACGATTCGTATTCCTGTTCATATGATAGAGACTATTAATAAGATTGTACGTACTTCTCGTCAGATGTTAAATGAAATTGGGCGTGATCCAACACCGGAGGAAATTGCGGCAAGATTGCAGTTTCCTGTTGATAAAGTACGTAAGGTATTAAGAATATCGAAGGAGCCGGTGAGCCTTGAGACACCTATTGGCGATGAGGATGATTCACATTTAGGTGATTTTATCGAGGATAAGGGGTCTGATAAACCTCTTGAGACGGCTATTCATAATAATTTAAGTGAGACAATTACGTCATTGTTGTCGACATTAACACCGAGAGAGGAAAGAGTTTTGCGTATGCGTTTCGGGATAGGTATGAATACGGATCACACACTTGAGGCTGTTGGTTCTCAGTTTATGGTTACGAGGGAAAGGATTAGGCAAATTGAATCAAAGGCTTTGCGAAAATTAAAGCACCCTACGAGATCAAGAAAATTGAGAAGTTTTTTAGGTGAGTGATTTTTTACCTATCTTTTTCGTCTTTTATGTTTTTTGTTGTATAGGTTTTTCTATAGCTCTTGTAAAATAAGTGAACTGTTGAATGATCGTGATGACATGATGATTGGTTGTGGAAGATCTGAATTGCAAATTGAAATGTATCGTCTAGAGCGATATTTAAAATTACCAAATTTTCAGATAATCAAAAAACGAAACGAAAAATTAAAAAAGAAAGATTAAAATAATATGAACAGAATATATATCATACAAAACACGAAAGTGTGCCCACCCTCATGTTCTACTCTCAGTATACTTCAAACAAAATAATCTGGTCAAGAAAGATTTAACTAAAATTTTAAAAAATTAAAAAAGATTCCACGATATCTATAAACTTTTACCGTGACAATCCATGAATTTTTTTCCGCTTCCACAGTAACATTTTGTATTTTTTGCAATTTCTAAGAATCTTTTTTTGATGAGAGCGTACTTTTCTTGTTCATCTATTGCTTCAAGATCATCGTCAGGACTTTCGGATAAATCATCAAAATTTCGAATATTGAATAAATCCTCAAATGAAGAAAAATCAAGTTCGTTTCTTATAACCAATCTACAAATTAAAGAAATGCTTTCTTCTTTAATTGCGTAAATCATCTCTTCAAATAGATTAAATGCTTCGATTTTATACTCGTTAAGTGGATCTTTTTGCGCATATGCCCGCAAATTAATTCCTTGACGAAGGTGGTCAAGTGATAACAAATGATCTTTCCATTGTTTGTCGAGAGTCTTTAAAACAACTGCTTTTAAAGATCTGCTGAAGTCATTTTTATCTTCGAAAAATTTAGACTTTTCATCTAAAACTTTATTGAAATAATCATGCAAGGTGGTACTTATAGTTGACTTTGTAGAATTTTCAAGATTTTCTGCATCAAAATTAAAAACTCTTACAATGTATGCATGCAGGTTGTCAATATCGATCGCATTAGGAGAACCTTGTTCAGGATAATAAACAGTTAAAATATTGTTGATCACATCGTCTGCGAAATCATTGATATCATCAATAACGTTATAATCGTCGGAAATCAGATCACGCCTTTGAGAATATATAATTTTTCTCTGATTATTCATTACATCATCAAATTTTAACAAGTGTTTTCTTATTTCAAAGTTTCGAGCCTCAACTCTTGACTGAGCTTTTTCAATCGCCTTATTTACCCAAGGATGCACAATTGCTTCATTTTCTTGCAATCCAAGGCGTTGCAATGTAACAGTAAGTTTCTCTGATCCAAAGATTTTCATCAGATCATCCTCAAGGGAAAGAAAGAATTTCGATTGACCAGGATCACCTTGACGACCAGATCTTCCACGTAACTGATTATCGATTCTACGGCTTTCATGACGTTCAGTTCCAAGAATATATAATCCACCAGCTTTTCTGACAATTCCCGCATTTGCAGCGACGTCGTCGAGTATAGCTTTTTCTTTTTCAGGAGTATATTCATTGGTTTTCTTAAGTTCAGCGATTCTCATTTCTGCACTTCCGCCAAGTTTAATATCAGTACCTCGACCTGCCATATTTGTTGCAATTGTGACGGCTCCGGCAACTCCGGCATCGGCGATGATTTGTGCTTCATATTCATGGTACTTTGCATTTAAAACATTATGCTTAATGCCCTCTTTTTTCAAAATTGCAGATATTAATTCAGATTTTTCAATGCTTGCAGTTCCAACTAGAACAGGTTGATTTCTTTCGTGGCATGCTTTGACTTGTTTTGCAATTGCTGTACATTTTTCTTTAAAAGTTCTATACACTTCATCGTTTTCATCGATCCTAATGACAGGTAAATTTGTAGGGACAACAGCAGTTTCAAGGTTATAAATTTGCTGGAACTCTGCAGCTTCTGTCATTGCTGTTCCAGTCATTCCTGCAAGTTTTTTATAGAGCCTGAAGAAGTTTTGATACGTAATAGACGCAAGAGTTTGGTTTTCCATTTGAATTTCAACATTCTCTTTTGCTTCAATTGCTTGGTGCAATCCATCAGAATACCGTCTTCCTTCCATCATACGTCCTGTGAATTCATCAACAATAATTACTTCTCCATTTTTCACAACGTAATCAACTTCCTTTTCAAATAAATTCCAAGCTTTTAATGATTGGTTTACGTAATGCACAACGTTAATATTTTTAAAGTCGTATAAGTTATCTGAATCAATTATGCCTTTTTCTCGGAGTAGTTTTTCAATTTTTTCTGTTCCAGCCTCAGTAAGTGTAATATTTCTATCTTTTTCATCTTTTGCATAATCCGATGGTTCAAGTGTTTTTACAACATCACTAACTCTTTTATAAAGGTCAGACGAATCTTCAGCTGGTCCTGATATAATCAAAGGTGTTCTTGCTTCATCAATTAAAATACTATCAACCTCGTCAACAATTGCATAATTAAATTCCCTTTGTACTAAGTCCTTTTGGTTGAATTTCATGTTATCACGAAGGTAGTCGAACCCGAATTCATGATTTGTTCCGTAAGTGATATCAGCAGCATACGCTGCACGTCTCTCATCATCTGTTAATCCATGTTCAATAACTCCTACAGATAATCCAAGGAAATTGTAAATAAGACCCATTTGTTCAGCATCGCGCTTTGCAAGATAATCGTTGACAGTGACAAGATGAACGCCTTTTCCTGTTAAAGCGTTAAGATATACAGGTAATGTCGCAACTAAAGTTTTTCCTTCTCCAGTTTTCATTTCGGCGATTCGTCCAGCATGAAGAATTAAGCCTCCTATCATCTGTACGTCAAAGTGACGCATTCCTGTTACACGTCTAGAAGCTTCTCTTACAACTGCGAATGCTTCATGAAGGATATCTTTTAACTCGTCATTATTGTTCAACCTTTGTTTAAATTCAAAAGTTTTATTTTTTAATTCCTCATCTGTAAGTTTTTCCAGTGCCGATTCATATGAATTTATTTTTTCAACATCAGTGCGAAGCTTTTTTATATATCTATCGTTACTAGATCCAAAGATTGCTTTTAAAATTTTATCCAACATATCTGTATTCCTTAGAATTTTAAATTATCTTATTATATATTTATTAATATATTGTATAATATTTTATTATAGATTATTTTTTTTAGGAGTTAAAGTTATATATGAGTATTAAGAATCTGAAATATCTTATTGCATCAGGGGTGTTTTGTGCATCGGTCATGGCTGCTGCTAATGAAACAAAAGATGCGTCAAATGATACATCAAAGAGTAGTGCAGCGGAATCTAAAGATGATTCCAAAGATGATGCTGCAGATTATGTAGAATTTGTTGTGAATGGCAAGACAATTCGTCATTCAGAAATTGTTAGAGTTTTTGCTCAAGCTGTTCCGCCACAAGAAATGTCAAAGATGTCACAAGATCAAATCGCTAGCTATAAGAGATATGTCGAGAATATGTTGATTGCAAATATACTTTTTCGCGAGCAAGCTGAAAAGACACACGTGGAGCGGGATAAAGAATTTCGTGCAGCTTTGCAAAAATACAAAGAATCTTTGATGGTTACGTTCTATATCCAAAAGTTTTTAAGGGATAGGATTCAGCAAGGTAATGTAATTGCAAAAATTTCTCAGATTGAACCAGAGTTGAAAAAGAAAAAAGAGAAAAAGGTATGCTTCATTGTTACAAATAGTGAAGAAAATGCTAAGAAGGCTATTGCTGATTTGGCGGCTGGGAAGGATTTTGTTGTAACTGCAAAACAGTACTCTGTACTTCCAAATGATGCTGCAAAAGAGCAAGCTGCAAAGGGCGCATATATGCCTGTTATGGAGAAGATGCCAATGTTGCCAGAAGAAATTAGTGTAGCAATCAATTCTTTGGAGAATGGAAAGTTTACAACAGAACCTGTGAAAGCTGGATCTGATTACTATGTTATAAAAATTGCTGATGAGAGGGCATTACAACTTCCAAAAGAGGCTGTTGCAAAAATCGCATATCAACAACTACGTGCCGATGAGCTTAAGACTTTAATTAGTAATCTGATTGCTGCAGCTGCAATCAAGCGTATGAATGAAAAAGGCACAGAGATAAGGTTTGAAAGGAGGCCTATTAATGCTGAGGAAATTGTAAGGCCAGCAAGTTAAGTTTTTTATATTTTACTTTTGTTTTTTATTTTTCTTAATTTTTTCCAATATTCGAGTCTTTTGATTATTTCTCGTTCGAATCCTTTTGCGAATGGTCTGTAAAATTCCTGCCTTGAAATCTTGTCAGGAAAATAATTTTGTCCAGAAAATCCATCTTTCGTATCAGGATCATAAATGTATCCCTCTAAATACCCTAATTCCTTCATCAATTTTGTTGGTGCATTCAAGATATGTTTTGGTGGCATTAATGATCCATTTGTACTTGCGAATTTTTTTGATTCATTAAAAGCAACATATACTGCGTTCGATTTTGGAGCTGTCGCACAATAAACGATTGCCTGCGCAACTGCGAGATCGCCTTCTGGACTTCCAAGTAAATCATATGCTTGCTCAGCAGAGGTTGCTTGTAGTAAAGCATTTGGGTCAGCCATACCAACATCCTCGACAGCAAATCTAATTACCCGTCTTATTATATATTTTGGATTTTCTCCACCAATAAGCATTCTTTGATACCAATAAAGTGCAGCATCTACATCAGATCCTCTCATTGATTTATGTAAAGCACTGATAAGGTTATAATGCTCCTCAGTGTTTTTATCATAAATCGCACTACGTTTGCTGATAATATTTTCAAGTTCGTTCAGATTAAGTTCGTGGTCTGGTTTTGCTTGAAAAATATTTTCGGCCATATTCAAAAGATATCTTCCATCCCCATCCGACATTTTACAAAGTATTAATTTATTTTCTTCAGAAAGCGGTAATTTTTGATTCATCAGATTTTCGGCTTTTTCCAAAAGTTTCATTAATGCTTCATCAGGGAGTCTTTTAAAAACAATAACTTGACATCTTGAAAGCAAAGCTGGCCGTAATTCAAATGATGGGTTTTCGGTTGTTGTTCCAATTAATACTATATTTCCATTTTCGATATGAGGTAGAAATAGGTCTTGTTGAGATTTGTTAAGATGGTGAATTTCGTCAACAAGAATTAGTATCTTCATTCCTCTTGCTGCTTCGTCAAAAATTTCTTTGAATTGTTGAGATCCGCTCATCACTGCAGATAACGATACCGTATGCAATTTGGAATTCTTTGCCATAATTTTTGCAAAGGATGTCTTACCTGATCCAGGAGGCCCCCAAAGGATCATTGATTGAACTCTGTTTTTATATTTACTACAATCTTCATTTCCAACAAGACCGTCAAAATCATTTGGTCGCAATCTTTCTGCAAGTGGTATATCATTTTCAGTTTTGAATAACGAAGTCTGAATCATGATTTCATTATAGTACAGTCCAACAAAAATATACAGTTACATGAATGGTAGATATGATGTATGATACATTCCATGAAGTACAATATTACTAATTTAAAAAATAATATCAGAGTTGCAAGCTGTTCAATAGATAATGTAGAGAGTGTATCAATCGGAATATGGGTTGATATAGGTGCAAGGTATGAAAATACAACTAATAATGGAATTTCTCACTTCTTAGAGCATATGGTTTTCAAAGGAACAAAAACTAGGACAGCAAAAAAAATTGTAGAAGAAATTGAAAATGTTGGCGGGTATATGAATGCATACACAACCAGTGAAACTACGGCATTTTATGTAAAGGTCCTGAAAGATGATGTTGCACTCGGGCTTGAACTTTTGTCTGATATGCTTTTGAATAGTATTTTTACTGACATTGAAAAAGAAAAACAAGTTGTTTTACAGGAAATAAGCCAAACATATGATAATCCTGCAGATATAGTTTTTGATTATTTTCATTCGCATTGTTTTTGTCATCAAAAGCTTGGCCAAACGGTACTTGGAAATTCAGAGGTTGTAAAATCTATTACAACTGATGATTTGTATAAATATTTATCAAATTATTTTTCTAATAAGAAACTTATTATTTCCTCGGCTGGAAATTGTGATCATGCTACGTTGTTAAACTATGTCGAAAAATATTTTACAAGACATATTGAGAGTAGACATGATGTGATTATTTCCGAGAAAGGATTTTTTAATCCAGATAATTTTATAGAAAAAAGAAAAGAACTTGAACAATCTCAGGTATTGATTGGATTCGAAGGTGTTAAAAGAGAGGATGAAGATTACTATCCTCTCTTGGCATTTTCTTCAATTTTTGGAGGAGGTATGTCATCGAAGCTTTTTCAAGAAATTCGTGAAAATATGGGGTTTGCATATTCTGTATATAGTTTTCTCTCTAATTATCGTGATACAGGTGTTTTCGGAATTTATGTTGGAACTTCCCACGACAAATATAAGGATGCAATTGAAACCTCTTTGAATGAATTAAAAACATTTGATATTACGGATGAAGAAATGTTGCGTGCTAAAAATCAGATGAAAGCTTCATTTTTAATGGCGGATGAAAATCCATTTTCTGTTGCGGAGAGGATGGCAAATCAATTGTTTATCATTGATAGAATAAGGAACAGAGATGAAATTTTACAAGCAATTAATTCAGTTACAAAAGACGATGTCATGAGAATGAAGGAAAAATTGTTAGCATCGAAAATTTCGGAAGTAATTATTACAAAATAAATTATATATAGGAGAAAAATTTTTCAATTGCTCTTTTTATATCATCGGAGTTTTTCGCTTGGTTGATTTCTGTCCTGATTGCACTTGAATTTTTTCCATTTTTTATATACCAAGCTCCATGCTTCTTGAAGTTTGATGTTCCGGTTGTTTCTCCATAATGCTTAATCGTAGATTTTAAATGTTCTAAAATAATTTTTAATTTTTCTTCTTCGGAAGTTGGTATAGGCAAAAACTCATCGAGGTCTGTATCATTTTTGGAGTTGAAATGATTGTATAGTTCTCTTAAAAACCAAGGTTTCCCAAGTGCGCCTCTTCCTATCATAATTCCATCTGCTGATGACTTTTCTAATGCTATTTCGGCGGATTCTATAGAAACAATATCTCCGTTACAAATGACAGGGATCTTAACCGCATTTTTCACATTTCGAATCATATCCCAATCAGCATTGCCGGAATATAGATCGGATCTTGTTCTTCCGTGGACGGTGATCATATTTATTCCTTCGTCTTCCGCAATTTTTGCAATTGTAGCGCAATTTTTATGATCATGATCCCAACCAAGTCTAATTTTTAATGTAACGTGTAAATTCGTTGCTGATCTGACGGCGTGAATTATGTTCCTTGCGAGTTTTTCATCTTTCATCAATGCGGAGCCTGCGTAAGTGTTTGTTACTTTCTTCACAGGGCATCCCATGTTTATATCAAGCATATCTGCTCCATAATCTTCGTTGAATTTTGCAGCTTCATACATGGATTCAGGATTTGCACCAAATATTTGCACGTATTTTATTCCATTTATTGAGGATGGGATCATGTGAATGGTTTTTTTATTTCTTCTAAATATAGCTTCAGAAGATATCATTTCAGAACATGTCAAGAAGTTTCCAAATTTTTTTACGATATTTCGAAAAGGAAGGTCAGTTACCCCAGCCATAGGAGCAAGAATTATTGGAGTTTTTAATTCTATATTACCAATCAAAATTGGTTTTAAAATTTTTTTTTCTAAATTCATAAATCCAAAATTCTTCTAAAAGTTATTTGAAGATTATACTATAATATTACTATGAATCAACAATTTGCTGTAAAGTACAGACCTCAAAGTTTAAACGATGTAATAGGACAAGATATAACAGTCAAGATTTTGAAAAATGCAATCTTACGTGAAAAACTTGGAAGTGCAATTATTTTTACGGGAATCAGGGGAACAGGAAAAACTTCTCTTGCAAGGATTATTGCAAAGACGATCAACTGTGAAAATTTAAATAGAGATACTTTATCTCCTTGTGATCAATGTCAATCTTGCAAAGCAATTTTGAATGGGCAAAGTATTGATGTGATAGAGATCGATGCTGCAAGCAATACGAGTGTTGATGATATGCGTGAGATTATTGATTCATGTAAATATAAACCTGTCGTTTCGAAATATAAAGTTTACATCATAGATGAGGTACATATGCTTTCAAAAAGTGCTTTTAATGCAATATTGAAAACATTGGAAGAACCTCCTTTGCATGTGAAATTTATTTTTGCAACAACTGATATTCAAAAGGTTCCTGAGACGATTTTATCAAGGTGTTTAAGATTTGATCTGCGAAAAATTACAGAATGTGAAGTTTTTAAATGCTTACGAAATATTGCTGATAAAGAAAATATAGAAATTGATGATGACTCAATTAGAATAATTGCGAGACAATCTTCAGGATCTATGAGAGACGCGATTTCTAGTTTAAGTTTAGTTTCAAACCTGGACTATCCAATTCGCGTTGAAGATGTAAAAATTTTTCTTTCAATTGTTGATAATCAGCTTATCATTGATCTTTTAAATTTTTTGATTGATGGGAATTTGAAAGAGTCAATTGCATTAATTCGGAAAGTTTATGAAAAAATTTCATCATTCAAAGAATTTTGGCTTTCAGTTTTGGAAGTGTTACATTATTTGATGTGCTTGAAGTTTTCGATTCCTTCCATTTCCGATACAAAATTTTCAGATGTTGAAACTGATATGCTAAACAAGTTGTCGCCAAAAACTTCAGTATTTGACTTGAATAATATGTGGCAGATAATAATAAAAGGACTTGATGAATTAACTTTTTCTCAAAATAAAATGATTACCTCTGAGGTTATAATCTTCAGGTTGTGTTATTCTATAAAGATTCCAGATATTGGAACGCTGATGGAGAAATATCCAGAGGCTTCGGTTCATAAGGCACCACTTCCTAATATTTCTACGAAAGATTCAGATGATATTATTGCAAAACCTAATAAAGATGAAACAACACACAAATACACGAATGAAGAGATAATAAAAATCCTTGAAAGCGATACTATGATTTACGGATATTTTAAATCATCATGTGAAATTCAAAAGATAGAAAAAAACGATGTATATATTGGGGAAAGCGAAAAACTTACTGATTCTGTTAAACTGAAAATTGAAAGGATGCTGAATCCTTTGAAGGTTCATTGGAAGGATAAAGATGCTTTCGATAAAGATTTGATATCGAACATGAGAGGGCTTTTCACGATTTCAAATGAAGAAGAAGTTTAATTTTTTTTCGAAAACTTGTCCAACAAGTGTCTATGGGTTCTTCTGGAATGTTTACGGTGTTTTGTAGTCTTTTTATGATAATAATTTGCTCATGAGAGTTTTCTTGAAAATGTCTTGGGGATACAGCTGGCCTCGTCCCAGTAATATCTTCATCCGATGATATAGTATTGTTGCTTTTTTTCTGTGTGGTTTCATTTTCTTGTTGTAATTTATCAAGGTTTTCCAAAATATAAAATGCCATACACTCTTGGTCGTGGTAATCAGAATATCTTTGTCCAATTGGTGTGAGGTAAGGTGTTTCTTTATTAGTATTTTCTGGAGATGGAGTTATTGGAGCGAATTCAAATGATTCTCCTATAGAAATGTCGAAACTGTTATTCGATCCTTTGCAAAATTGTATTTGGGAAAAAGACATATAAATTGCGAATAAAAAGATAAATTTTTGCATCATTACTTTGAAAATTACTAAAATTTTAGCAAAAATAGAAAATAAAACAATTTATTTGTTTGATATATTCTGTAATTTAATAAAATCTTCTCCAGCGAAGAAGGAAGATCTTGTGAAAGGAGAACTAGATACAAGTTTAAACCCTTTTTCTTCTGCAACTTTTTTATATTTTTCAAATTCCTCTGGGGTAACATATCTATCAATAGGAATATGATGCTCTGAGGGTCTTAAATATTGTCCTATCGTTAGAAAATCTACTTTTGCTTGTAACAAATCATCCATAGTATTGAAAATTTCATGATCAGTTTCTCCAAGTCCAACCATCATTCCAGATTTTGTATACATATTAGGATCTATGCGTTTTGCCATTTCTAATAAGCGTAGGGAGTTATAATAATTTGCACCTCTTCGGGCCTTGTTGAAAAGCCTAGATACTGTTTCGATATTATGGTTAAAAACATCAGGTTTGGACTTTATTAAAATAATTGCATCATCATTATTTTTCAAAAAATCCTGACACAAAACTTCTATTGAAGTTTTCGGAGATAATTTTCGTATAGCTTCAACAGTTTTTGCAAAATGCTCTGCACCTTGATCCGGCAAGTCATCACGTGTTACAGTTGTAATTACAACGTGAAATAGTCCCATATTTTTTACAGCCTCAGCAACATTCATAGGTTCAGATGGGTCAAGAGGTAGAGGTTTCCCGGTCTGGACATTGCAATACGCACAATTTCTTGTACAAATGTTTCCCATAATTATGAATGCTGCATGATTGTTGTTCCAGCATTTCCCTATATTAGGGCATGCGGCTTCTTCACACACAGTATGTAAGCGCTTGCTTTTCATTAGAGAGTGAATTTTATCAAGATTGGTAGGTTGTTCGACTTTTAACCAAGCAGGTTTTCTTTTTTCTTCCATGATTTCCTAATTTTTATTACAGAATTCTAACATGTTATTATAAAATATGGAATTATGCTAAAGGTAATTGTATTTTTGTTTGCTGCGTTATTGTGCGAAAGTGATTTAAAAGCTCAGTTAGATGTGGCAAACAAAAATATTTCTGTTGTTAATGCTGATTCATTTGAAAAAGTTAGTAATGTTTTTTATTTGCGAGGAAATGTACATTTAAAAGAGAAATTACTTGAAATTCGTGCGGATGAAATTAAGTATGATCAGTCTAAAAATTCCATTGTCGCAAAAGGGAATGTTTATTTAAGTGATGACAGAGGAAACATATATTACGCTGAAGAAATGGATTTAGCAGATTCCTTTAAGAGGGGAAAAATCAATAATATCCATATTATGCTTTACGACCGCTCACGAATCGCTGCTAAAGAATCGGTGATTGATTTGTCGAGTGTGTCTACGGCGAAATATATAAAATATTCTTCATGTGAAAGTTGTAAGGATAATCTTAATAAACCTCTTGTGTGGCAAATAGATGCAGATGAGATCAAATATGATCATGCGTCAGAGAATATATATTACAAAAATGCAATTTTTAGATTTTTTGGAGCACCTATTTTCTTTTTCCCAAGGTTTACTCAACCAAGTCCAAAAGTAGAACGAAGAAGTGGTTTTTTAACGCCGAAATTAATTTTTTCTCAAAAACTTGGTGTAATAGGTATTAATTCATATGTGTTTGCTCTTTCAAGATCTTCTGAATTATTGGCTAAATTAGCACTAACAACAAAATCTGATAGATTATTTTTTGGTGAGTATAATAAAAAATACTTAAATGCGGACATACATTTTTGCTTCAGTATTACCGATAACGTAAAACTCACAAAATATTTGCATGATGATTTATCCGACGAAGAAAAAAGCATTGCAGATAAAATTGAACGCAGGGGATTTCGTGGGCATATTGATGCGAAATTAAATGTATGGAATAAGTTACATAACTCTAGAGTTTTTGCAAATGTGAAACTGTTATCAGATAAATCATATTTTAACAGGTATACGTTCATTCCAAATCAAGATGAGAATGAATTAAATTTCGAGAAATCTTTTTATGAAACGAATCTTGGATTTGAAACATTTACAAAACATAACTATGCAATTGTAAAACTGATTACTTTTCAGAATACATTGACGAATGATAAGGATTATGAAACGCCTTTTATCGCTCCATATTCTGAGATTGATATTACAAAACCTCTTGATAAATTTGTTTTGGGAGGAAATTTAAATCTTTACATGTCTTTTATGAATTGTGATTTTAAAGGTGGAATTAAGGATAGAAAATTATTTGGAAAGCTCAGCTACATAAAAAATTATGTTGCATCAAATGGTATGGTTTTTGATTGTAATATAAGTTTGTTATTACATCTCATAAATGCCAGAAATCAAACAATTAATGGGAAAAACCAAATTAACAATATCTCCCCAAAGGTATCTTTTAAAATGTCATACCCTATAGAGATATTATACAAAAATGGCAATATGGGCATTTTTTCTCCAGAAGGTAGGTTTATTTCTTCACTTACGGCTAATAAAGATTTTGAAGGGTATTTAAAATATTCGAATGAATTTTCTGATTATTTTGAAATTAACAAATCTAATTTGTTATACGATGACGTGAATACTGATATAAATAATTGTTTTATAGAAAACAGATTTATTGTTGGAATGAATTACGAACATTACTTATCAGCTAGAAAATTGTTTGACATATTTGTTGGTCAGATGTTTTTTGCAGAAAAACCAAAATATGATCCAAATAAAGGAATCTCTAATGACAAAGTATCAGATATATTTGTGAGTGGAGGTATTTATTTACACGAAAATTTGTCTTTGAATTATAATGTTATATTGGCAAGTTCTTTTAAATCATGCACTCGTCATAATATATTTGTGAATTTAGTTAATGATAAATTTTTTGTAAGAGGCGGAATCACAAACGGTGATATGTATAACATGAATAAAAATAAAACACACTTTGAAACTTTTTTCATAGATGCAAGATACTCAATTAATACCCGTTATGATGTTTTTGCTGGCAAACAATTTGGGGATAAAAACTGTAAATCATTAAGCCATTATTTCGGGTGCAGGTATCAAGACGAATGTTTCATGTGTGAATTAAAATTGGAAAGAATTTTTTATCGTAAGGTGGATTGTAATAATGATACGAGAATTATTTTATCTTTCAATCTAAAGAATTTGGGTGAATTTCAAATCAACCAAAAAATTAGTAGCCAAAAAGATGATAGAAGACCATACGGATATTATTAATTATTATTTATAATTTCTTTATATAATTGCAGTTTTTGTTGAACGTGTTTTTCAATAGAGAATTCGGTTCTGACAAAATTAAATGCATTTTCCTTTATGATATCTTTCTCGTTTTCAGGCAGATTTTTTACAAAGAGAATTTTTCCTGCTAAATCTTTGGCGTTTGATTGTTTTGTATAAAATCCTGTAATTTTATCTTTTACAACTTCAAGGTGCCCTCCAGAGGATGACACAATTGCAATCTTTTTTAAAAATCCGGCTTCAACTGCAACTCTACCAAAGGATTCTTCACGTGTGGAAGGGCACACAATGATATCGCAAAGGTTGATTGCCCAAGAATATTCCTGATGTAAAATTTTCACGTTTACATTAAATTTTTGAATCAATTCATTTAGATATTTTTCTGAATTTGGTTTCTGCGGACCGATTAAAAAACACTCATAGTTGAAATTTTTTGGTAGGTAATGAAGTGCTTCTATCAATATTTGTTGTCCTTTGATTTTTGAAAATCTTGCAAGCATTCCAATTTTAAAAGAATCTTTATATAAATTTAACTTTTGTTCAAAGTTTAAAGGGACATTAGGAAGATCATCAGGATCTATTCCTTCGTAAATTACGCGAATTTGATCAGGATTTTTAATTTTGTAATTTCTCATGAAATGATCTTTCGCGCATTTCGATGGGGCAATTGTATAGTCTGTTTTTAAAAACCACTGATTGAAAAATTTTCTAAATATTCCAGAAAGGTTGTACATCCCACTTATACTGGACACAGTTATCATTTTGTTTTTCAGCAATTTTTTCACGATAAGTGAGGTAAGCGTCGTGTTGCGGTTGTATGAATGAATAATATCAATTTTATTTGATTTTACAAATCTTGCAATTTTTATGGCATTGAAAAAAATCACAAAAGGATTTTCTGTGTTTGTTCTAATGTTTAGTGTACAAATTTTTAGGTTTGTTATAAAAGAATTGTCTTCAAAATTTGCACATAAAAAATGTTGAATGTCGGAATCTTTCTGACAGACATTTTCCAAAAATTGCTTTACACTAAGTTCCACACCTCCAATTTTTGCTGTTCCTATGATATGCAAAACTTTAATTGTCATTTTAAAAATCTATTACAGAATAGTGTGGAGGAGGCGTTATGGAATGTACCTTGTCCTGTAAAATTTCCTGAAAACTTGGCCTCGATTTAATTTTCAGATACCAAGCTTTTATTTCCGGGAATTTGGACCATGGAATATCATCAGTGTAATCCAATACCGAAATATGAGCAGCTGCTGCAATATCTGCAAGGGAGAAAAAATTCCCGGCAATCCATTCCCGTGTATCAACAATCCACGCAATATACTCAAGATGTTCTATCAAATTTTTTTTCCCTTCGCGGATTGAAGTTGAATTTGGTGATGAATATTTATCGAAATATTTTTTTAAAAATTTTTCAAAAATTAAATTCTTAATCACATCTGCGTAAAATCTCTGATCGAAAAATGAAACAAATTTTCTTACTTCGATATTTTCATCAATTGTATTTCCAAGCAATTTCGTTTCAGGGTAAAATGCTTCCAGGTATTCATCTATCGCAATGCTGCCTGATACAATGCGGGAATCGTTGTCTTCAACCAACACAGGAACAGATAAAGAAGATTCGATTTTGATAAAGTCAGGCCTTTTTTCCCACACTTTTTCAAGAATTTTGGTGTAATTCAATTTTTTCTCGTTTAATGAAATTCTTACTTTGCGGCAGTAAGGACAAAGTGTATAATGATACAACGTTTTCATGGCGTATATTGTAAACTATAAGGGTGTTTGATGTCCATTTTTGAATCGATTTTTTTAGGAATTATCCAGGGTATCACGGAATCGATGCCGGTCAGCTCTACAGCTAACATGATTCTTGCGAAAAAAATTTTTAGTATTGCTGAATCCTCGGAATTTCAAAGTTTCATAACATTTATAAATGTTGGGACTTTATCGGCTGTGGTGATTTTTTATTGGGAAGATTGTCTAAAAATTTTACGTGGTTTTTGGGAGATGATATTTCAGGAAAAGATTCTGACCAAGATAAAGAATATCAGGACATTTTTGGATCAACCAAATATTATGGATTTATCTGAGGATAAAAAAATTTTTCTCGAGGTATTTATTGCAACTGTTCCGTCATTAATAATTCTTGGAATTATGCGTTGTACGTTCGATGTGTCAAGGGCTTGCAATCAATATACGTTATTCATTGGGATTTTATCGGCGATGGTTTTAGTGTTTTTTGATCTATTTTCTAAAACATCAATGACGAAAATAAAGTCGTTTTCTCATGCTTTTATCATTGGTATTGTTCAAGTGTTTGCCGTGATTCCAGGTGTGAGTAGGTTAGGGCTTTGTTTAACTGTGATGCGGCTTTTCGGATATTCGAGGACGGCATCTTTAAAGTTTTCTTTCTTGCTTTCCATTCCGATTTTAGCTGCAGATGTTTTTTATAATATTTTATTTGGGAATAATTGCTATGCGTCAGGAAATGAATCATTTTGGGCTTTGAATATGATTCCTAATTTGTTTGCATTTTTGTTCGGATGGCTAAGTTTGAAATTTGTGACATGGTTCGTAAAAAAACATACATTTTTGCTATTTTGCCTTTATAAGATAATTTTGTTTTTATATGTATTCACAATTGTGTTGTAGGAAAAATGATTCAATCCTCTTTGTTGAATGAACTTAACGTAAAACACGGATTTTATGGGACAGAATTAACTTTTGATGGAGTTAATTTGTTTGATTCCGCGACGAAGATCAATGAATTTAATAAAAGAGTTGAAGTCCAAAAGACCATTTTTTTGCGGCAAGTGCATAGCAACAAAATTTCTCACATTAATTCTATAAAAAAAAGTGATGGAATAATTATTAATCAAAAAAATATTGCAATCGCTTTAAAAACGGCGGATTGTGTACCGTTATTGCTTTTTGATGATGTAACTAAAACGATAGGGGCTTTGCATGTTGGATCGAAGGGCGCGTATCGTGGCATAGTTGAAAATGGAATAGAAGAATTTAAAAAATTTGGCGCGAAAAACCTTTATGTTGCCATAGGGCCGTCAATTGCATGGGAGTCGTACGAAGTTCAAGATGATTTTTTAAAACTTTTTAGACTAGAATATTTTCATTTTGTTGATGATAAAAAATATTTTGATTTGAAAAAATACATAAAGGACGAAATATACGAATTTAAAAAGGATTTTATGAAAATTGTAATAGACGATGTCATGATCGATACGTTCAAAACCACAGAATTTCACAGCTATAGAAGGGAGAAAAAAACTCCTCTGCGGAATATTTCGTATATTGCTATGTGAATTATCTTCTGCGGGCAGAAGATCTTGAATTCCTGATCGTTGCTATCCTTTGTGATAACACGTCATGTTTTGAATAACTATTTGAAGATCTCTGCAAAGCTGCGGCATCCATTTCTTCGTCTGTTGCTTGTGGGTTGTCATATCCCTGCCCATTTTGACAGCAAGTGAGACCAAAAATCATAATCAAACTAAGTAGTACCTTTGTCATTTTTCCACCTCATAGGCATTATATTTTAAAAAAGTTAATAAAAGTATAATTTGGTGATTATTAATGTATAATAAAAACATGAATTATTTCGGGTTTGCATCAGCTCCGTCGAATATTGCTTTGATGAAATATTGGGGAAAAAATCATTACGGAATGCCCATGAATCCAAGCCTCAGTATGACTCTTGGTGATTTGCGTTCTTTTACAAAAGTTTCAATTTCTGATAGAAAAACTCATGAATTATATATCAATAATACAGAGTTTAAGATTGATCAGAAGCTCGATAATTTTCTCTCTAAAATTTTAAATTATTTTAAATGTAACAATAAATTAAAAATAGAAAGTGTTAATAATTTCCCGATTTCTGTTGGGATTGCGTCAAGTGCGTCCGGTTATGCTGCGTTGACTGCGGCGATTTTTAATTTTTTTGCTAAAATCTGTACTTTGACGGAAGAGAATTTGAAAATGATGCAGGTCTTCGCGTGTAACGGGAGCAAATCTTCTGTACGGTCAATCGTTAACGATTCTCAAAAATTTGTAAAGTTCGAGAATAATAAGATTACAACTGTGCCGGTACATGAAATATTTTCTGGTTTTTGGGATTTTGTACTTTGTATTGATAAAAAGGTCAAGGAAATCTCGAGTTCAGATGGGCACTCCATGGCTTGCAAATCAATTTTTAATGCAATAAGGGTTGAGTATGCAAATAACAATATACAACTGTTGTGCGAATCTTTGAAATGCGGAGATTTTGAAAAAGTACAATCTTTGGTTGAAAATGATACTCTTTTGATGCATGCTGCGGTTGCGGAAAATTTTGGTGGTGCGATGTATTTGACCCAAGGGAGTAAGGTAATTATTTCGGAATTGATTAAAAATCGTGGAAAACACAGAGTGATTTGGACATGTGATGCTGGGGCGAATGTGCATTTGCTTTTCCATGAAGAGGAGTTTAATTTTATCGATTCATTTTTGGCGTATATCAAGGATTTTGTGGCTTTTGACCTTTTTACAAATAAGTCGTTTAAAGGGATTTCTTTTGATAGGACATAAGGTGTGGTTGTGCAAAAATTCAACACAAAAGCGAAAATTATCCTGACTGGTGAGCATGCCGTGGTGTATGGGTTCACGGCTGTTGCGACGCCTATTCCTCTTGAAATGTCTGTGCAAATTGTCGATCATTCGGAAAATTGTGTCACGCAAAATGATGATTTGAAAAATATGATTGCGCAAATTGTGAACGATGATCGTGCAGTAAAGGAATTTTTTAAGCGTTATGATTTATCGATTTCATCGGATATTCCGGTTTCCGCCGGCCTTGGTTCGAGTGCCGCACTTTCATTGTGTATCGCGAAAGTTGTGATGTTTATAGAAAATGGCCTCCAAATGGGCTTTGAATATAATGATAAAAAATTAATTGAATTAGCGAACACGGTTGAAGCTTTATTTCATCTGCATCCAAGCGGGATTGATGTAACGACGATCGCTCTTCAAAAGATGATAAAATTCAATTCTCTGCAAAAATATTCGCATGTGCAAAATAAGTCAGAATTGTATATCGGTGCGATAAATACTGGGAAGAGAAATATTCAGACCAAAGATGCAATTCAAAAATTACATGACGAGAGAAATTACCAATTATTTAAAGTGATAGGCGAAATAGGAGAGGAGTTTTCGAAAGCTTTGGAAAATGCTGATTATCATATGATTGCTTGTTTGATTAACGAGAATCAAAAAATTCTTAAAACTCTTGGATGTGTTACACAAAAAATGGAAGAAGCGTGTGAATATCTTTTATCGAATGACGCGATTGCTGCAAAAATGACAGGTGCAGGGTTTGGTGGCACTGTGTTTGGGCTTTTTAGATCTTTGCCGAACTTAAAGCATTGTCAAGTGCAGAGTAAATTAGAAACATAGTTTCTTTATCATTTAAATTTCCGATTATCACGGATTTGGTATTTTTTCTGCGAGGAGCAATATGTTTAGAGGCTTTTTCACGGATAACTTGTGGTCGAGTTTCCACAGTTTCTGTGCTTTCTACATCGTTTCCTCTACTTTCGATACTGTTCGTTGGCATTTTTAATGATATAGATGCCTCGACTGTATCTTCTAACTCTTTAATAATCACGTCATCCCTTTCTGTGTTGCCGATTGTCTGCATAATTTCTGGATATATTTTATGGTTCGTGCATGAATATATATCGGATAATGCATTGAACACGTTCTTATACCTTGCATAGATTCTTTTATCTCTTATTTCTGTTCTAAGCCCTTGGATTTCCCCTATGGAAGCCTTTTGATTTCCATATGCCGTTTTATACATAATAAGATCCATTAAGTCAGAGACACTAATGTTTGCGATTTGTGGGGCAGACTTCTTGTGGAATACTTTCTTAAAGAAATTTTTCACTTTCGATGTCTTCTTTTTTGTATTTAAAGCTTCAGGAGCAAATAATGCAAGAGCATCTTTGTTGATAGATTCAATTAAATTTGCATTTTGTAGGTAATTGTAAATTGTCCCTGTCCACATGATCAAGGATTTCAAGTGCTTTACAACATCTTGCTCAACCAATTGAATTTTGGTTTTTTCCTTCAACATGTTTACTTTTGAATTACGTCTATGTTCATTCACGATAGAGATAAATTCTTTCTCAAATTCATTCTCGTTGAATTCATTTGTAAGCACGTATATTGATTTTCCAGTATTCATATTTTTGTTTATGTACGTGAAATAATGTGCCATCATGGCCGTTTTAATATATCCACGTGTCACACCCGAACGAATCCTTCCGATAATTCCATTAAGATTTTTTGAGACCTTCGTGTACATTTGTGACAGTATACTTGCCTGATCATCATTAAGTTTTGTATTTAAGTTTTTCAAATGTGCTTTGATGATATTCACAGCATTATTCGAGGACAAATGCTTGTCAATTACGACATCTGTTGCCATCACAGCTGCGGTTAACAAAGGATTGATTGTAAACGCTATTGTTGCAAGTGAAGCGGTCAATGCTGTGTGGAAACCTTTCTCCAAAATTTGTTGAAGATTTGTACCTTCAGGTATTTGGATATGCTCGTATTTAGGGAGTCCTTTCGTGTTTGTATTATGTTTGTCGATTTTTTTGCAAAGAGAGCGTACCACATTTTCGATATTGCTGAATCCCTGTACGATTTTCGTATTTTGAAAGCTTTGTGCCATAATTGTTCCAAAAGATGTAAGTGCAACTTTTGTTGGGCTAATTTTTTCAATTTCTGCGCTGATAATTTTCCTCAATTCTTTCCTATTGCCAGAAGTGGCTGTTTTCTTGGAATAGATTTTATATCCTTCCGACAATGTATCTATCAATGCATGAATTATTGTGTTAACTTTATCTTTTGCAAGCTTGTTTGTGAAAATCTTTAATTTTTTACTTTCAAAAAGGCTATTTTTAAATTCTTTAGAAATATCATCTATCAAGAATTTATCCTTGTTGTTAAGGACGAGATTTGTATATGCGTTTATAATTCCAAGCATCAAACTATTTGCGACGAGCCATTTGCTTGAACTTAAAATCAAGGCAACTCTCGAATTAATTTCATTTATTTTGGCAAGGCCTGATAAAATGTTTTTGTCTCTACTAAGATCTTCTGAAACTGGAATCATGAATTTGCAAGCGTCTGGTTTATACTTTATCTTATGTGTATTTACTGCAACATTTCCAAGGAAGTCACCAAGGAAGCTCATTCCGACGAATGTAAGTAAAGTTTGCATTCTTACTGCATTGTCGGAGGCTGTTTCTACATTGAAATCTGGTTCATTTTTAAGTATATCATCAGATGATACAGATGTGTCCCCAACATTTTCCGGTGTACTTGATGCTACACTATCGTTGCCAGCATTTCCTGTATTGCTAGAGCTGGAACTTCCTGTCGTAGGTGAGGATGGATTTTTTGCTCCACCTGTGCCTTTTCCTGGGCCATTGCCGTAATCTGTTAAATCCTGGGCCGGTTTTCTTCCGCTTGCAACCCAAGCTTCATAATTGTCTTTCATAACGTCTTCAGAGGTGATCGTTCTGCCTTTCCCTGTTCCGATAGACGAGCTTCCACCTCCGCCATTGTAATTTGGACAGCTTGCCGATGGGCCGACGGAATATTCGATATATTTTTGCCCATTTTCCTCGATTATTCTTGTCGTGACTTGTCTTCCATCTGCGGCGATGTATGTACCGTCTGGCATTTGTGTGAATTGTCCACCTTCTGTGATGTCATAAACTGTTCCGTCTTTTCCTACTGCGAGTTTCCAAACAGCTCCTTTGCCTCCTGGTTTATAAATTGAAACGCCAGGGGTAGAGTCAAGAATAACAGCAAATCCGTTGTTGGTGAAGCCTACAAAAGCGGTCGCCAATGCTATAAGAAGCTTGCTTTTAAAAATGGACATAATTCTCACTTTTTCATTACATACAAATATAGTAACAAACTGGAATTAAAAAACAGTTAAAATGATAAAAAAAATATAAAAAATAAATAAAAATCACATTATTGATTTCGTGGCAGTAGAAGTTGAATGTTTTTTACGCGTATTGGTTGAGGGTTTTTTGGTCAGCTTCTTTTGCTGCTTTTTGTCATTTTTATTTCCACTTCCTGCGATATTTGAAACAAGCGCAATTGACAGCACTTCATCAATATTTGAAACAGGATGGATATCAAGATCCTTCAAAACTTTTTCTGGAATTTCTGCTAAATCCTTCGTGTTATCCTTTGGGATAATGACGGTTTTTATCCCACTTCTATGTGCAGCCAGCAACTTCTCCTTTAATCCACCGATTGCAAGCACTTTCCCATGCAGGGTAATCTCTCCTGTCATGGCAACATCTTTCTTAATTGGGGTATTCGAAAAGACCGACGCAATCGTTGTTACCATCGCGATACCAGCCGAAGGTCCATCTTTCGGAATTGCTCCCTCTGGAACATGGATGTGAATATCATTCTCTTCAAAAATTTTTGGATCAAGGTTATACTCCTTCGCTCTCGACCTGACAAGGCTTATTGCCGCTTTGATGGATTCCTGCATCACCTCGCCAAGCTTTCCGGTAAGTGTAACCTTTCCCTTACCAGGCATGATCAAAGATTCGATGGAAAGAATCTCTCCACCGACCTCTGTCCACGCAAGACCGGTTGCCACACCAACCATGTTCGTATCATTGGCGTTTTGGTAATCAAACTTCTCAATCCCAGCATAATCTTTAAGATTTTTTTCTGTAATCTTTATAGAGGTTGCAGTTTTTTCAACAATCTGCCTTACAGCTTTACGGAGAATATTTGCGATTTCTCTCTCGAGATTACGAACACCCGCCTCACGTGTATAATACCGTATCAATCGCGTAAGTGCTTTGTCGTCGAATTTGATTTCCCCATCGCGAAGGCCATGCATTTCCATTTGCTTTTTGACCAGATGTTGTTTTGCGATTTCCAATTTCTCGTCCTCGGTATATCCGGAAAGGCGGATTATCTCAAGCCTATCGAGAAGAGGTTTCGGCATGTCATATGTATTTGCAGTTGTGATAAACATCACGTCTGACAGGTCAAAATCCACCTCTAAATAATGATCGCTGAAAGAGAAATTTTGTTCGGCATCAAGCACTTCAAGCAATGCAGAGGCTGGGTCACCTTTCCAATCTGCACCGACCTTATCGATTTCGTCAAGCAATATCAATGGATTTGAAGAGCCGGCTTTTTTCAATGCTTGGATAATTTTACCAGGCATAGATCCGATGTATGTTCTTCTGTGTCCGCGGATTTCTGATTCATCTTTAACGCCACCAAGCGAGATTCTTACGAACTTTCGCCCAACGGCATCGGCAATCGATTTCGCGAGAGAGGTTTTTCCAACCCCCGGAGGGCCCATGAAACAGATGATTTGGTTATAAGTTCTTTTCACTTTTGTTTGCACGGCGATGTATTCAAGGATTCTATCCTTCACCTTGCTAAGCCCGGAATGATCGCGATCCAAGACTTTTTTCGCATTTTGAATTTTTTTGTTAATGACGGTTTTAATTCCCCAAGGAAGGCCAAGCAGCCAATCAAGATAATTCCTGATGACTGTTGCCTCGGCGGACATTGGATTCATCATTTTTAATTTTTTGATTTCTGATAAAGCTTTTTCTTTCGCCTCTTTTGAAAGTTTTAATTTCTCGACCTTTGTATTAAGCTCTGAAATCTCATCTTGTATTTCATCGTCATTATCGCCAAGTTCTTTTTGAATAGCTTTCATTTGCTCATTCAAATAATATTCTCTTTGCGATTTCTCCATCTGACTTTTGACACGGCTTTTGATTTTCTTTTCAACTTGAAGAACTTTTATTTCGGATTCAAGTGCATCGATTAAAGCTTCAAGCCTTTCACGAAGATTCGATGTTTCAAGTAATTCCTGCTTTTTGGCAATCTTCAAAATAAGATGCGTGGAGATTATATCGGCAATAACGGAAGGTGAATCTGTTTTATTGATAGAGGACAAAATATCCGGATGAATACGTTTGTTAAGGTTGATATATTTCTCGAGGGATTCAACAGCGGTTCTTTGCAATGCTTCAATTTGTTCCGGGGTTGTGTCAAGCACATCCTTCACATCTTCGTACGAGGCTTCCCAAATTTCCCTTTGGTTTTGTAATTCGTGGATCTTTACCCTTTTTAATCCCTTGACCAAAATTTTCACAGTTCCATCAGGAAGTTTTAAAATCTGCAAAATCTCTGATAAAGTTCCAATTTCATAAATATCATCTTGTTCAGGATTTTCGTCACTTGGTTCTTTTTGCGTCACAAGGATAATCTCTTTCTTATTTTTCAATGCTTTATCAATTGAAAAAATAGACTTCTCCCTTCCAACGAATAATGGGACGATCATATTAGGAAACATCACGATGTCTCTTAATGGCAGTAGCGGTAGTTTGTTATTATCCATGTGTCACCTGTCCTTCGATTATATCACAATAGAAAAAATATCCAGCCTGGATTTTCTAAATATGTTAAAAAATTACTGATGAGTGAAGAACTGCTGATTTCCTGCATGTTATAGGTAAGAAAAGCAGTTTTTGCATCAAGATCAATCTTGTTAAATATCATCGTATTTTTATTGCTTGCAAAAGAAATTTTTGATTGTTGATTCGAAACAATTGTTAAGATATCTCTATCCTCCTCAAATCCCTTGTTGGCATTAATATCATTTTGCAGCTCGAAAAAATTCCTCTTTGAAATATTTTTTATTAATGATTTTTTTACATTTCCACTGTCCGAAATAAGCACAAAATTTAAAACATCTTTCTTGAATTTATAATCATCAAAAATCGCAGCATTCAAGGATTTTATTAAAAAAGGCTCTATCATTGGTGGGGTG
Organism: uncultured Holosporaceae bacterium; assembly: GCA_949290705.1. Taxonomy (GTDB): domain Bacteria; phylum Pseudomonadota; class Alphaproteobacteria; order UBA3830; family CASESI01; genus CASESI01. The sequence continues at coordinate 80,660 of CASESI010000022.1, read as the reverse complement.
CGATATTTTTTTTGAAAATTACTCCGGAATAAATCCAAAGTTTTAAGCAAACTCTCAAGGTTTACCTCTTCAACCGAGGATAGATTATTCATTGTAGGAGTAAATTTATGGTTGAAGATTTTCAGTAACCCAGAGAAAAGATTTTTTTTATCGTCGAAATTCAAATCCTTTAAAACTTCGTCAACAAAATCTTTTTGTGGAGTATTCTCGCTTTCCGTAAAGTTCCTCTCATGATCACCAGTGTATTTTTGCATGGCTGAGGCAAGGTTTGGATACCTTGTGTCATACGGTGCTCTGATTGCATTTTTGATATCGTCGATGGAAATATCGTCTGAAAGGTTGTTTGTCTCATCCTTGGCATTATCATCCTTTAAATCTTCAGTGGTGTTAAGGTCGGCGATAAGTTCCCCGGTGAAAATCACAGTTCCCTCTTTGACATAGATTTTGGAAAGTACCCCCGAAATAGTCGTTCTGATCTCCAGGATAAAATCCCGATTTTCCGCAGTCGCGATGATATCGTTGCGGCGTAAAAAATTCCCCAAAGATGCATTTATCTTCGTGATGCGCATCTCTCCTTCAATGTTTGGGCACTTTACATGAAATACTTTTTCCATGCTTATATATTAAAGTCTTTTTATAAATAAATTATTAAGTGCAGGAATTATTTTCACGGCAGAAGGGTTAAGAGGAAATTAAGCATTTTAAAATATAATTTTGATAATCAGAGAATATGCGAAAATGAAGAAGTTAATTTTATGTATTTTTACTCTTTTATTGTGTTTTGATATAAATGCAAAAGGAGAGCAGCGTAATTTGGAGATTACTGATGATTACATAAAGATAGTATGTAATGGTAAACAGTATGATTTTGTGCTTGCAAATGTTATAGATCATTTATTCACTTCAGGTCATGTCACTATTGGAAATAGCCCGAATATTAAAGATCTTGCATGTTATGATGCAACGAAAAACCCACAAAGGACGCTTGTTATGTTACCGTCAAATGATGTGACTTTGCAATATGGATATTCAACAACGCCTCATCCTGTTGTTACTGAAAAACATAAAAATTTTGTAAAACAATATCTTCAATCAAATGGTGTTGAATTGGTAGGTTTTATAAAAAAGGATAATGAAATGATAAATTTTTACCTAAAATTACCGCAAAAAATAAATGGAAAAAGGGTAAGAATTGGAATTGTGGCGTCACAAAAACAAGTCTCAACAGGCGCAAGACAACACAAAGAGCAGTTTTAAAAGAAGAAAGGCCAATTTATATGATAATCGAAAGGAATGAATTTGGTGGAATTCGTACCGTGCACCCGATTGAGGCCCTTCCAGAGTAAATCACAACCTATTCTTTTTGGTCAAGTATTCCACAATTTCTCTCGCTTCGGCACGGTCACTTCTTGACCAGCCAGCAGCGCTGAAAAAATTAAACTGCCTGGACATTTTGATCAGAAAATCCTTGTTAATACATGGATTGGCATCGTATATGTCCTTTTTCCATTGGGCATAGCCAAGTTTCGAATAGCGATCGTAATACGCAGCCTGCGTCATAGGGACATTATCATGGTGAGGTTTCACCGGCTTCAGCCCTTTCAAATTCCCCGCAAAGGAGCAAGAAACCAAGCACAGCATCAAAAATAATCTTTTCATCCGAATCCCTCCAAAATAACCAATAACTTCATTATACAATCCAATTTTATTTTTTCAAGTTTTTGGGGCGGAAAATATTTTCGTGAAATGGTTAAAAAAAACTTGAAATTTGTTAACTTTTGGTTTAGAATGAAAAAGTATTTTGTGTGGGCGTTTAGCTCAGTCGGTAGAGCAACTGACTCTTAATCAGTGGGTCAGAGGTTCGAATCCTCTAACGCCTGCCAAAATTTTTTAAAAAAATTAAAAAAGTTCTTGACTTTTCAAAAAAAGTATGCTATAGTATTAGAATTACGTTTCGGTAATAAATAATCTGTACAGAAATTTGGCTCGGTACAAAAAAGATTAATCATTAAGTTTTGGGAAATTCGTCGATTGTTGCTATTCAGGGCACATTGCTCGGGTTTCCGGGGACTGCAAGGTGCAAAAACGCACTATGTCCCAAGGATCCAACCGATACGACATCCGTCAAAGTACGGAATCCGGGCCATCAAAGGGATCCAGCTCCGAAAGGGGCCGCGAAGGTGCCGATTATATATCCTAAGGCTTAGGTATATAATAATTCTATCTTATGGGGGGCGAAAAGGCTCAATAGATAGATAGAAATAAACCGGTCATTAATTCGGTTAGGTATGTTTAGAATTAATTATTAATTTTATCGACCACGGTCGTTCTAAATGTCAATTTCCCATGGTGAGAGCATAGGGCTGATGTTCGGAATTACTGTGTCAGGTATACTCTTGGTCTTTACCTTGAAGGCTATGCTTGACGGGTTGCTGAGCGTACAAAAGCTCGTGTAAAATTAATTATTAATTTAAAACAAATTTACCGTTAAATATGGCACCTTGAATAAAGTACGGCTGTCTCCAAAAGATTCGGCTGTGCAGATGTCGCCTTTCTATTGCGAGAATTCATAATTGCGATAGAGTAGGTTACATCAATAATGACCGGGCTACCACCAATGCGACTCATTGCCACGAAAAGGCGTGGTCGCAATAAAAATCCGTCGGGACCTATGGCCCAAAAGGCCTGGGTTCTGAAAAGGGGCGGCGGAACGAAAAGTTCTGTCCTAAATAATCCTTGAAAACAGGAACACCAAACACTGGATCTTTGGTCCATGAAAATTTGCCCCACGATAGAAATGCCGGCCACAAATGGGCTTGCCCCCAAAACCCGATAACAGAGGAAAACTGCGGGTTTTAACTATCTCGAAAATAAAAATGTTTACCTTGATAATGTAAGGTGGTAGAATTCAGATGTTATCGAAAAGATAACTATGGTAATAAACGTCTTATATAATAAATGTTATGGACCCGGGTGCGAATCCCGGCACCTCCATTTTGACGGATTTTGGCGTTTATTTTTTTAAGGAGATAGTTTTATGTTAATAGGTGTTCCTAAAGAGATTAAGGTACAAGAGCTTCGTGTCGGTCTTAATCCAGGCAATGTAAAAGAATTGGTTGCAGAAGGCCATCAAGTTATGGTTGAAACAAATGCAGGTATTGGAATCTCTGCTACAGACGAGGACTATATCGCTGCTGGTGCAACAATTGTTAAAGATCCAAAAGAAATTTTCGCGAAAGCAGATATGATCGTGAAGATTAAGGAACCTTTAAAGAATGAGTGTTTGATGCTGAGGGAAGGTCAAATTATTTTCACATATCTTCATTTGGCAGCAGATCACGAACAAGCTGAGTTACTCAAGAAATCAAAGTGCGTTGCAATCGCTTACGAGACTGTGACGGATGATCGCGGCGGTTTGCCTTTACTTGCCCCAATGAGCGAGGTTGCTGGACGTATGGCAATCCAAGAAGCTGCTTGGGCTTTGGAAAAGAAAAACGGTGGACGCGGTGTTTTGATGGGCGGTGTGACTGGTGTTGCTCCTGCTAACGTTGTTGTTCTTGGTGGTGGTGTTGTTGGTTCATGCGCTGCACGTATGGCTGCTGGTATGGAAGCAAACGTCACGATTTTTGATAACAGGTTGCAAAGGCTCCGTGAATTGGATTTGATGTTTGGCCCACGTGTTAAGAAATTATACACGACAAAGGAAGACATCGAAAAGGCTGTCTATGAGGCAGATGTTGTTGTTGGTGCTGCTTTGGTCCCAGGGGATGATACTCCAAAACTCGTTACACGCGAGATGTTAAAGCACATGAAGAAAGGCGCCGTGATGGTTGATGTCGCTATTGACCAGGGCGGATGTTTCGAGACTTCTCGCCCAACAACTCACGAGGATCCAATTTTCGAAGTTGATGGAATCGTTCATTATTGTGTGACAAACATGCCTGGCGCTGTTGCAAGAACCTCGACCTACGCTATGAACAATGCTTCTATTTCTTTCGTGAAAGAGATTGCAAACAAAGGTTACAAGCGTGCAATCCTCGAGAATAAGCACCTTGCAAACGGTTTGAACGTATGTTTCGGAAAGATCACAAACCAAGCTGTGGCACATGCTTTGAAGCAAGAGTTTGTTTGCCCATGCGAAATTTTAAAATAAATTAATTTTTTCTTTATGAAAATTTTTAAATTTTTTTTATTTTTTCTGATGTTTTGTTACATCTGTTACCATGTGTTTTGCGGCAAGCGGAATGTGTGGAATTATTTCGAAAAACGTGATGAACTTGCTCGGGTTGAGGCAAAGGTAGAGGCTTTGAAGGCCAGAAATGCAAGGCTCCAGACGAAAATCGATCATCTTTCTGATGAGCAAATTGACCTTGATCTTCTTGACGAAGTGTCGCGCGATGTGCTCGGAACTTCCGGTGCGAAGGATGAGATCATAATTCTCAAGAAAAACTGATTCAATTATAGGTTGAGTTGTAGTTATTGGCCGAATTGGCGAGATGCAATTTTGGGTTGAGAGCCAAAAGGTGCATTTTGGAAAGCATGATATTACTATAGGTTGTGGAAAAAATAGCAGATAGTGCTAGCATTGCTTTGACGGTATGCAACCAATAGGCGAGAAGTTTTTTGGAGAAATTTTCAAACTCTTCGTGAAGTACGGATTTTAAAAAAGGTCTTGCAAAAAATGCCGTATTAACATACACTTGATAACGGAAAGGTGCCAGAGAGGCCGATTGGGGCAGTCTCGAAAACTGCTGTGCATGTATGTGTACCGAGGGTTCGAATCCCTCCCTTTCCGCCAGTCGCTGTGGAATCGGATTTTGTTTTGACCGAATTTTTATTGCGTTGATGTTCTGCAGATAGGTTTTTACTTGTCTTTGTTGCGCAATTTCGGGTTGAAAATATTTTAAATGATGTTTTTTATTTACAGAGTTCATTTCAATTTATAGTTGATTTTTATTTTTGAGAAAATATAAAAATTTAGTAATGTTTATTTTTGTTTTTTCTGAATAATTTTTTCTTAGAAAAATATTCTCGTGTAGATAGAAATAAAAAATTTAATTGCCGAAATGCTTTTCAATTACAGATTGAGGAAAAATAATGCCATCAATTTTATAAAAATATATTTATTTTTTTATTTATCGTGTTAAAATCCGAAGGGGGGTCCCAGTGTGATGAGTAATATGATTTGTGAAAAATTTCTGCCTAAAGTTTGCGTTGCGATTGTTTTTGGCTTTATGCTGTCCGGATGTGCGGAAAAGCATGAAACCCATGCGATACATGATGTTGTGGCGGATGCAGGTTGTATTTTTGATGTTAACAATTTTAATCAAATTGAAGAGATTGTAAACAATCTACACGGGAAAGTATTGGTGGTTTTCGATAATCATGATGTGTTGACGGTATCCAATTTAGATATATTGGCATCGAAAAACAAGCAGGAGTTGAAAAATAGAATCAAAACCAGGATGCCAAGATCGATGTCCGATGCTGATTATAGGATGATTTTTTCGGGATTTTTTATGCTGATGGGCAGCCATTTGACGGATGATGCTATTCCTCGTGTGATCGCTACGCTTCAGAAACGGCGGAATACAAAGGTTTTGCTATGTACCAACAGCTTTCACGGCCGCTATGGTGTGTTCAAAAAGTACGAGGATTTTATCAGACGCGAATTTTTGTCTTTTGGGATTGATTTTTCAAAAAATTGGCAAACATGCGGCGGGTATGTGTTGAAAAACATGCCTTTCAAGCGATCTTCAACGTTTAAAAGTGAGCCCGATCGTCCCATTTTTTGGAAGGGGATGTTATTCTCGAATTTTGTGTCGAAGGGCATAGTATTGGCGGATTTCCTGTATCATTTCAAAGAAAAACCGGATGTTGTGGTGTTTGTGGATGACAAAGTTAAAAATTTGTATGATGTCAAAAAAATTCTGGATTCGCGTAATACGAGAAGTGTGTTGGTGAAATTTTCGATGCGTGAATAAAACCGTAGGTTGAAAATAGAAAATGTTGATCTGTAGATCGTTTTATGATATCCTCTCACAAAGTGGTGTTTTTTATGAAAATAGATAGGGATGGTGTCCGCATTGCCGCAATTTTACTGGGGTTCTCGGTTTTGGGCGCATTTTTTTCGAGTGTTTTGACATGGATTTTAGTAGCATTCACGCTCTTCACTTTGTACTTTTTTAGGGATCCAGATCGATTTTTTATGCCAAATCTCGACATTTTATTGAGTCCTGCTGATGGTAAGGTGCTTTATGTGAAAAAAATTCCATTTTTTCAATTACAACCAGAGGTTGCTGAAAATTTTTCAGATAAAACTGAATATTTTAAAATAAGCATTTTTATGAATGTTTTCAATGTGCACGTTAACAGGGCTCCAACCAGCGGAATTGTTGAAAAAGTTAACTATATTCAAGGTAAATTTTTTAACGCATCGCTCGACAAGGCGAGCGAATTTAATGAAAGATGCATCTATGGATTTAAAACGTTATCGGGGACAAAAATTGTTTTTGTTCAGATCGCAGGTCTCATCGCACGCAGAATTCGGCGGGATGTGAAAGAGGGAGCGGAAATTTCGCAAGGCCAAAGATTTGGGCTTATAAGATACGGAAGTCGTGTGGATGTTTATCTTCCTGTTGACAAATACGAAGTGCTTGTTGTTGAAAAACAGACAACAATTGCAGGTGAAACACAGATAGCTCGCAAAATTTCATAGTTGACATGTCGATAAAAAATATGAATTTTTGTCTTGCTTTTTGTGCGGTTCAACTTGGAGTTGTGGTTATTCGCAAGAAAAATTAGTACAGAGTGATACTAGATTATTCTCGTGGTAGTTGAATTTGGATTTTTTAAACTGTTTAAAAATTTAGTTTTATTTTAATAAAATTAATAGAAATTAGCTGTTGACACAACTAATAAGAAATGTATTCGGGATTGAGTGATATTATTTTTAAGTATCAAAGTTGCGTGCTTTCGTTTTATTTTTGGTAATATTACCAATTTGGTTGACGATGCTATTTGAAAACTTCAGACTATGTATCTTTTTAGGATAACAATTTTTCAAATTCGTCTATAAGGTCAACGTTCGAAACTATGTATTCGTGATCAGTGCGCAATGCACATCCGGCTTCTTGGGCGATCAAAGTCCCAGCAGCAATATCCCATTTTTTCAAGTTTTTGTTGGAGACGAAGGCGTCGAAATGGCCGGCTGCGGTGTAGCAAAGGCTCAGCGCGATCGAACCGATTTTGCGAATTCCAATGCATGTGTCGGAAATCTTGCCGTGTTTGCCTTGGTCCAAGCGGGATGAAACGACCAGTGCGTCACCGATGTCGTTTACACGTGACGCACGAATTCTTCTTCCATTCACGAAGGCACCTTTTCCTTTTTCAGCGAGAAAAAGTTCATTTTTAAGTGGGTCCAACACAACCCCAGCTTGTACAACGCCGTCTACCGCGTATGCGATTGAGATGCACCAGCTTTGCAACCCACGAAGGAAATTGATCGTTCCATCAAGCGGATCGATGATAAAACATTCGTCCCTGTTCAAGCCGTCAATCTTGCCGGATTCCTCGGTCAGGAATGAAAAATTCGGACGTCCAGCTCGGAGCTCCTCCAAAATTGTTGCCTCCGATTTTAAATCCGCGGTTGAAACAAAATCCTTTACACTTTTGCGGGATACTTGAAGCCTTTCAACTTCACCAAAATCGCGTATCAAACGCTTTGAAGATTTGAAAGCCGCATCCGCCATCAATTTTATGATCGGGGACATCCTGAAAAAATTCGATGCAATATCAACCATCTTGAATACCAGACTATAAAGCGTCATTTTAGCATATTCCAAATGTCCTTGGAAGTAAAACTATTTACAAATGCATATTTTGTGGTATAATCGTAGCAAGTAAAGGTTTGAATTATGGCTGTAAAAATAAGACTCACAAGATGTGGATCAAAAAAGAAACCATTCTACAGGATCGTTGCCGCCGATGCGCGCAGCCCAAGAGATGGTAAATTTATAGAAAGGCTTGGCTTCTATGACCCTAGGTTGTCCATGGATAATCCGCAGAGGGTTGTTTTGAATGCGGAGCGTTTGAATTATTGGATTGGTGTTGGTGCTGAGGTTTCTGAGAGGGTGCAAAAGTTGGCTGCTCAGTTGAAAGTTATGCCTGAGCCAAAAATTAATGCTCGTCCAAAAAAATCTGCCCCAAAGAAGAAGGCACAGGAAAGGGCTGCTGCCGCAGCTGCTGAGGCTGAAGCAACAAAATCTGCAGAGTAGTTTCTACTCAATTCTTTTTTATTTTTTGTTTTTTTAAGTTGAGTTAGGGTTAGGTTGCTCTATATAAATTCAGCTTTTTTCTTCGATACAAAGGCATCGACGCCGATTTTTTTATTTGGGCTATCAAACAGAGCTCGGAACATTTCACGCTCAAATTGCATATTCGCATCAGGTACGTTTGCCGTTTTCATCGCTTTTTTTATTGATAGCAAACTCTCGATGGGAAATTTCGCGATTTTCTTAGCCATTAACAAAGCTTCACTCATTGCATCAGGAGTTGCGATGTGATCTATCAACCCATAATTTAGCGCCTGGGTTGCATTGAACGTTTCACCAAGAATAATCTTTTGGAAAGCCGTTTTCGAATTAATAAGCCTAGGTAATTTCTGAGTGCCGCCCATACCAGGCATCAAACCAAGGGTGATTTCCGGGAATCCGAATTTTGCACTTTCGTCCGCAACCAAAATATCACACATCAGGGCAAGTTCGAATCCTCCTCCAAGAGCATACCCAGAAACGGCGGCAATCGTAGGGATCGAAAGGGTTTCAAACGCAAACCAATCACGGTTTATAAAATCACAATGCATTGCTTCAGTTGAATTCATATTTTGAATCGCCTTGACATCTATTCCTGCCGCAAAAACCTTTTCATTTCCAGTAATGACAGCGGCCTTTATGGTTTTTGTTGCTTGAATTTTTTCAACTACAGACTTCAACTGCATTATCAAATCGTGCGACAACGCGTTCATTTGCTTAGCACGGTTAAGTTTTATTACGGCGATAGAGTTATCAACAATTTCTAAGGTTACAAAATTTTCCTGCATGATATCAACAATTTTACATAAATTAATTGTAATATAAAAAGATAAAAAAAATGTGAAAATTTATTTTTGAGCTATGTGTTTTGTACGTGCCAAAATGCTGTACATCACAGGGACAAAGAATAATGTGAAGATTGTTCCAAGCAGCATTCCACCAAGGATTGTCCATCCGATTTGTATTCTTGACTCTGCACCGGCTCCTGTTGAAAATGCAAGTGGAATCACGCCGATCACCATAGCGAAAGTTGTCATGAGGATTGGGCGTAACCTTAATTTTGCAGCTTCTTTGATAGCTTCGATTTTGCTTTTTCCTTGTTCTTGTAAATGATTTGCGAAGTCGACGATCAAGATTCCGTGTTTCGTGATCAATCCGATCAGTGTAATGAACCCGATTTTCGAATAGATGTTCAAACTTCCATCTCTGATGAAGGCCAGCACGATTAATGCTCCAGCGATGGCGAGTGGCACGCTAAGCAATATGATGAAAGGATCGATGAAGCTTTCAAATTGTGCAGCAAGCACGAGGAAGATGAAAAGTAGAGACATTCCGAAAATAAAGTACAGTTGGTTTTTATCTTCGAGGAATTTTTTCGTGTCACGGGTGAATGACATTTGAACGCCATCTCCAAAATGTGCGTCTTTGATCTCCTCGATTTTTGAAATTCCATCTGTCAAGCTGACCTTGTCGCGAAGCACGATAGAAAAGTCCATGGACAACATTTGGTTATATTTGTAAAGTGTGACAGGTGCGTCGGTTTTTTTGATGGTTACCAAATCAGATACCGATACCATTTTTTCTTCGTTTGTCCTCCGTCCGTACTCATCGGTTGAGTAATAATCCTTGCTCTTCACGAATACTTTGGATATATCAGAGGTTGAATTTCGCATAGATTCGTCGAGTTTGATGAATACGTCGTAGAGTTTTCCTTGGTTTTTCACCTTCGTTGGGATTCTTCCGCGGAACAAGATTTCGATTGCTTCCGCGATGTCCATAACGTTAATACCGAGGGATGCTGCTCTGTCTCTGTTTATGTATACCGAAATTTCAGGGGCGGTGTCAAATTGCGAGCTTAATACCTTCGCAACTTCAGCTCTTCCATCTCGATACAAAAAGTTGCTGAACCTCATTGCATATTCTCGCAATTTGTCGAGACCGTCGCTTGTTTGCAACACGAATGTGACAATGTTAGAGTTTTCTGTTGAGTTTGAATTTCCTGTTCCTCCACCGATTTGTAAATTCACACCCGTAATGTTTTTCAACTTTTTCTCGATTTGGTCAGAAACTTCAAAGCAGCTTTTCTGCCTCTCATCCCAATCAATCAATTTTATGAATACGTCGATTTTGCGGTTTGTGATGTTTAAAAGCCTGTAATATGCCGTATCCAGATCTTGTAGTTTTTCTTCGATCAAGTCAGCATTTTCCTTCATATAATTGTACGATGCTCCTGTTGGCCCGAAAGCTCGGAAGCTTACATATCCTGCATCTTCTTTTGGAAAGTTTTCGGATGGGATTTTGTAAATTGCGAGCAATCCTCCGATTAAGGAAATTATAATTCCCCCGAGAATGATGAAGTATTTATATTTCAATGCATGTTCGATAAGCCAAGAGTATTTTTCGTCAATCATTTTTAGGTATTCGTTTTGCTTTTGCTTACCTTCTGAGTGTAAGTCCACACCATGCAAGATTTTTGCGCACATCATAGGTGATAGTGTTAACGCCACAAATCCAGAAATGATAACCGCTCCAGAAAGTGCGATTGAGAATTCTGTGAAATACTTTCCGATTTGTCCGCTTGAGAATGCGATAGGGGCGTATACAGCGGCCAAAGTCAAAGTCATGGCGATCACGGCGAATGTGATCTCATTTGTTCCTTTGATTGCGGCTGTAACGGAATCCAATCCTTTCTCCATATACTTATACACGTTTTCAAGTATGACGATAGCATCATCCACAACAAGTCCTATGGCGAGAACTAACGCCAAGAGGGTGATCGTGTTGATCGAGCAATTGAAAGCGTAGAGCAATGCGAAAGTTCCGAGGATAGAAACAGGAATCGTGACCAACGGAATGAACGAGCTTTTTATTGACCATAAGAACAGAAGCACAACACCGATGACGAGAAGGATTGCTTCGAACATTGTTTGATAAACACGATTGATAGATTTTTCTATGTAATCAGCATCGTTTCTTGCCACTTCCATATCTATACTGTGTGGGATGTATTTTTTGATCATTGGCATAACTTTCTTGATGTCATTCACAACAGCAATTGGGTTTGCAACTGATTGTTTGTAAATATCCACAGCTACAACTTCGTGTCCATTGTAAAGGAAACATGATGTTCTGTCTTTCGGACTTTTTTCTGCATATCCCACGTCTTTCAATCTTACCAATTTTCCATTATAAGTTGTAATGACGATTTCGTTGAATTGAGGAGCTGTGAGCAACTCACCTTTCACAACAACTGAAAATTGTTTGTCAGGAGTTTGAATAACACCTCCAGGAGTTTGCATGGTTTGTGAATGGATTGCATTGTTCACCTCGATAGGTGTCAGGTTGTATTTTGCAAGTTTTACAGGGTCAAGGCGAATATGCATCGCAAATTCTCCACCTCCTGTAATGTCAACTCTTGCAACTCCGTTTATGACTTCTAATTTATTTTGGGCGAATCTCTCGATATAGTCGCGGATTTCGTCAACAGTGTATTTATCGCTTTTGAAAACCAATGTGAAAATAGAAGAGTCATCGTTGCTTGTCTTTTTTACGGAAGGTGTACGCATGTCGCGTGGAAGATTACTTTGTACTCTGAAAATTCTGTCACGCACATCGTTCGCTGCTGCGTCAATGTTAACGTCAGAGTTGAATACAAGGGTAATATTACTTTGTCCAGCATCGCTTGAGGATTGCATGTAATCAATGCCCTGAATTGTCGCGAAAGAGTCCTCCAAAATCTTTGTCACATTCGATTCAACAACGTCAGGACTTACCCCTGGGTAATTCGATTCGACAGTAATTATCGGATATTGAATTTTCGGATTTTTCAGGATAGGGAGTTTTTCACGTGAAATAACGCCAAGAAGTACGATTATCAAAGAGATCACTGTTGCGAAAACAGGCCTTTTGATAAAGAATTCACTTATCATCATAATAGTTCACTTTTGCACAAATGTATATTACAGTATATCTTAAAAAGATAATTTTTTATTAAAATTTAAAAATTAATTCGAGAATTGTTATCTGAAGATTTTGTGTGAGTGGAATTTGAAAAGAAATACAATTTAATAAAAATTTTATTTGTTTTTTAATTTATTGAGAATATAATTGAAGGCATTATGAAAGGTATATCTTATTTATTTTTAGTTTGTTTCATGCAGGCTTTCAGTTGCAGCGAAACAGACGCAACGGTTGCAAATTCAACTTCAACAGATGCTGTCGATTCTGCTTCTACTTCTGATGTGAAATCTGAGGAAGCTGCTGCTCCTGCTGCTTCAGAAGAGGCTACAGATGCTGCTGAACCAGCAGTAGTTGAGTCAAAGGAAGAGCCAATTAGTGCAGATTCCGAAAAGAAAGAAGAAGCTCCAGTAGCAAGTGAGGAGTCTTCGGAGAATGCGAGTCAATCAACAGAAGAAGTAAGCAACCAAAATGTTGCAGCAAGTGATATGGTAGCATCAGATCAATCCGCAACGGCAGATGCTGCTGATAATGCTCCTGCTCCTCAAAAGAAAGAGGGATTTTTTGCAAAGCTTTGGAATTGCTTTTTCGGATCAAAAAAGTGAAATTAAAGTAATGGGCGGAATGGGGAGCACCCTATTTCGTTTCGTTCAAGAATGCGTTCTTGGACATCGCGAATGTTTTTCCGTTTTTTGCAATAATTGTGTTGGCTCCTGATCTTTGAGGTTTCAGATTTCGCGGCATAATTGCAAAATATATTTCTGTATCGTTTCCATTAGAAGAGAGCATGAGTTTTGACTTCGCAAACAAATTTTTAAGTGAAGATGTATCGATTGTTGCGGTGTCATCGAATTCTGATTTTTCGATCGTGAGACAGTCGTATTTGTGTACGACGTACGTCATGATGTTACCTTTCGCGTCAGAAGCTTCATCATGTGTTATGCCGAGCGTTTTATATGGGATATATCCAACCAAGATATCATCACCTTTAAGTTGTGCTTTATCATTGATTTCAACCCCAGAATTGTCGGGCGACGGGTATGGCATACGTTCATTATTTTTATAAAATATTTGCAATGCATTTTTCACTAATAATTCATGAGATTGAATTTTTTGATTCTCGTAGGTTGCACGTGTTACCTTAAATAAACTTGTAATTGAGATAGATATTGTCGACAAAACAAGCACAGCGATTGCGCTTTCAATCAAGCTGAACCCTTTTTGGTTAAATTTTTTAAAATTAAAAAAAGAAAGATTTTTTTTCATAATGAAATTCTTTATTGATTATTTTTTGATTTTAAAGATGATGGAACGGTTAATGTAATTTCAATTTGTGCCGAATTTTTTTTTGCTGTTGTGAGAATGTTGTACACGTTACTTCTTGCATAGCAATAGACTTTGCAATGATATCCTCCAATGGTTCCTTCGCGGGAATATGTATGTGTGAGATTGCCTACATTTTCAACTTCTTTCGTACTTGTATTAAGGTTTTTGTCTTTTTTGGTAGTAATGATAACTTGTGTCCTTTGTTTTCTTGCCAAATACTTCTTAAGGTAATTAACGAGTTTACTTGTTTTTATGTTAGTATTTGCTGATGTATTGTAATACGTGAAGGTACGATTACAGATTTGTATAATAGCCTCTGTTAATTGTGAGATAGTGGTACTGTCTGTTGTTGAATACCTCAATGGTATAGTCAATATAAAACAGTCATCGTCATTCGCATTATTTGAGCCGATATTTTTATCATCGATAACATCTGAGTGATCATTGACAAGAGTGCTTAAATATCCAGTGAGCGTTTGAAGTTGGGTATTTTTTTTACCTTTTGTTGATGTAGATGAATTCCTTGATTTATATGATGCATAAGTGTAAGACGTTGATGTTGCAAATAAAGCAAGAACGAGTAAAGATTTTATAAATTTTTTCATGATAATTTTTCCTCCATTTATGTTTAATATTAGCATAAAAGAGTTAAAAAATAGTTAAAAGAGAAAAAAATTAAAAAATGAGAAGATTATTTAGTAAAACAGAATAAGTTACTAAAGAAATCTTTAAGAAATGTTAAAGGAGAAGTTGTTTTTGATGCATATACGTGATGTTCGTGAGATTCGGATACAATTTTATTATCTTTGTCGTATGTTACTGAACTCGAGCTGCGCAAGATAACAACGTTATCGTATATTTTTGAATTCGGGTCGATCCAGATAGCAACATTATTGTTTGCTTTCATAACCTTAATATTTATATTTCCAAAGCTTTCGTGAAAATCAGAAGGCATTGTTTCGAGGAGATTTTTAGGAAGATCAATTACTGATGTGGCGTTTTCGATAATAGAATCAACATCTATCGGTTCGAGGAAATTTTCATGTATATTTTGTTCCGCAGATGTGAGATCATCTCTTCCTCCAAATCCAGAATTGACAATCATTGAGCCAGCAAACAAAGCCGACATTAAAATTAAATTTTTTTTCATAATTATGTTTCCTTAAAGTAAAATTAGTGCCAATTAAAACACTGTGTCTTAATTGGCAACTTTACACATTATACAAAAGAATTTTTGGTCTTGCAGGGAAACTTTGCCAAAAGGGGGAAAAAAGAAAAAATTAAAATCGATTGTTTTCGTGATTCTCAGTTGATATATTTATCTTATGAAGGTGTTATTGATTGGTGATATTAACGCTTCTTCTGGGCGCGAGGTTGTTCGCAAATATCTACCTAAAATAAAAGAAAAATTCGAAATAGATTTCACAATTGCGAATGTTGATAATATTGCACATGGTATAGGAGTTACTGTGAATACTATTTGCGAGATGGATGATCTTGGGATTGATGTATATACAGGCGGAAATCATATTTTTGATAAGAAGGATCAATTTTCTATATTGGGAAGTATTCCAAATTTATTGCGTCCTATGAATTTTCCATCTCAATTGCCTTGTAAAAGTTTTTTAATCTCCGAAGTGAAGGGAAAAAGGATAATGACGGCTCATTTTATGGGACAAACGTACATGAGCCAGAATCTTAATGATCCATTCGAAATGGTGAATAATTTTTTGAATGAATATGCTCTTTTAGCAAATGTTGATGCGATTTTTATAGATTTTCATGCCGAAGCTACTGCTGAAAAATATGGATTTGCACATATGCTTGATGGTAAGGTGACATGCGTTTTTGGAACTCATACCCATGTTCAAACAAATGATAACCACGTTCTTCCTGGTGGTACGGCCTATATTTCTGATCTTGGTATGTGTGGTAATTATGATTCTGTGATTGGAATGGAAAAGCAAGGTGTGATAAAGAATTTTCTTTTAAAGTTTAATGCTGTGCGCATGGAATCTGCGAGAGGAGACGGAACATTTTGTGGCGCAGTTGTTGATGTTGATGAAAGTACTGGTTTGGCGAAAAACATTGATACTATCCAAGTTGGTGGAGTGTTAAAATACAATCAAGATTTTTAATTTTTTTCTTGACTCTTTGATTTTTTTGTTATACAATAAGCGCTATCTTTGATGAAAGCGGGGGAGTAGCTCAGTCGGTTTAGAGCGCTAGCCTGTCACGCTAGAGGTCGCGGGTTCGAGCCCCGTCTCTCCCGCCACTTCGAAGAGGAAATTTTTTTCATGTTCCTCTGTGGGGTTTTCCTCGTATTATTAATGATTTAGTGCTACAGGTTTAGGAATCCTTTTACGAATTCTTTTACTGATAATTGCGAAAGGTGTATTTGTTTAACCTCAAGTCCGCTGATTTCTAGTTCCGTTGAAATATCTTCAAGCGGAACATATGATGTGAAAAAATGTCTTTTTATATAATTGCTAGAATTGAATTCTTTTAATTCTTCACCGCATGGGCACTTTAGGGAATTTGCTGCTAATTGTTCATCCGACAAATAGAAGGCACTTCCACATGAATTACAGATATATTTGCGAGATAGATTTTTTTGTACTTCCTCGATAGAAGTATTTAATACATAGAATATAGAATTTTGTAATATTGATCTTGATGAATAATTTCTCAATAAATGAAATTCTTTCGGGATAAGTGGAAAACTACTGATAACAAATGGTTTTGCAAAATTTATTTCACTTGCTGCGGCTTTGAAAGCACTTGAAGTGACATCAAATGGTGATATTCTACCTAGGAATTGATAAGCTCTTATTACATGCGCGTCAGGACTATCTTGCAGCATAGCTTTACGGAGAATTTCTCCGAAGTTTAGGATTTGATATGTATCTGATTTTTCGATTTCATTGCAAACCGCAGTTTTCATCGCACCTGTATTTCCGATGAGAAAAATATTCTTCATACCAGCCATAAAGTCCCAAATTAACCATTCGTCAGTATTTTACACGAAAAAGTATAGATATGAAATCAATATTTAAGAATAGCTTCATATGCTGTTTCAAGTAATTCCAAAATATTTTCGATATCATCTTTTTTTATCGTTGGGCCATGCCAAATTCTTATAGAAGGGATGGATAATTTGTGTCCTATAATATCATGAATTCCGTATGATTCAAGGTATTCTGCGATTTTATAGATCATTTCCCAATTATTGTTGTTTTTAAGAATTATGCATGTATTTACGATGGATCGTCTTTTTGGATCATCACATAAGAAAGAGAAATTTTTAGACTTCCTTAAATTGGCTTCTATTACCTTGTAGTTATCAGAGCAGATCTTATTGGTATAAGAAATTCCACCTTTTTGCAAGTAATATTCAAGTGCCCTTACATTATCCTCGATAAGCATCATTGATGGCGTGTTTATGGTTTCATTATTAAAGAAACCATTGATAATCTCTCCGTTGTTTTTAAGTCTTAAAAGCCTTGGGATAGGCCATGACGGAGTGTAGTCATTCAATCTAGCGAATGCAGTTGGACTTAGTATAATTAGCCCAAGGTTTGCTTCTGCTCCAAGGACTTTTTGAAAAGGTGCGATGACAACATCGAATTTATCCCAGTCAAGTTCTTCTGTGAACAATGAGGCTGATGCGTCCATGAATGTTAAACCTTCCCTCTTGTTTGGAATCCAAGAGTAATCATTTAAAGATACACTTGTTGTGGTTGCTGTTGAAATGAAAACCGTATCATTCGAGAAATTCAGTTTAGATAATTTTTCGGTATCTGGGGATTTGCCAAAATCTATGTCGACAGCGTGTATATTCTTAATTTTAAGTTGGTCCTTGATATCAGATTCCCAAATCTTACCGAAAACGTCATAGGAAATTACATTGACATCTTTTGGACCTATTAAGTTCCATAAAGCCATTTCCATAGCTCCTGTTGCGGATGCAGGGGCAAAACCGACATGAAAATTATTAGGGATGAATAAAAATTCCCTGATTAATGTTTGCATGTAATCTATTTTTTGTAGGCAAGACTTTGATCGATGAGACCTTCCAAGAATTGCATTTTTAAGAGAATCGAAAGACCAATGTTCTCCTTTATTTGTAGGCCCTGATGAAAATTTACCACAATATACCATTATTTCACCTTTTGATGGTACGATTATATCAAGAATGAGAAAACATATTATTAATTTTTTGATATTATTTTTATGTTTTTTGGGCTTGAAAATTTTTTATGATCAGCAATCAAAAGAGACTTATAAATTGCAAAGAAATTTGGAAAAACTTGCATCTTTAAATGATAGGTTGGTAAAAATTGAGAGATACTTGAGTGAATTTAATGAATTATTTTCTGGTAAAAATTTTATCACAGCACAGAAGTTTAAATTTCTTGTTGAAAAAATATCAAAGGCAAATGGTGTATCTGGTGTATCTCAAAGAGAGGATGAGAACAAAGTTAGATATGAATTTCTTGGAAAAAAAGCATCTGATATTATTTCAACTATCAAGTGTTTAAAAAATGATGAGTTAAATTTGGCGATTGTTCTATCAAAGATACTAATAGAAAAAAACTCTGAGGATGAATATCGTGCAGAAGTAGCATTTTTGTTTCCTATCACTCGAGATATAAAATTTAGAGATATAAATGATTTTAGAGATGTTGATGAAAATAAATTGCAAAAGATTATAAATTCCCACAAAAATAAATTGGGCATTTCTATGTTTAACCAAAGTTGCACATTTGAAGGAATAGTTAATGATGATGTGATAATCAACGGAGTTTGGCTTCCAAAACAATACGAAGACGATAATTTTATCTCGACGATGATCGATAATTGCACTATAATGCTGAAGGTGAAAAGGTTTAATAAAACTTTTCGATTGACGCAAAATAGGAAGGAAAATATATATTGATGAATGTTGTAACTTTTGGGTGTAGGCTTAATGCGTACGAATCTGATGTGATAGAAGGATTTTTAAAGAAATATGATCTTTCTGATTTGATTGTTGTAAATACCTGCAGTGTGACGAGTGAGGCTGAAAGGCAGGCAATGCAAAAGATTCGACAACTTAAACGCAAATTCCCAAAAATGCGGATAATGGTTACAGGATGTTCTGTGCACATGGATCCATTGAAATTCCCAAGAGATGTCGTTGATTTTGTTGTGGGAAATGATGATAAACTTCGCGATGATACGTATAAAAAAATTGCAGAAGGGACTTATCCAAGAGTTGTTGTAAGTGAATTGCTTTTAACACGAGAATTACCAGAGAATTTTGTTTATCCTGTTGTGAAAAAAGTGCGTACATATCTTCCAATTCAAACTGGATGCAATTACGAATGTACATTTTGCTCTGTCAGGAAAACACGTGGAAAAGCCAAGAGTTTTAAGATTGAAAATATTATTAAACAAGCTAAACTATTCGCTAAAAGTTACAGGGAACTTGTCTTGACTGGAATAAATATAAGTATGTTTGGCTTTGATATGGATTTAAAATTATCTCTTGCAGATTTGGTGAAGATTTTAATAGAGGAAGTTCCAGAAATGGAGTTTATAAGTCTTTCTTCTCTAGATCCATTCGTTGTAGGGCGCGATTTGATAGATTTGTATGATACAGAAGATAAGCTTTTGCCTCATGTTCATCTTAGCATTCAATCAGGTGATAATGATGTTCTTAAGTTAATGAAACGCCGTCATTCACGTGAAAAAGTGATTGATGTTTGTAAGAGATTGAAAAGTATAAATCAGAATGTTCGTATAGGTGCTGATATCATTACTGGATTCCCTTCGGAGACTGACGAGGCGTTTATGAACTCTTTGCGTCTTGTTGATGATGCAGATCTTGATTTTTTGCATATTTTTCCATTTTCAAGAAGACCAGGAACAGAGGCATATGACATGGATAATCAGGTTGATAAAAAGATTTCAAAACAAAGGGCAAAGCTATTGCGGGAAAAAATAGATGATAAATTTCATAAATACCTTTTGGATATGGTAGGGAAAGAGATGGAGTTTTTTGTGGAAAATAAGATGCATGGTCGTACCATGAATTATGTTGACGTGAAACCATTCTTGAAACCATTTTCGGAAGAGAATGGTATTTTAAAAGGTGTTGTTAAGAGTGTTGATGAAGGTATGTTGGTGGCGGATTATGTTTGATAAATTACGAAAGGCAATCTCGAAAACTTCCAAGAAAATTTCTACATCTTTATCTCATATTTTATCCAAGGAGAATAGTATTGATAAGATTAGGGCAGAATTGGAAGATGTTTTATTATCAGCGGATCTTGGTGCGAAATTTACTTCTGAATTAATAAATAAAATTAAGATTTCCAGTACAAAAGAAGAGATAATTGATTTACTGCGCGCTGGCATTGATGCAAAAATGCAGAAAGCGTATTTTAGCGAAAATATTAATGAGATTAAATCAAAAACTCCGTATATAATTATGTTGGTAGGTGTTAATGGCACCGGAAAAACAACTACCGCTGCGAAAATTGCGAATTATTATAAAAAACAAGGATTTTCTGTAAGACTCGTGGCAGCAGATGCATTTCGTGCTGCGGCTTCTGAACAAATTGAATATTGGGCAGAAAAGATAGGTGTCAATATTACCTCAGGTAAAGATGTTGCAGATGCTGCGGCTGTTGCTTATACTGGTGTTTTGGATGCTCAGATTTATAAGGACGATATTGTAATAATCGATACAGCAGGTAGAATACACGTTAGAGATGATTTGATGATGGAGCTAGATAAAATTTCTAGAGTAATAAAAAAGCTTGATGCCTCGGCTCCGCATGAAATTTTGCTTGTCATGGATGCAACAATTGGGCAGGCT
This sequence comes from uncultured Holosporaceae bacterium, assembly GCA_949290705.1. GTDB lineage: Bacteria > Pseudomonadota > Alphaproteobacteria > UBA3830 > CASESI01 > CASESI01. The sequence continues at coordinate 60,200 of CASESI010000022.1, read as the reverse complement.
TCAGCAAGCCAGGCCAAAGCTTTTATTGAGAAGATTCATCCGACAGCAATCGTAATGACGAAAATGGATGGAACATCAAAGGGAGGAGCGTTGGTTTCAGTTGTGGACGAATTTAACCTTCCAGTTAAGTTTGTTGGGATTGGTGAATCGATTGACGATATAGAATTATTCAACTCAAAATCTTTTGCGGAATCATTACTTGATATCTCTTGATTGACTTTTTCATGGAAATTGTGTAGGATCATGGTATCTCTTGCGGGTGTGGCGGAATTGGTAGACGCGCTAGACTTAGGATCTAGTGGTGAAAACTGTAGGGGTTCAAGTCCCTTCACCCGCACCACAGAATTAAACAGAAAGAAATGCGTTAAGAGTCTTTAAGAGGTTTCTTCTCTTTAAGAGATTTCTTTTCAAGAGGTTTCATAAGTGGTGGGAGTGTTTGTAAAAATACAGCACTCGAAGGGTTTGTTATAAGTGTCTCGTACATAGTTTTATAGACCTCCTCTGCCGGCTTTAGAATATTGGATTTCAAGTGTCTGAATAATTTCAAATGTTCTGAAAAGTCGTAGGAAACGTAGTACAATGATTTTGAGTCTACATCACGTAAGCTATCTACAGTAATAAGCTTTAGTGCCTCCTCATTATCGAAATATACATCTAAAAATAGTTTTAAACCACGGTCATTGAATGTTAATCTTTTCATTTTTTTAAAGATATTAAGAATAATTCCAAGGATGGCCTGTCCTTTATTATAACTACGATAGTCAGTTTCACTAATACGATCATCACAGAAATCCTTAATATAATTTGCAGCACGTGCTAAAGATTCTGAATCGGTATTCTTTTGAAGTATAAAATTCATTGCCTCTTCGTTGTCGTGATATGCAATAAGGAATAATGTTAATGAGAGTATATTTGGGCTATTAAGTTTCCCATTGAAAGAGACATTTGTATTTTTTATCAAGCCTAAAATCTCATTATTAGTAGATTTTCCAGCATCGTCTAGAAAATGTGCTTTAATAATAGCCGCTGTGTATGTTGCATTGATTAAAAAATTTGGGGCATTTACAGCTCTTCTTAATGAGCTTAATGTTTTTGACAAATTATTATACCATGATAAAAAATTCATTTGCTTTCCTTCTAAAAATGCAATTACACTTTTATAGAGTTGATCATTGGCTTTAAAAGGTTGGGTATTCTGTGGGATATTGCTGCAGACAAAATTATTAACGAGAATTCCGCTCGCAAAGAGGCTAGCAATCAAACACAATGACTTGACTTGACTTGACTTTGTTTTATTTATATTCATATTTGTTCTCCAATAAAAAGTGCAGTTTCAATCAAATGGCATATCCAATATTAACATTAAAAAGTTAAAAAAGAGTTAAGATGAGAGAAAAATTCATGAAAAAAGTTAATTAATTGTATTATAATAGTAGTATGGAGAATCGAGAGAAAAAGTTGGGATTTCAATTGTAATATCTTCATCAAGCTCAGTAAATGCAAGAATTTTTCCAAATACTATTGAAGAATGGTTTTCTGTGGCAATAATTCCGTACCTTGTGATTTCTGAATCTGGTTTGACTATTACATTTTTATCGACGAATGATTCTGAGAGGTGGTTGTTATTTTCTCCAAATTCATTTACTGGAGAAAATTCGATAGATTTCAATCTTATACACCTGTCAGACGAATTTTTAATTGTAATAGTATAATGCCAGATTAATGTGTCGTTTTTAGTATCAATGACCCTTTCTTCAAAATTTGTCTTAATAGATACAGTGATGTTGTTTGAAAAATTCTGATACATTTCTTGTTTCCTTGGTGAAATTCTTATATTATGTAGATAGGATGAATTTTGTAGATTTCAAGGTGAATTTTCATGGATAATAGTATTTTCGAAGAAATTGATGAAGAAGTCAAAAGAGAGAAGGCTATCACGTTTATAAAAGAGCATGCGAAGGTTATTGCAGGTGTTATTATTGCTATTGTGATAGTTATTGCTTCATATTCGACGTATTTAACAAATCAACGCAGAGAGGCGGAGATTTTTACTAAAAAATTGATGAATGTAGTTTATGATTATGATGGTACTTTGAAGTCTGTTGAAAGAGATTTAGATCATTTGATTAAGAATGCTCCTTCGGAAATTTCTAATATGGCGCGGATTATCAAACTTGGTGTTACAGATGGGAATATTTCTAATGAATTGATGGAGATTTCCAAGAATAAAGATTATGATATTGTGCTTAGAGATTTATCAGTGTTGTTGTTTGTGTCAAGGACAATGGATAAGATGGATGCGAATGAATCAATAAAGATGTTAGAAGAGATTTCATTTGGAGATCATCCTTTTACATTATCTGCACAGGAGTTAATCGGAGTTATTGCATTAAAAGCAAATAATATGGAAAGGGCAAAAGCTGCATTTGATACAATTTTAGCTGATAAAAATGCGCCTAAATCTATGCTTAATAGAATAAAGTTGTTGAATTTAAAATAGTTTTTGTATTGGAATAATTATGAAAAAAGGTATCAGAGTTAGATTTTCTAACTTGTTTCTTGTGTGTTTTTTTGCCTTGTTGATTTCATCTTGCAAAGAGAAAACGAAGTTACCAGGAAAAAGGGAGGATATATCATTTTCTCTTGTTGAACTTGATAAGTCGAAATATGATGCAGGAAACGTGGTATTAGGGTATAGTTTTATTTCTCCTACGGAATGTCTAAAACAAAATTTTACAAATACAAATCAATATGATGGAATTTCTTCTAAAATAAAGTTAAAAAGAAAATGGAGCGTTGATTTTTTTGATCCAGGTTCAATAGATGTTCCATTGAATTCAAATGTACTTATCGTGAAAAATAAAGTGTTCGTTGCAGATGGGGCAGGTACTGTGTATTCTATTGATGTAAATACAGGAAAAATTATTTGGAAGACAAGAACATCGAATAAGGGTATTTCATCAGGAACATTTATAAGCTATAACAATGTGAATTCTTTATATGTTACAACATCTTTTTGTGACCTTTTTGTGATTGATATGTATTCCGGAAAAATTAGAGGCGTGAAGACATTAAGTTCTCCTGCAAAATGTCCAGTAGTTGTTGATGATAACAATTTGTTTGTGCTTTCTGTTGATAACAAGATTGCTTGTTATGGAATGCGTAATTTAGAATCGCTTTGGGAATATATAGGGCTTTTTGAAGATTCTGGTATTATTGGACTTGCGCAACCTGCAATTAATAATGACATGATTATAGCAACATCGAAAAGCGGTGAAGTTTTTGCTTTGAATACCAAGAACGGTGCTTTGTTTTGGGATTACTCAATTTGTAAGTCGAAGATTACAGATGCAAATGCGTTTATTACACAGATAAAAGCTTCTCCTGTGATTTACAGTGGGAATGTTTATATTGTAAGTAATGTAGGAAAGACTTGTTGTTTAAGTCTTAATAAAGGCGAAGTTATCTGGAATAATGCAGATTTTGGAGGGATAAAAACGCCTTTTGTATCCGGTAATGCTATGTTTATGATAGATTCGTATGGTACACTTGTAGCTTTGAACAACAGAAGTGGTAAGGTATTTTGGAAAAAAAATTTAAATCGTGAAAATCACGTATCGGAAGACAGCGTTAATAATATTTCTTGGTTTGGTCCAATTGTTACTCTAGAAGGAGTTGCTGTTTTTGCAGATACTGGAGATTGTTTGGTGTTTTCACATTCAAATGGAAAGTTGCTTAAGAAAATTGCTTTGGGGCACAGGATAGTTGCGGCGCCTTTGTTATTACGAGATAAAATGATTTTAATTTCAAATATTGGAATCAGTTGTTTCCAATAATTAAATACAGTTATAAGATAATTATATGAAAATGATGAAAAAAGTTGCTCTTGTTGGAAGGGCAAATGTCGGTAAGTCCACTATTTTTAATAGACTTACCGGTAGTAATGCAGCGATTGTAGATAAAAAAGCCGGAATTACAAGGGATCGTAAAGAGGGCCTCGCTGAGATTTCAGATATAAAGTTTACTTTGATAGATACGGCTGGAATAGAAGTTGATGAAAAATCAACTTTTGCCAAAGTCATGAATGCTCAGTCTGCTATTGCAATATATGAAGCAGATATTTTATTTTTTGTAGTTAGTGCCAAAGAAAATTCATTTCATGAAGATACAGAGGTTGCTGAATTTATAAGAAAAATTTTCAAGGAAAATAAAATAACGAAGCCTGTTATTTTGGTTGCAAATAAATCAGAAAATGTAATTCATGAAATTCAAGAATTAAGGTCATTGGGATTTGGTGAACCAGCATATGTTTCTGCAGAGCATAATGTCGGATTTACCGAACTTTACACACTAATAAAGGAATTTTTTGAAAACGACGAAGAGAATGAGAGTGTACAGATGGAAGAAGAAAATATGATTAAGAATAACGGTATTAATGGCAATGTTATTCAAGATGAAAATGATTTAAATGAAAAAGTAATCGATACGAGGACTATAAGAATAGCTGTTGTTGGCCGACCAAATGTTGGAAAATCAACATTGGTGAATACTTTAATAGGGGATAATCGATTAATTACAAGTGATATTGCTGGTACTACAACTGATTCTGTGAATATACAGTTTAAATTTAATGATAGGAATATCGAAATTGTTGATACTGCCGGAAAGAGAAAAAATATGAAGATTATCAATCCAGAAGAAAAACTTTTTGTAGATGCTTCTGAACAAGCTATTCGTGATTCACATGTGACGATTTTAGTTATGGATGCAAATTCACCTTTTGAAAAACAAGATTTATTAATTGCTGATGCTGCGATTGATGAAGGAAAATGCGTGATTGTCGCACTTAATAAATGGGATTTAATTCCAGAAAATGAACAAGCGAAATTTCTTGGTGTTATTCGTGATAAAATAGGGGATAGACTTTCGAAAATTTTTAAAATTATTCCTATTTCTGCATTGCGGAATATTAATGTTGAAAAGTTGATTAATGAATCTATTTCTGTTTATGGTATTTGGAATAAAAAGATTACAACTAATAAGTTAAATCTTTGGTTAAACCTTTCCATAAACGCAAATTCTCCAGCAATTGTAAATGGAAAAACTCCAAAATTGAATTTCGTGAAACAGGTTGGTACAAGACCTCCATCGTTTGCTATTTTTGGCTCAAGAGTTGAGCTGATTTCTGATTCGTATATAAGATATCTTTCAAATAGTTTAGCAAAGAAATTTAAGATGGAAAATGTTCCTATTAGAATATTTTTAAGGCAGAAGGATAATCCTTATAACAATAAAATTTCTTCAAATAAGTTATCCAAAGAGGACCGTATGAAAAGAAGTACACGTCAAAAGAATGCAGTATTTTTTTCTAATCGTAGTGATGATGGCAAATCTCGTAAAAATATTAAATCAAATGCCAATATAAAGTGTACAAAATCGATGGAAAGTCTCGGTGAGATCATTTCAAATGCAAAGGATTTATTTGGTAAATAAACCGTATTTTATTTTACTTTTTTATTCTTGTACTGTATAATCGTCAGTTGTCTGGTGTTCAATCAGGGGTGTATCTCGTTTGTTGTATCTCTCTGATTCAGGATTTTGATTTGAGGTATTTATGTCTGGACATTCGAAGTTCAAAACTATTATGCACAGAAAAGGTGCTCAAGATGCGAAGAGATCAAGAGTTTTTGCGCGTCTTGTTAGGGAAATTACTGTTGCTGCGAAACTTGGTGGTGGAGATGTTGATCACAACCCAAGACTTAGAGCCGCAGTTATTGCTGCGAGGGCTGAAAGTATGCCTAAAGATAACATAGACAAAGCCATTAAAAAGGCAGAATCTTCGCTTGATGCTGATAAATTAGAAGAAATTCGTTATGAAGGTTTTGGTCCAAAGGGGGTAGCTTTCATTATTGAGTGTTTTTCTGATAATAAAAATAAAACAGCAGCTGATATTAGGAGTTTTTTGAGAAAAAGTGGGGGCGATCTTGGGACACCTGGAAGTGTGACGTATCTTTTTGATCGGGTTGGTATTATTAAATTTAATAAAGAAAATATTAATTTCGATGATATTTTTGAGGTCGCAGTTAATGCTGGCGCAGATGAAGTTGAAGATTACGATGATGAATATGAAGTGAAATGTGAGGTTGAACGTTTTACGACAGTGCGAGATGCTTTGATGGAAAAGTTCGGCGATCCAAAGTTTGCTGGGCTTGTGTGGCTTCCAAAATCTCCTGTTATGGTATCTGCTGCAGATCTTGAGAGTATAGAAAAATTAGAGGATATTCTGGACGAATATGAAGCTGTGCAGAATTTGTTCTCGAATTATGATACAGAAGAGTAATTTTTGTTTACTAATCATATTTTTTATTATAGAATCAAAGACGGTTGGACGGTAATTTCCGAAAACCCGGTCAGATCCGAGAGGAAGCAGCCGTATCGGTTTTTATCGGGTCAGCCGCTTCTCTGTTGTTAGTTTTGTACGCTGTCTAGGTCTTTATGGTATTTCTGTGTCCAATAGTTTGATATTGATAGGTTCAATATAGAGTCGTATTGGAAGAAATTTTCTAGTGTGTTATTTGGGGAGTTTTGTAGTGCTATGAACCTTTTGCAGGTTTCTAAGTTATAGTCGGATAGTTGTCCGTTTGCAAAACTACTACTAAGATAGGATTTTTTAATGACGTATAATCGATTTAATAATACGTGCTTTTGCGCAGATGTATAGTCGGAGTTTTTAATTGCAATGTAACAGTTGCGGTATGCCATTGTACAGTATTCGGATAGTGTATAGTTTTTATCTATTTGCCATTTAGTATCTACCTCTGTTGTTTCAATATCAGTTGTTATGTACTTTGCCCAAAGATAAAACAATAAATAATGTGAATTTGATAACAATAATTCAAATTTTGTTATTAAGGCGTTAATGTTTTCATCTGTTACGTCTCCTTTTTCTGTGATTAAAGATGACGTGTCCATATTATCATAGGATCGGTTTTTTATATTTTCTATTGCATTATTAAGTGTACTCCAATTTTCTGTGGTAGGGTCAAGCCTATTAGAAAAATCTTTAAATGTAATGTTTTTTACCCAAAACTCTGATAGAATGGTGTCCTGGATGTTGTATGTTTCCCTGCGAGAACAATCGACAATCATTGATAAAAGTCTTGCAAACATGATTGATCGTGCTTGTTCGGCTGGATACCCGAGTATTTTTTGCATATTGTCAAATATTGTGTGAAATTCCGTTGCAAATGCTTTGTAAAATACCATTGCTCTGTTTCTTCTGATATAAATCGGTGCTATGCGATCGTTTGTTTGGTTTGTAGTAGTCATAACGCAAGCTTCATTATATTTATCACCAAATGCTATTAATGCATCCAATTTTAAGATTCTTGCTGTTATATAAAATACCAACTGTGGATTTTTGGAAATAATGTCAGAGCATTCATATGCGCTATCATATGTTTTAAATGGTAATGTTGAAAGAAGAGGTTTTAGTTGGGTATAAGAAGAATCTGTTTTAGCGTCTTCTTTTGGCTCATCCTCTGTTTTTCCAGAAGATGTTCCACTTGAGGATATTTTTTGCATTATTTCATCCATTTTCGACAATAAAGTGTTTTGTAATTCTGTTTGTGACGACGACAAATCCTTTTTGGTTGCTAAGTTTTCTTCCATCAATGTCATAATTGGAGTTATATCTGTACTGCCTGATGATCCGGAAGAGCCTGATGAGATAGATGAGAGTTTTGCACTTACGAGTTGAATTTTGTTCAAAATTTTGTTTTCAGATTCAGTGACTGCGTTAAGTATTGTATTTGTATTTTGAATTTGGGTTAGAGTATTAGATGAGTTTTGTAATACAGAATCAATTTTTTGTTCTATGTTTGTAATGTTTTTTGTTTGATCATTAATTGCTGCAATCACGGAGTTTAAAGAATTTAAAGTTGTTTTTATATTTTCTATGTCAGTTTTTATTGCATTAATATTAATTCCCATTGTTGCAATATTTGTTGTTGAAAGTTGTGTCATAATATCTGAAAGAGCGGTAACTTTTTCTGAAATGGTTTTTAATAAATTATTTAATTCTTTTAAATTATTATCTGTAAGTGATGATAATGATGTTGTAATTTTTCCTATTTCAGTTGTAAGTGTTTTTTGATTTTCTGTAATAAGAGTAGCTGTTGGAAATGTGGATAACAAAGAATGCAATTTTGTGACAGTTTCACTGACACCTAAAGTTATGCTTCTTACAGCGTCGATTTGTTGACTTACTGTTATTTGTTTTTGAATAGGTGTACTTCCTTCTGTTGTAGATGTTTCAACACCATATAAAGATGTACTTATAGTATTAATTAAAGATTGGATGGTGTTTATTTGAGAAGTGACGTTCTGTATATTATCAGTCAGTCCAGATATTGTTTTAATATTGTCATCGATTAATTTAGCGGATTCTTTTACATCAGTTGTTGCTTTTTCTATTTCATTTAACCCACATATTTTATTATCGATTAGTGAAATAGATTCTCGTATTTCATCCTTTGCCTTATCTACACATGCAATTTTGAGTTCTTCTTTTAACAAGGCATTTTCTATTTTTTTTTGAATAGGGTCTTTTTCATCTTTTGTAACAATTGAATCATAAATTTCCGATACAAGAGAATATTCAGCTGGAAATAAGTCATACGACCATTCTATAGAAGGATTTGTATCTTTTATACAATTTACAGCTTCTACTAAATTATTTGAAAGTCCGTTTGTTGGAATTACATATTTTCCTCTTATTCCATTTTGAAAGTATGCTATTGTTAGGAATTTTAACCATTCAAGTCCTTCTTTTTTTAATGTGTTGCTAGATTGAGCGATTCTTATTATAGAATTGTCATTTTCTATATTTTGTGATATTTGTGAGGCATTGATTATTATTTCGTCAAGAACATTATCTATTTTTGCCACAGAGGACCTTGAGAGGTTTAAATCTGAAGAAAAAATTCCTATATTTTGGCCATAAGAGTTTTCTTTTGTGACTCCTGTGAAGAAAGTTATGTATTTAATTGGAGTACTTGCAGATTTTCTGTCATTAATTCTTTGATAATATTGTGCCATTTGGGATGATTCGTATTTGTCTCTTACAGAAAGCACAACTTCGAATGCTGTGTTATTGTTGATATTACATTGATATACAAGAGGTTTTCCAGCTTTATTTTGATAATAATCGTACGGTGAAAGTAATAGGTTAATATCAGGTGTTTGTGGGTATAGGATGGCTTTTAAAAAATTTTGTGTTTTTTTTGTGTCATTAAAAATTTTATAAAAACAGTCAGCTTCCAACGGGTCAGGGATTAATATTGCGTTCGTTTTAAAAATGTTATTTGTATTATTTCCTGCTTCCTCATAATATTGACCTCTTTCAATAATTGATGATGGTGATGTAAGTAGTGTGAAGCCAGCATTGCAGTATGTATGAATTGATAAAATGAACAGAAAAAAAATTTTTTTTATTTGCCAAAAGTTAAGCTTCTCCATGAAAACACCTTATTGTTAGCTAATGATATAATTTTAATTTAGTAATATTAAAAACAGATGAATTTTAAAAAATATTTTTATAGATTAATTATATATTAAATTTTGTTTTATAGAATCCAATAAAATGTACATCCATGTAGGATCTTTATGTTAAGGAAAAGTTTAATTGTACTTTACATTGCGATTATTTCAGTTGGTTTTAGCGATACAGTATTTAGTAATTCTAGGATTTTTCTGGATATAGGTGTTGTTGGATCAATTTCAAAAACTAAAGAATCTAATAAATGTTATGACTTAGGGTTGAAAGCAAAGGTGACAAATAATATTTTCCTTAAGTCTGATGAAGAAGAGGCAGTACTACATAAATGCTCAGATTTGTGTAATATGGATGGTCAAAAATTAGATAATAAAGGATCCTACGGGGCAAGGTTCGGTATTTATAAACAAGTTGATAAGTTCTTCGCAATTGGATTAGATATGTTTTCTGAATGGTATAATGTTGAGTATAATGATGACAGTGGCTATAAAATCCAATGTACAGGAGATAGTTGCCAAAAACAAGTACGATATAATAAATTCTGCATAGATGGTGATGGGAAACTTCAAGATAATGGACTTATGACAGCAACTTGTTGTAATCTTTTTAATTCCAAAAGATTCAGTACTTGTAATCCATTTTTTAAAAAAAGTAAAAGACAACAGATAGGTGGTTTGGTATCTTTGAAGCTTTACACAAATTCTCGTGCTTCTTTCTTAAAGTTTGGAGTAGGCATTGGGCAACTAAAACGCAGAATTCCGGTTGCAATTCCACACGAAGCTTGTACAAATAACACTTGCACACATAATGATGAAGAAGGATGTCCTATAAAGGCTTCTGTACAGCATGCTTTTAAAATAGAAAATGTATCTGCCAAAAAAGGATTGGCTTTCGGAATATCACTCGGAACGAAGGTTTCTCAGAATGTGTTTTTCGGTGTTGATTTTTTAGCGCAGCAAAATAAAAACAAGGAAAATACAGAAACATATAAAAATAGAAAAATAGGTGTTTCTCTTTCTATGGAACTTGGACGATAAATTTGTTCTTATTGTTGTGATGATATAGTAAGATACCTATCGGATGTTTTATTATGGCGAGTAAAAGAGCATGTGTGCTTAAAGGAGGAATTTCACATGAAAGGGAGATTTCTTTGATTTCTGCAAAATCTTATGAGGATGCTTTGAAAGATTTGGGGTACGAGTTTGTATCAATAGATACAAAAATTTCGTTTGTAGATATTATAGATCAAATTGCTAAGTTTAATCCTGATGTTGTTGTAAATGCTTTGCATGGTAAATTTGGCGAGGATGGCAGAATACAAGCCGCACTTGATTATATGAAGATCCCTTATACCCATTCTGGGGCGGTATCTTCTGCAATTGCGATGAATAAAAATTTCACTAAAATTATAGCGGAAAAAATAGATGTAAAAACACCAAAATCTGAACTTTTACAATCGTTTAATGATATAAAATTTGAACCACCGTTTGTAATAAAACCGGTTGATGATGGCTCTTCTGTGGGAGTGAAATTAATTTTTAATGATGAAGATTTCAATAATTTAAAAAAGTCTGATAATAATGGAACATTCTTGATTGAAGAATACGTAAAAGGTAAGGAACTTACGGTTGGAATTATTGATGGTCAGCCGATTGCTGTTACCATGATTAACAATAAAAGAAAATTTTACGATTATACGGCAAAATATACATCAAATAACGATGCATCAGTTCATGTGTTACCTGCGCCAGTTGAAGATGTTTACTACCAAAAGGTTATGCAAGATACAAAAAAAGTTTATAATGCTTTAAATCTACGAGGTGTCGCGAGGGCTGATTTTATACTTTCGGATGAGGATTATCAGTTGTATTTTTTGGAAATAAATACTCAACCTGGTATGACGCCTGCTTCTCTTGTCCCTGAACAAGTAAAGTATGGATTCGGATGGGATATGAATACTTTGGTGGAGAAAATTATCAAGTCAGCCAAATATGATGAATAGATGTTTTAATACCAAAAATAATTATATTTTTTAAATAAATTTTAATTTTGTTTCAGTATAATAAATCGTAAGATGCTTTGGATCCATGGAGGATTTATGAAACGTTGTGGCTTTGGGCCTTTGTTGGCGTTATGTTTTTTTATTACCAATGTTGATGCTTATTCATCAAGAAGAGGAGGATTTTTTGTTGATATAGGTGGACTTGCTGGCTGTTTCAAAGGGAAGGAAAAACATGATTGTATGGATGTTGGATTTGTTGGAACAACCGATGATGTGTTTAAGAAGCCAACAGGTGCAGCAACTCCAGTGCTACACCAACATACAGAAGATTGTATAAGCACAGCAAAGACAAAAACAAAATTATCATTTGGTGGAAAATTTGGTTTTTTTGTATCGCTTGATGAACATTATGCAATCGGGATTGAAGGATTTTCTGAATGGCACGATGTGCAATATCCTGATGGATTTGCCTCGTTTAAATGTAGCGTAGATACGTGTAATAAACAATTGAGTAGAACAAAGTATTCGTATAACGACGGGAAACTGGAAGCAGGAGTACCAACTACTGAGGGGGTATGTAGTGACCTTGCACCATCAGAACGTATTTATGAAAGTCCTTTAAAAACTCTTCGTCATCATCAATATGGCGCTCTTTTGTCTATGAAATTTTATACTTCCGGTGATGAAAGTTTTGTGAAGATCGGTGGCGGAGTTGGACAACTGATCATGAAAAATCCAGTTGGAGTTGCTCATGAGGGCAATGGTGGTGATCCTGGGAATAAAGAGTCGGATCTACACAAATATGAAATTAAAAAAATAACATGTCGAAAAGGCTTGGCATGGGGAGCAGAAATTGCAACAAGGATTACAAGAAGTGTATATTTGGGAGTTAGTTATATAGGGCAAAGAAATCTTTCAAAAGATAAATTGGATACTTATACAAACAATAAAGTTAGCTTATCGTTATCTATGGATCTCGGGAGATAATTTTTTCAATTTTACATATTAAAACTTTTTACCAAACTTTCGGAAAGTAAGCTCCATCCGTCTATTAATACAAAGAATATTATTTTAAATGGTAAAGAAATCATAACAGGAGGTAACATCATCATACCCATTGCCATTAAAATTGATGAAACTATCATATCTATTACTAAGAATGGCAGAAAAATTAAGAATCCCATCTCGAATGCTTTTTTTATTTCAGAAATCATAAATGCAGGGATCAAAGCTTTTAATGGAATATCTGAAATATTTTTGATATTTTTTGCTTTTGACAGTTCAATGAATTTTTTAATTTCATTTTCTCTTGTTTGTTTTAACATGAATGTTTTAAGAGGTTCTGTAATTTTTGTAAAAGCTCGTTCTTCATTGATTTTTTCTTCAATTAATGGTTTTATTCCATTTTCGTATGCTGTATCAATTGTTGGCCCCATTATAAAAATACTTAGAAAAAGTGCAAGACTAACTAAAACTACATTTGGTGGAGATTGTTGCAATCCAAGGGCATTTCTTAGAAATGAAAAAACTATTACAATGCGCGTGAACGATGTTGTCATGATTGCAATTGAGGGTGCGAGAGTCAAAATTCCTATTACAAAAACAGTTTGTATAAGTTTTGCAGCACTTGACCCAGTTGGATGACCAAGATCAACCGTGAATCCTTCTGCGAATAATGAAATTGAAAAAAATGCCAATAAAAAAAGGAATTTTTTCATTTTAATATCATTTAAATTTCTTGATGAGCTTTGTTAATCATTATTTTTATATCTTCTGTATTTTTAAGATCAATCCTTTCATTATCATTAAAAGATGCAATAAGTATATCATTTATTTGATTCGAAAGGATTAAATGGTTAACGCCGTTACATTTTAATAAAGTAACTTTTTTCTTTGGATCCAACTGTAAAGTATCTATTATTTGGATGTTATGAGGTTTTGAAATGTTTAACAATGTTCCTTGTTTTTTATAAATACAATAAATTCCAAATGATACTACCAATACGAGGCATATTATAAAAAACTTAATTAAAATTGTTTCCATGTTAATTCTTCTTAAAAAATTAATAACCAATTATTATTAAATATTAAAAAAGTAAACAAAAAGTTAACAAATATTAAAAAATAAATTAAACTATTTTTTTGTGAGAGGATTATGATTTCATCCGTTCCGCAATTATAGGAATCATACTTAAAAGGTTGCGTAATTCTTGTTTTGCACTTAAATGAGACATTGAGAACTTTTGTCCTTTTATATCAAGTACTGTCAATCCTTTTAGGAATAACTCTTTAAAAATAACTCTTTCTGAAAATCCGTCTGCGACACGAAAACCCAAGCGTTTTGATAGTTCTTTCAATACCTTCTCTATTTCAGATTTATTTCTAGAGTTGAGGTTACTCAATCTATTTCTGACAACTATCCAATCAATTGTTCCACCTTGACGGATAGCTTTGTTTTTTTTCTGATTCCAAACCATTTCAGAGTATATGCTTGGATGCATTTTTCCATTTTCAACATGCACTAAAAGATCAAGATCTACAAAGCTGTCATTAATAGGTGTGATCAAAGTATCAGCACAGGAATGTGCAAACCTTGAAGCAAAATTATCACTTCCAGGTGTATCGAACACAATAAAATCTTTATCCTGTAATTCATGCATAACAGCGAGCATGTTTTCACGATCTTCCTCTTCTGCAAGTTTTCTATCATTGTTCATACTTCGGTTAAATGCAAAGTGAGTTGGCATAAGAATTGTCGGATCATCTTGTGCTGCGCTTTCACGATTAATAATGTATCTTGATAAAGTTCCTTGCCTTGAATCTATATCTATGCTCCCAACAGAAAATCCAAGATCTAGGAGACTGGTAATTATGTGCATGCTAATCATCGATTTTCCAGTTCCACCCTTTTCATTTCCAACAACAATTATGTATGGCTTATTATCAGACACTAAACTCTCCTTTGTGATTTTAATTTCAATATTTTACGCAATTCTATGTATCTATTCTACATTCTTTTTTATAACAATCCAATAATATAATTAAAAGTTAAATAATTTATTAACGTTAAATTAAATTATGTCGGAAATTACAAAACCTATTTTGGAAGACCACCCATTTTTTATTAATCTTCCTACAATTGAATATCTTTTTGTTACATCTAAATTAAAAAAAATATCATAAAGAGGTGTTCCAAATATATTGAACGATACTCCATTTTTTTCAGTTCCATTTTCCCCTTTTATTACACATGAAAGATGATTTTCTCCCATTGGTTTTACGTTAGTAATAAAAACATTATCTATCTTAAAAACAGGTTCTTGATTGCATTCTCCAAAGGGTTCCAGTGCCATGACATCGTTATAAAAGTCTGTATTTATTGCATCTAAACTTATAGATGCGTCTATAAAATGGTCATTTGCAAAGTTGAAATTATTGGCATAGTTTACAAGGTATTCTTCCAATTTTTCTATCATGTTATGTGCTATTGAAAATCCAACGGCTTTTTTATGTCCACCTCCATGAATTAAAAATTCAGAAGCAGAAATTATAGCTTCACCAAGATCAAAGTTGTCTGTAGACCTACCTGATCCTTTCCCTATTTCAGAGTTATTTAGAAAAGATACTATACAACAAGGTTTTTGAAATAAGTCTTTTATTTTATTTGCAACAATTCCAATTATCCCTTCATGCCAATTATTGCTATGGATTAGTATTATATTATTAGTGCATTTTTGTTTTGCTTGCTGTAAAGCTTCTTGAAAGACCTCATGACAAATTGTCTTTCTTAAAGTATTTAACTCAATAATCGTGTTTGCATTAATATCAACTTCATCAAAAGATGAATTTGAATTAAGAAGATTAATCGCTACGTCAGAGTTTGCGAGTCTGCCTGCGGCATTAATTGACGGACCTATTTGAAATCCGATATCGGAAGGTGAGGCTGTTTTGATTCCAAGTTTTTCTAGCAGTTTTTTTAATCCAAAGTTCTTTGTACGATTTAAAATTGCAACTCCAGTTTTAACAAATGCACGGTTAAGGCCATATAATGGGACCACATCGCAAACTGTTGCAAGTGCAACCAGATCAAGATAACATAGTAAGTTGATTTTTTTGTTTAATGGAAACAAATTATTAATGCCACTGTTTATCGATACCATCAACATAAAAACCATTGCTGTTGCGCAAAGATCCTTTGTTTCTTCAAGATCATCTATTTGTTTATTATTCACAAAAGCATCAACATTTGGGTAATCTCCTTTTATAATGTGGTGATCTACAATTACAATTTGTTTTCCAAGAGATTTTAAATAATTTATTGAATCATTATCATTTGATCCACAGTCAACCATTATGATAAGGTCATATTGTTCGATTGAGCTCAATTTTTTTAACCCATCAATGTTAACGCCATACCCATCACTAAACCTGTCAGGAATGTGTACAGCATATTTTACACCAAGTACGTTGAAATAATTTGAAAGAAGAGAGGTAGAACAAACTCCATCAACGTCATAATCCCCCCATATTAAAATATTTAGAGAATTTTTAATGGCAGAAAGAATAATATCTGTCGCTTTGTCAATATTTTTGATTAAAGATGGGTTTGGCATTAAGTTTTTTACTTTTGGATTTAGAAAATTTTCCACATCATTATCAAATCCGCGAATTGTAATCAATCTAGCCTGAATTTCTTTTAATCGATATTTTTGAATTAGGCTTCGCGCAACATCTTCATTATAATCAAATTGGATATAATTCCTATTAGAAAGAGACAACATTTGATAGTTATTATACAATAAAAATTAAAAAGAAAGAAGGTCGATTATTTCTGTAAAATTTTAATAAACGTATCAGATGGAATATTGACCTTTCCTATTGCTTTCATTCTCTTTTTTCCTTCTTTCTGTTTTTCAAGAAGCTTACGTTTTCTTGTAATATCACCACCATAACATTTTGCAGTTACGTCCTTCCTTAATGCAGATATTGTTTCTCTCGCTATAACTTTTGATCCAATCGCAGCTTGGATAGGAATTTTAAACAAATGCTTTGGAATTAATGTTTTCAAGCGTTCACACACATCTCTTCCAAATTTTTCAGCTTTTGATCTATGCACAATCATAGATAGAGCGTCAACAATATCTTCATTTATAAGAATATCAAGTTTTACTAAGTCTGATTCTTGATATCCTGTGATTTCGTAATCAAAACTTGCATATCCTTGGCTGACAGATTTTAGCTTGTCATAAAAATCGATAACTATTTCGTTTAATGGAATTTTATAATTTAATATAATCCGATTTCCAGAATAATTCATCGAAATTTGTTCACCTCTTTTGTCTTCACAAAGTGTCAGAATTGCTCCAAGGTAACGCTCTGGTGTCATTATCGTAGCACTTATCATAGGTTCTTTTATATGGTCGATTTTTGAAAGATCAGGCATATCTGACGGGATTCTCAAATCCACAACAGCGCCGTTTGTCATAACAATTTTGTAAAGCACATTCGGAGGAGTCGTAATGATGTCTATATCATATTCTCGTTCAAGTCTTTCTCGAATTATATCAAGGTGTAAAAAACCAAGAAATCCACATCTAAATCCAAATCCAAGAACCGGAGAACTTTCAGGTTCAAAAGAAAAACTTGAATCATTAAGTTGCAATTTTTGCAAACTATCGCGTAATTTATTATAATTTTGTGTTTCTATTGGAAATATTGCACAAAAAACAAATGGTACAGATGGTTTAAATCCTGGCGATGGTTCAGATGTTGGATTTTTTTCATATGTTAATGTGTCTCCTATTTTACAGTGTATAAGGTTTTTAACGTTAGTTTTTATAAATCCTATTTCACCAGGATATAATGCTTGAACAGATTCAGGTTTCGGCCTAAATATTCCGATTGATTCTACGTCTGCAGTAAAACCACTTGACATCATTAATAATTTTGTATTAGGTTTTAGAATACCATCTTTAATACGCACAATAACGACAACCCCTATATATTGATCATACCAGCTATCGATTAAGAGCGCTTTTAACGGAAGATCTGCATTCCCATCTGGATGAGGAATTTTTTCAACAATTTTGTCAAGAACATCGGTAATTCCAATACCAGTTTTAGCAGAAGCATTTACAGAATCAGATGTATCAAGCCCAAGAACATCTTGGATTTCTTCTTTGACACCTTCAGGATCAGCAGCGGGCAAATCTATTTTATTAATAACAGGAATTATAACATGATCATTTTCTAGTGCCTTAAAAACATTAGCGTGAGTTTGTGCCTCAACTCCCTGTGTTGCATCAACAACAAGAATTGATCCTTCACATGCTGATAATGACCGGCTTACCTCATACGAAAAATCAACATGACCAGGTGTATCAATTAGGTTTAATTCGTACATATGGCCATCTTTGTACCGATAGTTGAGTCTAACTGTTTGCGACTTTATAGTAATACCACGCTCTCTCTCTATATCCATTGAATCAAGAATTTGTTCTTGTTTTTCACGTTCAGTGATATTTCCACAAAGTTCAATTAATCGATCTGCAAGAGTCGATTTTCCATGGTCTATGTGCGCTATAATTGCGAAGTTACGTATATGCGTAATATCAGTCATAATACGGTGATTATAGCATTAATTATAATTAGCAGCTATATTTTGTTATTTCTATGGAACAAGTTATGCAACCAATCTTTTATATCAGACATGATGCAATAATAATATATGTCTAACGGATCTATACATGCTGTTTTATCAATCGTTACCATGCATCCATTTACAGTAATATATGGTGGATACGATGAAATGTAATTATAAGCTTTTAAAATATTTTTTGTTTTTGCTAAATCTTTATCAGCAACAAAATTTAGCGTCTGAAATAGACAAGTTTTGGAATATTTTTCAGAATTAGTGAATTGGTTATTTTTAAAAAATTCAATCATTACTTTTGCAGATCCTACTAAAGCATCATCTAGTGATAATGTTTCAATTATATGTGAATTAAGTGCAGGAAGAACAATTTCTTGTTTTTGAAAAATAGAAGTTATTAACTTTGGCAAATTATCTTGTTTTGTATTCTTTTCGTTTATTAATTTTAATATTTCTATAATTTCATTAGAATTAATAGTTTCTGTTAATATTATATTTTGTATAGATGATTCAATTAAAGCATGTTGTTTATTTTTTTCTTTTATTTCTTCTAGAATATTTTCAGGGTATGCAGGAATCACCTTATCATATTGACTTCCAGATAGTGCGTTATCAAAAGCAATTTCCGCAGTTTCATTATCATATGATGTATATATTTTAAAAAAACATGACCATATCAATAGCGTAAAAATAAATATTTTCATAATAAAAAATCAGAACAAAGACTAATTATATAACAAAAAATATTAAAAAATGGTAAAAAAATACAAAATTATAAAAAACATTTTTCAAGAGCTTCGTCACTCTTGTCAATTAAATTGTCTTTTATTATATGTTGCAATAAATTAAAAATATTACGCGAGAAAAGGTTACTAGAGCTTTCTGGGACTTTTGCAGTAAGGTTTTTTTCTCCAATTATAAGAGTACCGTATTTTTTGACATTTGTACCAGCTTCGGTAAGATCCGTGTTCCCTCCCATTTCTGCTGCCATATCAACAATTATTGATCCATTTTTCATTGATTTGATCATCTCTTCCGTAACAAGTTTAGGAGCAGCACGTCCAGGGATATTTGCAGTTGTTATAACAACATCTACTTTTTTAATTTCTTCTGATAATTTTGCAGCTTGATCTTTTTTATATTCTTCGCTTGTTTCCTTAGCATATCCTCCAGAGGTTTCTAGGTTTTCTTTGGATTCAACTTCTATAAAGGTTGCCCCTAAACTTTCAACTTGCTCTTTAGCTGCAGTTCGAACATCAAACACAGAAACAACAGCTCCCATACGTTTTGCTGTTGCAATTGCTTGCAATCCTGCGACGCCAGCACCGATAATCAAGAATTTACTTGGCTTAATTGTTCCTGCAGCGGTTGTCATCATAGGGCAAACTCTTCCGTATTCATACAATGCTTCGATAACAGCTCTGTATCCACCGATATTACTTTGTGAGGATAAAATATCCATGTTTTGCAATCTTGTTATTCTCGGTAAAAATTCCATTGCGAACAACTTTAAGGATAACTCTTTGTATTTTTCAACTACTTTACCATTGAGATATTGGTTAACCATTGTTACAAACAAAGCTTCTTTAGAAGCAGCTTTTAATAAATTTTCATTGCTGATGATCTTTGTTGAAACAACTATATTTGCCGTTTTAAGCGCGGTTTTTAAGTCGTTCTCATTTTTTAACACAGTTGCTCCAGCGTCTAAAAAATCGCAGTCCTCAATATTTGCGTCAATTCCTGTATTTGATAGTAAGAAACATTTATGCCCAAGAGATGTAAGTTTTTTAATATCAGTAGGCACCAATGCAATCCTTGGATCATCGGGGTTTTTAATTAATACTATATCCATAATTTGATAAACTCATTCGTACAATTCAAATCAATTATACTATAATAAATATAAAAACTTACAATAAAGTAAAAAGTTAACAATTAATTTTAAAGAAACTTATTATTCGTCATCATCGTCCGAATAAATATTTTTATTGAGTGGTACATCGATTGTATCATCTGCATCATCCAGTAAATCGCTATCTGTATCGTTGAGATCCGTATCATTAGAGATGAAATCTGGATCTTCTTCGTCAAGCATATTGGACTTCTTGGTTGTTTTTACTTTCTTTAAAAAGAACAAATCATCAAATTCCATACCGCATGTTGGGCATATAATAGGTTTTTTCTTAAAATCATAGAACTTTGTCTTGCATCCAGTGCAAACTCTCTTTTTTCCTAATTCTAATTCCTCTGACATTCGTATTTCTCCGATTTACTTTATTTTATCGACCTGTTGGAATGTTAAATCCAATTTGGTAACTGTTCCAAAAATAGATATTGCGATCGTTAGTTTATCATTATCTTCGTCTACGGATTCGACAACACCATTAAATGTTGCGAAAGGTCCCTCCAAAACTTTCACCATATCTCCAACATCATATGATATAGAGTTTCTAGGTTTTTCACCCTCTATCATTTTTGAGGTAACATTTTTTACCTCATTTTCAGAAAGAGGGCGTGGTTTGTTTTTACTTCCCAAAAAATTTGAAACCCTAGGAATAGACATCACAAGATGCCAAGAATCGTCCGTCAAGTGCATTTGCACCAAAATATATCCAGGGAAGAATTTTTTATCACTCTCAACCTTTTGTCCTTTTTTGATTTCAACAACTTTCTCCGTAGGGACGACGATATCTCCAAAATAATTTTCAAAACCTTCTTTGGTGACTTCTTGCCGAATCATATCGGCGACTTTATTCTCAAATCCGGAATACACATTTACTATATACCACTTCAAATTTTGCTTCATATGTACCTCAAGCTTACATTAATATAAATTTAATCAAATGCAAACAAATAAAATCAGCACAGAAAAAGTAAACGCATGCTACAAGTGATAACAGTAACACCAAGAAGGTAGTTTGGACTGTCTCAATCTTCGTTGGCCACGTGACCATCCCAACTTCCTTCTTGACCTCAGATAAAAACTTGAGTGGATTATACATAAAAACTCCTAATCGTAAAAAGCAGGGGAGACAGGGATCGAACCCGCGACATTCGGTTTTGGAGACCGACACTCTACCAGCTGAGCTACTCCCCTATGCACAACTAACGTGTCCATTTTTGCATATAATAATTGAAAAAGCAAGTAAAATTTGCAGATGTAGAGGGCTAATTAGGTATAATGATTTCAAGTTTATTGATTTTTCTTGGAGATACATCAAGTACTTTAAAAAGCACATTTGTTGAATTATGTGAAATTTTTTCCCCGACAGATGGAACTTTCCCGGCCAATGAAGCAACAAATCCACCTATTGTGTCTACATCTATCTCCTCTTCCTCTGTTTTAGTAAGAAGTTGAAGTCCCGTTTTTTCTTGTAATTCATAAAGTGGCATTCTCGCATCAACGATGTACGTTCCTTCGGGAGTTTTCTCTATGTACGACAACTTATCAAAAGAGTAATCTTTGATATCGCCGAAGATTTTACTTACAATATTTTCTATTGAAATTATGCCGAATACACCACCAAATTCATCGACGATTACAAAAAATGTTTCATGAGTTTTTTTCATATGGTTTAATGTTTCAAAACATTTCATACTTGGTGCAATGAAGTTAACTTCTCTCAGGATTTTTTTTATATTAAATGATTTAGGTGATTTCGCGAATTTTATTACGTCTTTTAAGAAAATATACCCGATAATGTTATCTAAATTCTTTTGATATACCAAGATTTGTTTAAAATTTTTACCTGCGAATGTTTCAAGTATTTTCGTAAAATCAGATGTATCACTTACAGCAACAACTTCTGACCTAGGTACCATTATGTCTTCTATTAAAACATCCTTTATATCGTAAAAATTGCAAAAGATCTTTTTATCTTCTTTCGACATCGGTATAGATTCTATTGTAGATTTGAAAGAATTTTCTATTTCCTCAGTTGATTTGATTGTGGATTGTAATTTTTTATGAAAAAGTTTTTTTAAAATATTCGGCATATAATATTATTCCTCATATGGATTTTTAATGTTGAGTTGATTTAAAAACAATACTTCAAGGGATTTCATTTTCTCGAAATCGGAATCTTTTATATGATCATATCCCAAAAGATGTAACATACCGTGTATAAACAAGTGAGTGATATGATCCTTGAAGGCGATATTCGAAGCTTTTGCCTCATCAAAGCTATACTTATACGCGATTGCAATACTACCAAGTAACACAGGAGTTTCCTTTGAAAATTCTAAATCTCCTTCAAAAGATAAAACATTTGTTGGAGTATCCTTTCCTCGGTATTTTAAATTTAATTTTTGGATTTTATCATTATCTGTTAAATAAAGGCATACCTCGAAAAGGTACTCCTCATAACCAAAATGCTTGAATATCATCAAAGTGATATTGTCAAGGTAGGAATAATCAAAATCACTCCAACTATCATCATCAATCAGAACGTCAATATATCTACTGGGGTATTCCACGGTAAAAATCTTACATTTAAAATCTGATTACAAGTATACAATAAAAATATTAATTTGTTCTAAAAAAAATATTAATAATTTATTGGGAATTCAAAAATTTATAAAACTGGTATTTTTGAGTAGTTAATAGTAATATTTAGCGATGGAGATAAAAGATTCGGGTTTTATAGTCGAGATCAGAAATTATGCTGGAGATAGAAAATTAATTAAAATTTTATCTAAGACGCAAGGAATTTGGAAAGGAATTACTTTTTTTAAAGGTGGGATTTCTTTATTTGATGAGGTAGAGTTTGCATGGAAATCTAAAAGTCTTGATAATCTTGGATTTTTTCAGTTGGAGATAAAAAATAATTATTTTGTGGATTTTTTTAATGATGAAATTGCTCTTCTTTGTCTTAAAAATACCTCATTAATGCTAATAGTGCTTCCAGAAAGGATAGATTCTGAAGAGTTATTTTTGATGCTAAAAGATATGTTACATTCAAGTGGGAAATCATTTTTAGCAAATTATTTATACTTTATAGTTTTTTTCTTTCGTGAACTTGGATATCCATTAGATCTCTATCATTGTGCAGTTACTGGAAAAACATCAGATTTAATGTACGTTTCTCCAAAAACAGGAAGGGCTGTGTCATCTGATGCTGCTGGGGTATATAAGGATAGGTTGCTTAAAATGCCAGCATTTTTTAAAAAGAATCATGAAAATTATGATGAGTTCAATGAATATGAATTTATAGAAGCTCTTTCATTTTTTGAATATTTTTACCAAAAACATATTGAGAATAATTCAATGATTTTATTTTTAAATGAAAAAATCAAAAAATCTCTTAATTTTTTGGAAGCTTGTTAATAGAAAATTAACTTTCTGTTATTATATTTTATATGATTTTGGATTAGTTCTTTATGATTTCGAGTGTGATCGCAAAGGTTTGTCACGACCTTATTTCTCCTGTGAATGGTCTTGGCCTTTTTATAGAATGTATAGAACCAGAATTGTCGAAAGAAAATTCTGATCAGTTGAACAGGTATCTAAATAATTTTAAGTCAGTCGTTGAATTGTTCAGATTATTCGGTACTAAGGATGATACGGAAATACATTTTGAACAAGTAACAAATATTATTAAAAATCATGCAAATTTAAAAGGTATAGAGTGTAGATTTTATAAAGAAGACATTCCTGAAATTGTGAAAGCGTGGTTTGCAAAAGCTGTCTTGTACATGTATTTGTTTGTGAATAAATCTATTATAAAATCAGGGACAGTGAATTTTTTTATTAATAATGATTCCATTAATTTGAATTTTTCTTCTTTATACCATGTAAATGAAATAAATGTAAACGACATTGCACAGGATTCAAAAGATATTTTCTTGCACTTAGCGAAGGCAGAAGTAAAAAAAAGATTCTCAAAAGAAATCAAATTTGAGAAAATCGATAATAACAATGCGAAAGTTGAAATGGTTTAATTAATAGAGATCCTTAGTTCTTCCATTTTTGATTGTAATAATAAAAAATCTTTCCAAACAGTTTTCTTTTGGGATGACAATCTTAACAAATAAGAGGGGTGATATGTCGGTAATACTTGATATTGTTTTCCATCGATTCGTTTTGCAATCCACTTTCCACGCAGAGATAATATTCCAGCGGTAGTATCGAGTACTGCTTTTGTTGCTGTAGCTCCAAGTGTAATAATTATTTCTGGATTTAAAAGTGCCAGGTGTTTTTCAAGGATTGGTTTAAAGAATTTAATTTCTTCTGCAGAAGGAGTTCTGTTATTTTCTGGTCTCCACGGAACAACATTTGTTATGTATATTTTTTCTCTTTCGATTCCTATCGCATGCATAATATTTGTTAGGAGTTGTCCACTTTGTCCGACAAATGGAATGCCCTCAATATCTTCATCGTGTCCAGGAGCTTCACCTACAAATACTACTTTCGATAAAGTATTTCCAGTTCCGAAAACTGTATTTGTTGCAGCTTTTTTCAATGGATGATCAATACTAATAATATACTCACGCAAATCTTCGAGTGTTGTTATGTTGGATAGAGGATCATTGCAAATAATATTTTCAGAGTATTTTACCGTGGAGTTATCCTTGACAGTTGCAAAATATTTATCATTGATAAATCTTTCAACCCCGACAGACTTAAACCATTTTAATGTCTCATTCATTGTTTCAATAGATTAAAATTAAATAGAAAAAAAATCAATACACTAAATTAATTTAATATTAACGCGGCATACAAATTGCAGAAAAAAAGTTGAAAGTAATATGTAGTGTTAACATAACTTTAATATTTTATGTTTTATATTGTGTGATAAGAGAGGTAAAAATGGCTTTTAAAACTAACACTGTTGAAAAGATAATGGAAAATCTTGAAGAAAGGGAAAATGAGATAAATCGTAAAGAGAAATTATACTTAAATGTTTTTACACAGGCATTATATAATGTGTCTGATGTTTTAACTGGAATGCTAGAGCTAGTTTTGAAGGCTAGGGACGAGCAGGATTATGTTGAGAATAATTTCAAATTCCAAGAACAAAAGAAAAAAATAGATGAAATCGCAAACACCACGAATGTAAATGAAGTGAAATTACTTCTTGGGGATCCAGAACTTGTTGTGGATAAAATGAAAGATTCTCAAGAGACTATGTTAAATCCGGAATTCGGAATTCAGAATGTTTTGATCGATGAAGAAAACGTTGAGAAAATTGTGAAAATTTCTTATATTCCAAAATCAGATGTGTTACTTGTGCAAAATAAAACTAATGGACATCAAGATGCTGAAACTCTTCAAGGGCAAAAGTTAGATCATAAAGCTTTTAATAATGTTGGCATAGGTATAGTTTTTAATGATAATTTTTCTAAATTTCAAAAAGCATTTGAGTTGAACGAAAATACCCAGAATAAAACCTATAGTTTAAATGTGAATGGAAATATTTTAAATCTTTCTAACGTACAAATTGAAGATGTTCATGGGTACATAGGTGATATTTTGAGCACAGACATTGATATAAGAATAAAGGGCAATATCTATGAAGGGACTTACTTAATTATGAAAGCAGAGTCTGAAGATTTTGTTGCAAAGATTAATCCTTTAAAATTAATTGAAGGAAAATATGCAGAAATTGCTCTTAAAAGGGATGTTCAAATCGAGGATGATAAAATCCGTTCGGATAGCATAAACATAGGCTTCAAGGTTGATGTAAATACATTTACAAATAATATGTTTGTTGAAGAAGAAGTATTGCAGAAGATTTTTAAATTGAATGAAATTAGGTATACGCTTTTCTTCTACAGGGACAGATTGCCATATGTCGTGAATTTATTATCGAGAAAAGACAATGATAAGATTTATCCGGTCTCCTTGTATCCGATTACGATAGAATCATTGAATCTTGAAACAGAGAATCTTTACGATGATGATGCAATAGAGCATGCTCTTTGGAAAGTGCTTAATGCTATGAATTTTGTAAATAGTGAAAAAAATAAGGTGGAAAAGATGTTGGCACTTGAACCAACGTTATAACAAAAGAATAATATCAGGGAGGTAATTATGGTTTCAGGAATACATTTTCTTCGCGATGATATTTCAATAAGCAGATCTGAGAAAAGGGTGCTTAGAGGAATTCATGTAGCGGAGAAAATTCGCTCTAAGTCTATAGAAAAAATTTCTTCTGGGAAAAAATTTCCTAATGGATATGAAGATATTTTCCAATCTTTGTACGCAGATAAAATGCATACAATAAAAAATTTTAATGAAAGATTTTATAAAAATGCATTTTATTCAAGAGGGATTACGGAATCAGCAGATACTGCCTTAACCAATATGATGGATATTGCGGCAGAAATGTACAGAATTGTAACAGAGGCTAGGAATAATTTTCATAGTAATGATGACAGATTTATAATTAACAATTCTTTTCAGACTTTTAAAGATGAATTATTAAATACAGCCGAAGCAACAGAATTTTTAGGGAGAAAACTCTTAGTAGGGGATTACTATACAGAAAAAAATACTGTGTTCGGGATTGATAAACCAAACGTAGTAAAAGGTATTACATCTATTACTTATGATCGTGATGTGAAAAAAAATTCTAACGTCACATTGAATTATGATGCAGAGACCAAAACTATTACTATGATTGATCTTGAGAATGGAAAAACTGAAAGTGTAAAACTAAAGAAAAGTGACATCCAAATCGGAAAGATTGAAAATGTAAGGTTTAAAAAGTTCCATTCTAATGTCATTTTGGATGCTAATTTTGATAAAACAAAAAGCATAGGTATAAATTATGCGGATCCTGATGATGTCGAAAATATAAATAATAAATTTGCAAATACATCGGTTGAGAAATTCTCGAATATTCCGTTGATTGACACAGATGGAGATGGAATTCCTGATGAGCCAGAACAATTATTTGGACTTTCGGATATTAAAATTACTTCCATGATTGGAGATATTTCAGATATAAATTCTTTGGATGTAATTCTTGATGAAGATTTAGAATATGACGGCAAGATTTTTGCGGCGGATGGTAATGAAATAAAGTTACGCATTAAAACAAATGATGGTAGAGATTTTATTTCCAATACCTCTTTATCATTGCAAGATTTGCGTGCTGGTAACAAAATAGAAATTCAATTTAAAAGGGACTCGATATTTAGAGAGTTTAATGATAAGGATATTATCAAAGTTGAATTTAATGTTGCTAAAAATAAATTAATTCTTGGAGAGAAATTTGATAAAGGTTCCAGTTTTATTATTCTAAATGAATTAAATTTAATCGATTCAATCGGTGTGCGAAGAGAGCAACATGTTGAATTTTCTCTTGATACAGGACCTGATGATGAAAAACTGGAAATTTCATTCGAATCTCTTGATGCAGAGCGATTAAATGCTGGTCAGGTTGATTTATTGAGTGAAAAAGGCACAATAAAAGCGAAAGAATTTGTCGAATTATTGTTTGATAAACTAAATACCATAAGGTCAGATGTTGCGTCTGTACAGAATATTCTTGAAAAATCATTTGAAAGTGCAAAAGATAGGATAGATTTGTTAACTTCTCAACTTTCTGATGTTGAAGGAACAGATGTCCCTATTGAAATGGCATTGATGACTCAATTTGAGATAGCTTCTTCCGCAGGAATCGAGATACTTACAAAAGAATTTAAATTTCGCGATTTGTTAGTAAAGATATTGCAATAAAAAAATAAAAAAATATTTTGATTTTTTCTGTATTTCTGATAAAGAATTCAAAAATTGACGTAAAGTTAATGGATTTACAAGCTATAGAGGATTGATTCACAGAGTTATCCACAATTTTTGTGAATAAACTCACAGGTATAAAACTTACTTTTAAAATTTCAAAAAAAATAAAAAAAAGCTTGACATGATTTTTGGTGAACAATATTAAAAGTATTGCTTTGCTTGAATTTTCAACCTGTTAAACTAAAATAAAAATTTTTAAAAAAAATGTTTGCTTTGAGATTTCGATATGTTATAGAGTTCAAAAATTAGCGTAAAGTTAATGGATTTACAAGCTATAGAGGATAAATCCACAGAGTTATCCACAATTTTTGTGAATAACTTTCATGAATATTATTTAAATAATGGAATGACAAATTTAGGTGTAACTTGGTATTTTGTAGTGAAAGATTTTAATTTACTATCATCAATAGAGTTTATGTCATAATTCCAAAGTTCATCAACATGTATACCCGATTTTACAACCAAGATAGAGTCAATTCCGGAATCGTTTGCTCCTTTTATATCTGTATTTATTCCATCTCCAATGCCGACAATCCTATTTTGTGGAATATCCTTAAACCATTCAAAAATGCGCTTATACGCGGAACTATATGGTTTTCCTTCGTATACTACTGTGCCACCTTTTGTTTCGTAACGTTTTGCAATAGCTCCAGGGCAATACAATTCTCCCGCAATTGTTCTAACGATAATATCTGGATTTGGACATATCCACAAAAGTTTGCGCTTCAAAGCATTTTGAATTACCTCATCATAACGCGAAAGATTTTTTCTTTCCCATTCACCATTTTCATTGTTCAAAAATCCTGAACCAAGCACAAAATCAGCCTTATCAATATCTTGAGTTATTGTAATATTTGTGTTTTCCAAAAGGTTATTGTCAGATCCGACTACAAAGCACTTCGACCCATATTTTCCATCAGATTGCGTTAACATAATCCTCGTTTCTTCCCCAGAGGTATGTATGTCCGTGTAATATTTTGGTGTAATCCCTATCTTGGTAAGAGTTCTCTCTATTTCTGCCTTTCTGCGAGGAGCGTTTGATAGAAAAATAAGTTTCTTATTTAGTGACTTTATTTTTGATAATAAATCCAAAACACCATCAAAAGTGTGAGCTCCATCATTATGTACAACTCCCCAAATATCTACTATAAAGAGGTCGTAATTATCAATTATACTTGATAAATTATCTAAAATTTTAACCATAAAAATATTCTAACAAATATTAAATTCACAATGAAGTTTTTTTACGGCATAGTATAATTGGCGATTATGCATGAAGAGATAGGTGTATATATTCACTGGCCATTTTGTATTTCAAAATGTAATTATTGCAATTTCAACAGTTATGTAAAATCTGTTCCGGACGGATTTATTAATACTTATATAAAGCAACTACAAAAATTTAAAGATTATTTTAAAGATAAAAAGTTAAGAACAGTTTATTTTGGTGGTGGAACTCCATCTTTAATGAAAACGGATGAGATCAAAATAATTCTTGAAAAAATTTTTAATTCTGTAAAAGAAATTGATTCAAAAATAGAAATCACTTTGGAAGCGAATCCCGAAACCATTGATGAACAAAAATTAATAGGTTTTAAAAATACAGGCATTAACAGAATTTCTTTGGGAATTCAATCTTACATAGATAATTGGCTAACACTTATGGGGAGAAAAAATAATAGGGCGAAAAATATCTCAATAATAAAATGTGTAAATGGTGTTTTCGAAAATTATTCTGTCGATTTAATTTATTCTCTTCCATACCAAAACACTTGGGAAGAGGAACTCACCGAAGCACTGGATTTATCATTGAATGCGAAACACTTTTCATTATATGAATTATCTTTGGAACAAGGCACTTTATTCGATTTAAAATATAAAAATGCGGAATACAAAGATTATATCGATGTGACTCATAAAATTATGCTTGATGCTGGCTTTGATCATTACGAAATTTCGAGCTATGCCAGGCAAGGTGCGAGGTCGTCACACAATATGCTTTATTGGGAATATAAAGATTATGTTGGAATAGGTGCTGGTGCACATGGAAGAATCACTTTGAATGGTGAAAAATATGCTTTTGAAGGTGAAAGAAATCTTGATAAATGGATTTCTAATGATCTCGTATTTAAAAAATTATCACACAAAGAAGTTGCAATTGAAAAGCTTATAATGGGCTTAAGAACGGATTTATGGTGTGATATTGATGAAGAAATTATTGATTTTAATAATCTAAAAATGTGCACAGAAATGGGCTTTATTAACATTGCTAACAATAAAATTCAAACAACTTTTGAAGGGAAAAAAAGATTAAATACAATCACAGAGGAAATAATAAAAGACAGTATATTGTAATTTACATCGAGATTAAAATTCCACCCCACGTGATGCCTGCTCCTATGCTTGTCAGGAATATATTCTTATTCTCAAAATTATGACCATTCGAGATATATGTATCAAGGGCTAAAGGAATAGAAGCAGCAGAAGTATTCGCGTGATGTTTTATTGTTACAATGAATTGCTCTTCCGTCATCTGTAGGTTATTCATAAGGTAATCTATAATGCGAATGTTTGCTTGATGTGGAAGGACGTAATCGATTTTATATTCCTCCATAAATCTTTTCGTGATCTCAAGCATTTTTGAGGTTGCAAATTTAAAAACAGCTCTTCCGTCCATTTCAACATATCCGGAAATTTGGTTTAATCCTGTACCACCACTGGTTTTTAAAATATTAACCATGGACCCATCTGATCCAAGCTCTGTTTTGATAATTCCTTTTTCTTTATTTTCTGTGCGTGATAGAACAACAGCTCCTGCACCATCACCGAACAATACACATGTCGATCTGTCGTTCCAATCAAGTATTCTTGAAAAAACTTCCGCTCCTATAACCAATGCATTTTTTACCTGTTCGTTCTTTATAAAATTATCCGCTGTCGCAAGAGCATACACAAACCCTGAACAAGCTGCTGACATGTCGAATGCAAATGCCTTATTGGCATTTAATTTTTGCTGAACAATTGTTGCGGTTGATGGAAATGTCAAGTCAGGTGTAACAGTCGCACATATAATTAAATCAATCTCCTCTGCTGAAATGTTTGCACGGCTTAAAGCAACTTTTGCAGCATTAAAAGCAAGATCAGAGGTCATTTCTGATTTGTCTGCTATATGTCTTTCCTTTATACCTGTGCGCTTGAAAATCCATTCATCAGAGGTTTCCATCATCTTAGATAAATCATCATTTGTTAAGCATTTATTTGGCAGATAACTACCAGTAGATCTTATGTAACTGTTATAACTCATTGCTTCACCACACTAAAAAATATAAAAAAATTTATACAAAATTAATTTTTCTGTATCATAGTATAATATACTACTTTTCGGAAACAGTATATTATATAAAAAAAGTGGGTGTTGTGATGAGTAATTTTTTTTGTAAAGTTTTGATTCCTGTTTGTTTAATTAACGTATTATTACCAAATACATCTGGCAAGGGTAAAGTTACATTTAAAACAGTTGTAACAACGGTATACAAAAATAACCCTGCGATAAAAGCTGCAAAATATATGAAATTCGCATCCGATGAAGGTGTTGCCCAAGCATTTTCTGAATACTACCCAAATGTTGGCATAAGGCTTTATAACGGGTTCAGTCGGCAAAATACAAACAGAAGGGATCATTCATCGGAAGAATTAGCAAAAAGATATTATTCAACCGGCGCTATCACGTTATCCCAAAATTTGTTTAACGGATTTGGCACAAAACACAAATACAACCACGCTGTTCAAAATGTGAATTCTGCAAGGTACAATTACTATCAAAAAGAACAAGAAGTATTTCTTGAATCTCTAAAGGCTTTCGTCGATTTGTGGGCTGCAAAGGCTATGCTCAAAAATGCCATTGCAATGCGCGATAATTTAAAAGATGTTCTTGCAGCGAGAAAATTACAACTAGATTCAGGTGAGATAAAAATCCAGGATTACGCTTCTGTTGATGCAGAATTACATTCCGCAGAGGCAAGGATCACTGGATGCAAAGGTGAAGTTGAATCTGCATACGTGGTTTTAAAATCATTCACCGGCAAAGATATGGAAGGGGAATGTTGTTTACCTGATAATGTCGAGAAATTACTGCCAAACACTTTACACGACTTTCGTGAAAAAGCTTTGAAGAATAATATGGAAATTTTATCAGCAAGATACGCAATTGAAGCTGCTCGTGAAAATCTGTCGCTCGCTAAGTCAGGGTTTGCTCCAAGGTTGGATCTAAATGCCCAAGTTGCAAGAAGATGGGATCATAGAATTCATTCCGGAAGAACATATTTTGGAAATTATTTTGAAAACATACGTCACAATTACGAAAATGATACCACTTATGTCGGGCTTTCAATGAATATTCCATTGTGGAAGAATAGGGGGGAAAGCATCTCGTCCTATGTCCGCCAAGCAAGTGAAATGTTAACGAAAACAGAATGCGAATATCTCGCGGTTGTCAGTTATATAAAACAAAAATGTTCAAAAGTTTGGAATGATTATGTCTCATCAACAGATCAGCTAAAATATGCCCTTGATGCGGAGATGTCTGCAAGTATAGCACTTGATGGGTATAAGCAGGCAGAGCTAAGAGGGTCCGAATCTTCCACCAATGTCATATATAACGAAAATAAACTTCTCGATGCACGTAATAAGTATGTCGAGGCACTGGCACAAAAAATTAAAGCTATGCTTGATGCCGAATATTACATGGGGGCACTTAACGCAGAATACTTTAAACTGAAATCAAATACTGCAGAAATTCTTGAAAATGAGAGAAAAGTGCGACATGCACCTATCAATTTTTAGAATTTTCAATTTTTTCAATAATAAATTCCACCAATTCTTTGGTATTTTGTGAATTAGCAGCGGAGATTTTCAAAACAGTTTTATTTCCGAAAAACTTTTCAACTTCTTTTATTTTTTCATCATCAACAAGATCGATTTTGTTAAGGACAATTATGATATCCTTGCCAAGAAGAATTCCATCCTTATACGCACTCAGTTCCTTATTGATAATATCGTAATTCTCGAAAATTTTCGGATCGGAAATATCAATCATGTGCAAAAGCAATTTACAACGTTCAATGTGCGATAAAAATCTATCCCCAAGGCCAACTCCCTCTGACGCACCATCTATAATCCCAGGGATATCAGCAAAAATTATATCTCGGAATAAATCGCTATATACCCCAAGGTTTGGGTAAAGTGTCGTGAATGGATAATCGCCTATCTTTGGTTTTGCATTTGTAACAGAGGAAAGGAACGTTGATTTTCCTGCATTTGGAAATCCAACGATTCCAACATCTGCGATCAATTTCATTTCAAGTGTGACCTCTCTCTCAACTGTTTCTTGTCCTTTATCAAAACGTTCAGGTGCACGATTCCGAGAGGTTTTATAATGACAATTTCCATTTCCACCATTTCCACCGTATGCCGCAATGAATCTCTCGCCAGGTTTTGTGAAGTCGTATAACACGTTTCCATTCTCGGATATTATTGTACCAACTGGGACGAAGAGAATCATGTCCTCGCCAGCTTCCCCATTTTGTTGTTTTTTATGGCCATTCTCACCGTTTTGTGCATGGTAAATAGGTTTGAATTTATAATCGATAAGTGTAT
Source organism: uncultured Holosporaceae bacterium (assembly GCA_949290705.1). GTDB lineage: Bacteria > Pseudomonadota > Alphaproteobacteria > UBA3830 > CASESI01 > CASESI01. The sequence continues at coordinate 26,587 of CASESI010000022.1, read as the reverse complement.
TTATATTTGTCTTCGCTTCAAAGACGATATTTCCTCCGCGACCACCATCCCCACCGTCTGGTCCACCGAATTCGATAAATTTTTCTCGCCTAAAACTTCCAGAGCCACTTCCACCATTTCCAGCTTTTATCCTTATTTTTACCTTATCTAAAAATTTCATATTGGTATTTTATCAAACTAAATACGATCTTAAAATATAAAATAAAGCTTTTTTAGTTGATTTTTGGGAATTAATAACATAAAATGAGGACCGTGCGCTCGTAGCTCAATTGGATAGAGCATCAGACTACGGATCTGGAGGTTGAAAGTTCGAATCCTTCCGGGCGCGCCAATCCTGCGGTTTTCCTGTGTTCTGTAAAATTTTTAAAAAAATATTAAAAAAATTAAAAAAAGTTCTTGACTTTTTAAAAAAAGTATGCTACAGTAATAAAATCCGATTTTTTGGATGGAGAGGTGGCCGAGCGGTCAATGGCAGCAGACTGTAAATCTGCCGACGTAAGTCTACGAAGGTTCGAATCCTTCCCTCTCCACCACGGTGTTTTTTTAACATAAATATATTATTTTACCTATTATTTTTTTATTACTGATCTTTAGGGAAAAGGTTTGATACTCTTCTAGGAAGTAACAGGGACTTGTTGGAATTAAAAACCTCTTTTCCACATGATCATACGGCGTTAAATGATGCCAGAACAATTGCTAGTTTTTTTATTCAAACTTGGAGACAAATGGAAATTTTGGAAAAATCGTTAGAGGAAAAAGTGAAGGCTAAAAACCCTTTGGTTATAGAGAAGTACAATCCACAGTGGGCAGTATTTTTTGAAAGTGAATCTCAAAAAATTAAATCTGTTATGGGAGAAAATGCTGTCGAAATTTATCACGTAGGATCTACTTCTATACCTAATCTCGCTGCAAAACCGATTGTTGATATGATTCTCGTTACAAAGGATTTAAAATCAGCGCGAGAATTTCTCACTTCGGAGGAGTTGGGATATCGATACAAAGGCGAGTACAACTTACCATTGAGAGATTTGTATGGCAAAAAAGGTGATTTTGAGGTATATCTGCATGTTCACCGTATTAACAATCCGGAAACAAAGTTAAATTTATTGTTTCGCGATTATCTAAGAAATAATGATGAAGCCAGAAAACAGTATGAATCTGTGAAAATAACTGCTAGTAAGGAACAAAATGCGTCAGAAAAGATGGGAACGGGTATAACAAAATATAACTTGTTAAAAAATGATTTGATTGTTTCTATCCTAGAAAAAACAGTCTTTTCTGGTGTTTGTCCTCGCTTTGTAACGCAACGTACTGAGTCTGAATACTTTGCTAAAATTAGAAGAAATTTTTTTGAAAATCTTGGGATTGAGGATGGTTCTTTGCTTCCAGACCAAAATGTAAAAAAAATAGTCCTATATAGAGGTGTAGATCTCGTTGGAGCGGCAGAGATCACAAATATTTCTGCAGATAGATTTTTAATAAGTTTTGCTTGGACAAACGATAACGGGCAACTGTTGAAAAAGCTCTTGTCTATGATAGAAGATTGGGTTAAAACAAGAACAAAGTCACAATTATTAGAAGCTACAGTTGGCCCTTCTCAGGCACGGGTTTACTTGAATGAAGGGTTCATTCATCCGATTGAATCTAATGATCGTTATTTTGTAAAGGAGGTATGATGTTAAATGTTGCGATATATGGTTTAGGACGAATTGGACGTTTATTTTTTAAGCAAAAGAAAAACTTATTTTGGGGTCTCCAAAAACAAGTTACGTTTAAGGTGTGCCGTTCTCCACCACGGTGTTTTTTTAACATAAATATATTATTTTACCTATTATTTTTTTTATTACTGATCTTTGGTCAGGTGTAGTATATTTCTGATCATGTTTTCATACTTGATTGAAAGTTTTGGCTTCATGGTCAGGTAAAGTTTGTATGCGGCGTAGTTGTGCTTGTTGTGTACCATTGAAAGTATTATTTTAAGTATATCTTGTTGTGAAAGTTGGTTTCTGAAAACTTCAAACATTTTAAGGAATATAATTTCCGATTTTTGATATTCACCTAAAAGAAAATAACTTTCTGCAACGAATAAAAAGCTTTCTTTGGATGTTTTAAGGTTGAAATGTTTTAATGTATCAATTACTTTTAGGTAATTTTTTTGGAGGTAGTATATGCGAGCAAAATATAATAAAAGTTCTGGTTTAGAGATTCCTATGTATTCATGGTTGTCTTTTAAGAAATCGATAATTTCCCCATCAACAAGAAATGGGCCTATGCATTTTATCATTTCGATGATGTCTTCTTTTTGTTTATACCGAAGGATTACTTCACGGAATATATTGAATGATTTTAAAAGGAATTTATTTTCAAGGAAAAACATGCCAATGGATTTTTTGCACCTTCTTGATATGTACTGATCGAAAAGTGTAAGAAATCTCATAGTATCGGTAAGTGATAATGCCGAGAAATAATCTTCATGTTCGTTGATTATGCGTTGGATTTCTTGTGATTTGGACGGATCTTCCCTAAGCAATAAGATCGCTTTAAGGAACATTTTTTTACTGATGTATATTTTAAGTAGCTCTTCATCGACTGCTTTTTGAATGTAAGAATTACAAACCTTTAAGGTTTCAAGATTCTTAATAAAGGCATTTTCTGAAATCTTGCCGATTTTAAGAAGTGCCTGATTTCGAAGCAGAGAAGCATCTGAAAATATAAGTTGGTTGGTGGTGTTTACAAGCTTTAAATCTTCTATTGTTTGAGAGAAAAGTTTTTGTTCGAAAAATGACCTTGCTCTGTTTAACAAGAATAGGTTCTTCTCGTCATCCGAAAGTTCGAATTGGTATAATTCGTTAAGGATTACGGAAAATGATTCTGGGTCGATTTTCTTGTTGAATTTAAGCATGGTGAGAAGGATTTGCTTTTCAAGCGTCTTTCCAAAGGTTTTTATTTGGTTTATGAATTTGGATAAATTTTGAATGGAGAATTTTACAATGTTTGGATTATTAAGGGCATATGACATTTTTATAAGTAAACTTAAAGTTTCATTTTTGCACAATTGTTGGTTTTCAAGGAAATATATGGCTTCTTCAAAATCGAGGTTAAGAAACGCGTTTATTCCCATATTTAAAAATATCTGGGTCTTTAAATTAGGGCATTTAAGATGTTTTATCATGTGGTAAAAGTTTTGCTGACTTTCCTTGGTAAGCAAATGCTTTGTCATGAATTTATTAAATTTGAAAAGTGCGATATCATACGTATCTTGAAGTAATTCTTTGCGAAGAGATTTATATTCGTGAAGCCATGGCACAGTGTTTGCAAAATCGCTGATTGGTAAAAGGTTGAATCGTGAATTTATGGTTGTGTTTGCTGCGAAGAAAAACGGTTCATCTCTTTTTAATATAAAGTCAGTGTTGTTATAGGATGTACTGACGGAATCATCATTAAGTTTTACAACGATACCTTGATTTGTTTTTATCATGTCAAAGTATGCTGTTGTGATGTGGTTCCTATTCCTAAGTGGATTGTATAAAGGTATTATGATTATTTCATCCTTAAAAATAGGATCTTTTACTTTAAAAAAGAATGCACTTTCATTTAAAGTAAATGTTAATTTATTAGAGTTATTGGCAAGGAAACTTTGTGTTTTAAGAACATTTTTGTTCTCATTTATAATAGCCCGAAGGTCTGGATAGTTCCTTGGATTTAAATTATTATCATTGTGTGATTTCTCTATAAATTTTGGATCGATGTCGGCATTCGCAGCGTCAGGAGTCTTTGAAAACTCTATCAACCATCCTTCATCGGTTTTGGTAGTTTTATGGAATAATTCCGTTTTTAAAATGATTAATTGCAGACCGTTTTTTAAAATTGTGTTAGAATAAGACACATATTTTTGTGCAGGAAGATTGAATCTTATCTCGTGATCTGTTTCGATTGCGATATAGGTATAATCTCCGCGTTTGAAAGTGCATATATCTTTTCGTATTGGGCTATTGAGACGCCATTTCATTGTGTCTCGTGAAAACTTTATAATAATGTATGCCTGACCAAGCAGCATATTTTTTACATCTTGCATAGATGAATAAGGTTCAGGTTTGGGTTTTTGTTTAGAAAAAGTTAGCTTTAAGATGTTATTGCTAAGTTGTTCCTGGTGAGCATAATACTTTTCATTCTCTATCCTTGGCAGAAATGTAAGGGTAGAAAACTTACCGGATTCTTGCGTTACACGGACAATGCTATTCTGTAATTTAGACAGATTTATGTTGAATCTTTTGTTGAAAAATAAAGAGAAGCTATTGAATGTTTTTACAAGCTTAAACTTAAAAGGTGATTTTGTTGCAAAAGTATATTCAACTTTTTGTCCGTCATTAATTTGCTGAATTGATATTGAAGATTTTACATGATAAATGAAAAGTAAAACCCATAAACATATTCGCATAAAGCCACCAGGTTGATTGTAATTAAAAATAAGTTAAAAAATTTTTAATTTTTTTATAATTTTAGAGGTTAATTCTCTATTTTTATAATCCCATGCTGCTTTAAGATTTTGATAACGCAAGAAAGCTTTTGGCAACCGGTTAAGTATATATCATGATTTTTATGGTCATAATTTTTAATGACAAGAAGAGGGGCTGTATTATTGCCTTTCTCTTTTAGAATGCTTTGATTAGCTTTTATATACTCCGATATAGATGGAGTTTTGTTGATCTCGGATATTCCGATTCTTGCCCCTATTAATTCAGGGTTGAGGTCGTCAATTTTATCTGGATTATTTGGATAGGCCATTTTAAGAAATTCGTCTATCTGTCCGCGGTTTAAAGCTTCTGCGGCAATGAATGCAGCGTTAACCGAGTCCTCCTTGGTAACGACGGGCCTGTATATAAGGTTTAATTTTATTCCGTGCTGAGTTAAAAAATCTTCAAGCTCGGTAATTACCTTATGCATTTTTTGACATGCTTTGCATTTCACATCAGAGAAAAACTCGACTGTGATTTTTGGCTCGTGATTTTTGGAATAATCAGGTGAGATGTTTTTAACACTTTTTTTAGAAACAGTAAACGAGGATTTAATATTTGGCGGAACGGACTTTGATGCTTTACAACTTACAGAAAAAATTATTAAAAAAGCAAGCACCGTAAAGCGCAAAGCACCTCCACCAATAAAACAACTCACCAATATTAAATTATATTGTAAAAAAAATAAAAAAACAACATTGTTTTTGAAAAACTCTTGTAGTATAAATGATGGATATTTTTATAAGTAAAAATAATGTCAAAACTACATCATGTTTTTAAACTCCCTAAAACTGTTTGGGGGTTGAGTTTGGTAAGTCTTTTGTCAAATTCTTCATCTGTGATTATTTCAAGTTTGTCCGTGACTTTGATTACGGATGTTCTCGGAGGATCGGCGAAAGACCTAGGTGTGATCCGTGGTATTACCGAGGCATTCGGATACGCAATGAAGCTTTGTTCCGGGATGATAAGCGATTATCTTGGAAGAAGAAAAATCCTAATCATAATAGGATACACTGCGGCGGCATTCGCAAAGCCATTATACGCAATGGCTAGCAGTTTGTGGATGTATTTTACGGCACAAACAATCGACAGGTTTACGAATGGCCTGCGTGACGCCCCTCGGGATGCTCTGATTTCAGAGTCTTCTCCGAAAGGGTTAAAGGGTGCCGGATTTGGCCTTCGCCAATCTCTCGCTGCTCTTGGCTCTACCATTGGTGCGTTTGTGGCATTTTTGCTTATGTCGCATCTTGGTGGAAGTTCAGAGCATATGGTGAGAGGAGCCTATTGGTTCTCGATTTTACCTTTGGTTTTATCGATTTTGATTTTGGCGTTTATGACAAGTGATAAAGAAAACACTCCTCAACTTTCGAAAAGGAAAGGGTTCCCAATCAAGAAGTCGGATTTGAATGAACTTGGCGGAAGGTATTGGTTTTTCCTGTTCGCTGTGTTTATCTTTATGTGCGCAAGAAGTTCCGAGGCATTTTTGGTTTTTAAAGCTAAAAGTGTCGGGCTTCACACAGAGTACCACCCATTGGTTTTCGGTGTGTCGTATTTTTTTACGGCGATTTCCGCAAAGTGGGTTGGTGATATTTCGGATCACTTGAACAAGAAATACTGCCTCATGGCTGGGTTTTTATCGGCGATGATTTCATACCTGATTCTTTCCAAGGCAGAGAGCATTACGGCGGTGTTTATTTCGATTGTGATTTACGGAATACATTTTGGTGTGACACAAACCGTGCTTTTCTCCATGGTTTCTGATTACGCACCAAGGCACATTAAGGCGACATCTTTTGGAATATTGAATGTTGTTTGTGCAGCCGGTGTTTTCTCGTCAAGTATTTCGCAAGGAATCTTGTGGGACGCATACGGCGCAGAGATCACATACTTTGTTGCGGCGGCATTAACACTCCTAAGCACAATACTTGTGATGTTCACGAAACCAACAGCGAGAATCATTGAAGAGTAAGATAGGGATTTCTCCTTCTCTTAACTCCCACAACAATATAAACTATGAAAAAAAAGGAACTTCTCGGGCGTAATTTTTAACCGCTCTCTTGAAAGCCAAGAAAACAGGTGGGTACCATGTGTAACCGGCCACGACCAGAAACAGGGACAGTTCCCTTTCATAAATTAGGCTCTAGGAGAATTAAAACTATATCGCACCTCAAAGTCCCAATTATTATTATAACCAAAAGTTAATTTTTTTGCAAACTATTTCGACAAATAATCATGATATATTTTTTGAGGTTAGAAATGAAAAAGCCACCCCTCTCGAAAATCTGAAAAAAAATGAATAAAAAGTGTGGTTAATGAATAAGAAAAAAAGTTAATCTAAGATTTTTTTGATTAACAAGACTCTTGCAATATAATTAATGTCGATCATGTCAAGAGCGAGGAAGTCATTTTCTTCGTAATTACTACCTTCATTTTTAAGGTGGTTGAAATACAATGTGTTGTGTTTGATACCGATCAATTTACGGACCATTAATTGACTTCTATATGAAAGGATAACAGGCTTACTGCAGAAATCATTATAATACTTTGTTGGAATAATGATACCGCAAACTTTATCACCTTTATCGAAAATAGGTGACATCTTGTTATCATCAATCCTTAGCCCAACACTGTTTGCGTTGTTGTTAAGGAAGAAATCAACCTCGTCATTTTTTGCATCGCCAGGTTGATTTGGGAAGATCCTGTTTGCAGAAACGATTTTCTGTGTTTCAACAAGATGAGCCATAGGAGTTGTGAAATCTTTGATTTTTTCGTTAGCATTAACAGGAGACTTTCCAATTCCTTCAAGTAACCAAGAAACGTCACATACGATGTTTATATCAGCAAGAGCTTTGGAAATTCTAAGCGCACCCTTATCAGTTAAACAAATTCTACCATTTTCCCATGCGTTTAATGTTGAGGTTGAAACACCAAGTTGATCTTGGAATTCTTGACGAGAAAGACCAGACAACACCCTCGCCATTCTTATTCTTGTTCCTCGTTCCTTCGCTAAAGATAGTTTTAGCTCGCTGTTCCTATCTAGCTCGTCTTCTCTTAATATTCTTAAAAGCTCTGCCATTTGTATATTCTTTTTACTACTACTATCCATATAGTATATGGAAATGAAAAAAAGTGCAAATTATTTTTTAAAAAACATAAAATTTTAGATATTTATTAATTAATAATACTATTTGGCTTGAACAAATGACCGAATAGATTCTGAATTTATAAAATTTATAAGAGATTTTAACTTATCTTCGTGTTGGTATTTCGATGTTACTTCGGCAATTTTTTCGGAAAAAGTTTTATCATTTTCATTAAAAAATAGTATATCGAATGCATCTTGGATTTTTTTGATATCTGCATTTGAAAAGTCATGCCGCTTTAATCCGATAATGTTTAGTCCTGCAATTTTATCTCTTTCTGAGAAACTTGATGCAAAAGGTGCAAGGTCACGAGAGATCCCAGTAAGTCCCCCTACAATTGAGTAGTCACCAATCCTTGCGAATTGATGTACAGCGGCAAGTCCACCGATGATAGCATAATTTCCGACGACGACATGCCCGCCAAGTGTCGCGTTGTTCGCCATTATTACGTGATCACCAACTATGCAATCGTGTGCAATGTGGGATGAGGCCATAAACAAGCAATTACTTCCAACAGATGTTTTCATCCTTCCTGTTTCTGTGCCAGGGTGCATTGTTACATATTCACGGATCAAGTTATTATCGCCAATTTCAAGTGATGATTTCTCCCCGTGGTATTTTAAATCCTGAGGGGCAAGTCCTATTGCGGAAAATGGAAAAAATTTATTATTATTCCCAATAGTTGTAAACCCATCAATCAGTACATGCGAGTGCATTACAACATTATCACCAATTTTCACATTTGGTCCAATTACACAATAAGGTCCGATCGAAGGATTAGAACCTATTTGCGCAGTTCCAGATATAATAGCTGTCTGATGAATCATTTTCTTTATCCAACAATAGCGATTGAGAAAGTTGCTTCAGTTGTGACTTGGCCATTGACGCGGCCTACACCTTCAAACTTCCAGACATTAGCCTTTGATTTAATTTTTGTTGCGGTTAGTTCAAGCTGATCTCCTGGGACAACAGGTTTTCTAAACTTTGCATTCTCGATCGTCATGAAGTAAACCAATTTCGTGTTTCCAGTTAACGTTTTTCTCACCAAAACACCAGCAGTCTGTGCCATTGCCTCGATAATTAAAACACCAGGCATGATTGGTTTTTCTGGAAAATGTCCATTAAAGAAAGGTTCGTTGAAAGTTACGTTTTTGATTGCTTTCGAATATTTATCAAGTTCAAGTTCTAAAACCCGGTCGATCAGCAACATAGGATACCTATGTGGAATTGTGCGCAGTATTTCTTCTATATCGATATTTGTAATTTTATTTTCTGTTGAACATTCAGTCATAATTTGTCCTCTTCAATTTTTTCTTCTGTTTTTAGTCATGATATTTAACGTGGCAACTTGCTTCCTCCACATTTTTATATCAATAGCAGGGAAACCACCATATATGGAACCATCAGGAATGTCATTCGTGACGCCACTTTTTGCCGCAATTGTTACGTTATTTCCGATTTTAAGATGGCCAGCAACACCGACTTGTCCAGCAAGAGTTGTTCCGTTTCCAACCTCTGTACTTCCAGAGATGCCAACCTGTGAAACGATTACACTATGCTCACCAATTTTCACATTGTGGCCAATCTGGACGAGATTGTCGATGATAGTACCTTTCCCGATAAATGTATCATTGATGCTTCCCCTGTCAATCGTTGTATTCGCACCAATCCTTACGTTATCAGAAATTATCACTCTCCCAAGTTGTTTTATGTAACGGAGGCCTGTCTTGGTTGGTAATATTCCGAATCCTGATTCTCCAATTCTTGCACCAGAGTTTATGATTACGTCTTTTCCGATGACAGCGTGAGAAATTGAAACAGAGTCCCCGATAACAGTGTTGTCGCCGATTTCAACTCCATCGCGGATTGTTACATTGTTTCCGATTTTGACTTTCTTTCCAATTTTTACATTGTCTCCGATACTTACAAAATCACCAATTTCACAGTCAGATGATAATTTTGCAAGGTTACTGATTTTCACTAAGGAGCTGATTTTTGTTTTAAATTCATCCGTTGGATACATAGCATCAACGACATTCACGAAATCAAGTAATGGAAAATTTGAAACCAAGGCTATTGTTGATTTTGGACATAAATCTTTAAATTCAGGTGAAACGATCACAGCTGTTGCATTCGTGTGCTTTAAATCTTCCTTATACCTTACATTATGGAAAAACGAAAGGTCATTTTCCTTCGCGTCATGTAAGGTTGCAATGTTGCAGATTACCGTATCAAGGTTCGTTTCAGGATCAGTTTTTAAAGAGGAAACATCAAGGATTTCCTTGATTGTCATGGCTTTGAAATTTTTATAAAATCTAGAATCCAACATCTTTTACCTCTGGCTGTATTATAATTGTTTCGCCGGAATTGTTCAATAGGTTTAGAACTTCGTCAGTTATATCAAGCACGTTTGTTGCAACAATTACATTGGATTTTTCAAATACTATTACGTTCTTTTTTGTGGCATGGAGGTATTGCACAATTCTTTCCTTTAAGATACGTTTAAATTCATATTCAGCAGTTTGTAGAGCATTTCTTGATACAGATCGCAATTTTCTGGAAAGTCTTACAAAGTTGTCTTGCTTCTCTTCAAATTTATGCATAGATTCAGAATATTCTTCTCTTGTCGCAGGTTTTTTCGGATTTGCCGCAGCTTGCTCTCTCTTAAGATTTGCTTCTAATTCTGACATGGTTTTATTAAAATTCGACATCATTTGTTTTGCTTGCTCATTGATAGATTTCCCCAAAACAGATTCTTTTCGGATTTTATCATAATCTATTATTGCAATGTTAACAGCATTATTTTGTTGTGAAGTGTAGGCTGTTTTTGCATTTAAAAAATTACAGCTGGTAAACGTGAGTAAAAATAAAAAGATAAACCTGATCATCAGGACATTATATGACTTTTGTTAAGAAATTAAAATATAAAAAGCGGTAATTAGAGGCTTATTGTTTTTAAACTTTCAAAGATCTTATTTTGTTTTAAGATATCATAGACATCTATTGTTACAACGAATGACAATATGTCTTTGATGCTTCCATATAGGCTATTGCTAAGCTCAGAAATAGGTCTCTTGAAAGAAATCCAAGGAGTTGCAGCATCAGGGTTGTTAATAAATATACCTTTTTCAACTTTGTATTTGTTCAATATGAAATGGATTGATGGAATAGAATTCGTATGAACAGAGACTCTTTTTAAATAATTTGGGTAATTTTTTATAAGAAAGTCAATTGCGTCAGCGTAAATCGGATTGTGATAAGGGCCGTATTTTTAATCCGTTTATAAATTTTTTTTCAATCAGATTTTTTAATTTTAAATCTGATTCTTTAGGATTTTGTGCAATGCAATATCTCAAAGATTGAGAACTATACACAAAAGATATAAGCAAAAACAATGATAATATTTTCTTCATACGCAAATGTTACCATCAAAAAATTAATTAATTGATAATTTCAAGTAAATTATATGATTAATGTTTTCCCATATTTTGGATATTCTTTTGCAATTGCTCTAGGAATGAGAGATTCTCTTCTTTGATGTTTGTAACGGTTGAAAGTGGTGTAAGCAAAATAGGTTTCAGAGTTAATTTTTGCGGAAAACAATTTCCATTACCATTAAAGATAAGCTTTGTGGCATTCGTTTCAAGTATTATAGGTTTTAAGAAAGCCTTATACTCAACTTTTTGTGATATATATATCCATTCAGTATCAGATAGACATATCGTAGGAAATCCGAATTTTTCTACGATTTCATTCTTTGATAAATGCGATTTTTGCAAAATAGCAATATCATCATTATCCAATAAATTTCCTCTGTACCTTATATCACGTTCACATGAAGACAACGTTGCACACAGCAAAGCAACAAAAATCGTGAACGAAAAACGTCTAAAACCCAACATAATCGAATTCTATCAAAAAAATGATGATGGAGCTATAAAAATTTATTATTGACTTTTTGGTTGAAATTTGATACAATAAATTCGTCGTCATCAAGGACTGTTGGTGCATTTCGTGATGCTTAATTTCCAGCATAGATAGTTTCTCATGACGTAATTTTGTTTTTAGGAGCATTAAGTTGGATAAGAAAGAAAAACAGCTTTTCATCGATGATTTGCATGCTTCTCTTTCTGCGAGTGAGATTGCTGTCGTTGTTAAACAAAATGGTTTAACGGTGTCAGAATCGAATTCTTTGAGAAAGAAATTGTTTGAGGCAAATGCAAATTATAAGGTGACGAAGAACACGCTTGCTAAAATTGCAATTCGTGGGACTCAATTTGATGTACTCGAAAACGATTTTTCTGGTCCTACTGCTATTGCTTTCTCGAAAGATCCTGTGGCTGTTGCTAAGGTGATTTGTGAGTTTGCAAAGAAGACAGATGGAAGGCTTGATGTTGTATCGGGTGTGTACAGCGGATCTGTTTTGTCACGTGACGGTGTTGTAAGCTTGTCTACATTGCCATCGCTTGATGAATTGAAGAGCAAGTTGATTGCTATCATCATGACACCTGCACAGAATGTATTCTCGTGTGTCAGAGGTGTTCCAGAAAAGTTAGCTAGGGTCGTTAATGAATACGCAAAAAAATAAGTTTATAGGAGTTAAAAATGTCAGTAGATTTACAAAAAATAGTTGATGAATTGTCACAGTTGTCCGTTATGGAAGCTGCTGAATTAGCAAAGAAATTGGAAGAAGCATGGGGAGTGTCCGCTGCTGCTGCAGTCGCTGTTGCTGCACCTGCTGCTGTCGGAGCTGCACCTGCTGCTGAGGCAAAAACAGATTTCAATATAATGTTGAAAGAAGTTGGTGCTAATAAAATCCAAGTGATCAAGGTTGTACGTGAAATCACAGGTTTGGGGCTTACAGAAGCAAAGGCTGCTGTTGAAGGTGCACCAAAAGTTATTAAAGAAGGTGTTGCAAAAGACGAAGCTGAATCATTCAAGAAGAAACTTGAAGAAGTTGGCGCAAAAGTCGAGTTGCAATAAATTTTTTTGTTCATATTTTTTCCTTTATTTTTTTATTTTTTATCATTGCTGTGGCACAAGTCTCTTATAAAACATTTTTCGCAAGCTGGTTTTTTTGCCTTGCAGATATATCTTCCGTGCAAAACAAGCCAATTCGAAATCTTGGATTGAAATTTTTCAGGAATAATTTTTTTCAAATCTTGCTCTATCTGAAGCGGAGTGTTGCCGGTCGAGAAACCGAGACGTTTTGCAAGCCTTTGAACATGAGTATCGACAGCTATATAATTTTTTCCAGTTAGAGTGTTTAAAAACACGCTGGCTGTTTTCCTTCCAACACCTGGGAGAGTGATTAACGCATCGAAGTCATAAGGTACTTTTCCGCCAAAATTTTTGATCAATCGCTCGGACAAAGCATATATATTTTTCGACTTTGTTCTGAAAAACCCTAATGATTTAATAGCATTTTCAAGATTTTCCATTCCGAAATTTATCACATCGCTTGGGGATTTTATAGTTTTAAATAAACTTTTTCCAATGATGTTGACTCGCTTATCAGTTGTTTGGGCAGAAAGAACAATACCAACAAGAAGGTTAAAGTCAGTATCATAAACTATCTCGCACTTCGGTTCAGGATTGAATTCCTGAAACTTTTCTAAAATTGCTTCTACATTTACCATTTATGTATTATAATACGAAATATAGTTAATGTAGAGGCTTTTATGCATACCATAATTGAAGATAAAGATTTCAACGATTTCGTTTCCTCATCTCCAAAAGTGTTGATAAAATTTTTTGCAACCTGGTGTGGTCCTTGCCGTATGGTTAGCATGATTCTTGAGGAAATTGAAGGCACAGCTTTGATTCCAGAGGGACTTAAAATCGCCGAAGTTAACGTCGATAATTCCGCATTTTTGGCCGGAAAATTCAATATCGAGACAATTCCTACGCTTATCCTTTTTGAGAATGGTGTGGAGAAGTCGAGGCTTACCGGTTTTGCAAGCAAACAAAAAATTATAGATTTTTTGAATTAATGTTTTCTCTTCTTATTTTTTCGAGATTTTTATTAAGTTTATTTTAGGTATTTTTTTATAAAATAATATCATGAAGAAGATATTATTAACAGTAGCATTGATTTTTGCATTTGCAAAGTATGAATGTGCCCAAAATGCAGCAGCTCCTCAACAAGAGCAACAGCAACAAGTTCCAAACACAATAACAATTGGAGATGTAATCTTAAAATTCGAAAATAATAAATGGTATAAAATCCAAAACCAAGTAAATGCACTGCTTACGATAGAGGATTTATATAATATTTTAAGAACGATTTATAAGGACGATGTACTATTCAAAATTGATGATATGATTGAAATTCAATCGAATTATGGGGTCGAGACAATAGATAATACTTTAGATCATATTGTTGAACATGGTCATATTGGAGGCATTCCATTTTTTCCACATAAAAAACAAACTAACTCTTACCTTAGGTATGAGGTAAACGAACCTAGATCAATTTTTCACCCAACAGAACAATTGCGCACATTATACCAAAGATATATCGATTCTCTATCTAGGCATGAGAATGAATTTATATTCCCTATCTTGTCAGTTAACTCTGAAATAAAAAGATCTTTCGATGAATTGAGGCGCGCAATGAAAAATAGAGCACAGAGAATAATAAAATTCTTATTTAAAAATTATATCATGCAAGAAATTGGACTAAAAGAATTAAGAAGACAACATACGAAAAGTATTAACATGATTGCGTGTCCACAGTCTGATAAAAAAATACGAGGAATATATCCCAAAGTAAAAAAAACAATAAGAAGAGAAACGATATACCTCAACTACAGAAAAACCAACAACATATGCATATTCTTGCAATTAAAAAATGGTATATTGAGAATAGTATCTATATTCCCAACAGAAAATTTAGATTCACTCTACTGATTTCTGTATCTCATTACATGCATCCTCCATACGAGGAAAATCTAAAGATATATCATCAACCATAAGATTAAATCGTAATTTATTACCATGCAACCTTTTTAAGATATCCTTAGAAATGTCCATAATGTCCCCTTTGCTTAATTCGTCAAAACACCCAAACATATACCTTATATTATCCCTAATCTCCCAGCGTTCTTCATCGCTAATCTCATTACCGTACGATGTCTGTGATGAGCTTGGACCACACAATCCCACCGTTACTGAGAGTGCCAATGGTAACATAAATAACTTTTTCATATTCTCCTCCTCAAATCCTAATATTTTATTATAACATATTAATATCCAAATGTCAAGTATTATTTTTTATTTTAAGTCTAATTTTTGCACATTGATGTTTTTTATTACATTATTATCTTGTAGTTTGTTCAATAGGTTTTTGGAATATTTTAATACTCGAGCAGGGATTCCTGCGATTTTGGCAACATAAAGGCCGTACGATTTGTCCGCGACTCCGTTAACAATTTGATGGTGAAAAATTACATCGTCTCCATGTTCCGAAATTCGTAAAGTCAAAAATTTTAACAATGGCATAGAAAGCGATAAATACTGAATTTCATGATAATGCGTGGCAAAGAAAGTTCTGGATTTATTCACATGATACAAATGATCGACCACTCCTGCAGCAATCGCAAAACCATCGTACGTTGATGTTCCTCGACCAACTTCATCCAAAATCACGAAAGATCTTTCTGTTGCTTGATTTAATATAGTTGCTGTTTCAATCATTTCCACCATGAAAGTGGATTTCCCGGATGCGATATCATCAGATGCTCCGATTCTGCTGAATACTTTATCAACAACACCGATTCGTGCATACATAGCTGGAACATAAAGACCAATGTGTGCCATCAAGATAATCAAAGCGTTTTGTCTCAAGTATGTACTTTTTCCAGCCATATTTGGCCCAGTTACTATCGAAATTTTTGATTTTGTGATGTAGGTATCATTCGGGATAAATTTTTCATTTCCGATACGTTTTTCTATAACTATATGTCTTCCGGATTTTATTTCTATATCCAAAGAATCATCAATAATAGGCCTTGTTAAATTATTTTGAATAGCAAATTCCGCATTGCCAGAAGCCACATCTATAATAGCAAGCACATTTATAGCATTTTTAATTGCGTCATAATATCCATTCATGTAATCTATCATTTCATAGAAAATAGCAAATTCAAGCTCTTTAAGTCTTTCATTCGCAATAATCATTTTTTGTTCAAGTTCAGAAATTTCGATTGTTTTATATCTTCCAGAATTAACAGTATCTTGTTTTTTTATGAATTCTTCTGATAACTTTTCTCTTTGAGAATTTGGAATTTCAACGAAGAATCCAATGATATTGTTGGATTTGATTTTGAGTGTATTTATTCCTGTTTCCCTTATATAATGCGCTTCAAGGTTAGAGATCATTTCTGCACTATGGTTTACTAAATTTCTGTATTCATCAAGTTCTTTGCTATATCCAGTTTTTATAAAACCATTGGAGCGAAGATTGTTTGGAAGATCCGTATCATTAAATGCATTTTGTAATGTTTCAATTAATCTATTAAAATCATCAATTTTGCACAGGTTTGAGTATACTTCATTTTCAAATGAAACATTTGCATGCATTAGTAATTCTTTTATTGCAATTGCTTTTTTAAGTCCTGAAATAACCATTCCAAAATCACTTGGGACAGCTCTTTTAAATTTTATTCTTGATATAGCTCTTTCAAAGTCTGGAATTTCAGATAATTCTTCGATTATACGTTTCATTAATTCTTGGTTATCAATGAAAAATTGCACAGCATTAAGACGAGAATCAATTTCTTTTATGTCTTTTTGTGGGAAAATCATTCTCATATTCAATAATCTTCCTCCAAATGCTGTCTTGGTATTTTTTATAGTTGCAAGTAATGAATTTTTTTTATCTCCATTTTTCACGTCAATAAGGTTCAAATTTCTTATTGTTTGTGAATCGATATATAAAAAATTATCCTCTTTTAATTTCTTTGGAACAGATAATGTGATGTTATTTTTTTGCGTAAGTTCTATATATCCAATAATAGCTCCAGCGGCAATAATTTCTGTGTCATTAAAATTTCCAAAAGAATCAAGAGTCTTAACATCAAATGTATTCATTAATCTGGATTTCTCTGAAAATAAATCAAACTTAGCATCAGGCAACCATTGAACATTAAGATCTTTTAAGATAGGGTATACACTTTCTGTGTATTTTAAAGAATTAGAGGTGATAATTTCAGAAGGACTATATCTATCTATTATGGATTGTAAGTCTGAAATTTTTCCACCAAGGGTTAAAAAATCCCCTGTTGAAATATCTGTCAGAGCAATCCCTATATTTTCTTGCTTTTTATCCGAACAAAATGCCATAAGAAAATTATGATGCATTCCTTCAAGAAATTCTTCTTCAAATATAGTCCCAGCAGTAATGACGCGGACAACATCTCTTTGTACGACCGATTTTGAACCTCGCTTTTTTGCCTCTTCTGGATTTTCTAGTTGTTCGCATATTGCAAGTTTAAAATTTTCGTGAAGTAATTTTTTCGCGTATAGATCAAAGCTGTGGTATGGAACTCCACACATAGGAATAGGTGATCCGTTATATGTTCCTCGCTTAGTAAGTGTTAATCCGATAGCTTTTGAAACAATTTTTGCATCATCAAAAAATAATTCGTAAAAATCCCCCATTCTGGTTAGCAATAGGCAATCAGGATATTCCTTTTTTATGGATAAATATTGCTGCATCATTGGGGTTGTTGACTTTACATTTTCCGTTACATTATCTTTCAGATTAAATTCATTATTTTCCATTTTTCAAGCTTTTCTAATGTGTATAAGGTATCAAAAATTTTCATTTCATACCATATTTTTTAAATATTTTTTTAATTTTGAAAGGTACAATTATAGTATGCAAATTTCTAGTAAACTTGGTCACAGAAAACGTTTGAAAGAGAAATTTTTATCAATGGATGACCTTTCAATTAATATTCCTGATTACGAGTTGCTGGAATTGCTGTTATTCTTTTCTATTCCAAGATGCGATACGAATGATCTTGCAAAGGATCTTTTAAAAGAATTTAAGACAATAAATAACGTTATATATGCCGATAAAGGGCAATTATTGGAAGTTAAAGGTATTGGCGAAAATACGGTTTTATTAATCAAAATAATAAAAACTATTATGCATAAAGTATTACAAGATCCACTGCAAGATAAACCTATATTAAACTCCATTTTGAAAGTTATTGAATATGCAAGAATAAGTATGGGAAATTTGAAGATCGAAATTTTAAAGATTTTATTTCTTGATACTAAAAATCAATTAATTTCAGATGAAAATATTCAACGTGGAACAGTTAATCAAACCCCAGTATATATAAGAGAAATAATAAAAAGAGCACTTGACCTTGGTGCTGCATCATTAATAATGTTACATAATCACCCAAGTGGAGATTTGACCCCATCATCGAATGATATATTTATTACAAAACAACTTAAAGAAGCATGTGATAAACTTGGCATTACTTTGCACGACCACCTTATCATAGGAAGGTATACGCATAAATCCATGAAATCTTTGGGAATTATCTAAGTAATTCGTTTATAATATCCTTATGTTTTTCCCTATGCATTGCGATCGCACAATTGATGTTTAAATTATCAGAGATTTTATAGCTTCCTGGAACAATTAAAGAATTTTCAGGAATGTATCCATGGATAATTTCATTCGTATCACGCATTATAATTTTTGTTGACTTCGTCAATGTTGTTGAAGCAGCAATTATGGAATTTCTTTTTACAATAACACCTTCTGCAATTACGGATTTTGCACCAATAAAACAATTATCTTCAACGATAACAGGGGTTGCATTAACAGGTTCCAAAACACCACCTATGCACACTCCTTCTGAAATGTGACAATTTTTTCCAATATATGCAGATGATCCAACAGTTGTGAAACTATCTATCATAGAATTATCATCAACATACGCCCCTATATTAACAAAGCAAGGACATAACACAGCTTTTGGAGAGACATATGCCCCAAACCTTACAATGGATCCAGGCACAACTCTTGGTCCGTCAAGAGAATCGAGCTTTTGAAGCGGAACTTTGTCATTCCAAGAAGTATATAACGCATCAATTTTGGCCCTATCAGCAAACTTTAAAAATAATGATAATGCTTTTTTCGCATACTCATTCACAACCCAACCGTTTTCTGCTTTCGTTACGATTCTTAAATTCCCAGATTCGAGAGCTTTTAAAACTTCAAAAGTAGCATTCTTGACTTTCTCTTTTAACGATGGATCTTTTAAGTAAAGAGAAACATTATTGAATGCATCTTCTATGATATTTGTATTCATAATAAATAAAAAGTAAAAGGTTAGTCTATTATAACATAACCGATCTGTAAAGTGCTTGTGTCATCATACTTTTCTTTCTTGACTGCCTTAGAGTACGTAATTGCGAGAGGTCCAAGAGGAGACATCCATTCAATACCTGTACCAACCGAAACACGCATCTTATTTTCATCATAAATACAATCTTTATACTTTTTGTCGGTATTGGATTTCCAGTTAGATCCAAGCATGAGATATGTAACGGATCTTACACGACCAACACCTTCTGTAATAGGGACACCGAATGCGAAAACACCTGAATAAAATCTCGTACCACGAAGAGATTCCTCATCTCGACTTTGACTCTTTTTGATTCTTGGTCCTATTCCATCATAATCGAATCCTTTGATATCGTCTCCACCAAGTGAGAATCTGTCAATCAAATAAGATCCATGTCCCATCAATCCAGCTTCGGCTTTAACCATTAATACACATCTATCAAATACAGGAAAATAATACTTTCCAGTAACACTATGTGACCCGAACTTCACATTTCCACCAAGACCATAATAAGAATTTCTCAAAGCAAATACATACCCATCTCTTGGGTTAATTCTGCTGTCAAGATCGACATATGAAAGGACAGAGTATATAGAACTTCTCGACCGTTTACCATATTCATCTTCCAGCAGGTCATGAACCCAGCCATCAGGTTTTGTATCATCATAACTGAACGAATATCCAACCCTGTGGGAGAATTTTGGATTAATTTGATAGGACAAATAAGTTCCAACGGAATAACTCCTGTTTTTTGAGGATGTTGTTTTGGTTCTATTAGTTTCAGAAATTCCAGCCGAAAATCCAAGATCTATCCTTCTGTTCAAAAAGTAAGGTATAACATATTGTCCGGAAATTGCTTTATCAGATTTTCCGATCATTACTTCTCCACTGACATATTTTCCCTCTCCAAGAAAGTTTTTCTCTGAAAGTCCGATTTTAGAAAATATACCTCTTCCGATTGCATAACCCAAATTCAACTGTAACATAGCAGTAGATTTTTCGTTTACTTTAACCTTTAAGTTAGTTTTTCCATATCCAGCTTTTTCTTGCAAAACATTAACATCAGAGAAAAAGTCAAGATCCCTTATGTTTTGAATTGATTTTGCAACTTTATCAGCTTGTAAAGCATCCTGCTCTTGGACAAGCATCTCACGCCTTATAACTTCATCTTTCGTGATAACATTACCTTCGATCTTTATTTGGTTTATATAGGCTTTATTTCCCTGATCAACGGAAAACGAGATGTTAGCTATTTTTTTAACCTTATCCAATGAAACATTATAATCTATTGAGGAAAAGATATAACCGTTATTTGATAAAGTATCAGCCATATCAAATTTCGATTCTTCTATGCTTTTTAAATTGAATCTATCACCTGTTTTGAATTTCAAAAGTTTTTTAAGATCATTATTTTTTATATCTTTAATTGATGAAGAAAGATTTATGTCGCCTATCTTATAAACATCACCTTCCTTCATTTTTATTGTAATATAAAACGATTGCTTATCCTCACTGAGCTCTGTAAAAGAGGATTCAATTTTGAAATCTGCATACCCATTTGTTTTATAAAATTCACTGATTAAACGTTTATCTGTTTCAATACGTTCTGGAGAAAACAAATCATCATAACTCCAAAATCTCCACCAAGCTGTTTCCTTTGTAGAAATTTCAGCGAGCAGAGTAGAATCAGAAAATCTTCTATTTCCAACAAAGAATATTTTCTTAACAGTTGCGATTTTTCCTTCATTTATTTCAAATACAACGTTAACGCGATTATCAGAAAGTTTTATAATTTTTGGATTTACTATTACGCTGAAATATCCTCTCTGCCTGTAAACATTAATTATTTCAGTTGTTAGGTATTTTACTTTTGATAGAGAAAATATGGTTCTTGGTTTTAACTCGTCTTTGAAGAATTTGTTAAAATTGTCATCAGTAACAGCTTTGTTTCCCTCAAATGCATATTCAGCAACAATAGGGTTTTCTGTGACTTCTACAACCAATTTTCCGTTCTGTTCGTGTACATTAACATCAGAGAAAAATCCTGTTGCAAATAGTTTCTTAATTATTAGGTCAATGTAAGAAGGCGAAAAATCTGAACAATCCCCAAGCGATTCTATTTGTTCCATTATTGCATCGTTCTCAATTCTCCTGTTTCCTATAATCTTTACCTTAGAACAAAGTTTTGATGAAATTTTATCATCATTGTTGGAAGTGCTATCTGCAACATTTTGTACAGGTGCAGAGGCACAATTTAGTGAAAACAAAGAACACAGCAACAAACAACCAAAAACTAACTTTACCATACAATCACCTACAAATACTCTTTAAAAACCAAATATCGACAACAACTTCCTCACAAAATTCAACTTTAAAATATCACTGTATGTTGCTACTATCATAAGCAATATCAGAAATATTATTCCAACAGTATTCCACATCTCCCTAAGCCTTAATGATAGTGGCTTATTTATTAATATTTCTATAAAATCCACAAAAATATTTCCTCCATCAAGTGCCGGCAATGGAATTAAGTTAAAAATAGCCAGATTAATAGACAAAATTGCTGAAAAGAATATCAAATAAGCAATATCACCCGTTTTCGAAATATCTCCAAAAACTCCTGCAATGGCAACAGGCCCACCAAATTGTTTTAATGAAACACCGCCTGTGAAAATCCTTACCATACCAATAAATATTGCCTTGATATATGAAACGGTATCATTGAATGATTTTACTGTGGATTCAATAAATCCTTGCTTTTGATACTCTCTTTTAAAGGTTACACCAAGCATCTTCTTGTTTGGATTTTCAAAAGGAATAACAAACGACATTTCATTATTATCACGTAACACGGTAACCGATACAGAATCACCTGAGGCTTGAATTGCCTTTATTGCATCTTCTGCACCATGGATATTTGTTCCATTAATAACAGATATCCTGTCCCCAGCAAGAAGTCCTGACGTGAATGCCGGTGTGCCAGCGTATACCTTATCAATATATTCAGTATTCCGAACATTTCCAAATGATATGTACACGAAAAATACCGCAACAAATGCATAAATTATATTGGCGAAAGGTCCACCAAAACTTACCAAAATCCTTTGCCATGGTTTTTTCCCATATAAGCTTATAGACTTTTCTTCATCCGTCATTTTCTTGATATCCTCGGCATTAGGAGCACTTGAAGGATCCTTATCACCAAACATCATTACATACCCACCAACAGGTATTGCAGAGAATTTCCATCTGGTGCCATTTTTATCTGTCTTTCCCCATATCTCTTTTCCCATTCCTATTGAAAACTCTTCAACTTTCACGCCGAAATATCGTGCAATAGAATAATGACCAAGTTCATGCACAAAAACCAACACGCAAATCACTATTATGAAAGGAATTACGTAGTAAAAAAGATTTATTATCATTTCTAAAAAATGCGTCATGACATGATTATACAAGAAATAACTAAAAAAAAGAAACCTTTATATCTTTAAAATTTTAAAGGTTTGTGATATGTCAAAGCTATTGCAAGCGCATCTGACTCATCATAAGTTTTTATTGGTAGGCTTGTTGATAATAATTTTTGCACCATATATTTCACCTGTTCTTTATCAGCATGGCCATTCCCAGTGATAGTTTTTTTTATGTGGTTTGGAGAATATTCCGACAATTCTATCTCATAAAGTCCAGCCAACGTAAGAACAACACTTCGTGCATACCCCAGCGTCAATGATGTTGATGGATTTTTGTTAACAAACGTTTCCTCGATTGAAATAACCTTTGGTGAATATTTATCAATTATTTCTTTTAAAGATTTAAAAATAAACGCAAGCCTCACAGGGTGAGGTTCAGTGCTCTTCATCAATAAAACACCGCTCGTAAGGTATTTTGGTGAATTCCCAGAATAATCAATGACACCAAACCCTGTTTTTAAAAGTCCTGGATCAACACCTAATACAACGAAAGACATAAAAAATTAATCATCAAAGCCAAGGGCGATTTTATATATAGAAATCAATTCCTCATTCTCGATTCTATCTTCGCGCTTCATTTTCTTTAATTTCAAAACAGTTTTCAAAATTTTTGTGTCAAATCCATCATTTGCAGCATCTTTTAAAACTTCACGAATCTGCCCAGCTATTTCTTCCTTATCAGCTTCCAAACTTTCTATTCTTGCTGCATATTGCTGTAATTTCTCTTTTGCAGTACCATCAAAAACATCAACCATTTTTACACCTTATCGTATTCTAATTTAAGATCCTTTACTTTTTCAGTGACTTTAGCAGGACAATTTTTATGACATTCCAAAACCATGAAAGCCCCATAAAATTTTAAAAAATATCCAAGAAACCTATCAAACAACCTATTCTTGAAATGAGGATAGCATGTATAATAAAAATCGTCAATCTCCATTCCATGTTCCGATAAATAATGCTCTATTGCGCGTCTCGAGAAAGTATGACACATGTTGAAAGGAGGCTTATTGAAAAGTGATTTATAACTCATAGCAATGATTAAAGCGTGTCCGTCATCTTTCATTTTGGAAAACACACCTGAAAAGAATGAATCCACGCTGTCTGCGAATTCCAACGAATTAACAACGATGACAGAATCATAAAATTTATTTTCAAGTTCAATAAAGTGCTTATCGATTATTCCATTTCCAACTGAATATCCACCATTTTTATTAGTCTTATCACTGAACATACAACTTGTGACATTTGTACTTTCAGTCTTGGACAAGTTATTCACATATCCGAAAATCACAACTTCTTTTGAATTTTTCTTTGCTAGAAAATCACCTATAACCCCCAAAATGTCAGAGTTAAATTTCCTACCAACTTTTGTTACAGAATAAAAATCTCTTAATTCTTGAATATTTAAATACATTTGGTGGATATTATATAATATAATCCTCAATTAAGTAATATTTTTTTATGAAGTGGATTATGGGGCAAGACAGTATTTATAAACAACGTGGTGTAAAAGATTTGATACTAGATGAGGCAAAAAATTATCAAGAGACGGTAGAGATATTTCTGAAAACTGCTGAGTTGTACAATTTCAAGCTTATAGAAACACCTATCTTCGAGAAAGAGATTTTGTTCAAAAGACCACTCGGTGATGACAGTGATATTGTGACAAAGGAAATGTACACATTCGAGGATAAGGGAGGAGATAAAATTACATTACGACCAGAAGGAACAGCTCCTGTGGTAAGATCTGTCATTGAAAATAGATTGTATGAGAAACTTCCGTTAAAGCTATGCTATTTCGGACCAATGTTTCGGTATGAACGTCCTCAAAAGGGTAGATATCGCCAATTTCACCAATTTGGAGCAGAGATATTCTCCGAAAAATCTCCATTCCAAGATGTTGAAGGTATTTTGATGGCACACGACTTTATCAAATCACTATCGATAAATCCTGAATCGTTTAAACTTCACATTAACTCCCTTGGAAATGAAGACGATAGAAAACGGTATACATCCCTCTTAAAGCAATATTTTTCTGATTATTTTGATGAATTGTCGGAAATAAGCAGATTGCGTTTTCATAAAAACCCATTAAGAATCCTTGATTCGAAAGAACCTGAAGATATAAAATTAATCGAAAATGTCCCATCTATTCTGGATACTATGTGCCAGGAATCGAAAGATTATTTCGCTGCAGTAATCTCCATGCTTGAACAAAATGGCATTAATTACGAGATAGATAAATGCCTGGTTAGAGGGCTTGATTATTACACTGAAACAATTTTTGAATTCAAATCTACAGAGCTTGGCTCTCAATCAACTTTCTTGGCTGGTGGAAGGTACGATAATCTTGTAAAACTTCTTGGAGGCCCGGAACTAAGCGGATTTGGATGGGCAGCAGGATACGAAAGGGTTGCACTTATTTCGAAAATAGAAGGAAAGAAAAATAAACTGATTGCGGTGATTTCTGATTCTGCAAAAGATGCCTTTAATGCCGCAAAATTCCTAAGGGAAGAAGGATTTTGTGCAGAGGTTTTTATTGGTGAATCTTTTAAAAATCTTTTGAAAAAATCCCTGAAAATTTCACCAGATTTCGCAGTTTTTATTGGTGAGAACGAACGAAAAACCAACACTGTACAACTGAAAAATTTAACAACGAAAGAGCAAATTGAAACAAAACTTGAAGAAATAAAAAATAATACTTGACATTTGGATATTAATATGTTATAATAAAATGTTAGGATTTAAGGAGGAGAATATGAAAAAATCATTTATATTACCATTGGCACTCTCAGTAACGGTGGGATTGGGAAGTCCGGAAGTATTACGACCATTATCATTCAAAGATTTAAAAAGAGTCGGTGCGGTAGGTGATTCTGATAGAACAGCCAAAGAACCACGAATTGAAAATGTTGATGTGACTGATAATAGAATGAGGGAAGTCAATAGGCTGTGTTTGGAAATGTCAAAGTTATTTGATAGTTATGGCGTTGATTTTTACGACAATAATCAGTGTATCTTTGAATCTTTGTCAAGCGAATGTCTTGATAAAAAGTGTGATATTTTAGGAAAAATCATTGAAACATGTAAATCGAAAAAAGATTATGCGACATTGAAAAATGTACAGAATTATTGTTTGTTATGCATTTCTGATGGGGTAATGTACAGTGATTTTGATACATACAATATTGACAATCCTGATTTCGATGGTTTTGTGGAGTCATACAAAAAAAAGATTTCTAAGATTCTTGAGATGTTAAAATAATTAATAAAATTTTTACACATGTGTTATACAATGTGAGGTATGTTACGTTTTAGTTTTTTTGTTTGTTGCTTTTTGGTATGTTTTTTAATTGCTGATCCTGATATCCCTGATGAAGTATCAGAAAATGTTTGGAACACTATTGAAAGGCTTTGCACGGAAAATGGTTGGAAAAACAATAGTGTTGGTGATGTTGGCCAAAAGATTGTGGAACATACTGTTGTTGGTGGCATAGGCTCAAGTTATGGACACGTAAAAACATCTTACCAAGTAAAACCAGGTGGCGAACAAAGAAATCCTCAAATGATCATTATCAATATTTCTCCTGAGATAAAAAAGATCAAAGAGATTTTTTTTCTCAGATGTTGAAGGAAGAAAGTGGAGGAAGAAAGTTGTTGATGATTTTGCTAAAGACTTTGCCTTTTATTTTAACAAAGTGTTTAAGTATCACAGGAATAGAATAAAATCATCTGCTACTTATGAAATCAAGGATAACAGGTGGACAATAAAAATTTTACTACCTGGAGATAAAAAGGAAAAAATAAAAGACTGCAAATTCGCAACATATAGGCTTCATTATAATTCATACAAATACATAAATGGATTCATAATATGTGGTGTGAATCAAGGAGAAGAATATAAATTCACTTCCGTCGCTCCTCTGCTTTGTGATTAAAAAAATCTTAAAAAAAATTAAAAAAAGTACTTGACATTTAAAAATTTTTGTGATACAATAAAAAAATCAATGAGGAAAGGTCCCAATTTTTTTCCTCAACAATCGATTGTTTAAAATAATAAATAATAAATAATAAAT
>CASESI010000021.1 GCA_949290705.1 uncultured Holosporaceae bacterium | reverse complement strand
ATATTTTTGATTATATAAATATTTAATTTTTGATACATACGGATGATGCTCATAATCACTATATGATATTTCAATTTGAATAAATATATTGTTAACTGACGCATAATTATTTATGTCTTCAAATTTAACAAAATCATCTACAGTAACATAATTTAGATCCAATTCAAAACCGATTTTCATTGTATTATTCAAATCATGGTTATAGAGCAGATTTTGAAAGCCGCCAAGATCCATTCCTTCACCACCATGCGATGTAATATCCACATCAAGATTGCCATTTAATACTTCAGCCATATAGCAAATAGCCTGCAATATAGAACTTTTACCGGCACTGTTGGGACCATACAGCATGGTAATTTGTGAAAAATCAATTTTTACTGGCTGATGAAAACACTTAAAGTTTTCCAAAGTCATAGACTTCAAGACATTATTTGTATATACAGACTTAGTGCTTTCCATAAGCATCTCCTCTGGTGAGTTCTCCGGTAAAGGCTTTTTGAAGTAATTGGTCAAAAAGTTCTTGTAATCTCTCAAGGTCTTTTTGTTGAACTTCCAAATTTTGATTAATTTGTTCAAGTTTATCAGCAAATTCTTTTTGTTTGGTGTTATCTGCTAATTTCAAAGAAATTTTCTTTATTAAGTGAATGGGTAATTGAGGAACTGCCGCTCCAGTAATTAGGTTATTTATTTGAAATTTTATATTATCACTTCTCATGGCTTGTAAAAAATATAATGGTTCAAATCCTTGTTTTATTCGAATTATAACCATTCCTGAATTGATTCTTATATTGTCGTATGGAATATCTGGAGAATAATAGGCTATATTTCCAATGGTTCCTCTTGTCATCATAACAAAGTCATATCTTTTTAATTTGCCAGTTCTAAGTTTTTTATCTTTATCTTGAGAAATAAACACATTCTCTTTAAACACAAAACCATCCTCAGTCACATTTTTAGCTGATAAAAATAAGCAATCACCCTTTTCTAATAATTCTTCTTTTTTAGGATAATTATTTCCTCTATCCCCATCTTCAATTTCAAAATAATCATTATTGCCAATAAGCACATTCTCAGAACAATCACCAAACATTTCTTGGAAAATGGCGGGAATAAGGTCTTTGGTTAATTGAATGGTTTCTTTACGCAATTTAATCATTTCTGCAACTGCGTCTAAAGTTTTTACAATATAATCCTGCTCATCTTTATCTGTCGGATATGTTATTAAAGTTTTAGAAACTTTTGCTATATTAAGATTCTTGACAACTCCACCTGCTGCAGCTGCTTCAAATTGATTTTTTACACTACCCGTTAAGAGTGAATAATACAATAAATCATTTTTTATAGAATTATCGACAGATCTTAAAACAATCCATCCATCATGGATAGCTCCTGATATTTTCAAAATATATGGTCTTCCATAACTCATAGAGTTAGAAAGTATTATATCGCCAACATTAACTGTACGTGTTTTTTTTAATCCTTCTTTTTTAATTTTTTCTTTTGTTTTTTCTATATACTTACTTTCTACATCCACATCACCTATTTTTATCCAATTTATACCATCAGCAGAATCTGTAATATAATTTTGAATTGGTCTTGGAGACCCTCCTCTAAGAATTTCATAATGTTTCCCTAACTCTTCTTTTTTCCAGCCTTGAGGTAATTGATTAACCATGTTTTACCTCCAGCATTTTTTGCAGTTTTTCCAGCATGGCCAAAGATTTCTTTTCTGATTCAATAATCATTTGTACATATTCTTGCGGGGTATGTTCAAACACACGTGGTTTATATTCCACTTCTTTATATTTAGAAGGCAATAAGGAATAATCATGAGCTGCCAATTCTTCTTTACTCACGTTAAAAGACTTTTTGCTTTCTTTTTTATCTTTGTAAAATTCTATAATCTCAGGAATATCATTATCATCTATCGGCGTTTGCTTGTCATCAAGACTAAAACCGCAATTTTCCATTTCATAAAACCAAACTTTATCAGTATTTCCACCTTTAGCAAACAACAAAACCGCCGTTGCCACTCCGGCATAAGGCTTAAACACACCTGAAGGCATTGTAATAACGGCATCAAGCTGATTGTCCTCAATCAACATCTTACGAGCCTGCTTATAAGCCTCGTTTTCAGTTGAAAGAATACCGGCAGGAACAATAATGCCAGCTCTGCCACCTGATTTTAATAATCTTAAAAAGAATGGAATAGCCAAGACTTCGGTCTTTTTGGTTCTGACCTTGCTCAACAAATCAGGTGAAACATCATCATAATCTAAAGAGCCTTTAAACGGCGGATTAGCTAATATCACATCAAAATAAGATTTTGCTTGTTCGGGATTTCTCTCATAAAAGTTTTGCGAAAAAGCATCTTGATAAAAGATATTGGGGTTTTCAATTCCATGAAGCATCATATTCATTGAGGCAACACGCAACATGCTGGCATCAAAATCAAAACCA
>CASESI010000020.1 GCA_949290705.1 uncultured Holosporaceae bacterium | reverse complement strand
CTTTAAAAACTCAGAAGTCACATCCACATCCAAACACAATTTCCCATCCACAGCTTTTTCTCTTTGATATATCCGCAAGTAAGAAAGGAATTGCCATAAGCGAAACTCTTGAAACAATGGATGCGACTTTGCGATACACTTTACGCCGAAACGCTGTACTTCGCCAGTATTCTTATCTATATGCGTATATTCTTCATAAGGACAATCAGCAATCAAGGATTTTTTGCTTTTCAATGGACGTTGGTAAAACAAAACATCATCTATCAATAAGTAAATCAAATCACGGTTGCTTATCAGATTACGGTGCGCATCATTCTGTGGGTACAACTCCTCAAGGCAGGCTTCGAATAAAGCCCTGTCTTGGAATTCCGGATGAAACTCTTTTTGTTTTTCCAAAATCAGGCGCAATTCATCCTTATAATATTTACGCTCGATGGTACGAACCAACTTCCCTTTTATCTTCTGTTTAGGTGTTTTCAACAAAGTATCATAGATATAAGCTCCAACTGTTTTTCCAGAGACATCCAAATCGTTTTGGGTTTTTGCTTTTATCAATTCCCATTGATTATCCCACTCCTGCTCGGTCGGAATTTTGAAATGACAGCTAAGCTCACCATTATCATCATATTTATCTTTCCCGTCTTTATCAATATCGATGGTGATTATAATGTCTTTCTTTTGACCTATCCAGTCTGGGACTTCTTTTCTGAATATTTTTCCTTTCATCCCGTTTTCCAATATTACAGAAAGCACCCTCATCCCTTTATACGTCTGATTGGTATCGATAATATCGGTTACTATCTGGCTATCAAAATACTGTCGGGTTTTGGATGGACGTTCTTGCTGTTCATCCTCCCTTGATTGGTAATATCCACGCTTTTGGTTGAAGTTGAGCAATATCCACGCTAATTCTTCTTTAGCAATCTTTTGGGTCAAAGCCTTTTTACGTAAAAAATAGATAGTCCAATCATATGGTATCTTTTGTCCCTTGGATACCATTTCCGGTTGATTCTGACGAAAATCAGCCATCATTTCATTAAATGAGTCTTCAAAAATGAAAATCCAACGTCCTTGCTCATCTTTCCGCCAAGGCAACTTTGGCTCTGTTGCATCATCCAAGAACTTCCCATAACGATTCAATTGACTTGAATAATGTAATGGTAAAAAACCAAGTAAATCCAGCACCCTATGCAATCTCTCGCGACGCAATTTACTTCGTTCATATAATCGACGAACACTACGGTATTTTGTTCTGTCTGCTGTCTGTGATTTTGAATTGCCTCTATCAAAGTCTCCCAAAACTGCAGCATCCATTGGAATGATTCTCACACCATCACAATTTATGCCTGTCAGCAAGTCTTCACCGCTTTCACTCTTTGATGTATTGATTACAGCCCAACCTATACTGTTGGTTCCCAGATCCAATCCTAAAATATGCCTTGAGTCCATATTCTTTATAGCTTTTTCCCAAAGCTATAAAATTCTCATGACAATATTTGTATTTTCATTATATTTCGTACTTTTACAGCACAATTTGAAGCAAATCACAATA
>CASESI010000019.1 GCA_949290705.1 uncultured Holosporaceae bacterium | reverse complement strand
CTCGTTCTAGTTTGCAAAAATACGTAGCGAAGATCGCATGGGGTGTTCCTGTGCCCTCTTTGCTACATGGAGGATATATTTTATGTTAAAAAATAAAAAATGTCAAGCATTACTTATAGCCGCAAGTGCGTTTATAGGTATAAATGGTAGTGTGTATGGTTCGAATTTGGGAGATCAAGTTGTATGTGGAGATGACAGTGATTCTGCTGCACATAAAGTAATGAATTATGATGATTTCAATGATATGTTTATCGAATTACAACAGAAGTTTAATTCAAAGAAACATACTTATTCTGGGACTCTAAATCATCCAGCTGTACAAGAGTATTTATCGAAAGTGCAGAATCTTTCCGAAGTTATAAGGAATGAACTAAAAGAAATGAAAGAGCATGAAGAATTTGTACGTAAAGCAACGCCATACATAAAAAAAATGAATACACGATATGATGAAGCTAGCCGAAATCCGGTATTTATTGCCAGAGGATTTACTGATATAACTTTAGAAGAAAACGCTCTTTATGAGAAATATAATAATCAGTTGCCCACTGTAACCAGGAAATTAACAAATAATAGAAAACAATTAAGTTTATTATTTAACGATTTTCGTGTGTTAATTGCGAACTATAATCCGCTAGGGGCTCTTTATGCTGAAATGAAAAAATCAAAATAATTAACCTTTCTTTAATCTTTTTCGTTTATTTTTTAATCGTTAGTTTAATAGGAGTTAATTTTATGTTTAAAAAAATAGTTTTATGTACTTTTTTGGGAGCATCTTTGTTTGCTGGGAATGATATGCGTGATTGCTTTGCAGTTAATTTTGAATTATACAACAATGCAAAAAGAATTGTGCAAGACTTTGAAGATACCCATCCAGAATATAAAAAATGTAAACTCACACAAGAACGTGAAGACGAAACAAAAAAGTATGTTTCTGTTGAGGAATCCGGGCGGAAAAGTGCTATTGCAAAAGAGAAGAAAAAGAATGAAATAATAGATTTAATGGATGCTTTGCAAATGCATAAAGATAGCTTTGTATTGGAAAGGAAATTATCGCACCCTGTCAGAGGGGAATTATCCGCATTAGTACCATCGATCGACACCACATTGGCATTGTTAGCAATCGAACATAATCAGGTCGAGCAAGATTCTTCCGAAATGCAAAACTGTCTCTATTTTCATGTTGGAACAAAAGATAACGTGAGCCCAGATGAAACAAAAGAGAACTTAAAAAAATTATTCGATAGCATTACTTTGGATAGATTGGGGCTTTCGAATCAGAATTAACCCTTTTTTCACTTTTCTTTTTTATAATCTTTTTTGTGTTCTTAAGCGTTCATTATGTTTAAAAAATTGGTTTACTTGCTTTTGAGTTGGGTGTTTTTGGGAGCTGCAAAGATTAACCACTTTGACATGTCATCGTATAGATGTTCATTTTGCCATCCACAAGTACATTTCAGGCTTTATGAGCCCATTCAAGGGTTGGAATCAATACAGTTTGCGCTGAATCCACAAAAAGACCAATTTATATATTTCCTGAATTATGATCGCAATACAAGGATGTTCTCGCTTTTGAATACGAACACCGATGATTATGAATCAATATTACTTGCAAGAGATCCTATCCCAACCGATTGCTTTGAAACCTTGATATTTGATGATCTTGGAATTACAATAAAATTGAATAGCAAATTTAATAAGAAAATTTCTATTTCGAACATTTTGACGTTTTATTGATCTTCATTTTGCATTCGATTTTTGGCGCGGATTTTGGTGCGAACGCGAAGGGGTAAAAATATTCGTTTTCTATCGCAAGGTAACCTTTTTAGGTAATTTTTTCTTGATAATTTTGATCATCTTGAGTATAATATCGCTGTGTAAGATTTAGACATTATGAAGAAAATATTATTACCTGCATTGTTCTGCGGGTTTGTTTTGAACAACGGATATTGCGTTAATGGAGAGCATAAAATTACGAATGAATATTTAGATGAGTCGTTTGGCAATCTCGAAAAAGTTATATACGACAATGTGCCTTATCTTGTTGATACTACAGCAGAGTGGGCAGACAACACAAGGTTTGTGCATTCAGTAGCTTTACTCTCGATGGCTCATATAACTTACTATGTCGATAAGATGGTTTGCGATAATCTTAAGAAATTTGCAGAAGAATTTTTAACATCAAAAATTCCAAGTTGTTGGTATATAAGAAGAACGGTTGCATCTTTATTAAGAAACGGTAACCTTGATGACGATGCTTTGCGAACAATATGTGATGATTCGGTAAAATTTTGGATAAAAGGAAACGAAGCTGTTCTTTTTGAATTAAGTGATGGGACTGATATATTAATTACACACCACTCGGATAGATTCAGTGCATGTGTATTGTTTCCAGATAAAAAATTTTTTGAACGGAATGACATTAATGTCGAATAATAAAAACATTTAACTTCCTTTTAATTTTATTTTTCTATTCTTTTCTTGTTTTTATTAGAGGTTTTAAAAATGAGAAAAATTTTTATGTTAAGTTGTGTTTTGGGAGCTGCAGTTTGCTCTGACATTACCCATATCAAAGAGAAATTTGCCATCAGTGAACAAGTCCAACTGCAATTGCAACAACAAATAGAGTCCGAGACTATGGATATTTATGATACCAAGATAAAAGAGATTCAGAAAAATATGGAAAAATTCGGGGAGGAACAACAAAATGATATAAACGAGCTGCGGAATGATTTCTCGAATTTAAAAACTTTCTTGAAAAAATATCACCTATTTCAAACATTACTGCTTGACATAAAACCAGATTCAAATGAGATGACCAAAGAGCTATCCAACTTGGATTTAATCTTGGATGATATATATTTCAACCTGGAAAGGAATTTAGAATCAAAAATTTCCAAGTATTATGAAATAATGAAAAACCTCGCACTTGATGATAAAAAAACACATAAAGAAAATAATAATTCCACGAACTCTGAATTAAAAAAGAAAATCCTCGACCAAGCAAAATCTGCACATTTGGAATATAAAAAATTATTAAAATTAATTGCAACTCTTTAATATTTTTTATTTATATTTTAAAAGTAATTTTTCAAGGGAAAGCATATCAAGCGGCATATCAGATGAAAACTCCATCCATTGCTTTTTTATCGGATGATTAAACCCAATGCATGCAGAATGAAGTGCTTGGCGTTTGAATGTCCTAAAAAATTCTTGCTCGCCAGAAATCACCCTACTCCTTGTATATAAAGGATCCCCTATGATGGGAGTTTTATTGTAGGCAAGATGCACACGAATTTGGTGGGTCCTTCCCGTCTCAATCCGGCATTCAATCTTTGATGCTATATTTTGATAATTATCAAGAATTTTGAAATGAGAAATCGCACGTTTACCGTTTTCTTCATTATCAACAACGGCCATCTTTTGACGATTTTTATTGCTGCGCCCAATAAAGGTATCGATCGTGAACTCCCTCATCATAGGGACACCCCACGTGAACGCAATATATTTTTTAACAACCTCATGTTTTTTGAAAGCATCAGCCAAAATCTGGTGCGAGATATTATTTTTGGCAATAATGATAAGCCCGGAAGTATCCTTATCAATCCTGTGGATTATCCCTGGCCTTGCCTCATCAATCGAGGATAAATTATTCCCAAACAAGAATTTCAAACCATTTACAAGCGTGGGTTCAGTCGAAATCCCTGCACCTTCATGAACCGCAATTCCAGACGGTTTATTTATCACAGCAATATCTTCATCATCGTAAACAACCTCGAGGTGTAAATCGACAGGAGCATCATTAATTTTTTTCTCCACAATCGTTTTATCAAAATCAATCGATAATTCAAGATCCCCTTCAAACTTACTTGAAGGTTTATTTTGCACCACGCCATTAACCTTGACTTTCGAATTCTCGATAAGCTGCTGTGCTATGCCACGAGAAATATCATGCCCGTGTTCATTCAAAATATTTACAACCAAAACATCTATTCTTGTTGATTTTACAGGAGTAATTTGAAAGAATAAATCCATAAGTGACAATTATAATGGAAAAATTAAAAATAGCCAAACTAATCTCCATGTCTGGATTTTGCTCGAGAAGAGATGCGGAAAAACTTGTCGTTGATGGGCTTGTCAAAGTAAATGATGAAATAATCACCAACGTTGCAGAAAGATTTGAACAAGATGCGAAGATAGAAATCGATGGGAAAATTCTGAATAATTCCACTGCTCCACTTTTGTACCTATTTTATAAACCGATAGAGTGCATCACCTCCAAATCCGATCCGTCTGGAAGGAAGACTATATTTGATTTTCTGCCACCTAACCTTCCACATTTGATATCTGTCGGAAGACTTGATTTTTATTCAGAAGGAGTTTTGCTTTTAACAAACAATGGAGCACTTGCGACAATTTTAATGTCCCCTAAAAATTTCGTCCCAAGAATATATAAGGTGAAGGTATATGGCTCTTTGCCGAAAGATTTTAAACAAAAATTGGAACAAGGTATCGAAATAGAAGGAATTAAGTATCAGGCGATAAAAACTTCTGTTACAAGCGACAAAGACAAAAAACATCATATTTTGAAATTCACGCTATACGAAGGAAAAAACAGAGAAATAAGGAATATATGTAAATTTTTCAACCTTAAAATCGATAAGCTTGTCCGCACGGAATACGCTGGGATTTCAATCTCTGGGATGAAGCCATGTGAAATAAAACAAATCGATGATAAAATTATAAAAAATCTTTTTAAAAATTATTCTTAAAAATTTCAACCGAGGTTATATGCTGAAAATTATTTCTGGAATAAAAAAAAATACCAATATAGAGCAGCCAAGTTCTGTCACTCGCCCAACAATGCAAAGAGTTCGGAAAACAATTTTTGATATGATTTTTAAAGAAGTGAAAGGAAAAAATGTCCTTGATTGCTTTGCGGGAAGTGGCGCAATGGGATTTGAGGCATTGTCAATTGGGGCAAGAAAAGCCTATTTCATAGAAAATGACAAATCAGCCTTTCATGTAATAAAATCGAATGCATCAAAATTATCTTTCAATGATAAATCCGTAATAATTAATGTAGATTTTTTTAAACCTCAAACTTTTAAGCATCTGATCAAGGATCACATCGACATTATTTTTATTGATCCTCCGTACGGGAAATTCCGCCATGAAGATATACTCTCTGTACTAAACGAATTGGGAATAAAAGGACTTTGTATTTTTGAGACGAATGAAATGCTTGAAAATCTTGATTACCACATTTTAAATTTAAAAAAAATTTCTGATAAATATATAACATTTTTTAAGAATTTTACGTCATAATAATATGAAAGAGGTAACCATGAAAAAAATTCTCACATATTTATGCTTTGCCATTCCAGCCATTTTTTCAGCAAAAACATCGCTTGTTAACAATAAAATAACCGAAGATTATAACACTTCTGTAGAGGAAGAAATCACGAAAGCAAGTGATATAAATAACATAGTGGATGAACCTGCGGATGATGATTTCAACACTGCCCCTAAAAAAGGATCAAGAAAACATTTTAAAAACAATCGTAAAAGATTCGGGAACGGATTATATCATAAAAATGGCAACTATAAATTCCAAAAAAAATATAAAAATAAACATTCAAATAAGAAATTCAATGGAAAAAGGTTAACCGAAAGGGTTCATGACCTAGAGTCACAAGTCCAAGAACTTCAAATGCAATTAAACTCTGTTTTAAGAAAACTTTAATTTTATCTTCAAATTACCTTTAATTTCATTTACTATATTTCAAATGATAATAACTTTATTGGTCGTATCGACATTTATAATTATATTAGAGTCTTTTTATATTCAAAAATTAAAAACCATCAGCAATTACACAAAGTCAGAGTTGGAAAAATTCTCAAACGAGAATGACTTTTTGAAAACAGAAAATGAAAATCTAAAAATCGATAATGCCAGGTATGAAACAACACTTAAAAATGAAATGAGCAAAAATGATAACCTTGGGGTTATTATTCAAAAATTACAAGACGAATTATTATCGAAATTTAAAAACATCTCTTCTGATATCACAACTGCAAATAACAAAGCTTTCCTTGACATGGCAAAGGAGTCACTTGAAAAATATCAAAATGCAGCAAAACATGAATTTGACCTTAAAGAGCAATCTATCAAAAATATCATCACTCCTATAAATGAGTCTTTAAAACTTTTTAACGATAAGATAAATGTGATAGAAAAAGATAGAACCACGACTTATGAATCATTGAAAGAGCAAGTGCAGAATTTATTAACTGCACAAAAAGAATTGAAAACTGAAACTACAAATCTTGTTGGAGCATTAAAATCGCCAAACATCCGTGGAAAATGGGGTGAGATGCAACTTAGAAGGCTTCTTGAAATTTCTGGCATGATTCCATATTGTGATTTCGAAGAACAGAAAATTTTTAATGAAGACCAAAAAGTGTTAAGACCTGATGTGATTATTAACCTGCCTGATGATCGAAAGGTAATCATTGATGCAAAAACCCCTGTTCTTGATTATATCGAGGCAATAAGTACAAATGATACAGAATCTCAGAATAACTTACTGAAAACATACATAAAATCAATCAATGACCATATCTCGAAACTAAGCAGTAAAAAATATCAAGATGCAATCGCCTCGTCATTAGAGTTTGTGATTATGTTCTTGCCCGGGGAATCCTTTTTCGCAGCTGCACTTCAAAACGACCCAACGATAATAGAAAAAGCTATGAAACAGAAAGTTATCATTGCAACACCAACGACTTTGCTTGCTATGCTGAACACAATTGCCATCACTTGGAAACAATATAACATCACAAATAATTTAAAAGATGTCTTGAATTCCGGGGAAAAGCTTTGTGGGCAAATCAAGGATATGAGTGAACTTTTGCAAAAAATAGGAAAAAATTTAAAATCCTCCGTGTCGCTTTATGAAGATTCAGTTATAAAACTCGAAGGAAAAATTTTCAAAAACGCAGATAATTTCTCGAAATTGATTTCCCAAAATAACGAGAAAATAACACTGCTTAAATAAATCATTTCAAACTTTTTTCATATTCATTGATATCCCCGTCGAATGGAGTGATTTTTTGGTCTTTCACGACCCATATCGTATTTGCAACTTTCGAGAGTAAATTTCTGTCATGTGTAATTAATATCACCGCACCTTTATAAGTATTCAAAGATTGAATCAGCGATTCTCGCATTTCTATATCCAAATGGTTTGTAGGCTCATCAAGAATCAAAAGATTCGGCTTTTCCGCTGTTAAACATGCAAACAACAACCGTGCCCTTTCTCCTCCAGATAATTCTTTCACTTTTTGATCAGCCTTCTCACCACTAAACCCAAATCTTCCAAGATGTGAACGAATTTCCAAATTATTAGTTGTCTTCAAATTATCGCTAACATGCTCATATGCTGTTTTTTCAAGGTCAAGCCCATCAAATTGATCCTGGCGATAAAAACCTATTTTCAATTTTGCACCACGATGTATCTCACCTTTCAAAGGTTTCAGTTCTCCTGCTAAAAATTTCGCAAAAGTTGATTTTCCATTTCCATTCGCACCGACAAGGGCAATTCGATCCTCTGGCGAAAAAGTTCCAGATATATACTTTAAAATAACCTTATCACCATATCCAAGGAACACCTTTTCAAAGCTAAGCAAAGGTGGAGAAATTGTCTCCGGCTCTGGAAACTCGAACGACACGGTTGGATCAGCAGGATCAAGCGGAATAAATTTCATCTTCTCAATAGCTTTCAAGCGACTTTGTGCCTGTTTTGCCTTTGTTGCTTTTGCGAGGAATCTATTCACAAATTCCATCATATGTTTTCTTTGCTCTTCAAGTTTCGCGTTTTGGCTCGCAATATTCTGCTGCTGCATGGTATACGTATCAATAAAGGTATCAAAATTTCCGACATACCTATTTATATGTTTATTTTTCAAATGCAAAATACTATCGACGGTGTTATTCAAGAAATCCCTATCATGCGAAACCATTAAAAAACTTTTCGGATATTTTTTCAAAAATCCTTCAAGCCACTTCGTTGTTTCAAGATCCAAATGGTTCGTTGGCTCATCAAGAAGCATTATGTCCGGCTCCTGGTAAAGCATAGCAGCAATCGCAACACGCATTCTGTATCCACCTGACAGATTTTTCAATTCATTATATTGATCCTCCTCGGTAAGACCTAAACCTTTAAGCAGGAACGCCGCCCTTGCCTCTGCGGTATATGCATCGATTTGATTTAACCTGTCATATATCTCGCACATACGATTCACATCTTCAAGGCCTTCCAATTCTTTCAAAAGCGCAACACGCTCTGTATCTTTATTCATAAGGTATTCAAGAGGACAGAGATCCTCATCCGGCATATTTTGATCGACGGAAAGTACTTTCCAATTCTTTGCAATCTCAACACTTCCACCGTCAACATGAAGTTTCCCTTGGATAATCTTAAATATCGTCGTTTTCCCTGTCCCATTTCTTCCGACAAGCCCAACATGCTGTTTTGGGCCAATTTGAAAAGAAACATCTTCAAGTAAATGCCTTCCTTGAATGTAGAAATCCACCTTGTTAAGTGCTATCATTAAAATATCCTAAATAGAAAAATTATTGCAAATATACCATATATATAATGTATTTGCTATGAACAAAAAATTGGAAAAAGAAAATTGGAACTTTATCTTAAATATTGTCCACCGTTGACGTTAATTGTCTCGCCAGTCACAAAACCTGCCTTATCAGAAACCAAGAACAAAACTGCATTCGCAATATCCTCAACCTGACCAAGCCTTCCAACAGGAATTAGTTTTATAATAGAAGCAAGCACATCCTCTGGCACTGCCTTCACCATATCCGTTTCTGTATACCCAGGGGCCACAGCGTTAACCGTGATACCTTTTGCCGCTACTTCCTGTGCCAATGCTTTTGTAAAACCTATCACTCCGGCTTTCGAGGCAGAATAATTTGTTTGGCCGATCTGGCCTTTCACACCATTGATCGAGCTTATGTTTACGATTCTACCAAACTTTTTCTCCCTCATCGCATTGATAACAAGCGAAGTCATATTGAACAATGAATTCAGGTTCGTCGAGATAACTGTATTCCACTGCTCAAATGTCATTTTATGGAACATCGAATCGCGCGTCACACCTGCATTGTTCACAAGAATATCGACGGTTCCTCCAAGAGAATCCTCAACACGCCTAACGCCATCTTTGCAAGATTCATAGTCCGCAACATTCCACTTAAACACCGGAATCCCTGTCTCTTTTTGGAAAGCATCAGCGACTTCCTGATTACCCTGAAAATTCGCAGCCACCTTGTACCCAGCATCCTTCAAACCACGAGAAATAGCGGCACCAATCCCACGTGTACCACCCGTAACAATTGCTATTTTTGACATAAAATTACTCCAAATAATGTTCGATGATACTCCGGAATTTATGAAAAATATGTTAACGCCATAGCGCAATTTTTTCTTGAAATTTCGAAAATATCCACTATAATCTATAGTATAGTTAAATAGAGGATAAATAATGCGAAAATTTAAACTGTTTTCTTACCTGCTGATCGCGGGAATGCTTTTCTCAAACGCGAATATGTACGCGATGGAGGGGCAGAATCCAAATCTTGGAAATGAAGAAAATCGACACGATGGAAGAGATATTGTTGTATTTGCTGATTTGACAGTGGACGAAACATTTAAAAAATTGTTTGAAAATAAGGATGTGTCCATGGCCTTCTTAAGAAAGATACTAGAAGAAGATCTTCGGGAACTAAATTGCGATATTGTGGATTTGGAACCAATTCGAACCAAAAGTACTGATGATACGTATTCGCTTGATGGCCATCATTCACGGAGATCTACTGATTTCGATGTGTATTGGCGCTGTAAGTGCAAAAGTATTGATGCTCTACTCCCTGAGGCTGATAGGGTGTTTTACATTGATGTTGAGATGCAAAATGACTGCCAGGAGTTTTATATTGAGAGGGTTGGATATTATGCTTCAAAAATAATCTCACAACAAACACCAACTTACGGTGCCCCATACGATGGTGTTGCCCCTGTATTCGTCTTATCTTTTTTGAATTTTGTGTATGATGATTCGTTAGGGACGATATTTGATACCAGTATTTGTTTTAAGTCCCGTACTGATCCGAATGTTACAGTTCCTTTTAGAAGCAATGGACAAGCAAAGATGACGTTTATACAAATCCCCAAATTTGAAAGCAGATTTCCAACACAGGCTGTAGATATTGTCGAATATCTGTCTTTGATTATGAAATTGTCAAAAACAAATATTGGTCCAGACTCTAAAAAGATTTGTATAGGAAGAGATAAATTGGAGAATAACTCGTTTGATGCAAATATCTGCAACTCCATAATTGATACGTTGGTAGATTTTGCTAAAACTGAAGCATACAGATCTGCAGTTGAACAAGATAGTATTTATCATGCTAATTTGACCAAATTTTATAATCAAGGTAAACAAGAAGGAGCTATGATTGAAGGAAAGAAAAGGACGGTTGCAGAGTTGGAAAATTATCATAAGTTGGGTGTGTTAGATAATGCAGTGCCAATGTTGATAGAACAGAATTCAAACAACCCTGAAATTCTAGCTCTAATAGATGAAACCGTAAAGAGAATAAAATCCCATTCCACAAAATAACCTTCTCTTCTCTTTTCTAATTTTTTCTTGAAATTTCGAAAATATCCACTATAATCTATAGTATAGTTAAATAGAGGATAAATAATGCGAAAGTTTAAACTGTTTTCTTACCTGCTGATCGCGGGAGTTACCTTGAACTTTGACTCATCTGTCATGGGCAAGGTGTCGGGTGTTGTGTTTCACAACGTCTTCAAATTCACACCTTTGGTGC
This sequence comes from uncultured Holosporaceae bacterium, assembly GCA_949290705.1. Lineage (GTDB taxonomy): Bacteria > Pseudomonadota > Alphaproteobacteria > UBA3830 > CASESI01 > CASESI01. The sequence goes on along the minus strand of CASESI010000019.1, from coordinate 1,106 downwards.
AACATGTAAATTGGCAAAGTTACAGGCATTTTGCTTCGTCATCTTCTGCTGAAGAGGTTGGTGAAAGATCTGGCCTTGGAAAATTCCCAGAAGTGATCAAAGTAGCTGACCCTACGTACGATCCTTGTTTTAAACCTCTAATGAAATACGTTTTCGGAGGCGATAAGGATACAGAACCTAAAATTAAGAAATATGGGATTGATATGTTGAACGATTTGCTGCACGATGACCTTAAAGAGTTAGGGCTAAAAATAGTTTCTGTGGAGATTGATACTGATACAGTAACCAAAGTTGTCCCTTCTAGCAATGTCGCAAGAACAATAAACAAAGTAATATTCGATGTTCGATTGAAATGTGGGTGCCAAAAATATGATCCACAGAAATGGGAAGAGTACACTTACTCTGGTACGGAAAAAAATGAAAATCCCTGCGCTACTTCCATAATTGTAGAAATGCAAAGGAAAAGAGAAAATTTTTTCATAGATAGAAGTTATTCGTACGAAGCTTTTAATAAAGTTGCACATTCTAGACATACAATAACTTCAAAGAAAGATGGAGATGACAACGAGAAAGGTACTAAAGTCAGATATGGCGATATAGCGGCGACATTCGTAGTGTCATTTTTAAACCACAATGTTGCAGACGAAGTTTTTAAAAACTGTGGAGCAGCTTTTTGTATTGAAAATGTTACAAAAACATTATTTGGTGAGGAAGGGACTACTTCGAAAGTGATTACGGCAAGGGGAGCTCCTCACATATATTTCGTACAACTTCCAAAAATATATAAAAATATTAAGGACGGTAAATATAAAGGCCCTCTTTCCGTAAAATCATTTCTAGACGTTATGACTTTAAATCAGGCTTCCAAAGATCGAAATCAAACAAATGTTAGTGCTGGAGGACATTATGAAATTGATGTTAATAAGAATTATGCACTTAGCCAAGGTGAGCCGATATTTCCTCTACTAGTTAAAAAATTACAAGAACTTTACACTGAGGACTATATCAAAGAAGTAGAAGCAACGATCAATGCAGAACAGGAGTTAGACAGAATTGTGGAAAAAAATAAAGAACAAGGTAGAGAAGAAGGGATACAAGAAACACTT
>CASESI010000018.1 GCA_949290705.1 uncultured Holosporaceae bacterium | reverse complement strand
ACTCAGACGCTCAGTTTGCAGGTTCTTCTTCAGTTCCCGCACACGTGGAAATGATGGGCTTCCTGGGTATTGGTAACAACCCGATGGTAGGATGTACAGTAGCTTGCGCTGTGAACGTGGCTCTGGCTTTGAGCAAATAATGTAATAATTGCTATAATTAGGAGAATATATTCATTAAAAATATATTCTCCTAAATTTTTAATAAGAGATAGTACTTCTATTCTATCTCAAAAATATTTGAGCTTTTAATTTTTATTCTCTATTCTGAAAACCGCCAATTTGAAGTTCACGAGAATAAGAAGATGAAAGTTCACGTCCATAGGGCGTGAACTATTCGTACCTATTCGTGAACAAGGTGCTTGGCGGTACCTCAGAATAGAATAGTATATGAATAGTTCCGCCTTTTTATTTTTCATGAGCATACATATTGGGCAACTAATAAAGGAAGAACTTCTCCACCAAGAACGTTCTATTACATGGTTCGCAAACAAACTCTATTGCGAAAGAACAAATGTGTATTCTATTTTCAAACGTGAAAGTATTGACACTGCATTATTATTGCGAATTTCTCGAATCCTACATCATGACTTTTTCAAATACTATTCTAACGAAATCACAAAGATGTAACAATTTTTCAACATTATTGTTATTTTTATTCACGCATCCCCTTTTAATATTTCAATCGACCATACATAATTTTGTACACACCAACTTTGAATTAAACAAAAATGAAAAGGATTGCAAGCCTGATATTCTGTTTACTAATATTAAATCTTCAAATAAAAGCAGATGGGATACTCCCAAGAGGGACATCCGTTCCAATAAGAATTATCTCTGCCCTCAATAGCGGAAATAAACAAAATGCACAAGCCATAGTAGAATACGATATCAAAGATAAAAATAATAAAATATTAATTCGAAAAGGAACGCCTGTAGACATACAGGTAAAAATGAAAAAAGCAAAAGGATTAGGAAAGGAGGGATATATTCACCTTCAATGCCTTACCACACAGGCAATAGACAATCAAACTATCATGCTTCAAGGTGAATGGGAAGAATATGGGGAAAGTAGAGACGGATTGGCTTTAGGATTAGGAATTGGATTAGGATTATCAGTTCTACCTATTGTAGGTTTTGCCTTTCTTGCCATTAAAGGAAAACAAGCTATTATAGAACCAAACACAAGGCTCCCTCTTGTTTTTACAACTGAAGATTATATTATCCGAAATACTAAATAACAAAAGACATACCTATTAATAAAGGAAACACCTTATGTCTTTTTCTTTAAAATAACGTTCCTGAAGGTGCAGGAATACAAAATGAATTCGTATGAAAAAAGTATTTTTAGCAAGCGTGATTACTGCTTGTGCATTCAGTTTATCAAGTTGTGGTATTTCACAAAATCTAACCACCAATCAAAATCAAAACCAAACAAGTGTCGTACTATCACAAAACAATTACAGGATTATAGGGAAAGCAACTGGTTCTGTTACAGGAACCTATATTCTTGGATTCGGTAATATAAGAAAAAAGACATTACGATCGAATGCGATTGATGAAATGACTAAAAATGCTAATCTCAATGGTTCACAAGCTCTTGTAAACACAACAGTAAAACAAAATGTAAAAATGATAACTCCGCTCTACATTCAAGTAGAAATCACTGCTACAGGCAATATCATTGAATTCACCGAATAATCTTATATTCTAAGAGAGAGAACGCAAAGTCTCTCTCTTTTTTAAAAATTCAATGCCCCTATAGCCCGCAAATACTCCGTCTCATAGATTTTATACTGAGTCTGCGCTTCAATCAAGTTACTTTCCGCCTGTTGCCATTGCGACTGAGCATCAAGTAAGTCCGCCAGCGGAGCCATGGA
>CASESI010000017.1 GCA_949290705.1 uncultured Holosporaceae bacterium | reverse complement strand
GTAATTATATGCTGTGTCAGAAAAGCACGTCAAAAAGATCAAAAAGGAGTAAGTAACGATCCTCTTCTTACATATAAAGAGGAAATATGAATGATTTTTTATCATATTATATATATGCAACTAAACCAAAAAATATGCTCGACGGAAGCCATAAGCCTCGCTCGGGGTGCTGATCATTTCGTACAATATAATGTTGGGTTGTTGATCTGCAAAATTTCGAGATACGAATGGTATATAATTCTTTAAAAAAATGAACAAAAGTGAGGAAAAAATTTAAACAAAAATTAGTTTTAGATAGCACTATTAACCAACAGCACAAAAATATAATTAATTTTAATATGACATAAAAATTCTCTCAGATTCAATTTGTGAATATGATACGATAATTTAACTCTGAAAAGAAACAATGTTACTTTGAAAGTTATCTGCTCGATCTCACAAAATTTTTCTTATGCACTTGGTTCACTTTTTATTGGTTATTCCCACTTTAGCCAATTTGTGAAATAGAAAAAATGCGATAATCAAAATCATAAAATTCACAAATCTTAGTGACAATTTTTGAAAAATGATTTGTTGAGCTATTTGTTGCACTGTTGCACCAATCCAACTTTAAGCTCAATTTCATTTTTTGCAGCTCATTTAATGAATTGATGGTGTTGGGTATGCATTTCCATTCTTATTCTTTAAAAAGTTAACAACCAATATCCTCATATGAATATGATGCTAAAGATTGACAAAAACGATCTTCTTCATTTTTCATTATCTTCGCTTTCCATGATTTATATGAGCAAATATAAATTTTAACTTCTTCCTTTTGAATGGCATAACATATTATTATCACTTTGCACTTTTGGTTCGCTTTGTATAGTGGTAAAGCATGAGAATGCATGTCGTGAAATTCAAGTCTTTAATATTCGATCGAACATATCATTCTGTTACTGACTCAATTGATGGTTTTCGAGGCAAAAGTGCAAATATTTGATACTTTATTCCAAACACTATCCCTTATTGTGTACATGATTGTTTTACAAAGCTATTTCTTTCACATTAATTTCAAAATTGTTTTTCTTTTATTGAACAACTCTTCATGTTGATTCTCATAAGATAAGGAGCGAAACCGCATCTAAGAAAAATTATCATCCAAATTTACCATGCACGTAGTTTTTCAATAATATTGGACCCATAGTTACTATGGCATAGTAAGTTTAGAAATTGAGAAATTCCAAATTGACCATTTTGGCGATCGATTTCTACACCCTCATGCCGGAGGTTTCTTGTACAAATGACAAATTTATTGTTAAAAAAATCATTAATCCAATAACATTGAACACCACAGAAATTAATGAAATTGATCAGCAAAAACTAACGCATACTGATAAAATTATTTTTCTTGCAATTGCTTTTGTAAGTGTTCTTATTACTGCTACACTTGTTTTGATCATTATCAGATGTTATAAGAAATTCAAAATCAATAAATTAGAAAAAGGGATTGTTGAAGAATATCGTGAAAGCAGTCTCCTTCAAGGAAGAACA
>CASESI010000016.1 GCA_949290705.1 uncultured Holosporaceae bacterium | reverse complement strand
GCAGAAGCTGAGAAAAATAAAGCTATACAATTAGAAAATATTCGTTCTGAAACGGAATCGTATATAAGAAATGTTAAAAATCAAGGAGACTTAAATACTTTAGTAATTAGAAATATTGCTAAAATTAATGAACAACAAACTGCTAGTAATCATGCAGAAGCTATGATTTTAAATGAACATATTAATAATTTAAAAAATATTTCAAACAGATTAACGGATGATAGTGAAATAGCAAACATTAAAGACAAAATAGATAGATTAGAAGAAATGTTGCGTCATGGTGTCGAGAAAGGAGTATACGCAGATTTTAATCCAGCAACTGAATTATCAACTATGGAAACTCTTCCTCAATATCAACATAATCGTCCAATGCCTATTAAGCATTTGGTCTTAAATACAGATAATATTCCAAGACCTAATGTTTATGCGAATGCGACAACGCCTGCTGTATTCATGGAACCACGATTTAATCTAGATCCAAATTTGGGTCCAAAAGCTAAACGTTATTTGCTTGATGATTTAAATAATATTCAGACTTCAGTACAAAATGAATATTTACAAAGACAAGGTTCATGGGAACCAAATGCTCTAAAAACACAGGCTGATTTGCAATTTAATAATAAACTAGTTCATAAAGCTAAAAATGTCATTAATGATTGGAGCACAGGAGAATTAAGTAATTATGAAGCCAAAACAGTTCTTGATACATATTTTAAAAATATTCTAAGTAAACAGAACCCTGCATCTGTTCAGGGACTTAATGAAGAATTTCAATATATTGAATCAGCTGTAAATAAAATTAACGAGAAAATACAACAAGAATCATTAATTGAAAATATACCGAATGAAATAAACGAATATCTTCTTTGAAATGCTATATGAAAAAAGCGTTATTATTTTTATACGGACAATTCGTTAACACTAATTTATTCAAAAAGAAAGTCGGAACACTTAACAATTAAAACACTTCATTTTTTTTATTATGCAAGCTCCATTAAACCAAAACTTAGTAAGACAGTACAAGGCTCAATGGTTACCCAATATTAATAATCATACGAACTTTCATTTTGATTTGAACGTAGACCCTAGAGAGAAAATGCAAGCTCTTTATGAATTACTACAAAACTTCCAAGTTGATGCGCAGTGGCTTACTTCTTTATGGTTTTTACAAGAAGTACAAAAAGCTAATGGTAACACGGATGATGTTAAAGTGCAATACTTTATTAATGGAAACACACTTAACATTTTCAAAAATATGATTGATAATTTCAACCCAAATAGGAATGCATCTCTTGATTATCAAGACTCAGGTACAAATGCAAACGTAATGCGTGCAAAAACAAAGAGAGTAGGAATGCGATTCATTCGTGCTCAAAGCAGACTTCTTGGAGGATTTTGGCCTTATTTGAATAAAACTGATATCGATTTATCGATATATGGCATTTACAAAGAATTTGATGAAAATAACTATAAAGAGAATTGTTTAGTGAAAGCACTTTACGAAGCATCAAAAATTCAAAGTTTAAAACCATTAAGTGATGATAAGTTAGAATTATTGAAAAACTCTATGAATATGCGTTTAATTCCTTATAAGGATTTAACTCAATGCGCTAAACTTCTGCAACATAACATTTTGTTATATGTCATTTCAGATGATTTGAAGACAATTAGGAAATATATGTTTTTACCAGATCAAGTAATACGAAATCCTTCAAATGCAAATCTAGCTGAATTTTCATATTATAATATAATATTATTTCAAGGTCATTATATGATAAATGAACCAATTACTATTAATATTGCACAATTGAAACATTGGAATAGTCCTAAAACTAAAAATATAGAAACAAACAGTGTTCTTTATATTGGTAAAGTGCTCAAAATACTTTTAGAAAATGACGCATTTGAGCCAATGACAATGGATCAATTATCAGTATGTTATGAATATAAACCTGCTTCATTCCATCATATTTCAAATATTCTTCAAACAAAAGAAGACTACTTAAATATGAAATTGAAAATATATGAAGGGAAAATCAAATATGTCGAAATTGATCCAGAATATGCATTTGCACAATTTGATGAAAAAAGGTACCAATTATATTTTGGAAATATTGTGCACCGAAGAAGTAAAGCATTGTATTTAGATAATTATCCTATTAAACAAGCAGATGAAATATTGACAAATTTATTTGGATATCCATTATACTTGTTTACAACTATTGCAAGTTATTCTGAGTATATACTCAGATATTGTATTCCTTGCAAACCATTGGATGGAGGACTGCAAGAATTTATTAGAAAATGTCTACATGGTGGTCAGTATGGAATGAAACCTCCAGGCAAATATCATTTAGAGGATCAAACTTTCGTTAAAATTGATTTAAATTCAGCATATACATCAGCTATGGTCAATATGAAAATTCCATATAATTATCCAAAAACTATTAAAAAAGAGGAATTCGACATCAATTCAGAAAAGGTTCAATTTCTTCAAATTAAAGTAACAAAGGTTGTCCCAAATGAAAAATTCATTGTTCGTTCATGTATTCAAGAACCAGGAGAATATTTTATTTCTAATATAAGACTACGTTGTTGCATTGGCGCATGCCATGAATTTGAATTTGAATTTATAGATGGTCAGGAATTTGAAATTGAAATGAATGATGAAAATGAGAAACCGTCTTTTATTATGCCTGATGTTAAGTGTACACTTAAAGATGATAAAAGAAATATTTATGAAGTTGAAATTTTAAAATGGGAAATGAAACAAATAAATCCTAATTTTGCCGATTTATTAAGAACACTTTATAATTGTAGGTTTCAATTTAAAGAATGCTCTTCAATTTTCAAAAACATTCTCAATTCAATATATGGCAAATCAGTTGCTTTGAAAGAAAATACAAAAAAGAAAGTAGTGCCCAAAGAAAATGTGGAAGAATTTGAATTAGACAATTTTGATTTAATATTTAGTAGCAGTAAGGTCAAATATTCAAAGAAATATGTTACATATGAAATGATAAGACCAATTGTCTATAAAAAAACAAAACCACAATTTGGTGTGCTCATTGTTGATTATATTTTGGAACGAATGTTTAAAATCGAAAAATGGTGTCACGACAATGATCTTGATGGACCTTATCTTCTTTGTGTAGATTCCTTCATTTTACCGTATAACACTTTTTCAAGATATTGTGAAGAATTTAATCAAAAAGAGAATAGTGTTGAATTAGGAGAATTTAAAATCGAGAACCCATTAGGACGTTTTGATTTAATTATAGTTTCAAAACGTAATTGGTTGCTTTATGATGCAAAAATTCCATGGAACCAAATTTATTATCGTGCAACTAATAAAGTATTGAAATATTGCTTTAATGGAAGAAGTAATTCCGATATAATTAATGCGTTCAAAATAGCATTAAAAGACATTTCTAAATAAACTAATTCTAATATTTTTTTTCTTTATTTTAAATGACGATTAACCCATCAGCACAACCACATGATGTTTATGATATTCTGGACGGAAGTGTTTCAGAATATTTTCAACTAGTCGATGATTGTATTCGACCTAATGAAGAAATTAATGGTCAATA
>CASESI010000015.1 GCA_949290705.1 uncultured Holosporaceae bacterium | reverse complement strand
GTAATTATTCTGTTGGTATCAAGGAGGCTATAGTTTTTCCGGAACTGATCGGAAGAGCAATAGTCACAATAAGAGGTTTGGATGTGACTATTGTGACAACCGCAAAAACCGATGAAGAAGGGTATCAATTGTTAAAGGCATTCAATATGCCATTTGTGGATAAGGTGAAATGATATGGCTAGTAAAGGTGCAATAAATAGAAACAATATGGTCCGTGATCTTATTGCTGCAAAGAAAGCAAAACGAGATGAGTTGAGGGCTATTGTTCGGGATCTTTCTTTGGATCCAAAAGAGAGATTTGCAGCTCAATTGAAATTGGATGCTTTGCCTAGAAGTAGTTCTGCTGTGAGGTACAGGAATCGTTGTCAAATCACAGGTAGGGCTCGTGGTTGTTACAAGAAATTTGGTTTATCCAGGATAAAATTCAGGGAATTGGCACTTAGAGGAATGATTCCTGGTGTTAGAAAAGCAAGTTGGTGAGAAGAATTATGTGTTTGACTGATCCTATAGCTGATATGATTACTAGAATGAGGAACGCGATTGCTGTCGGAAAAGAGAGTGTTATCGTTCCTGCTTCAAAAATCAAGGAAAGCATACTTAATGTATTGCTCGAGGAGGGATACATTACTTCGTTTGAAAGAGATAGTAGTAACGGATTTCCTTGTTTGAAGATATTTTTAAAATATTACTCAAATAAGCCTGTTATTATGCATTTGAAGAGAATTTCGAAACCAGGATGCCGTGCATATTGTGGTTTTAGGAATTTGAAAAAGGTTCGTGGTGGGCTAGGAATTTCTGTTGTATCTACTTCTGCAGGTGTTTTGTCGAGTGAGGAAGCTCGTAGGCGTAAGCTCGGTGGTGAAGTTTTAATAGAGGTATTTTAATTATGTCTAAGGTTGGAAAGATGCATATTAATGTACCTTCTACTGTTAAGGTTTCTGTTAATGGTAAGACTTTGCATTTTGAAGGTGCTAATGGAAAGAGGGATTACGACATTCCAGAAGGCGTTGAAGTAAAAATCGACAATAATGTGATTAACTTTGGATGTGTTGGTGAGATGACAAAGGAGTTGAACTCTATTTGGGGTACAACTCGTGCCAATGTGAACAACATAATTAAAGGTTTGGATAAATTGTTTGAGAAAAAAATTGAGTTTGTCGGGGTTGGTTATAGGGCTTCTGTTGCTGGTAAAAATATTGAGATGAAGCTCGGTTTTAGCCATGATGTTGTCGTCGAGATGCCGGAAGGTATCAAAGTTACAGCAGAAAGGCCAACACTCTTAAATTTTAAGTGTGCTGATAATCAGATGCTTGGTAATTTTTTGCGTAAGTTGCAATTATTTAGAAAGCCTGAACCTTATAAGGGAAAAGGATTAATAATTGACAATCAGTACGTGTATAGAAAAGAAGGTAAGAAGAAGTAATGGAGCTTTATTATGTCTAGGTTTGATGAGAAATTTCAAAAAAGAGCAAGTCGTTGCGGATATGCTTTGAAGATAAAAGCTCGTGGCAAGTTGAGACTTAGTGTATTTCGTTCTGAAAGGAATATTTCAGCTCAATTGATTGATGATGAAAAGCAGGTTACATTGTGTGCTGCTTCAAGTCTTGAGAAATCGGTACGTGATCGAATTAAGAATGGTGGCAATGTTGATGCTGCTAAGATTGTTGGGAAACTGATGGGTGAAAAAATATTGAAGGTTAATGTTGATAATAAACCTGTTGTTTTTGATAAATCTGGTTACAGGTATCACGGAAGGGTTAAGTGTTTTGCTGACGCAGTAAGAGAGGCGGGAGTTAAATTTTAATTATGAGACAAGATAATAAGAATGAAGTGGCATACATAGAGAAGTTGATCGCTGTGAATCGTGTCACGAAAGTTGTGAAAGGTGGTAAAAAATTCTCTTTCTCTGCTTTTATTGTTGTTGGGGATGGACGTGGCCGTGTCGGATTCGGTAAAGGTAAGGCACGTGAAGTTGCTGATGCTATGTCAAAAGCAACAGAGCATGCAAAGAAAAACTTATTTAAGGTTCCTCTTCGTGAATCGAGAACTCTTCATCATGATGTGGAAGGTACATTTGGTGCTGGCCACATCGTATTAAGATCTGCTCCTGCAGGTACAGGTCTTATTGTTGGTGGACCTATGAGAGCGATATTCGAAGCACTCGGGATGCAGGATGTTGTTGGAAAATCTATTGGAACAAGCAACCCTATTAACGTCGTGAAAGCTACTTTCAACGCTTTAAAGTCTGTTGTTTCTCCAAAATTCATTGCTAATAAGAGGGGAAAGAAAATTTCTGAGATTACTTCGAATAGGAGTTAGATCCTGTTTTTATTTTTTAGAGGTGCTTAAAGTGGAAAAGAAAATTTTAGTGGAGCAAGTTTCGAGTTCTATGCGTCGTAACAAAAAGCAGTTGGTTTGTCTTAAGGCCTTGGGACTTGGTGAAGTTGGAAGAAAGTCTGTATTGAAATCAACGCCTCCTGTTCTCGGGTTGGTGCGTAAAATGCAGCATTACTTAAAAGTTAAGGAATTGGATTAGAGGTTGGTGTATGGATAATTTTAAATTAAATACACTTTGTGCTGGTGAGAATTTCAACCGCAAACGTGTTGGTAGGGGGATTGGTTCTGGAACAGGAAAAACAGCTGGTCGTGGGCATAAAGGTGCTAAGGCTCGCTGCGGGCGTGTATCAACTCCTTTCTTTGAAGGTGGTCAGATGCCTATTTATAGGAGATTCCCAAAGAGAGGTTTTAAGTCCAAATTCGATAAGACAATGGTTGCTGAGGTTAATTTGTTCGCGATTCAAAGTTTGATTGATGCTGGCAAAATAGATATTGCTGAGGAGATTAATATCGACATTTTGAAATCTGCTGGTGCAGTTCGTGATGATAAGGCGATTTTGAGAATTCTTGGTGGTGTTCAAATTGAAAAACCAATCAAAATAAAATCACATTACATTACAAAGAATGCAAAGGAAATGCTTGAAAAAGTAGGTTCAGTTGTTGAGGTTATTTAATGGCTAATGATTTGTTGAAAAATATAAATATATCTTCTTTTACAAAATCTGATGTTTTGAAAAAGAGGGTATTTTTTACTATTGCAGTTTTGTTTGTGTATAGGCTTGGCACATATATTCCTATTCCTGGTTTGGATCCTCTTGTGATTGGCCGATTTATGGCGCAGAATATGAGAGGGATTTTTTCGATGCTTGATATGTTTTCGGGTGGATCGTTGAGCCGTATGACTATTTTTGCTTTGAACTTGATGCCATACATTTCTGCAAGTATTATTGTTCAAATCATGACATATGCTTCTCCACAGTTGGCTGTACTGAGGAAGGAAGGCGCTGCTGGTCGTACGAAACTTAACCAGTATACAAGATACTTGACAATTTTGATTGCGGCATTCCAAGCTTATGGTATTTGTGTGGCACTTGGTTATATGCAAGAGAATCCTATCACGATTGGTAAGATTTTTCCGTTGATTGGTGTTCCTACACTCGTTGGTGGAACAATGCTTTTGATGTGGCTTGGTGAGCAAATTACATCTCGTGGTATTGGTAATGGTGTTTCATTATTGATCTATGCTGGTATTATCGCAAACGTGCCTAATGCACTTGCAAGATTGCTTGATATGGGAAGAGCAGGAGCTTTATCCGTTGGAGCAATTGTGTCAGTAATATTGTTTATAGCTTTTCTTGTGATGGTTGTTGTCTTTTTTGAAAAAGCTCAGCGCAGAGTAAAGTTTATGTATCCTGGTAAGAGGGGAAGTGGTCAACAGATGCAAGGAGCTGATAACACGCATCTTCCATTAAAATTGAATGCGTCCGGTGTGATTCCTCCTATCTTTGCTAACTCGTTGTTATTGTTACCTGCAACGATAGTGAATTGGTGCGGAAATAGTGGTAATAATGCTTTCATGCAGAAATTGTCGTATTATCTGAATTTTAACCACCCAGTATTTACTTTGGTTTATGCTGCATTGATTATTTTCTTTGCATTTTTCTATACTGCTATTGTTTTTAATTCAGAAGAAACTGCAGAGAATTTAAAAAAATCTGGTGGTTTTATTCCAGGTGTAAGGCCAGGGATACACACGGCTGATTATTTCGATTATATATTGACCCGTATCACAGTTGTTGGTTCGATTTATTTGGTTGCGATTTGTATTTTTCCACAAATGCTTCTTGCAAAGTTGGCTATACCAGCCTATTTAAGTGGTACAAGTATTCTGATCGTGGTAAGTGTTGCGATTGACACGGTGACGCAGATTTATACTCATTTGCTTTCACAAAGGTATGAAGGCTTACTCAAGAGAAATCAAAAAAGGTTAAATAGAAAATGATAATTGTACTTTATGGTGCACCTGGTTGTGGAAAAGGGACGCAAGCAAGTGCTATCCTTAATCGTTATGGTAGAGATGTTTGCCATTTGTCGGTTGGGGACGTTTTTCGTAAATTTCAAAATGAAGATAGTGAACTTGCTTCGAAGATAAGATCTTATATGGGAAAAGGTGCTCTGGTTCCACCAGAGATTGTCATCGATGTCGTTGATAATTTCATGAATGATAATCATGACAAGTACAAATATTTTTTGTTTGATGGTTTTCCAAGGTCAGAGGAGCAGGCAGAGGCCTTCTTGAAGATTGCAAAAAAGTTTAGTGAGGATTATATCGTTTTGACGATTGATGTTCCAGATGAGCCAATTGTAAAAAGGTTAACGAGTCGGAAATCATGTGAAAGTTGTGGAGCAATACTTGGTGGAGATGCGAAGGTTTGTCCTAAGTGTGGATCGACTTCTTTCAAAAAGAGAGATGATGACGCAAAGGATGTGATTGAAAATAGGTTGAAGCTATATCATGATATGTATGACAGTCTTGTAAAGGTTTTTAATGAAAACAAAGTCTTTATTATTGACGGTAATTGTGATATAAATATTGTAAGTGATAGTATTTTTAAATTATTGGAAACAAAAGTTTTTTAGGGGAAAGATAAGTGGCTAGAATTGCTGGTGTAAATTTACCTAACAATAAAAGGGTAGAGATTGCTTTGAGGTACATATATGGCGTTGGTCCAACCAGGGCAAAACTCATTTGCGATCAATTGAATATAGAAACTTCCAAAAGGGTTTTTGATTTAACTGAGGAAGATCTTTTGGAAATTAGAAATTTCATTGATAAGAATTTTAAGGTTGAAGGTGATCTTCGCAGGGAGGTGTCTTTGAATATAAAGAGGCATCTTGATATGGGATCGTATCGCGGTATCCGTCATCGTAAGAGATTGCCTGTTCATGGACAGAATACGAAATCTAATGCTAGGACGAGAAAGGGCAAAAGGACTGCTCCTGTTGCTGGAAAGAAGAAATAATATTTTGGTGTAGATTATTATGGCACAAAAAAAGAATACTAATAGACCACAAGAGGGTGCTGCTGCATCTTCCGTGGCTGGAAAGTTGAAGAAGAAGGGTAAAAAGAATATTAGTACTGGGATTGCTCATATCAATTCGAGTTTTAATAATACGATCATTACAATTACGACATTGCAGGGTAACACGATTGCCTGGTCTTCATCAGGAAATGTTGGATTCAAGGGATCAAGGAAGTCGACGCCTTATGCTGCACAGAGAGCTGCTGAGAGGGCTGCTGATATTGCTAAAGAGAATGGTATGAAAACGCTCGACATAAAAGTAAAGGGACCGGGTAATGGTAGAGAGTCTGCAATGCGCGCGTTACAAGCAAAAGGGTTTACGATTAATTCGATTTGTGATGTGACACCTATTCCTCACAATGGATGTAGGCCTCCTAAAAAGAGAAGAATTTAATTTTTATCTTTATGTTTTTGTTTATAGGAGATTGCAGTGATATTAAAGAGTTGGCGTAATATTATAAAGCCTCACAAGATACAGGTTAAGAGACTTGAAGATAGCAATTATTTCGCGAAGATTACGATAGAACCTCTTGAGAAGGGGTTTGGTATGACGATCGGTAATGCATTGCGCAGAGTTTTGTTGTCATCCATTTCTGGATCTGCTATTAGTGCTGTTAAGATAGCTGGTGTTTTGCATGAGTTTTCAACATGTCCAGGTGTATATGAGGATGTGTCAGAGATTATTTTGAATTTGAAAGGTTTGGTTATTAAAAAGTTGACTGATACCCCAAAGAAGATGTATTTGAAGACGAATCGTGCCGGCGTAATAACGGCCGATATGATAGAAACAGATGGTACGATAGAGATTATCAATAAAGAGCATAAAATCTGTACTTTGGAGGAAGGTGCTAGTATTGATATCGAGATGGTTGTTACAACTGGAAAGGGGTATGTGCAAGATGTTTCCGCGATAAATAATACGGCTGGTTTTGATTTATCGGTTGGTTATTTGGCAATTGATGCATTTTACAGTCCTATTAAGAGGGTGTCTTATAATGTGGAAAATACTCGTGTTGCTCATGATACCAATTACGACAGATTGGAAATCATTGTTGAGACAAATGGTGTGATTTCTCCGGAAGATGCTGTTTCTGTGTCTGCGAAGATTCTTCAGGATCAATTCAAAAAGTTGGTTGAGTTTGATGTTGAAGATGAGGAGGAGGTTGTTGTTGAGCAAAAGCCGGAGGAAGTTTCATTTAATAAATATTTATTGTTAAAGATTGATGAGCTTGAATTGTCTGTCCGTTCTATGAATTGTTTGAAAAATGATAACATCGTATATATCGGTGATTTGGTTCAAAGGTCTGAATCAGACATGTTGAAGACTCCAAATTTTGGACGTAAATCTTTGGACGAGATTAAGGAAGTTCTTGCAACTTATGGTTTGTCTCTTGGTATGTCTGTGCCTGGATGGCCCCCTGAGAGTATAGAGTCATTGTCTCAGAAGATAGGTGATATAAATTAAAAGGTGTTTTTATGCGTAAAAATTTGAAAGGAAGGAAGTTTGGTAGGACAAGTAGTGTCAGGAAGGCATTGCTTGTAAGTTTGGCTAAATCTTTGGTACGGTATGAGAGGATTCGTACGACATTACCAAAGGCGAAGGATTTGAGGCCATTTGTCGAGAAGTTGATTACAATTGCGAAGGAAAATACTTTGGCTAATAGGAGAAGGTTGCTTGCTGTATTTTTCAATGACAATAAGATTGTCTCTAAGATGATGTCGGAGTTGGCGACGAGGTATTCTGGACGTAATGGTGGTTATACAAGGATCTATAAGGCTGGATTTAGACAGGGCGATAATGCTCCTGTTGGCATTATAGAACTTGTTGATAATAAGATTTCTTTTGTAAATAAAAAGACAGAAGATACAGAAATCAAAGAATAGTTATTTTTTCTCTTTTGTTCTTTCTATTAATTATTTTTTAATATTTTTATGTTATATTTTGATATAAAAATATCGGTTTATAACATATGCTTGCCAAATACATTGATTCTGGTTTTGTTGATCGCACGTTGCTTGTTATGCACAGTGGGTTTGGATGTGATTTAAGATTTTGGAAAAAAATAACTGATTCTCTGCGGACAGATTTTGATATTTTAATTCTCGCTGAAAATTATTTTAAAAGTACAGACTATGTTGTTTCCGTTGAAGATGTACTTGAAATTATGAAAAACCGTGATGTGATTGTTGGTGGACATTCGCTTGGGTATGCAAAGATGGTGCAATTTTGCGAGAAGTACGGTGATAAATTTAAATTGAAGAAAATTTTTGCGATAGCTGGGTTTTCGAATTTTTTAAGCGATAACCCTATTGCACATGGGATACGCAAGCTAAGCCTTGATATGATGATTTTTTTGTATAAGGTGAATTTGGTGCAGACTTTTGTGATGTTTTTGTATTTTTGTGGGGAAATGTTTCCAACCATACCTTCGGATGTCGATAAAGATTTGTTTTTTAAGGATTTGCTTTGGTTGAATGATCGTGTTGAATCTCCAAATGTTCCTCATCTTGTTTTGTCAAGTTTGGATGATCCGACAATTCCTTGGTATGTGATCGAGGATAATTTCAGAAAATTAAAGTATGTTTCAATCAAATACACATTCGGAGCCATGCACCTACTTGGGGATAAAAACTCTGAATATGTTGCTGGCGAATTAAAAAAATTTACTTTAAGTTAATATAATTATACTCTGATGCGAGATGATTTTAATTTATGAATTGTACTTGCGATTCCTGCATATATGATTAATGCGCTTCCGATATAAAAATTGATACCTGGGATTTCGTTCCAGATTAGGTATCCAAGGACAGTTGTCCATATCATTGATGAATAAGAAATAACTGCGGTTGTAGTAGGTGAGACACAAAATATAGAGATTGTTAAAAATACTTGACCAGCTGCACCTGCAAGACCTACCCAAATAGAGTACCAAATATCAGAAGATGACCAACTTCCGCTTGTTTCAAATAATAATGGGATTAACGAAAGTAAAAATGTTATTATTGCAAAATAAAATAGTGTGGTTTTTATACTCTCTGTTGATGATAAAAGTTTAACATAAAGAACGCTGAATGCCATTAACAATCCTGCGAGCAATCCCCAAAAACATCCTTTAATATTGAATGCTCCGTTTGATGGATTTGCAATAAAAATCACACCTACGAATCCTATCAATACGTAGAGTGCGAGCATTGCAGAAACTTTATCTTTAAGAAACAATGGTGTTAAAAATACCATAAAAATACCGTGCGTGTAAGATAATGATGATGATTCAGCAACAGGTAAAAATAACATAGCAACGAGTGTTAAGTATGAATTTGCATATCCATAAAATCCACGCCAAAAGTGTGTACTAAGCCTTGATGTTTTGTATATTTCAAAAATCTCTTTTGTGATTGAAAAATATACAATTGCAATTATGAATATAACAAATTGTCTTACGCACATTACTTCGCCCATAGTCATATTAGAGACAAATTTCGTTAGTATGTTTGATAAAGCGAAAAGAAAATAACTCAAAACAGCAGAAAGGATACCAAAGAGCCTTTTATAGTACTTTTTTATATCCTCTGTATGAATATGTAAAAACATAATGGTTACCAATTATCAGGTATAAGCACTCTCATAACGAATGCTAATTGTACCACATTGTACTTATATTTAAAGTATTTGCAACAAATAAAAAGAAAGTAGAATTAATAATATATTTATTTTTTAGCAATACGCTTATTTAGTTTTGGATCTGGAAGAGGCTTTTTTTCTCCAAATACACAGCGAATTTGCGTAATAGGGGTTGAACATGTATTGTTATTTATGTTGTAACGAGATTCGGAATATAGCTGGAATTTTTTTGCAGGACTGACTCTTTTCAAAGTATAATGCGTTTTTAATATCATGGTATTACCATCAATACTTCTGTTAAATGAAGTCGCATCATTTTGATCAAAGTGCACGTAAAATAAATTTTTATCTAATCCTTCTGTGAATTTTTTGAATGATGCATTTATTCTGTTATTCCAAGTTTCCGCAGAAGTGTTTTTTTGTTTCTTTTCAACTCCTGTTATTCTATTTCTATCTGTGTTTGGGAGTGATTCCAAAGTCTCAATTACTGTATTAGAAATAAATTTGTCAAGTGCATTAAATTTTTCATATGAATCAGGAATGGTATATGCTTGCAAATTATCCACTTCATTACATGCGTGTAAAAGATCACTCTTTTCTTTTGCGAAGTCAGTCCATAATGTTGAAAAGATGTTTTGTTTAGTAAATTCGAATTCAGATTTTTTTTCTTCCTCTTTTAATGAACTGGTGTCTTCTGTTTCTGTATTAGTTGGTGTAGTGACTTCAGTTTGTTCAATGACGGGAACTTCAGTGGTTGCTACTTCCTGTGTTGCATCTTTTTTATCGCTAATTATTTCTGTTGACCAGAAATTATAATTTAAAAACCCAAATGAAAATATGGTTGTAAATATAAATTTTTTCTTCATAAAAAGTACCTCTGTTAAACGAGATTAATTCTAAAATATGAAGATTAAAAAATAATTAAAGTAATGAAATTTGGAATATTATTCTGAATTAATCAGAAAATCCGTCTATTATCATATTGTAAACTTCAGCATTAAGAAATTGTTTCATTATTGCTTTATTTTTCTTTAATGCTGTTTTTAATGCTCTTATTGCACCGGAAATTTGTGGTTCTTTTTTATACTGTTCATCATAATTTGGCACATATATTGAGTAATTGTCGCCACCGTTGTATTTTACTATGAAATTGAATGCATATGGTGCTTCTGTAGGACCACCTATTATGTTATCTACATAAAATAATGTTCTTTTTTCGTCAAGTAGAGTGAGTCTAAAAGCATACTTAAATAGGCCGTTAGAAGCATAGTGTAATGGCGTTGAAGTTGTATTTGAGAAAACTTCTATTTTCGCATCTGCATTATTAACGAAAATTCCGCTTGCAAAGAGGCTAGCAATTAAACACAATGACTTGACTTGACTTTAATTGACTTGACTTTACTTTAATTTACTTTTTTTTATTTATATTTATGTTCATATTTTTTCTCCAATAAAAATGTATTTTAAATCAAACTACATGTCTAATATTAACATTAAAAGATTAAAAAATAGTCAAAATGGCAAAAAAATTATTTTTAGATCAATTTTTTTTGCTTACATCTGTTTCTTGAGTATATTGACGGAGTATTTGAATTCTCTTTAAAGTTGTGGTTTTATTTTCGGTATCGTACCAGCACGATATATTCATTAAAATCTCATAATCATCATGTTTTTCAAGAGTATATAGTGGCATAATTATCATAGTATTTTCTTTTTTGGGATTACTCATCAAGCACCAATCGTTACATTCATTTTCTTTGAACAAGCTGTGGTTAATTTTTTTTATTAATCTTTTTCTTAAGTATTTTCCTGTTTCTGTTTCGAATCTGTTTTTTACGATGTTTTTTAATTTGAATTCAGATGAGAGTTTTTTGATGCATTTATCGATACTATCTGTGATGAACTCTGATACATCATTAGATAAATTTAATTTTATCAAATCATGTTTTAACAGTTGTTCCATAATATTAGTATTATCAGGAGATTTTAATTCAGATTGAATTGTTGATACGAAATTATCACTTGTTATTTTTAAATTATCAGCAAAGCTGTTATTAAATACACAAAACGAAAATATAGTTGTAAGTAAAAATTGTCTCTTCATAAAAGGTACCTCTGTTAAACGAGATTAATTCTAAAATATGAAGATTAAAAAATAATTAAAGAACTAAAATTTGGAATATTGTTATAGATTAATCGTATGATTGTTAACTACTGTATTATCTGAAAAAAATTTTCTCATTGATTCTTTATTTTTAATTATCACTGCCTTTAGTGCTCTTATGGTATCGGACATTTGTTTGTTATATCTATTATAATTCGGCACATATATTGAATAACTGTTGTTATCTTTATCATATTCTACTATGAAATAGAAGTTACATGGACTGTTATTGCCTATTGTTATATCATCTACATAAAATACTGTTCTTTTTTCGTTAATGTGTGTGAATCTAAAATGATACACTGATTGGCCTTTAGGAGTATGGACTAAGGACAGTGCAGTAATATTTTCAAAAACTTTTACTTGCGCATCTGCTACTTGCGCATCTGCATTATTAACGAAAATTCCGTTTGCAAAGAGGCTAGCAATCAAACACAATGACTTGACTCGACCTGACTTTGTTTTATTTATATTCATATTTGTTCTCCAATAAAAATGTAGTTTTAATCAAACTACATATCTAATATTAACATTAAAAGATTAAAAAAGAGTTAAAAGGGCCAAAAAATTATTTTTGTATTATTGATGCATCTTGGAAAGAGTTATTTTTCGCCCAAATAACGAATGTATCAGCTTTTGCTCGCTCTTCGAATTCTACGATTACAAAATAATATTTGCTATTTGCTGTTTTTAAAAATGCATTGTAATTCTGGTATTTAAGGTAATTTATCAATCGCAATGCATCTGTTTCATCTTCAAAATGTTTTAAATATACGAAAAATTTATTTTTTTCAAGGGTAAGTTGTATTGATTCTTCATCAATTTCAGGTTGAGTTTTTTCTTCGGATTCTATTTCTTCTAATAATTCATTAATAGAGTCATCTGTTACAACTTCATTGGTGGATTGAAAATGTAAAAATTTATCTCGATAGGTGTAATTGATATTATTAACGATAGAATTGTTGTCGTTGTCTTTCGAAGTTGAAGATAAAATATTATTCAATTTTTTTTCTGTGGTAATTTTTTTAGAAGTTGCGAAATTGTTTTTATTTGAATTTTCAATTGAAGTTTTTGATGTATAGGATGGATTATCGTAAGAGAGGTTTTTATGAATCAATACAACGCATAAACAAATTAACAGTAAGATTGAAAAAATTCCAAGTGCAATTACAAGTTTATTATCGTTATGCATAAATTCTCTTATAACCTAAAAATTATAAAAAAATATTAAAAATTTAAAATAACTTTGTTTCCACTTACACGGGAAATTTTTCCTGCAAGTTCATATTCGACTAAAATAGTCATAACAATGCCAGAATTTCCAATTTGTTGAATTATATCATCGATAAGTGTTGGAGAAGAACTTAAACACGATAATATCTGATCCCTGTATTTTGATAGGTCTGATTCACTTATTTCATTACAGTATTCATTCTCGAAAGAAGAATCATCGTATATATTTTCGGAATAGTTGAATATGTTTATGTTGTTTATAACATCATCTGCTGATGATAGTAAAGTTGCTCCATTTTTTATTAATTGATTAGAGCCTTTACATCTTGGGTCTTCAGGAAATCCTGGAACAGCATAAATGTCTCTGTTGTAATCAAGCCCGAATTTTGCGGTTATTAAAGAGCCTGATTTCAAAGCGGCTTCAACAACGATTATACTTTGTGCTATTCCTGCGATTATTCTGTTTCTTCTTGGAAATAATGTTGCGTGAGTTTTTGTATGTAACGCAGACTCACTTAAAATAGCACCTTTTTTTAATATTTCAGAATATAATGGTTCATTTTCTGGTGGATATATAACATCGATTCCTCCAGCAAATACAGAGATTGTGGATTTTGCGTTTTTATGTGCGGCATAATCGATTCCTCTTGCAAATCCTGAAATAATGTTAAACCCAGCATCTGATAATTCATGTGATAATTTTTCTGTAAATTTTATTGCATTAAGAGATGCTGCTCTTGCTCCAATTATTGCAACGGTAGGTTTTGAATTATCAATTGTTCCAATTACAGAAAGAAAAGGAGGGGGATCGTTTATTGTTTTTAATATTCTTGGATATTCCGATTCTTCTTTGAAGATTATTCTTCCTCCCATTTCTATTGTTTCTTTTACTTCTTTTTCTGCAAGTTCTTTTGGGAAAACTTGTTTAGGAGTTTTTGCGCCGCCTCGAAGTGAAAGTTCTGGTATTTTATCGACAGAGGATAATGCAGAGCCAAAAAGTTTTATAATGCTCCAAAATGTGACAGGACCAATTCCTTCTGTTCTTAAAAGTTGTATTCGTGCGATTTTCTCGTTGTTATTAATCATTTAAAAGATTTCTCATTACCATTTGTGAGTCTTATGATATTCTCCTTATGTTTAAAAATTATTAATAATGAAATTACAAGATAGCTTTGAAACAAATGACTATAATTTGGGAATAAATTAATTCCTACAATAATTGATGAAATTGTCATTGCAGATAATCCAGAGATTGATGATATTTTTGTAAATTTAAAGATTCCTAACCAGGTAAGCAAAGAAATTAAAAATACGAAAGGTGATAGATAAAGCATCACCCCGAAATTCGTCGAAATACCTTTTCCTCCTTTAAATTTTAACCATACAGGGAACATATGACCAATTATTACAGCGATAATTGAAATTGAAAATAGTGCCTGATTATCGTAAAGATATTTAGTTGAAATGTATGCTGCAAGTGTACCTTTTATGGCGTCAAGGACAAAGGTAAATAAAGCTAAGATTTTACTTCCAGTTCTCATTACATTTGTTGCACCTATGTTTTTTGATCCGATTTCACGAATATCGCTTTTTTGAAAAATTTTCACAAGCAGAAATCCAAATGGAATCGATCCAAGTAAATAGTTTATTAATACGTATAACATTATTTTTCTCCTAAAAGCTGTTTTGTTAATATTTTCACTTTTTCAACTGAATCTTGAGTAAATGGATCTATACCGAATAGTTCTGCTGTGACAATTGTTTCAAGCATGAAGTAAGAAAACAACATTCCTACATTTTCTATATTTTCAAAAGATAAAGATATATGTCTAACAGGCTTTCCTGATTCGATTAGAGCTTTGATAACGGCGTCACGTTCTGCTTTGAATACTTCATCCATTGATTTATCTTTTAAGTAGCTTAATGTAGGAGAAATATTTGCAAAATCTCTTGAATCTGTTTTATCAAAAAAATTCGAGACAGTTGATGATTCATCATTTAGTGCCATAATATTACCTATTACGTCACCAAGTAAATTTTTCGAGGATTGTTTTTGTTTGTTTTCAGAAATTACAGTGAAATATTTATCATTTGGACCGCTTAGGAACAGTTGTAAAATGCTGTGCTGGAATGTTGTTCCAAGCATTGTAATAGGTGTTGAACCATATCCATTTTTTCCTAAACTTTCAGACCATAATTGTGTGAACCAATCTCCGAATTTTTGAAGTCTGTCAGAGTAAATCATCATAGGGGATATGTTGAATCCTGAATTTTGTAGTGTGTAATTTATTGCTGCGGCTTTTGCTATCTCTGACTTTAATTCTTCGAATGATTTTGCAGCATTTTCACGAAATATAAATGGATCAACATCAGATAAGATTGCAGGTATTAATCCGACATTAGAAAATATGGAAAATCTTCCGCCTATATTTTTGTTGTGTTCAAGAACAGGAATTTTATAGCATTTTGCAATTCTTATTAATGAAGAATCTTTATTTTCAGTTATTATAAGAAAGTTTTTACTCTTGATGATATCAATTATAAATTCAAGCTGCATTAATGTTTCTGTTGTTTCTCCAGATTTGGAAATTACAATGACGAAAGGATTTTCAATATCAAGGATCTTGTCAAAGTAATCAATGTCTATATTGTCGAAAAAATATAAATTTGTATTTTTAAATGAGAAATCTTCGTCTTTTAATGGTTGTTGCTTTTGTGACATTGTAATCGGTTTGTTATATTTCGTTGCAAACTCGTGTATGGCTTGTCCTCCAAGTGATGATCCGCCAATCCCAAGTATTACAACATTTCTGTTTTTTAAATTGTCACATATATTGATAAGCTCAGTAATATCACTATTTTGTGTACAAATTTGTAATGATTCAGGAAGCTCCAACTTTTCAATATATTTATTTGCTTTTTCCGTTGCATTTTTGAAGGTATCAGACTTATTTAAAGCTGCTATACAATTATCACAATTTAAAAAATTTTGATTTAGGTATGACATATTTATGATATTCTATAATTATAGTTAATGGTAATGCTACATGAAATACAGCAAAAAAACAATCGAGCTTTTTAAAAATCCAAAAAATTTTGGAAAGCTTCAAGAAGATGATGAAAATGTTGGAGTTGGTGTTTCCGGTGCTGCTGAATGTGGAGATGTTATGAAAATTCACATAAAGGTTGAAGATGATAAGATAGTTGACGCAAAATTTCAAACTTTTGGTTGCGTATCTGCGATTGCAGCAAGTGTATATGTTTCTGAAAAAATAAAAGGTAAAACGTTAGAAGAAGCACAAAGTATTACGAACAAAGAAATTTCTGATGAACTTGCGTTACCTCCTATAAAGTTGCATTGCTCTGTTTTGGCAGAAGAGGCTATTCAAAACGCGATTGATGATCTTCGGTCCAAACAACTTGACAAAAAAAATAAAAAGTAGTACAATACAGAAACTTTGTAAGTGTTCATTTGGAATATGTTGGGAAGTATAATAAGATTAACTGATTCTGCCGCAAAGAGGATCAAGGATATGATCGAGGATAAAAATGGCGAGGTTATAGGAATCCGTATTGGTGTGAAGCCGAAGGGATGCCTCGGCCTTTCATATTTTATGGATTTCGAGAGGAAGAGTGATATAGATCATTCTTTGGATTCATTTGTGCAAGAGGATAAGGGAATTTCTATATTCGTTGAAAAAAAGGCATATGATTTCGTGAATGGTACGGAGATAGATTTTCTCGACGAGGGATTTAAGTCCGAGTTTGTATTTAATAATCCTCATGCGAAGAATAAATGTGGTTGCGGGAATTCGTTCTGTGTTTGATCGTGAAAATTTTTTTCAATTGTTCAACTTGGAAGAGAACTTTTTGATCGATACTGCAAAATTGGATGCTGCTTATTTAAGACTTTATGACGTTTTAAATAAACAATTGCTTGAAACTTCGAATGATGTCGAGAAGGAGTTTTTGAATTCTTATCTTGCGATGTTGAACGAAGGATACGATGTTTTGAAAGATGATATGAAGCGTGCTGAGCATTTGATTTTGCAAAATGATACTTCAATCCCAATTCCTTCACAGGCTTTTATTGCAAGTGTTTTTGATAGTTCAGAGGAGGATATAGAGGGTATGAAGCTTGACATAAGGACGGCAATGGTTTCTGCTTTCAAAAAACGTGACTTTGAAAATGCTGCTCTTGCATATGCAAAACTGAAGGTTCTCAGTAAACTTAATTAGTGTTGGATAATGACAGAGATATTTCTGAAAGGGTATGATGGAATAAATCTGCAAGGGAATTATTTCGAACAATCCACTAATATTGGTAGTTATGCTTTAATATTGCATCCTCATCCTGTTCATGGTGGAACGATGGACAATAAGGTTGTATTCTTAGCATACAAAGTATTTAAAAATCTTGGTGTAAATGTATTAAGATACAATTCGAGAGGGGTACAGAAGTCAGGAGGTGAATTCACTAATGGAGAACTCGAGTCGAAGGATCTTATTTCTGTCATGAATTGGATTTGCGAGAGAGCAAAAGCAAATTCTTCGATTACACCGAAAATATATGTGGTTGGATTTTCATTTGGGTGTTATGTACTTTTAAAAGCTTTTGATTCTATAAAGAATATGATAGATAAATTCATCATGATAGCACCACCGTCGAATTTGTTTGATTTTTCAACTTTTTCTAAAATAGACACAAATGGACTTATCATACAAGGTACGTGTGACGATATTGTGCCAGTTCAATTTACAGATGAATTACTACAAAATTCTTCTCAAAATGTACTCTACAAAAAAATTGATAGAGCAGGGCATTTTTTCCTGAATCATGAGTCTGAATTGTCAGATGCTATTCGAGATTTTATTTTGAAATAAAAATTTCAGAGATTTTATCGAATTTTAACTTATTTTTTATAAAATTTTTGTATGAGAAAAAGGGATTTTCTTCTATTGTTGGCATCATTGTTGTATTCAGAAGAGTTGGAAGCGGATGGAACATCTGAATCTTCAACTGATAATATGGCTGCTATTGCTGGAAATAAGTACAACAAGGTGAAAAGTACAAAAAAATCAATTTATTCTGATAGCAATAGCGCAGGTAAAAAATTCAATAGTGGTACAAATAGTGTTGGTTCTTCAAATAATGGTGGAAACTATAGTGAAAATTATTCTGGGTCTGAATTTGAAAATGGCACATCTGCTAATGAGGAGTTGAGAGATAATTCAGTAATTGAAAATACAGAAAATAGTGGAATTGCTACAAATCTAAATGAAGAAAAGTCATCATCTTCCAGTATATGGAAAAAAATAGGTATTGGTGTTGCTGCAGTTGCAGGGACAGCAGCGGTTGGGACAGGGCTTTTTTATGGTGTAAAATCGTTAGTTAATAAATTCAAAAAAAATTCTTCCGATAGTTCAGAGCAAAATAATAATCAATCATCACAAGATTCAGGAACGAATGATAATCAGCAAAACAATGGTAATAATTCGAGAGATGATGTATTAACGAATAACAATAATCAAAGTAGTAGCAGTGATACGAATAATACTGTAAATAAACCTCAAACTTCGGATACAGGTACAGAATCTTCTAGCAATAATGAAAAATCAGAATCTCGTCAAGATAGTTCACAAGATAATTACATTATGAATGCAGCGGATGCAGAACTTGATTATTCAAGTATTACTGATGAAAAAATAATTTTTGAACGAGAAGAAATCGATAATATAAAAACTAATATTACATTACTTGATAAAGATTTGGAAAATGTTTCAAAAGATAAAGTTCCAACGGGCGCAGAGGAATTGAGATTAAGTGCTAGTAAGGCAAATACTTTAAAGGATACACTTAATAGTTACGTCGATAGGTTACCAGAAACTGCAAGCAGTCTTGCAACAGCAGCAGTTGTTGTTGGTGGAGTTACTGAGAAAGGAATAAAACATTCTGATATTATAAAAACTCAGATTGTGGATGATGTCAATAAAATGGCAACTCTTGAATCAGAAATGGCTGTTACAAAATCTGATAATCTGCACGAACTTGCTGTGGAGCATGAAGATAAGGCTAAAACTGTAAAAGGAAAAATAAAAAATTATATAAAGCAAAACGATAATCGTTACAATGGCAGGCGAAGTTACAGGAATGACGTGTATTTTGATAAACCAAGTTATACAACCTATGCAGGTAGTTATATTGCGTCACATATAAATTATTTTCCTGAATATAATATTAAAAGGTCAGATAGACAGGTTGATACTTACAACTTAAAAGATACATTAAAAAAGCTCGATGGCTCGAAATCTGACGCAATTGAAAAGGAAACAATTTCTGATATAAAAGATATTTTATCAACTGTTGATAGAGGTGATAGTTTAACAGAATTGCAAAAAGCAAAGCTTGAAAATTTGCTGTCTGGTGATACAATCAGAGAGATCGAGGATCATTACGGTGTTTCAGTTGCTGATCACATAGGTCAGGCAAAAAATATATCTGATACGGATACTAGAATTAAAGAAAAAAATGCAAAAGAAAGGGCAGTATTCGAGAAATATGTAACGGTTCCTGAGAGTAATGAAAAAAAATCTGGTCGCAAGAAGATAGTTGTTGAGCAAAAAACAACTGAACAAAGCAATAGAGATAGTTCATTGAAATTTCAATTACAAAATGCGATGCAAAATAATGAAACATTATCTCGAGAAATGATTAATAAAATCGATGATAACAAACACGTTATAGAAAATGATAAAAAATTAGCTAGGTATTTTGAGAATGAAAAACAATCCATGAAACTTGTTGATAAATACAATTCAGCTGTTGAAAGAGGTAATGTGAAAAGGATTGATAGGGCGATGGATTCACTTCTTGAAAATGAATCAGCTATGAAGCGCCTTAAAAAAGAGGATGAAAAATCCTATACTACACTCAACAACCGTAGCGTGATAAAGGATATAAATACAATTCTTAAAAGTGATAACTTAACTCGTGATGTTATGGTTTCTTTAAATTCTAACTCTTATGTGATGAATATCGTAAAATCTGATCCTGACACAGCATCTCGTTTTGTGGAAAAGGTAAATGCATACAGAGAGATGGATAACCTACAGGAGAAAGTCAATGTAGGTGAAAAATTTACATTGGATGATTATAGAAATGTTATGCAAGATGAGAATAAACGTAAAATTTTAAAAAATGAAGAGAGATATAATCTTGTTGGACGAGAGGTATTCAAAAAAGGTCACGCTGTGTCGCTTTGTAATGGTATTGTTGAAGCAATTCGTAATCACCATGAAATTCCTGAAAATGATCTTCAAGCTGTCTTTTCGCATGAAGATATGATCAATACTTTTAAAGAAATTGCTCCACATGAGTATTATGAAGAAGCTGAGGCGGCTCATATGAAGAATCATGAAAAAATTAGTAATGCTGTGAATTATGAGGCGAAAATTTATGATAATTCGAAAAACCTGTATGTTTCAAATAGGGAGGTTGAATCTTCTGAACTTATGGTTGCGAAAAATATGGACGAAGTAAAAGATTATCTTAATAGAACAGATCTTGAAGAAGAATTAGAAAATAGGGAATCTGAAAATTATTCATCCGAGGAAGAAAAGGAAAATTCAAATAAAAAAGTGTTGTCTGAAGAAGAGAAAAGTATATTTGATAAGGCTTTATCGTTTTTTGGTTTTAATGATGAAGAAGAGCTAAAGGCAAATCAAAGAGAAGAAGAAAATTCAGAAAAATTAGTGACAGATGAAGAAATAAAACGCTATGCTCGTGAGGATGAATACTATGATCATGAAGGTGGAACATTCGCAAAATCTGAAAGGTCTGTCGAGGAAAAAGAAGAGATGTACAGGAATATGTATATGCATGAAGAAGTTGAACCACATCATTCAAATGTAAGAAATATTTCGCATATAAGAAAGCAAAATAAAGAAAAATAAAATTAATTAATTTTTTGTCTTAAAGATGTAACGGAATTTGTAATAAAACTCTTCATATTTTGGTAGATTGAGACAGCAAAATCTTTGACTCTAGAAACGCAATAGCTCGTACCTTGGAACAATTTGCTTGGAATTGATGTAATAGCCAGTAATTTTTTAGCAAATTTGCGCTCTTGTTCATAGACTACTGATATTCTTGATTTTAAGTCATTCATTTGTTCTATAATAGTAGGTAAATAGTTGTCGGTAATATTTTGTGCGAAGCTTTCTGTTGATTTTATTATCTCTTCACATCCTTGTTTGAGAGATTCAGAGAATTCTTGAAACCGATATTCTCTTTCTGAAATATACCGCATTGTAGCGTTGAATTGAGCATCTGATAGTTGCTGGTTTTGTATAAGCTTTTTTTGCATGATAATCATCGTTTTTTGTTTATCTTGCATTTCATCAATAGTATTATTTACTCCATCCAGAATAGCATTCACTTTTTCTAGTTTATCTAATGTTGTCATGTGTTCACGTGTTCGGTTTCTTAATTCAGAAACATTAGGAGTTTTCCATTCAAGACCTTTGGTTGAAATAGTTGGAATTTCAAATTCACTTTCTTCATTGTACACACTTGTATTTTGTTGCACTATGCATATGCTTTGCGCATTAATGGA
The DNA here is from genome assembly GCA_949290705.1 of uncultured Holosporaceae bacterium. Classification (GTDB taxonomy): domain Bacteria; phylum Pseudomonadota; class Alphaproteobacteria; order UBA3830; family CASESI01; genus CASESI01. The sequence goes on along the minus strand of CASESI010000015.1, from coordinate 522 downwards.
AGATGAATTATAAAAACTATTTGTTGGATAACACAAATTTCCGGAAAATACTTCGTTAATAGACATGCTAAAAAACAAAGATGATACCAAAATAAATTTCTTTTTCATAAGTTTTACCTAAAAATTACGAATAATTTTATAGAATTTGGGAATATATCTCAAGAAATAAATAAAAAAGAAAAAAAGGAGTTAAAGAAAAGAGGAAATGATTACAATTTTTTTACCAACCCAAATAGCCTAGCCAATAACAGATTAAGTTGTATGTTTTTTTTGCTATTGTTACAGCACCAGTTGACATAACAACAGCCCCAGCAGCATATCCTATGCTTTGTACTGGATTATTTTTTACGTAATCTATTGCAGGTTTTACTGCTTCACCATCTTGATGTAATTTTTCTTTAGATTTAGATGCTATTTTGTTTACATAATTTTCCAAATATCCATTCTCATTTTTCTTTAAACCACGCGTTACAGCTAATTGGGTATTTTTAGCTTTAATATGCTCTTTTTTAGATGTTTTTT
>CASESI010000014.1 GCA_949290705.1 uncultured Holosporaceae bacterium | reverse complement strand
AACTGGAAAGCGAAAGCCCTCAGCGGCGATGGTACTGTGTCTTAAGGCACGGGAGAGTAGCTCAATGCCAGGTCTTTTTACTATTAATCAATACACAATCAGAGTTGGAAAATAAAGGAAAAAAGAGATTCCTGTGTTAATATAATCGTGTTACATAATTTCTGGGTTGTCAATTTTCATACCATCTGATGCATCAGAATCGAGTCCAGATGTGTCAACGTTTGCAGGATCAAGTTTTGATAAATCATTTCCGCACTGTTCTTCAAGGAATTTATCAAAAACATTTGATTTCACGAGTATTGCGGCATTGTACATGTTTGATAATTGATCAAATCCCAAATTTAGTTGATTCAAGTTTTTACTAAATCCACATATGACGCTACCGTCTTTTGCATTTATTTTTATTATAATAGGAGGGATCTTTTTTCCACAACGGAATATAATTTTGGTAGAATTGAAATCTCCGTAGAAATCAGAGTTCTGTACGCATTTTACCAGTTTCAGGCCTTCTAACCAAAAATCTCCACCTAATGTTTTTTGAACTTTTATAAACCAAAGCGCAAATTTTTTCAAACAATTCCTAAACCTATCAGGAGAGGTAGCTCTTTTAGCTTGATCAGCAAAGAAATATTCTATTTCTTTTATTACATTTTTTTGTTCGACCATAAAGATTTCATTTTTTGTATTATTGCTTGTTTGTGTTGTTTTACGGCTTTTATTCCTTTTTTGAATTGATTTCGTTGTTCAAAAGTTGTTGCATCACCGAAAGCTTCTTTGATCCCTCCAGAAGGAAGTACTGTAACATAGGTACTAAACTTTGGGTCTCCATCTTCGTCAAGTCTGTCGATCAATACATTATCAGATAATTTACCAGTGTCTAATGTGATTTTTATTCTGTTATATAACGTTCTATATGTTATAATAGGTGTATCAAACATTATAACATTATCCGATACCGATAAGGTCGTGCTGCGCATGGAATCATCGCAGATTTTTTTAGCATACTAACATCAAGTTTTTTTTTTGATGTAACAAATCAACAACTCTTTTTCCATCAATTGTGGAATTCAAAAGATCTTTTACAAAACTTTTAAGACCGGATTCGTTATACGTGTTGTTTATAGTGTTCCTAGTAATTTTATGCTCTTCATCAAAACAATATCCATTGTTTAAAGCGAATCCGCCAAACAATGCACTTAATAATAATATTTTCTTCATTGTGTTTCCTCTATTAAAAAACATAGGACAAAATCCTATTATGTTTACTTTACCACAAAATAGTAAAATAATGGTTAATTTTGACAAATTATCTAAAAGTTTTTACAGTATAATCCATTTCTATATAGCATTTAAGTTTTAAATCATAGGTTTTGTTGGCGAAAAGCAATGTATCTTCGATAGGGCTATCATGTCTGAAATTATTAAGAAGAGACCGAAATTCGAATATCAATTGCTCTAAATAACATGGGGTTATTTCGGTTAAATATCGCTCGGTATACGGGATATTATGTTTGGCGTAACATATAAAAGATCTTCTCACAAGGTGTTCGTCCCAGCAAGTGTCTAGTATTTCATCAAAATCTTGCTTTACGTTGGTATAGATCATATCGTTATACACCGTGTTGGTCGAGTTTGCTTCACTTTGTAAAAAATTTTCTGGATAATGACATGCGATTACGAAAAAACTTACAGCAAGAATATTTAACTTCATTAAATACTACTCTGAATAAAGTCTATAAATTGTAAAATGAAAAAATTAAAGAAAGGTTAATACTTTTTATATTATTTTGAGAGATCATCATCAAAAACACATACCTCCCTTCCGTATCCTTTAATTTTATAAGCTGATTTACCTTCTAGTTGTACTGTTATATTATGGCCATCTTTCGTTACAAGAGTGATAGTAGAGCCCTCTATTTTCACTTGAGAAAACTTATTTAACAAACCTGACAAAAAACCGCTTGGGCTAAGTTCATTTATAACATTTGCGGCATCATTTTTGACCAAGTTTCTAGATAGCAACTCGCTTATTCTTTGTCCTCTATATTTTCCTGCTTTCATTCTATGTTGCAAAATACTAGTCCCAATTTTTCGCAGATTCCTTTGATTTTGATCTATTGATTCTTCTGTCTTTTGTAGGAATGGTTCGTAATATTCATCTTTTGCATCATAACAATATCCATTGTTCAAAACGAATCCGCCAAACAATGCACTTAATAATAATATTTTCTTCATTGTGTTTCCTCTATTAAAAAACATAGGACAAAATCCTATTATGTTTACTTTACCACAAAATGGTTAAATAATGGTTAATTTTGACAAAAAATTATTGACATTTTGCATAGAGGTGAAAGTTTTTACAGCGCACACCAGCACCAAAATTCATGACCAAACTTGCAGCAACAAATAATATTTGACATTTTTTATTTTTCAATGCATAATACAGGCACTCCTTGTAGCAAAGAGGGCACGGGAACACCCCACGCGGTCTTTACTACAATTGTTTTACTAATGGAACGAGAAAGTTTTTACACTTTCGCGTTCGTGTCAAATCCCGAAAACTGATCAGTCGCACGAGAATTAGAATTTCTATACAACTTCGCTTTTCGCCAAAGAAATCTGCCTCTGCCTTCGACTTCGGATTTTACACTCGTTATTAGAAAGAGTATAGCAATACAACTTCACCTCTCCATGGTTCTGGTACTCACCATAAAATCTTGGCGCAACCTATATAACATCCTCACGTCTACATACAACCGCGCTTGAGGTTAAGGAACAATTTTAAAAATTACGCACCAGCCTCTATAAACATACTCGATCCAGAAAATCATTCTCAAACCCACAGAATTCCTCGCTTCATCACAAATTTTAAAAAAATCTTAAAAAAATTTAAAAAAGTACTTGACATTTGAAAACTTTTGTGATACAATAAAAAAATAATCATCAGTATTCATGTATCGTCGCAATAACGAATTTCGAAAACGATAATGTTTTCGTGACATTTTCGATCACTTCGGGTGGTCTGTTTTTTAGAAAAAATTAATCTTATTTTTTTAAGGAGGATTTATGTTTGATAGTGAAATTAAAAATAATTGTGATAATGAAAATTTAAAATCTTGGCCTTTTGAGGAGGCGAGAAAGTTGCAAAACCGCAAAAGTGACGTGATAACGTTCGAGACTGGGTATGGTCCGTCTGGGCTTCCGCACATCGGCACGTTTGGTGAAAATTTGCGGACAACGTTTGTGAGGCGCGCGTTTGAGTATCTGTACCCTGGCCGCAAGACTCGTTTGATCTCGTTTTCGGATGATATGGATGGCCTTCGTAAGGTGCCGGACAACGTTCCGAATAAGGAATTGCTTGCCGCAAACCTGAATCGTCCGCTGACATCGGTGCCTGATCCGTTTGGATGTCATCAAAGTTTTGGTGAGCATAACAACAGCAAACTGCGGGAATTCCTTGATCAGTTTGGGTTTGATTACCAATTCATAAGTTCAACGGCGATGTATCAAAGTGGCTTTTTTGATGAGGCGCTTTTGAAAATCTTAAAGCATCACGAGGAAATTCTCGAGATCATGTTACCGTCATTAAGGGAGGAGCGGTCCTCGACCTACAGTCCGTTCTTGCCGATTCACCCTGTAACGAACGAGGTGATGCAGGTTGCGATGGAAAAATACGACGTGGATGCTGGAACGGTTGTGTTTAAGGATCACGAAGGAAAATTTGTCGAGGTGCCTGTCACTGGCGGAAATTGTAAGCTTCAATGGAAGGTCGATTGGGCAATGCGTTGGCATGTACTGAAAGTGGATTACGAGATGTTTGGTAAGGATTTGATCGATTCTGCAAAATTGTCGAAAAAAATATGTCGCGTTTTGGGATCCGAAGGGCCAGAGACTTTCTTTTACGAATTGTTTTTGGATAACGATGGTAAGAAAATTTCGAAATCGAAAGGAAACGGCATTTCGCTTGATGATTGGTTGGATTTTGCACCGAAAGAAAGCTTGGCAAATTACATGTTCCAAACTCCAAAGGCTGCGAAGAAATTGGCGTTTAACGTGATTCCGCGCCAGGTGGATGAATACCTTTCAAATCTCGATCGATATGAAACGAACCTGTCAAAGGATAATCCTTGTTGGCATATTCATCACGGTGTTGTGCCTGTGAAGACTTTTGATATTACGTATAATTTGCTGATCAATCTCGCAAGTGCTGCTTCGGCCGAGAATAGCGATATTATGTGGGGATTTTTGGAGAAGTATTTCGACCCGAATTACAGGCGTGATAAAATGCTGGAGGAGCTTGTCGAATCGAGTGTGAAGTATTATCAAAAATTTGTGAAGCCGACAAAGAGTTTCCGCGCCCCGACCGATGTTGAATCGAATGCGTTAAAGGATTTGTTTACTGAACTTGATGCATGCGATGATCGTGAGACTGCGGCGGATCTGCAAAATGTTGTTTTTGAGGTTGGAAAAAAATACTTTGAAGATAACTTAAAGGCTTGGTTTGCCTGCATTTACGAGGTGTTATTCGGAAGTAAAGAAGGACCAAAAATTGGTTCATTTATAAAGATTTATGGGGTTAGAAAGTTCCAGGATTTAATTGCCTCGAAAATAAACCTATAATTCATTTTTTATTTTTTTATGTTAAAAATATATTAACTCCGGAGAAAAATTTTTTTCAAAAACGCTTGACATAAATATCAAAATATGATATAATAGGTACCTTTTTAGTTCGAGTTTTTGGAAAAATTAAAATGCGTTTAGATAAAGCGAGGGAGTATTTTTGTGCGATCAGACCACAAATAATGGATCCTGAAAAGTATACTGTGCAAAATATTGCAAAGGATTTATATGCCGGTTTTATTGTGGCGATCATTTCTTTTCCACTTGCGATGGCGTTGGCGATTGCATCTGGTGTGTCCCCGGAAAAGGGGCTTATTACCGCGGTTGTTGCTGGGGCATTCACATCTATTTTTGGTGGATGCAAGTTCCAGATTGGTGGACCTACGGGCGCTTTTGTTGTGATTATATTTAACATTGTCGCTGTGCATGGGGTCAATGGCTTGTTGGTTGCAAGCTTGATGGCTGGCTGTTTTTTGATGATAGCAGGTTTTTTAAGGATTGGAAAAATAATCCAATATATGCCGTACACTGTGACGGCGGGTTTTACAGCCGGGATTGGTGTGACACTTTTGTCCACGCAATTACATGACCTGTTTGGCATTGTTGCTGAGGATAATTCGGGGGGTTTTTGGGGCCGAATTCAATTCGTGTGACAACATATTGACGATATGTCTGTTGCAACTTTCGTCTTAGCCTTTGGTTTGGCTGGCATGATTTTTTTATTACAAAAATTTAGGCCAAACTACCCCAAGATTTCTGATCGCGATTGCGATTGGTGTTGGTGCAACGTTTTGGTTCCCTGAATATTTTGATACAATTGGGACACGATTTGCAGATTTAAAATGGAATGGGTTGCACTTTTCTTTACCAGAGGTGAATTTTAAATTGGTAAAGACCTTGCTGCCGTCTGCCCTGACGATTGCTTTTTTGTCGGGGATAGAGTCGTTGCTGTGTGCGACGATTGCGGATGGCTTGACGTTGACAAAGCATAAATCAGATGCTGAGTTGATTGGGCAAGGAATGGCGAATATTGTGGCTGCGCTGTTTGGTGGCGTGCCATCGACTGGGGCACTTGCAAGGACTGCTGCAAATATTAAGGCAGGTGCCGTTTCGCCGCTGTCTGGAATTTTTCAGTCGTTGTTCGTGTTAAGCTTTATGTGCTTTTTCATGGATTATATGAAGTTTATTCCGCTTGCGTGTCTTGCCGGGATGCTGTTGACGATTGCTTGGAATATGATTGGTTTCCGCCAATGTACGTATATTTTCAGGGCGTCAAAGAGTGATTCGTTGGTGTTTCTCGTGACCTTCATTTTGACGGTTGTGGTGGATATCACGGTGGCGGTTGAGATTGGCGTGATTACGGCAATGTTACTTTTTGTGCACAGGTTGCTTGAAAAGACGGAGATTAATATTTCCGAGATTTCGAACCGGTTTGAGGGGGGTGACCCTTCGAAGTATGGCGTGCATTGTGTGAATATCAATGGTCCCTTGTTTTTCTGGGTTGCGCCTGCGGTGGATAACGTTTTGAAACGTGTCGGTGATGAACGTGTGCTGATCCTGAATTTCGAACATGTACCGCTGATTGATGCCACTGGTGCGCGATTGATTCGCCAGGTGGTCCAGAAATCCGGGATTCCGGTGGTGCTTACGAACCTTACGGATTATACGTACCAGTATTTGGACCACATAGATTACAAGCACGAGAATTTGTACGGAAAACTCACGCATAGCATGGATGAGGCAGTCAAATTTTCGAATAGCTTTTGCGCGAAATGCCTGGGTGACAAAGATCCTCAGGCCTCGCAATAAAATCCTTGAAAAAAGTGTTATTAATTTGTACAATAATACCGATGGGAGGTAATAATGAAAAAAGCATATTTTTTAACACTTTGGATTTTTGGATGTGTTGCAAGCCAGGATCAATCTATCGCTGAAAAATTGGGTGAGAGTTCAAGTTCTGGCTTATCCCAAGAGGTTATCGAAACGTTGCATGATTCTTCCGGCTCTCTTGCCTCTTTAGGGGGTTCGGAATCGTTGGAGAGCAAGGAAAATACACCGGATTCGTTTTATATGGTTCCTGCAACTTGTACAATCACATTATGCAAAACGGATGATGCAATGATGTATTGTAAATATTCCCAAAAAGGTGGCTATAAACAATGGTTGCGAGATTTGAAAAAAAATATTGAAGATTACGATAAGTTTAAAGAAATTTTGATTCATCCATTGATTCATAACTGTTATTGGAATGATAATTGGGGAGGAAAGAATCATCGCAATATCAAATGGTTGTTACAGTTAGAAGAAAAAGGATGGGGGGTAAATTTGAAAATGGTTAGGAAGATCATTAAATTTGGAACACGGATGCGTCATAAGAAACACTCTGTTCGATTGAATAAGAAAGGCGAGAAACAATCTGACACAAACTAAGATTGTGTTAGTTTTTTTCGATTTTTATCTCAGCTGGTAAAAAACTGAATTTGTACGGTGTATCTGATTCTCTTGGGGGTTCCGGGAGTTTGTTTTGTGGGTATGTGTAGGGATATATAGCTTTGAGCGTGTATCCTTTATATCTATTTGCGTATTGTTTTGGTGATTTACGCTTTCTGTTTTTTTTCAATTTATTAAATACTATTTTAAGAACCAAGCATTCATCACTCGAAAGAGTTGTCGGTTCTTCTTTATTTTCTGACAAAATCGATTGTTCGTCATATGTGAGGGTATAAAATTCTTTTGTTTTGAGGTCATTGATATTTAATAGAATATCTATAGAGATATTATTCTTCTTCTTTTCAAAGGAAATATAACATATGTTACTTGTAACTGCGGCATTAATTAAATCATCAAATGATAGTTTTGTAGTATCTTCCTTATTGTCCTCCGTTATTCTTGTCTTTATAAATTTTGGATGTTTTTCAGTAATGTGAGTCCTAGCTTGCTCTTTTACCTCTTCGAGGTCAAATTTTCCCACGAAGTGGTTATGATTACGCATTATGCTTCTAATTTCTTGTATTGGTATTGAGAATGTGGTCATGGGCAATTCTGATAAAAACTTTTTATGTAGATTATTTTTTGTGATACTGAAGTTTAAAGAGGATTCTTCAACTTTTTGTTTTTTATCATCATTCCCAGCAAGTGCTTCATCGGAATTGTGTCTTGAATGTGGTTTTTGAGAATCATTTGTCTGTTTGTCTTCAGTTGAGGTTGGTGATGTGTTATCACTAGAAGATTCGATATTCAAAATCAACATCCCAGAGATAATGATCATGAAGATCTTTTTTACAAAATTTTTTTGCATGATAAGTAATTATGGCACAAAGATGTTAAAAATAGGTTAGCAGCCTCGCAATAAAATCCTTGAAAAAAGGAAGAGGAATACGTATAATTTCCGTGTGGTTGTTTTTTGCGCTCTTAGCTCAGCTGGATAGAGCATCGGCCTTCTAAGCCGAGTGTCGCAGGTTCGAATCCTGCAGGGCGTGCCACCCCGGATTATTATAGTGTTTTCAGGATCATGTCCTCGACTTCGTTTTGTTTTGCGTACGCTTTCATGACGAACCCGACGGTTTTCTGCGTGTTGTTTGCCTCGATGATGTTTCTGATCTGGTCGACTGAGGATTTTTCAACGACTCCGGTGATGATTTTTCCATCCATTAACCTAGGGGATCCGCTGTCGTGAGTTTGGATGTATGCGTTGTCAGAAATAGCGGTTAGGGCGTTTGGTGCGTTGAATTGCACGACTGGGATTTTTGCGTAATCGCTTGTTAATCCGTTGTCATAAATAACCGTGATCACGCCTGTGTTCGAGATGCTGAGCGATTGGAATTGCCCGATTGCATTTCCATTTTGCGCGATTTCTCCGCTGAATGATGAGGATTTTGTTGATAAACCTTTTGTGTTATTGTTTTTCAAAGGTTCTCCAAAAAAGAAGTCGGATGTTGTGACGCCTCCATCAGCCCATGTGAAGGTCAGGGCTGTCTTGCCATTGACGATTTTGTCTTTGTTCGATGCGTCGATAATGGTAGAGGCTTCCCAATCGAATGTGTTCACGGTTTCCGTCGAGGCGATTTTGTGAGGGATTTTCACATTTTGCATTAACGGAACTTTTGCTGTTGCCATGGCTGCAGCATAAGATTTTTCAAATGCTTTTTGTGGCGCAATAACATTTGCTTGGACTTTTGCATTAACATTTACTTGTTCGGTTGCTGGAACGTTTGCACCCAAACCATCTTTTTTCAAAGTTGTACCAGCAGCAGTTGCATCAGTATCATCTTTGTAAGCGTTACCATCATCAGCTTCCCAAAGTAAGTTTCCATCTTGGTCTTGCTTTTGGACAGTTTGAGTTTTAAGCGTGATAGCTGGGTTAGCAGCGGCTTCTGCAGTGGTGTAAGTTTTTCCATCTGTTGCTTCAAAAAGTTCAGCTCCGTTTTTCATTGCTTTTTCAAAAACGATGGCAGGATCAGCGGCAGCTTCTGTTTCTGTGTAATGGTTACCATCGGTTGCAAGCCATAATTTATCTCCACCTTTTGTTGCCTGTTCAAAAATGATTGCGGGATCAGCGGCAGCTTCAGTTTCGGTGTAGTAGTTACCGTCAGTTGCGAGCCATAACTTTTCGCCACCTTTGGTTGCTTGTGAAAGTTCTATGCCGTTTGCAGTGGCATCTGCTGTGGTAATGTATGTGCCATCCACTGCGACAAATAAAGGATCATTGTTACCATCTTGTAATTGAATTAGGTGAGCTCCGTCAGCGTTTGCTGCATCTTCATCAATATAGCTTTTTCCATTATCTGCTTGCCAGAGTAATTTTCCATCTTTGGTTGATGCCTGTGCGAGTTCAATGTTTTCAGCGACAGCTTCATCTTTTGTGTAATATTTTGTTGGGTCGTCTTTGCTTACGAAAAGAGTTTCATCTGCGCCGTTGACATTTTTGGTTGCATTCGCAATGGTTTTCCCTTGGTCTTTTGCATCAGCAAGGGTCATGATACCTCCATCTGTTGTGTGATACAATATGTTTCCGCCTTCATCTTTTAGAGCAGAAAAATTAATTCCAACAGGGAGTGCATCTTCAGAATATGTATTTCCGTCGTCAGCTTTCCAAAGGCCTTTGCCGTCTTGGTTTAAAACCTGCTCTGTTTGTATGCTGTTGTCTTCATTTGTGGCATATTTCAAAGTTGTGCCAGATGCTTTTGCGTCGGCTTCATTCAAATATCCGTTTCCATCTGCACCTTCCCAAAGAAGATTTCCAGCGTCGTCTGTTGCTTGTTTGAATTGTGTGTTTTGTGGCAAAGTTATTGATGTGTAGTAGTTTCCATTTTCAGCAAGGTAGTATACTTCACCTTTTGCGTCTGTTTTGTTGATTGTTTTTTCAACAGGGACTTGGTTTAATTTTGAGACTTTTAATAATTTTCCTTCGTTATCGAATTCTATTTCGAATGGGGCAGCTGTATCCATCAAAGGATCATTAAGTTTTTCCTTGTCTTGCACGAAAACCATATTATTCTTATTGTCTTTAATTTCGATATTTTCGTTAGAACGTAAATACACTTTCCATTTTTTGTTATTCTCAGGGTCACGCTGGAACGATAAGTTGATTGAGTGTGCTTGTCCCACTTTGTCGAATGCAGAGAATTGTTTTGTAAATTCATTCTTAACAATCGGATCGCCTATTTTAGGTAAAGGTAATGTGAAATTAAGGTTGATTTCTGACGTTTCTTTTAAACTTGATGTTAAGTCATTTTTATTAAGTGCGACCAAATCTCCAGCGTCAATATTATTTTGTATGAAATTTGTCGTATCAGTTGCACCATTGAGTTTTGCAATTCTTAAATACAATCCTTCAGAGTTTTTCAAATTGCCATCTTTATCGAATTGAAAATATCCTGATCTTGTGTATTTTAAGGATGTATCATCCGTGTCAGAAGTATCAGTAACAGCGAAAAATCCTCCATCCCCAATCATCATTGCAAGGTCGTTATCTACGTGTTCAGGGGTTCCCTGTTTTGCAACGTTTAATATTCTGTTTAATTTGATTCCCGTGGAAATCACATTTTTTCCCATTTCAAGGGTTTTGAAAAAGTTTAAGTCTTCAGCAGAACCGTTTGCAGAAGCTTTTCCAAGGTTAGATGCGTTGACCTCCATGGATTTTATCAAAGTCGTTGTTGTTGATGATGTTGTAAAGTTTGGCATAATTTCTCCTTATTTTTATTTTGCTATATCCGAAATATTTCTTACAATTCCGCCTTCTGTTTCGACAGTACCTTCTTTGAAATTGTAAGATGCAAGTTTTTGTCCTATTCTTGGTTTCAGGTCGATAGGATCACCATTTTGATTTAAAAAGTGTAATGAATATTTTCCGTTATTCAAATCTCCTTTTACGTAATCTGTGAAGATTTTATCCGATACATTTATTTTACCAGGGTAAATCTGGCCTAGATCCGCACTTGCGACCAAGTGTTCCTTTCTGTCGGATGGATTAAATTGTTTTATTTCTGCATACACTCCGTCTGTTGTGTAATCCGAATTAATTATAATTTGAGGAGTGGTTTTTCCATCATAGTAGAATTCATTTGTATTAAACAATTTTTCCTCGCCAATGGAGTTTGTTGCAATTATTGTTTCGATGTTCTGCAAAGTTGAATTTCCAGCTTTTTGGATATCACCGTTTTCTTGATTTATAAAAATATTTGTGATGGCCATAATAGGTCCGATGAAATCTTGTTGATTCTCACTTGTAGGATCAAGATTTTTCGCATGAGATATTACAAGTTGTAATAAATCCTCAGGTTCAAACATTGCTCTTTTTTGGCGCATAGCAACCAAATTTCTTCTTGCGCCTTCATCTCCGGCTTGAGCTTTTGCAAGAACTTCTTGAAACCTTTGTTGGTAAAGTTTATCATCTTTTTTTGCTTTCGCATCTTGCAATAAATAAAGGTCAATTGCTGTGCTTTGCCTTTGTGCCTTCATTCTCATTTCATTAGCTGTTAATGTCATTTATCCTCCTTTCCTTTATACAATCATGTCCACATTAGAGTTGTTTATGATGTTAATATATCTTTTTGATTGGTATACTTTAGGTTGAATATCGTCACTTTGTTCTCTTTTTTGTTGAGAGAAATTATTATCAAAATTTTGCTGTTCTTTTGACTGATCCTTGAACGAAAAAGTTAATGAACCGTTATTCAGTTCGAATCCCAATTCTTTTACAGTATTTTCAATTGAAATAGTTTCTTGTCGTATAGCGTCAATTGCATTTGATGTTGTTGTTTCGATATTAATTTTTATCGACTTGTCGCGCAGAAAATCAATTGTCAGTTTTACTGTACCCAGATCTTTTGGATTGAGTTGGAATTCAAACGAGTTTTGTCCTTTTGTTATGCATTCAACGATACTTGTTTTCGTTTGATTCGCAATGGATTTTTGAATCTCGATATTGTTCAATTTTTGCGTATTCTCGATATTTTTATTCTCATTTAAATCTAATGTTGCAGACGTTGAAGTTGTAGATGCATGTGTCGAGTTGAGGTTATTACTTTGTTCATCTTTTTTGGAAGGTTCAATTTTGTCAGTTTTTTTAGCCTGTAGTTCGTGTATGGAGGATTTTTGAGTGTTATTATTTATATCTGTATCCATACTAGAAACATCACTGGAATTCTCATTTATGTCATTGGAACTATCAGGATCATTTTGATTATCGTGTTTATGTTCTTGATTAAGATTCTGATTTAATTGATTTTGGGGTAAATTTTGATTATCAGTTTGAGTCTGATTTACGATATTCTCTGTAGGTTCTTGATCCGTAAGTTCATCGGTTGTATTTTGCACGTCATCACTTTGAACATGATCTTCTTGTATTTCAACAGTATTGTTTACATTTTCCGGTAATATTTTATGTGCTTTTTGTTGTGTTACTGTTTTATCGTTGTTATTATTTTCAGGTAAAACCATTTTGACATCTTGCTTTGTATGAGGATTATTATTGGGTAGACTTTGATCCAATTCTTGCGGCAACATCTCGGTATTGTTTGGTGAAATAGATTCGGAATTTATCATATTATTATCGATAGGGGTAATTTCTGGGTTTTCTTCAATTGTTGATTGAACAGCCAGCAAATTATCGATGTTGAAAATACTTATATCAGAAACATCTGTATCGATTTCTGTATCAAATTGTTTTTCCATGGTTTTATCAATTTGTTGTTTTTGCTGATCTTTAATATTTTTATTATTTTGTACATTGACAGAAGGATTTTTAGATTTTGTTGTTTGTTGAGGGGATTTATTCTTCAATTCTTCTTTAAATTTTTTTCCAGCTTCTTTTTTGTAGTCTATGGATGTTTTGTTTTCAACATTTTTTGTATTTTTAACATTTCTTAAATTATTATCATTTTCAGGTTTTTGATAGGACATATTGTCAGAAGCATAATCATTCGCTATCAATTGAAGATTTTCAAAATTACTACTTGTATATATCATATTTACCTGCAATTTTTCTTAAATTAATATCTGCAATTATTGTGCCAATTTTTTAAATGATTTTTTGGAATGCTTGGTAACATTGATTTTTAGCGTAAAATAAGTTAAAATCCTCTATCTGTTTTTATGAATTAACATGGATAAACCGATCAGTAAAAATGCTTCCAAGATGGGTATTTTTTCAACAATATGTTTAGTTGCTGGAAATATGATAGGGTCAGGAGTTTTGATGCTTCCAGCGGCTTTATCTTTATACGGTAGATATTCTTTCATCGGGTGGTTTATTACTTGTTTAGGGGCAATTTCTTTAGGTTTTATCTTTACCAAGTTGAGTTCATGGGTTCCAGAATCTGGTGGACCACTGGTTTTTGCAAAAAAAGTATTTGGTGATTTTATAGGGTTTCAAGTTGCTTGGTGTTATTGGCTGTTCAGTTGCATTAGTAATGTTGTACTTGTGGTGACAGGTATTGCATATTTATCATTAAGGTTTGATAGTTTTTCTAAGACAGATCACATGTTCATTGGAATGGCTATAATATGGGGATTTACCGCGATTAATATGATTAGTATAAAATGTTTTGAAAAAGTGCAAATTTTGATAACCATATTGAAAATTATTCCTATCATACTTTTTGTGGTTTGCGGGGCATTTTATTTTGATTTATCTGTTATTTCTTCTTTAGATTCTGTTGAAACGCCGTGGAATTCTATTTCGAAAACAGTTGCATTGACATTATGGGGATTTGTCGGGATAGAGTCGGCAACGATTCCTGCCGCAGAGGTTAGGCACCCATCACGAGTGATTCCGATTGCTATCACAGTTGGGGTATTGATAACAGCAGCAATATACATTATTGGAAGTGCAACGATAATGTCGACTTTAGATCAACAAGTATTAGCGTCTTCCAAGGCTCCTTTTGTTGATGCAACGTTAAAGATCTTTGGTGAACCGTATGCAACTTTGATGCTGATTTTTGGTGCGATAACTATTGTTGGAACTTTGAATGGTTGGGTGATGATACAAGGGTACCTTCCGAAATCTGCGGCAGAGTACCACATTTTCCCAAAGATTTTTCAAAAAGTAAATAAGTCAGGTATTCCGGTTGCAAGTTTGATTATAGGCGGTATTGTTATGTCGGTAACTTTTTTGTGGAATTATACCAAAAGTACGTTAGAACAATTTAATTTTATCGTGGAGCTTTCTTGTTTTATGGTCGTGATTCCTTATATTTATTCCATATCGTCCGCTTTGATATTGGCACTTACAGATAATAGAGATACTTTTAAATCTAAGCTGCATTTAACGCTTTTCATACTGGCGATTATAATAAGTTTTGGATATGTGATTTATGCAATTTGTGGAATACCAAAAGATATAATTGTTGATACGATGATATTTGTTTTATTATCGACTTTGGGGTATCTTTTTATAATTAAAAAATAAGGTAGAGGCGTCGTTCAAAGCATTGTCAGAAAAATAAAAAATCCCGGAATAGAAGGATAATGGTTCACACTTAGGTTAGAAATTATTGCTTTTGTAATAAAGAAAGGTTCTATCCCTATTACTTTTTTTATAGTCATAAGATCGCATGATATCGAATTAATGTGGTGTGCACCGTATTTTATGTTAAGATTATCTGCAAAGTTTTTTATATCTTCTAATGTTATATGATTTACGTAATAATCAGTTTTAGGAAAAGTTTCTGTAATAATGTCTTTAATTTTTTTAAACAAGCATTTTGCCAGCGTATCAGTATTTTTGCCATTTACAGTAATATTATGATGAGTTATATCATTTTCAGTGATACAGTATTTTAAAAAATATTTATCGTTATTTTTTAGCTGTATTAAATTCGTATTTTTGGTAAGACTACCTTGAAAGATATTTGTATACAAAAGGATAAATAAAAGGAACTTTTTCATATACGAAGTTTCGTACAGAAAAGTAAATAAAATATTAAAAAAGAAAAAATTTAATTATTTTTTTCAGAAGCGATAATCTTATCAAGAGTGTTAATGTTATAATCAGCGTTTTGTATTTCTGGTCTTTCTATAAGTTTTTGGTGGAATGGTATCAATGTATCAATACCTTCGATCAAAAATTCAGAAAGAGCCCTTGATGTTCGCATTAAACACTCCTTCCTATCTTTTCCTTTCACTATCAATTTTGCTATCAAACTATCATAATATGGAGGAATCCTGTATCCACTGTACACATTCGCATCGACCCTTACACCTATTCCGCCAGGTTGATGATAATTTTGAATTAATCCAGGCGATGGGATAAAGGTTTCTGGGTTTTCAGCATTTATTCTACACTCAATAACGTGTCCATCGAATTTAATTTGATCTTGTGTGAATGATAATTTTTCCCCTGATGCGACCAGGATTTGTTCCTTTACCAAATCGATACCAGTGATTTCTTCACTTATAGTGTGTTCAATTTGAAGTCTGGTATTCATTTCGATAAAGTAAAATTTTCCGTCTTCATACAAGAATTCCAACGTTCCAACGCCGAGATACCCAATTTTTTTGATCGCATTCGTGACAACGGAATATAATTCCTCACGCTGAGCATCAGTCAAAATAGGACAGCGGGTTTCTTCGAACACTTTTTGTCTGCGTCTTTGTATAGAACAATCTCTCTCCCCGAGGTGTACGACATTTCCATATCCATCAGCCAGCACTTGAACTTCTATATGTCTTGGGTTTTTCAGAAATTTTTCTACATAAAGCGCATCATTCCCAAATGCATTTCCAGCTTCTGTTTTTGCAATACTGAATAGCTCACGGAATTCTTGTTCATTGTGAGCGACTTGTATACCTTTTCCTCCGCCACCTCCGACAGATTTTATAAGAACAGGAAATCCGATTTCAGATGCAATTTTAACACCTTCTTCAACAGATTTGACTTCTCCATCTGATCCTGGAACAACAGGAATTCCGAAAGTTTTTACTGTTTCTTTTGCGCGTGCTTTATCCCCCATTAATTCCATATCATGTGCAGATGGTCCTATAAATTGCAATCCATGTTCTTTTACTATATTAACGAAATCAACATTCTCGCTTAAGAAGCCAATTCCAGGATGTATAGCGTCAACACCAGTAATAACAGCGGCAGAAACGATCGATTGCATATTCAGATAACTGTTTTTAGAGGCAGGGGGACCTATACAAACACTCTCATCAGACAATAAAACATGTTTAGAGTAAGCATCAGCAGTGGAGTATACAGTAACAGTCTTAATTCCAAGGTCTTTACAAGCTCTTAGAACACGCAACGCGATTTCTCCACGATTTGCGATAAGTATTTTTCTGAACAACATACCAATAATCCAAAATACCAAAAAGAGAAAAATAAAAACTAATCAACTATTACCAATGGCTGATCATATTCAACAGGATCTTCGTTATTTACCAAGATTTTTTTCACAACACCGTCTCTTGGCGATTTTATCATATTCAACACCTTCATCGCCTCGATGATTAAAAGGGTTTGCCCTTTTTTCACAGGGTCCCCAACTTTCACAAAAGTAGGTTCGTTTGGCGAAGGTGATAAATACACGGTGCCGACCATTGGAGATTTTACAGCATTAGGATTGGACTTGTTAAAATCAACAACATTGTCCTCAGAATTTTGTTCCTGCATCACATTCTGAACAGGTATTGCAGATGGCTGAGCAACAGGAAAATTAGTCGTTCCATTCAACATACCAGCATTGTAATTTTCCGAATATACAACCTGACCCGCAGGGATATATCCTTGCTTAGAAGAGACCTTTATCCTGAGATTGTCTCTTTCGTACTCTATCTCACTAAGTCCAGTTTCTTTCAAGATTTGTGCAAGAAGAGTTATGGCTTCCTTATCTAAATTCATTCTCAATTGTCCTAATTATATAACAAAAATATAAAAAACAAAACCACTACATGAATTATACATTTTTTTTTACTTTTTATCAAGATTTTTATGCATGCAAAGCATTTTCCCCAAGTTCAGATTTTAAAAATGCAGGAAATTCTGCGGCCCATTTTGTTATATTGCCAGCTCCCAAAAATATTACAGTGTCACCTCTGGTAATTTTAGAAGCGATCTTGCTTGAAAGATCAATCACGTTTGCAGCGTCGTCTATATTGCTAAACCCAGAATTTCTTACATTTGCTATTAAATTGTAATGGGATAATCCTTGAATTTCATGTTCTCCTGCTGCATAAATTGACGTAAAATATGAATAATCAGGGATAGAAGCAATTTTGCAGAAATCATTAAACAGGTTATTAAATCTTGAAAATCTATGAAGTTGTATGACAGCAAAAACTCTACCTTTTGTTACAAGTTTCGCAGTTTCCAGTACGGCCTTAATTTCGCTTGGATGGTGGGCGTAATCGTCAACGATCGTAATTCCAAGATCGTTTGGGATTATTGAAAATCTACGAGCAACTCCTGCAAATTTTTCCAAGGATTCTCTGATAATAGAATCATCTATGTTGAGTTCTTTTGCAAGCGCAATTACAGGGAGTGCATTTAAAATATTATGTTTTCCAAGTCTTGATAATTTATAATTGCTGTAAATTTGATCATGAATTGCAAAATCAAATACTGATCCATGACTGGACATACTGTAATTTAAAAGTCGTATATCAGCATTTTCATGTTCTCCATAATATACGACATGGTTTATGGTTTTCGATAATTCATATAATTCAGGTTGATCTCTGAAAACATACGATATTTGTGTTGTCTTTGATATAAAATTTGCAAAACATTCTTTTAAGTGATCGTAAGTTTTGTAATAATCCATATGCTCGTGATCAATGTTTGTCACGATTGAATATGTTGGCGTTAGGCTGTTCATTGTTCCATCAGACTCATCAGATTCAGCTACAAAGATATTACTTTTTCCAGAAATAGCATTCGTTCCGATTCCATTCAATATTCCACCAACAAGGACGGATGGATCTTTTTTCGCATGTAGAAGTAAGGATGCCATCATAGCAGATGTAGTTGTTTTTCCATGTGCACCCGTTACAGCAATTGAGATTTTTTTCGCCATTAAGAATTCCAGTGCCTCGGCTCTGGACATAATATAAATGTTATTGTCCGATGCATATTTTATTTCTGGATTTGATGGAGGCACTGCAGTTGATTTTATCAATATGTTTACACCATATAGATTTTGCGCTGATTGATCTAAAAATATTTTAATTCCAAGAGATTCTAATTTAGAAATATTAGCATTAAAACAAGTATCACTTCCTTGAATATTAAATCCTAAATTTTTTAAAAGTATAGCAATCCCACTCATTCCTATACCTCCAATCCCAGAGATATGTACAAGGCCATTACTTTTTAGAATTTCATTAAGATCATTAATCATTTGTTACAACACCTTTAAAACATTTTGTTCTATGTTTGAGTTTATATTACTTTTAAAATTTAGCAGTTCCTTTTGCGCATCAATTAACAATTTTTTAGATGTAAATACCTCTTTTAGCATATCACATAAGTTACCAATTGCATCTTCTTCAATGAATTGTATTTTTGTTTGAATTTTTGAGAATTCCACAGCGTTAAGATATTGATGATTGTCAGCAGAATTTTTAAGAGGTATTAATATACTTGGTATTTTTGAGGACAGTATTTCAAATATTGTGCTAGCTCCAGCTCTTGCGATCATTAAATCACTCTTTGAAATGTATTCGTCTATGTTATCAAAAAAAGTTTGTATTTCAACGTCAATACCTAATTTAGAGTAAATATTTTTGACCTTTTCTCGATTTTCAATATGCACCTGTTCGTAAATTTTGATCCTTATAGAAGATAGGATATTAGGATTTTCAGAAAATACTTTTGAAATTATGTTTGGAATATTATTGTCGAAAAAATCAGCTCCTTGACTTCCGGCAATTATCAAAATACCTATTTCATTTTTGGTGGCATAATCTATTATTGCATCTTTTTGTTTTATATTTGATCTTACAGGAAAATTTATATAAGACGCCAATCTCATATCAGATATTCCTTTTGTATTTTTGAAAGACAAGAAACATTTAGCATTGAAGTATTTTAATATAAACCTATTAGCTTTTCCTATAATTGCGTTTTGTTCATGTATGAAAATACGTACACCAAAAATCCAAGCAACAAATGCTGGAATGATAGTTGTGATTCCGCCAAATCCGATCAAAATATTGGGACGGATTTTATAAAAAATATATAAGAGTTTAAAAAAATTACTAAAATATGCCAAAACAGATTTTAAGGTTACAGTGATAGTTTTTAATATTATCAGTTTCTTCGTTGTATTTGGTATAAATCGAGCGCCTCTTTCGTCTGTGATAAAACAGGTATCAATTACATGTAACTCGTTCTTCACGTTAGATAAACGATTCATTGTTTCTAGTGCTGGGAAAATGTGCCCTCCAGATCCGCCAGCGACAACGAGAATATTTAATTTATTACTAATCATTTGCTTTTTATCGATTATTAAGAGCATCTTTTAAAATACTAAGAGCGCAAATTCCTGCAGTTTCAGATCTTAGTATATTATCCACTAGGGATGATGATATAAAATTTTTATAATTTTTAATAGAGGAAATTTCATTAGCAGAAAAACCACCTTCAGGTCCTATTAAAATACCAACGTCTTGTGGGATTTTTTCGCCTAAGAGTCTTACATTCATTGATATTGATGGTGCATTTGATCTTTCTACGCATGTGAAAATTGGAAAGGTCGTGTTGTAAATACTAGATAATGAAACAGGAGAATTAAATTTTATGTATCCTATTCTGTTACTTTGTTCAAGAGCTTGTTTCGCAATTTTCTCATATTTGGCAGAGTTGAAGCCTTTGAAATTCGTAAAATCAGAAACAATTGGATGAAAATAATCCGCTCCAATTTCTGTTGCTTTTTCTATCAACAAGTCTTGTTTTTTAAATAATGCGAAAAAGATATGAAATTTACATTTACAGTTACCTTGTTTTTCTCGTAATTTTTTTATCATTAATATTTTAGATATTTTGGCATCGTAAATTAGCTCACATTCCCATTCTTCAAGATCATTAAATGCGATAACATGTTCTTTATTTCGAATTTTTAAAACATTTTTTAAATGGTTTGTATCGAATGCATCGAGATTTATCGTCTCATTTACATGAAACGTTAATCCGATTTTTTGTTCGACTAAAATTCGAGGAATATGTTTCATAAGGCTATTTTTTCGACTTATTCCAATCCTTCAAAAATGTATCAAGCCCTATATTTGTTAATGGGTGATATAACATTTGTTTTAAGATTTTTGCAGGAACAGTAATTGCGTCAGACCCAGCTTTCATCGCTGCAACAACATGAGCAGTAGATCTCACAGATGCCGATAAAACTTTAGTGTTGAAATTATAATTGTTAAAAATCTCGCATATATTGTAAATTAAATTAATACCATCAAGCCCAAGATCGTCCAATCTACCTATAAAAGGAGATACGTATGTTGCCCCGAATTTAGCAGCAAATACCGCCTGTGTTTCAGAGAAACATAATGTTAGATTGGTTTTTATTCCTTTTGAAGTTGCGTATTTTAATGCGATTAATCCATTGGTTGTAAGAGGAATTTTTACAACTATATTTTTTGCAATTCTCGAAATATTATCGATTTCATTTATGATTTCATCTTTTGTCGTAGAAATTACTTCTAAGCTAACAGGACCTGAGATTATTTCTGTGATTTTTTCAATTGTTTTGTATGGCTTATCAACTTTTGATAACAAAGTTGGATTTGTTGTAACACCATCTATAAATTCTGAAAATTCAGATATTTCCTCTAAGCTGCTGGAGTCTAAAAAAAATTCCATTACATTATCCCAAAATTAATTATTGAGATGCTATCACTTTTTTAATAGATCAGCAACATTTTGAGTTTTATTTTCACTTACAAAGTATTTTAGTGTGAATTATTTATTTAATAAATTTTTACGACTTGACCATTTGTTTGTTAAGAAAATCACAAAAAACAATAATGCACTTATTAATGCTGATGATATTATCAAGCCAAAGGCAGAATGCCAACCGTATCCCTCTGCAAGTGTTCCTATTGCGATGCCAGCAATTGATGCCCCGAGGTATCCAAAACTTCCTGTTAATCCATTCGCAGTTCCAGCGATTTTTTTTGATGAAAAATCTGTTGCGGCTACTCCAACAAGAATTTGAGGCGCTGTGATTAAAACGCCAATTATTGACATCACAAGAGATTGTAAAAATTTATTTTCTTGAGGAATATATAATAATATAAACATCATTGATGCTAGCAATAACATAGATAAAATACATAATGGAGTACGTTTACCGTGTAATACCTTGTCCGAAATATATCCTGCGAAAATTCCACCACACACAGAAGAAATGTCCATAAGCGACGTTTGAAATCCAGCGAGTTTTTGAGAGCTTCCTTTAAATTCCATTAAAAAAGTTGGAGCCCAATTCAATATTCCCATTCTGAAGAGATAGAAGAACAAGTTTGCCAAGCATAATAACCATAAAATTTTATTCTTAATAAGTTTCTTAAAAATAATTTCTTTCATAGAAAGAGTTTCGTCAATCTTTAATGTTACATCGTCAATCCCTTTAAAATCTTCAATCGTTGGGAGCCCTATGGATTTCGGAGTGTCCCGAAGCCGGAACAAAAGAAAAATTGCCATAAATATTCCAAGTATTCCTGGAAGTAGAAAAACAGTCCTCCATCCATATCTAGTAAGTAAATGGCTACAAATCAATACGGTACTTGCAGCTCCTATCTGCTGGGAAGCATTCCAAAGAGCCCATTTGGTAGCGCGTTCATTCTTAGTAAACCAATATGTAATTAATTTTATACATGGTGCAGCTCCCATAGATAAAAAGCATCCATTTATAGCCCAACATATTCCTATCATCGTTATGTTGTCAGAAAAGGAGGTAATAATGTTAGCTAATGACGCTCCTAATAGTCCTATAGGCATGAATAACCTGGCATTACTTTTGTCGCTTACAATTGACCATATACCTTTGCCAATTCCATATACCGTTGCATGTAATGTTAAGATTGCTCCGATTTCAGTTTTAGATATATTAAAAAAATCCTGCAATGCAACTGTTACTACAGAAAAATTCTGTCTTAGAAAATAAAACATTGCATATCCAATTATGATAGATGCCAGGATTCTCTTTCTCCAGTATTTATACTTTTTGTTTATAAAAAACGCTTCATCGGTTCCAGAGAGAATCAGTACATTTTTGTTTTCTTGTTGCATATCAAAATTTAGAGTTTATTAATATTTTAATAATAACATCAGTGTCGTATTGTATATGAAAAATTCACTAAATGATACTAAAAAATCAGAAAGGTTCGGTTTTGGTTGAATTCGCAATTGTATTGCCGATTCTTATAGTATTAATATACGCTGTACAAGATTTAGCGACTTACGTAAGCTATTCGAAAGAGATAGAAAAAATTACCAAAAATACTGTAAATTTACCAACTAAACTGAAGCAGATTTATGATGCAGAAAATCCAACTAATTTAAGCAATTATGATCACATAGATGCGAAAAATATGTTGCTTGCAATTATTAATGCGTCTAAGTTGATTTTTTACACTTATTCGAATGATATTACAAAAAATAATTTTCCTAAATTGGTATTGTGTTGGACACTTGTTGAATCCTCCAAAGAAGGTAATAATTATAGAATTACAATTCCATGGCGAGTATTTATAAAATTAACCTCGGATGCCATTGTGACCAATAAAATACTATTTCGAGCAGAGCACATAGATGTAGAAAAAAATTTAACATACAATAAAACTTCAGAAAAATTTGAAAACTATAATTCGTCAGTTGATTTTTATAAACTTGAAAAATTAAGATATAAAATTCCAGAGGGAGAAGGGTATTTATTGGTTTTAGACGTTTTTGATTACAACATACAAAATAAGAAATTGTGCTTCTCAAATTTGTATCCAGATGATTTCTTCAAATTTCATAAAACTGCATATCAGTTTGTTCGGATGTTTCAGGTTACAAAGAGTATATCAGAAGATATTCGTGAGGTGGAGTATGAAAACTAGATTTGATTCTATTTTAAAGATAGAAAAAAATAAACTGGATGAATATATCAATGATATAAATATTGTTAAAGTAGAGTTGAACAACTTAGAGCATCAAAAAACAAAAGTAGAGTATGACTATAAGATGAATACGAATTCTTCTATGCTAGATAATTTTAGTATAATGCAATTTCAAAATTACAGTAACTTTGTAAAAAATCAGCTCTCAAATTTACAAGAGAAAATAGATCAATTAAACAAAATTATAGAAGAGAAACAAGGTATTATTGCAGAACAATTTGCCAATGTAAAAAAAATAGAAATAATTATTAAAAACAAAAAGTTAGAAATCAAAAAGAAAGCCGACAAAAAAGAGCAAAATATGCTTGATGAAATTAAAAATATAAAAAAATTGAATTAGATGAAATGTTAATGGATTAACATTGTAATTCAGGCAAGTTTTTGTACTCTTCAAGTACTTCAGGGTTTTCGAGAGAATCTTTATTCAAAATCTCCTTGCCTTGAATCACATACTTGACAGCAATTTCTGTAATTTTACCATTTTTGGTTTTTGGAATAGCTCTCATCTGGATAATCTTATCCGGAACATGGCGAGGCGTTGCATTTTCACGAATTACTTTTTTAATTCTTGTTTTTATGTCATCGTTTAATGTTAATCCATCTTTAAGCACCACGAAAAGAATAACCCTTTCATCATTATCCCATTTTTGTCCTACAACAACGCTTTCAAGAACTTCAGGGATCTTTTGCACTTGATTGTAAATCTCAGCTGTTCCAATTCTAACACCACCAGGATTTAATACGGCATCTGCACGTCCTGAAATAATGACGCCGTTATTTTGTGTAATTTCGATCCAATCTCCATGGCACCAAACATTTGGATATTTCTCGAAATAAGATTTTTTGAATTTCTTATTTTCTGCATCATTCCAGAAACAATTTGGTTGAGATGGGAAATTTTTAACGCAAACGAGTTCACCCTGTTTTCCTTTAGGCATTTCTTTTCCATCGTCACCAAAAACTTTCACAGCCATACCAAGTCCTATACTTTGCATTTCTCCACTTATGACATCAGAAATAGGATTTCCTGTTATGAAACAAGAGACAATGTCAGTTCCTCCAGAGAAACAATTCAAATGTATATCTGATTTTATGCTTGAATATACGTAATCATAGTTTTCAGGGCTTAAAGGAGATCCTGTACATGCCAATGTTCTTAATTCTTTTAAGTTATGAGTCTTTGATGGATTTACACCCATTTTAGCTATAATATCCAGATATTTTGCGGATGTTCCAAATAATGTCATGCCTTCAGCATCTGCGTAGTCAAATAGTACCTCTGGAGTTGGATTCAAAGGAGACCCATCGTACAAAAGCAATGTTGCATCAGATGCAAGGACAGATGTATGCCAGTTCCACATCATCCAACTACATGTTGAGAAGTAAAAGACTCTATCATTTGGTTTTATATCACAATGAAGTTTATGTTCCTTTAAGTGTTGAATTAATGTTCCTCCTGCGCCATGAACGATACATTTTGGAACACCTGTTGTCCCAGATGTGAACAATATATACAGTGGATGATTGAATTCAAATTTTTTAAATTCAAATTTGGATATATCGCCTTTATACATAAAGTCATAAATATCAACTACTTTTCTGCCAAGATTTCTTGGTAATCCAACTTCTGCATAAGGTAAAATTACAACTTTTTCAAGTCCATCAAGTTTCTTTGCAACTTCGGTAATTTTTGAGGTATTATCAAATGTTTTACCCCTATAGTAGTATCCATTTGTAGCGAATAAGACCTTTGGTTTTACCTGTCCAAGCCTATCAAATGCGCCATCTATACCGAAATCAGGTGAACAAGAACACCAAATAGCACCTATACTTGCGGTTGCAAGAGCGGCAATTGTAGTTTCAGGCGTATTCGCAGTATATCCACCAACTATATCATTTTCTTTTACACCAAGTTTTTGTAATGCCATCGCTGTCCTGACAACGTATTCGTAGAGTTGCTTAAATGATATTCTCTTTTTTAGTTGATCTTCTCCCCAGAATACAATAGCATCACCATCATCACGTCTCTTTAAAAGGTTTTCAGTGAAATTTAATTTCGAATCAGTAAAAAATCTTGATTTATAAAATTCTTTTTGTTTGTCAAGAATAATCTCTCCTTTTTCCCCTTTGATTCCAGAAAAGTACCAAAATGTATTCCAAAAGGCAAGATTGTCATCTACAGACCATTGGTATAACGAATTATAATCATCAAAGTTTAGATTGTACCTTATATGTAAAAAATCCATATATTTTTTTATATTAGAAGAATTAAATCTTTCTTCTGAAGGTTTCCATAATATTTTTTTCATAGTTGTTTTCCTCATGATATAGTAAAAATTCTAGCATTAAAATATTAAAAAAAAGTTAATTTAGTGCAAAATATTCAATATAAATTGCTACTGATGACTTTTTGGTAAATTTTGTGACATGAGTCAATAAGAAATATAGTGGAAAATCATAGGTTTTTGGTGTACACTAAAGTAGTATTATCAGAGAGAATTATGTTAACTTTGTCTATTATAAAGCCTGGCGCTGTTGCTAGGAATAATATCGGTAAGATTAATGCAATGATTGAATCTGCCGGGTTCAAGATTATTGCCCAAAAGATGATTGCAATCACAAAAACGGCTGCTGAGAAGTTTTATGAGATTCATAAAAATATGCCCTTTTATGGGGATTTATGTTCTTACATGAGTTCAGGGAAAATTGTTGTGCAGGTTCTTGAGGGTGGAAGTGATGCTGTATTAAAGTATAGAGAAATAATGGGAGCTACAGATCCTTTGAAGGCTGCAGATGGAACAATTAGAAAGCTGTACGGAGTTTCTATTGATGATAACGCCGTCCACGGATCAGATTCTGATGAAAATGCAGCAAATGAAATTGCATTTTTCTTTTCAGGATTAGAACTTTTATAAATAATTTTTGATATTCATTCTTTCTTTATTATCTTTGTGGTATTTTTATACTGGAATTATGAGATATTGTTTTGTTGTTCTAGCGTTAATTGTTTTTTATTGCTTTGGAGATGGGGTTTTGGTCGACAGGTCAGTTGTCATAAGGGCGACTAATTCTGAGAATGCTGTGTCTGCAAAGAGAAAAGCAATTAGGGATGCGTATATCAAAATTGCAGAAGATTTATTAAGTGAGAAAGGGCTTAATACAAATGATGTTGGCAATGCTTTGAATCAGGAATTAACTGAAGAAAAAATTTTGGAATTATTTTCAGGTTTTATAGAATCATTTTCAATTTCTGAAGAAAAGATCTCATTTGATGATTATCAAGCGAAATTTAATTTCAAAATTTTGGATGATAAGTTTAATGCATGGGCATTTTCTATTGTGAGTAAAATTATGAAAAAAACGGATTCAAGAACATCGCGAAGACTGGAGACAAACGACATATATGCAAAAGAAGAGCGATCTGATGCAAATAACATTTTTGATGAAGCTAGAGTAGATGGAGATGTTATTGTTGAGTTAAAAAATAATATCAAGCATGATACTCAGGATGAAGAATTTGTACGTGATAACAAATGTAGCGAATTTGATGTTAAAGTTGTTTGTTATTTTCGATCTTCATTTGCGGAATGGATGTATTTTTATAAAGATAAAGCAAATAGGGTTTTAGATAACTATAAAATTATTAATTTTGATGACAATAGGATTAAGTTGCTTTTGCATGTCAAAGAAGATGATTTAGACAAATTTAAATCTATGTTTGATAAAGAAGGAATAAACTTCTTTGAAAAAGAAAATAATGTTTGGGTTATTGAACAAAAAATTTAGGTATTTAACAGATATGATGGTATAATACCAAATTATGGTAGTTCTTGATTTCGAAGAAAGCATTTTTGAGCTTGAAGCTAAGATTAAAGATTTAAAGAGTTTAGATTCTAGTGATATAAAGCTAACAGATGAAATTAGGAAGCTTGAGTTAAAGCTTGCAAGGATTTCTGATGACGTGTATTCTCATTTAACACCTTGGAATAAGCTACAAATGGCTCGTCATCCAGAAAGACCACAATCTATGGACTATATTGGTGAGATTATTACTGATTTTATTCCTTTGGCAGGGGATAGATTGTTTGGGGATGATCAAGCGATAGTGGCAGGCATTGGACTTTTAAATGGTAAAGGTGTTGCGATAGTTGGTCATCAGAAAGGAAGAGAACCACAGGAAAAAGTTAAACACAATTTTGGTATGCCAAATCCAGAAGGCTACAGGAAGGCTATGCGAATTATGGATATGGCTGCACGTTTACATCTTCCTATAATTACATTGATTGATACTGTTGGAGCTTTTCCTGGGATTGAGGCTGAGCAAAGAGGACAAGCAGAGGCTATCGCAAAGTGTTTAGAGACAGGTTTTAATTACAATGTTCCTGTAATTTCTGTTGTCATAGGTGAAGGTGGAAGTGGCGGAGCTATTGCAATAGGTGTTGCAAATACTGTCATGATGTTGGAATATTCTGTGTATTCAGTTATTTCTCCGGAAGGGTGTGCTTCAATATTATGGAAAGATGTATCATTTACTAAAGATGCCGCTGAAGCTTTGAGAATTACTGCTCCTGATCTTTTGAAATTAGGTGTAATTGATAGAATTATAAAAGAACCAAAAGGTGGGGCGCATAAGAATTATAAAGAAGCAGCTTCTCTTTTGAAGACAGCGATTATTGAAGAGTTATCAAAGTTGTCAAAAGTTTCTGATTACATTTCACATAGAGAACAGAGATTTTTGAGGATTGGACGTTAACGTAAGATATTGTAAAAAATACTGGTTAAAAGTTTTAACAATTCTTTTGTATAGTGGCCTTGTGGGTACTGATTTTATTAGACTTTCGGTAGAAATAGCGAATAACGTGTTTGAGAGCAGTGATGGGCTGGATGTCCCAGTTGTTGCGACGATTGTGAATTATAAAACACTTCAATACAGATCATTTTCAAATTCTGTATATAAGGACTTCGATCCTACAGCACATGCTGAAATAATAGCTATAAGGGAAACGTGTAAAGAAAATAATACTACATATTTAGATGACTACGATTTGTATGTAACACTAGAACCTTGCGTAATGTGTGCTGCTGCTATATCTTATGCTCGAATTCGAAGAGTGTATTTTGGGGCATATGACGTAAAGAGTGGAGGAGTTATTCATGGACCGAAGGTCTTTGAAAGTACGTCAATTCATCATAAACCAGAAGTAATAGGAGGAATTCACGAAAAAATGTGTGAATCACTGATATCTGGATTTTTTAAAAATTTGCGTAAAAAGGATTAAAGGATTAAAATACGACGAAGATAATGTACACCACCACGAAGTGGATTAATGACAGTAAAACAGCGAAACTAGCGATGTCTTTTGCTTTTTTTGATAAAATGTTTTTTTCTTTTGAAATTCTATCTATAGTTGTCTCTATTGACGAATTTATAGCCTCTGTTATTAGTATGATGAATATCGAAGAAGTAATGTACATTTTTTTTATGAGAGAAATGTCTATATATACCAGTGAAATTCCAGTTAATATAAAAAGCAGTAGTTCCTCTAGAAAAGCCCGTTCTTTGATAATAAAATTAATTCCAGATAATGAATTCTTAAAAGCACAGAACAACTTTTTCATATCAACATTCTACCTAAATATACTTTTTGATGCATTAAATTTTTCATGTGAAATTCTAAACAAATCGGAAATTGAGTGAGCAAAATTTTCAGAACTATATTTCTTATCGAAATTCCAATTTTTTATAAAATTTATATTATCATTTTTATATTGTTCAGATACCCAAATTACAAAAGGGATTTCGTCCATATTGTTTGTTTTATTAGACGATCTTCCGCAAATACTTTCTTTTGTGTCATATACATCTTCTCCATGATCTGACATATAAATCATAGCAGAATAAGTGTTTTGTGATTTTAATAAGTTTAAGATCTCGGTTAAAACATAATCCGTGTATAGTATGGAATTATCATATTCTGCAACTGTTTTTGCTTTTTTTTCTGAATATTTTATATCATGCATTTTAAAAACTTTAAAAGACTTTGGGTATCTATTTTTATAATTTGTATGTGATCCTATAAGGTGCACAAATATTACCTTTTTATCTATTTTATCATTTAGAGCGTCTTCTATATGAGGTAACAAATTCTCATCATAATTACTTTTTAAAAACCATAATGCATCAGAGTTTGTTATGAATATGCAAGAGTCGCATAATTTAGATAGAAAAGAAGCCGTTGTGTCGTACTTTCCTGTGGAATACTGATTAGAAATCCAATACGTTTTGAATCCAGCTTGTTTAAACAAGGAAATAATATTACCGTTTTTGAATTTATCAAAAACAAAAATTTTACTTAATACAGAAGAAGTCCATATATCACAAGATGTTACATTATTAAATACATATAATTCATGTTGCATATTGTTAAATCGAGGGGTTGTATTATTAAACGTGTATCCATAAATTCCCATATGTTTCCTATCTACAGATTCTCCTATAACAAAAATAAAAGTTTGTGAATTCTGTTTTGAAAGTAAGGTTACATCTGAAAAATTTTGAAAACATTTGAGATCATCAAAAGAGAAGTATCTTTGAATATTTTTATGCTCTTTATACCATGTTAAACATGATTTAATTGAGTATAGGGGTTTACATGAGAGAGATTTTGGAATAAATACATACAATGCTAAGAAGCTAATATATTTAAATTGTTTGAGTCGTTTTTGTTTGGGAAATAAATTCGATGAAGATGTTTGTTTGAATAAAAGATATTTTTTGTATGATAGAACAGCAAATAGAAAAAAGCACAATGTTATTAGTAAATTTGTTATAGAGAACTCTCTTGAGAGTACTTCAAAAGCTTCATTGATGTTAGTTTCTAAAATACTGTTAATTACGGATTGAGAAAAATCCCCACAAAAATTGATTGTAAATAGAATACTGATCAAGCATATTGGATATATTATGAATATCCATAATAGAAAAAAGATATAACTTCCTTTTGTAATAGAAAATAATTTAGTGATTATATATAAAAAAATTAATGATGAAGTGAATTCTATTATCGTTTGAAATGAGTGTAATACGATCAATGAAAGTAATGAATTACACAAAATAGGAAATGCTGCAAAAATAAAAAAATATCTCACGTTATTATTTTTTATTAGTTCGATGAAATGCCTCATTTTTTATCGATGTAAAAACAATAGACTGGTAATACTAACAAGATACAGTAGATTTTGCAATGAATAAAGAGAGTATGGAAAATATTAAAAAGTGATAAATTGTTTTTTTACTATAAATGTGTTAGAATCATGGAGTGTTTGGTGAGGATGGGAAATGAATTTTAATGAGAATGTGAGGACGCAGTCTGTAGATCGAGGGTTGCAGTCGTATATGACATCGGTCTTTAATATGATGGCATCTGGTCTGTGCTTAACGGGTTTTGTTGCGTTTATTGTTGCACATAATATTGCCTTAGCAAATTTTATTTATGGAAATTTTGTAATGAACTTAATTGTCTCATTTGCTCCATTTGTTTTTGTGTTAATTTTTTCAATGAAGATTGGGAAAATGACAGCTGAGGCGGCGACAACTTGCTTTTATGTTTTTTCCGCATTGATGGGAGTAAGTTTGGGGTTCGTATTCCTGGTATACACAGGTACAAGTATTGCTCGTGTGTTTTTTATTACTGCTGCTACATTTTTATCGATGAGTATTTACGGGTATACGACGAAAAAAGATTTAACTGGAATTGGATCGTTCCTAATTATGGGAGTGTTTGGAATAATAATAGCTTCTTTAGTTAATATTTTTATGCGAAGTTCGATGCTGGATTTTTGTATTTCCATAATTGGTGTTTTGCTGTTCACAGGATTGACAGCATATGATACTCAGAAAGCAAAGTACATGTATTCAACTGGGCTTGCTGGGGATACAATCAAGAAGATGGCTATATTTTCAGCATTAAATCTTTACATGGATTTTATTAATATGTTCTTATATTTGTTAAGATTATTTGGAGATAGAAGAGATTAGTGCGATGAACAGTTGATTCATTCCAATTTTTACTTTTTTTCTGGTAAGCCAGATATGGGTGAAGGTGTGTTATAGAAGTAAAAAATGAAGGATGTAGGTTATTTTGTATCGATATCAGATTCGCCATCTTGTTGTTCACCGACAGCTATGAACCTTACCAAATCCAGTATCTTTTTTCTTAATTTCGTGTTGTTAAGTTTGTAATAATAATTCAGTAGATTAAGTGTTTCGATTGAAGAAAATACATCCTCGTGTGCAAAAGTCGAGTTAACTTCGTTCATAGTTAGTATAACGGTGCCAGAGAATGAATCATATCCGTCAAAAAAATATGAGACAGGTACTTTTAACACTTTTGCTAATTCGAATAGATTGGAAGCATTAATTTTATTAACTCCCTTCTCATACTTTTGGATCTGCTGAAATGAAATCCCCAAAGTGTCACCAAGTTCTTGTTGTGTGAATCCCAATTCGGTCCTCCTATTCTTCAACTTGAGACCGATATAAGCATTTATGCTATATTCATTATCTTTTTCCATATTTTTTATGCAACTTTCATAATACGTTGTTAAGAATAATATAAAATTAGTAACAATGCAAATAAAACAGTAAAACTTTCGAAAAAAATTAATTTTTTCGTAACTTTTCATTTAAAATCGTTACATATTACATTTTTTAGCGAATAGAAAAACTCAATTCGGCAACAAAAAGTATTTTATACCCAATTACGTCATATTATCTGCAGTTGAACCCATAGCGTTAATATGTTATAAGTTGTAAAAATTATCAATAGTTATTTACTGTGTATTTATCATTAAAAGAATTCACGTTCATTTTTTGATATGTTATAATTTAATGAGTTTAATTTTATGGAGTCTTGTAATGTCCGAGGTAGAAAAGTTTAAACCGTTGCGTGATGGTATTTTGGTAAAGAAGATAGAAAATAGCAGTGTAACAAATGGTGGGATTATAATTCCAGAAACAGCAAAAGAAAAACCACAGTCAGGAATTGTGGTTTCTGTTGGAGATGGTGCAAAAGATAATGACGGAAAATTGGTTCCAAATGATGTAAATGTTGGTGATAAGGTAATTTTCACAAAATGGGGTGGTACAGAAATCAAGTTGGATGGAGAAGAATATTTACTTATGAAACAGTCTGATATTCTTGGCGTGGATTACAGTAATTCTGAGATTATTGGATGTCCTGGCTCTTGTTGTTCTTGTAAAGGTTGTAATTAATATTGGAGGTATAAAATGGCACAATTTAAAGATCTAAAATTTTCAGAGAATGCTCGTCGTAAATTGTTGAATGGTGTTAATCTTATTGCAGATGCGGTCAAGGTTACACTTGGTCCAAAAGGTAGAAATGTTATCATGGAAAAGAGCTACGGTGCTCCTAAGATAACTAAAGATGGTGTTAGTGTTGCAAGAGAGATAGAATTAGAAGATAAATTTGAAAATATGGGGGCACAGATGATTAAGGAAGCATCCATAAAAGCAAATGATATCGCCGGGGATGGTACGACTACAGCCACGGTAATTGCTCAATCAATAATTAATGAGGCTTTTAAGTGTGTGGCATCTGGAATTAATCCACAAGAATTGAAAAAAGGTATAGATCTTGCTGTTAGCGTGGTTGTCGAAAATTTAAAAAAATCGGGAAAGCATGTTTCCACGAATGATGAAATAAGGCAGGTTGGAACAGTATCTGCAAATGGAGATGCTTCAGTAGGTGAAATGCTTGCAGTGGCTATGGATAAGGTTGGGAAAGATGGAATTATCACTGTTGAGGAAGCAAAATCACTTGATACGGAGCTAGATGTTGTGGAAGGAATGCAATTTGATAGAGGTTTTATTTCTCCATATTTTGTTACAAATCAAGATAAAATGCTTGTAGAAATGGATCATCCAATGATTCTTGTGTACGAAAAAAAGTTGTCAACAATAGGTGTGATTGTTCCTATTTTGGAAAAAGTAGCTCAGTCAGGAAACCAATTGCTTATTATAGCTGAGGATGTTGATGGGGAAGCATTAGCTACATTGGTTGTTAATAAATTGAGAGGTGGACTCAAGGTTGCAGCTGTGAAGGCGCCTGGATTTGGTGATAGGCGTAAGGCTATGCTTGAAGATATTGCCATTTTAACTGGTGCAACACTTATTACAGAAGAACTTGGTATGAAAATTGAAAATGTAACAATTGATATGCTTGGTTCGGCAGATAAAGTTAAAATTAATAAGGATAATACTACTATTGTAAATGGAAGTGGAGATAAAGATGAACTATCTGCAAGAGTTATACAAATTAAGTCCCAGATATCTGAATCTACTTCTGAGTATGATAAAGAAAAGCTAGAGGAACGTCTTGCAAAACTTGCTGGAGGAGTTGCAGTCATTAAAGTTGGTGGCGCAACAGAAGTTGAGGTGAAAGAAAAAAAAGACAGAGTTGAAGATGCATTAAATGCTACGAAGGCAGCTGTTGAGGAAGGCATATTACCTGGCGGTGGAGTCGCACTATTACACTCTATTACTGTGCTTGATTCGGTTGTTACGGAAAATGATGATCAAGAAGTGGGGGTAAATGTCCTGCGTAGAGCTTTGGAAGCACCAGTTCGTCAAATAGCTCATAATGCTGGACTTGAAGGAGCTGTAATAGTAAACAAAATATTGGAGAATGATTCATTTAATTTTGGTTATGATGCGGAAAAAGGTGAGTACAAAGACATGGTGCAAGCTGGTGTGATTGATCCGTTGAAGGTTGTACGTGTATCTTTACAAAGTGCGGCTTCTATTGCAGGTATTATGTCTACTACTGAGTGCATGATAGCAGAGGAAATTGAGGATGATAATAAAGAAAAGTAATTGTTAAGTTTTTATTTAATTTTTGCTTTTTTATTAATAAAATGCAGATAGTGGGTTGAGTTTTTTATAATACGTATTGAGAGACCATGTATACATTTATGCATCCAACGACTTTGGTGTTGGTTGATGATAACGTTAATTTTTTGAAATCTACGATGGCGTTGGTCAATATGAGGGATTGTTATTATATTCCTTATGAAAATCCTACGCTAGCTGTAAATCATTTAAGGAGTGTTAGTGATTTGGATGATAACGATTTTTTTATAAGTCTAGATGAAGATAATGTATATTTTTCAACATTAAGTCAGGTGTATAATCCTTTACGATTTGTTACTGTTACTACCGTAATTTCTGATTATGAAATGCCGATAATAAGTGGAGTAGAATTTTTTCAAAGATTAAGATCAATTGATTTACACAAAGTTATGTTGACAGGGATTGCAACTAATGCTTTGGCTGTATCCATGATGAAGGATGGCCTTATCGATGATTTTATAAGGAAAAGTGATTTTGATTTTACGTCTTCTATGGAAAACAGTATTCTAAAAGGTAAAAGGTTGCTATTCGAGGGGATTACAAATCGTCATGTAACATTAGGAAAGACTTTTAATTGTAATATTTATGTAAAAGATGATGTCAGAGATTTAGTTGATGATATGGTACGAGAAAACAACGTAATAGAGTACTATGCGTTGGATGAAAATGGAAGTTTTATTTTTATAAACCAGTATAATGAGATTTCAGCGGTTTTTGTTTATGACAAGAGTTACATTTCTTCTAAGTATAATGCTATCAGAAATTATATTGATCCTGAATTGTTTAAAAAGTTAATTGAAGGTACGAAGATATTAACTATTCCGTTATATGAAGTATCCAAGTATGCTGGTAGAATAAATGACTTCGTTGAAGATACTATTGAATTAAGTTGTGGTGTTAAATACGTGTATATAAAGGATGCTGAATACCTTGTTGATGTGAATAAAATCACATTTTTTAACGATTTCAAGCATAAAGCCGCCTCAAATCAGAATTATATAGCATCTGTTTCGAATATTGTGAGTGCCTAATTTGTTTCTACTTTTTCGTCTTTTTTTTGATTTTCAAGTATTTGTTTACACAACTCACTTCTGCATTTTTTCAATTTTTTTAATTCTTTGGAGTCGTCTTTATCATATACAAACAAACTACTAATTTTTATTTCTACTAAATCTAGCAACATTTCTATCGATTCATTCGAAAATTTCATAAAAAATCCTTTTTTATCAATGTTCCATTTTATATAATAAGACATTTGGTTTAAAAAAATATTAAAAGGCAAATTAAAATGTTGGACATTGATTTGGCAGTGAGTAATTCGTTTTTGAAAGTTGATCTTACTAAAGTGAGGAATAATTACAGACAGATTTTAAAGCATATAAGTAAGGATGTGAAAGTTGCGAGTGTATTGAAGTCTAATGCTTATGGCTTCGGTATTAAACATATAGCTCCTGTCATAATGCAGGAAGGTTGTAGAAATATTTTTGTTACTTACCTTTCAGAGGCTAATTTAATAAGGGATATAGCTTTAGAACTATGTATTAATGATGTAAATATTTTTATTTTGTCTCCTGCCGTTAATCAGAACTTTGAGACGATTATTGAACGTGGATATATTCCTGTTTTGCGTACTTTGAATGAAGTTAAAAGTTGGATTGATTGTTCTGTTAAGAGTGAGAAGAAACTTCCTTGTGTTTTAAAATTTGATACAGGGATGAATAGATTTGGTATCAAGCCATACGAAATTACTAAATTACTGTCTTTAAATCCACTGAAATTTTTAGATGTAAAATATATTATGAGTCATATGAGTTCAGCAAATTACCTGAATAGTGATTTTAATGAATTTCAATATAATAACATGAAGCAAATTTCTGATACCTTTCCTGGAATTCCAGTAACATTTGGTAATTCTTACAGTATATTTTTTGACAGACCAATGCAATTTGATATGGTTAGAGTTGGCCGTTTGATTTATGGAGAGACAGACTCACTATTAAATAATCAAATTTATAGCGATATTGGTCTTGAACCGGTATTTTCCATCTATTCTAGAGTTTTACAAGTGAAAAATGTTGTGAAAGGTGAGGCTGTTGGTTATGGAGCATCGTATATAGTTCCAAAAGATGGAAAAATTGCAGTGATAGGAATAGGGTATTCGGAGGGATATCACACTCTGTGTAAAGATAGATCTTGGTTCATAATTAACGGAAGAAAAGCTAAAGTTATTGGTGGAGTTTCAATGGAATACACTATGTGCGATATTTCTGAAATAAATAATGTCCATGAAGGAGATATAGTAACGGTAATTGGTGATGGTATTTCGTTAAATCAAATGGCTGCAACTATTAATGTTGGATCGTTAGAATTAGTTAACCATTTTTTTAGTACAATGAAAAATAAAATTTATTTTCATGAAGATGGAAAAATTGAGAGTATTAAAACAGGTTATTGATATATCAGAGAAAAGTTTTATGTTGAGATTTGTGAATTTAATTGGTGTATCTTTTCTTGGGGTGTGCACTTTTGTTGGAAATTTAGCTGTATTTTTTTTTAATTCTGTTAAAGCACTATTTTGTAAGTGGTATGTCAGAGAGGTTTATCATCAATTCTTTTCGATAGGCTTTTTTTCAATACCTGTCATAGCTATGACGGCAGTGTTTAGTGGTATGGTTTTAGCATTACAGACTTATTCAGGGTTTGCGGATTTAGCTGATGAATCAAGTATTGCAAAGGTTTTAGCAATAGGTATAGCAAGAGAATTAGGGCCTGTTATGACAGGGTTAATGTTTGCTGGTAGAGTAAGTTCCTCGATTGCTGCTGAGCTTGGTACTATGGTTGTAACGGAACAAGTGGACGCATTAAAGACAATGAATGTCAATGTTTTTAGGTTTTTGGTTGCACCACGTGTTCTAGGTGCGGTCCTTGCTATGCCGGTTTTAATTTTTATTGCTGACAGTTTAGGTGTCTTAGGGGGAGTTTGGGTATCTGTCGGATCTTTGGATCTTTCAAAAATGATTTTGTTAGACAATATTATGAATTATTTAACAAATTTTGATTTGTTGGTTGGTCTAGTCAAGACATTGTCATTCGGTGTTGCTACTACTCTTTTTGGGTGTTATTACGGTCTTTCTGCCACTATTGGATCAAAGGCTGTCGGTAATGCTACTACAAAATCAGTTGTTGCATCATGTATCACAGTATTAGTTTTAAATTATTTATTAACATGGGTATTCTTTTAAGTGTGTGAAAGAGAGTTGTAGAGGTGATATGCTAGAAATTAAAAATGTATACAAGTCATTTAAGAATAAAGCTATCCTTAATGGTATTAATGTTACCGTTAATGATAATGAGTCATTAGTGATTCTTGGAAAATCTGGTGAAGGGAAATCAGTGCTTTTTAAAACCATATTAGGGCTAATTCCTATAGATAAAGGCGATATTAAAGTTTCAGGAATCAGTGTCAATGATGTAAGTATGCATTGTGAGTATATTTCGAAGTTCAGTATGTTGTTTCAGAACTCAGCACTTTTCGATTCTATGACAATTGCTGATAATATTATATTTAAACTAATTGAAAAAGGTATAGATCGTAATATTGCATACAGAGAAGCAGAAAAAACATTGGAAAGAGTGGGGCTTAATAAGGCGGTTATGTCTCTTTATCCTTCTGAGTTGTCTGGAGGGATGCAAAAACGTGCTGCGCTTGCTAGAGCAATTATTCAAAAACCGGAAATAATATTGTTTGATGAACCGACATCAGGGCTTGATCCAATAACTGGAGCTATGATAATAAAGTTGATTAAAAATGTTGTTAAAGATCTTAAAATTACCTCTATGACAATTACGCACGATATAAATGCGGCAAACTATATCTCAGATAAAATTGCTGTTTTAAAAGATGGGAAGATATGTTGGTATGGAACGAAGTCAGAATTCAAAACGTCTGACGATGAGTTAGTTAAGAGTTTTATATTATCATCTCAATTATAAAAAACAATACTATATTAATTCAGGTTCTTCTTCTCGATTTGTCCGTACCATTTTTTTACGTTTGTAATCATTAAATATTATGTATGAATTTCCTACTATGATAAACATTGCTCCGATAAAAACATCAGCTGTGATACTGTATCCCCATATAATATTGTCTGCAATAGCAACAAATATGAAAGTGAAATAATCACAAGGTGCTAGGAATGCGTTTTTGGAATGTTTGACGGCATTGATAATCAGAAATTGAGAAAGCACAGAAAGCCCCCCCATAAAGGCAAGGTATACTAAGTGTTTATGGTCCGTTATTAATGTCCACACTTCTCCTTTGTACATTCCCAAAAACGGCATTATGGAGACAGTTACAATGCTTGAATATAACGCAATTGTAAAAGGATGATCATTAAAAGTTAATTTTTTAACAAATACCCGATTTAATGCAGCCAAGATAGCACCACATAGAGGTAACAGTGAAAAAATTTGGAACACTTTACTCGCATCTGGTTTCATAGCGAAAAATATTCCCGTAATTCCACACATTACAGCTATGAAAAATTTATTAGATATTTTCTCTTTCAAAATTAGTACAGAAAAAATTATATTAAACATGACAGAAGAATAACTTATTGTGTAAATTTCAGTAAAGCTGTTGTATTGATATGCGTAGAAAAATGATATAGTGGTTAACACACTGAAAACAGCTCTTAGTAAATGAGTGCCGTAATGCGATGATTTAAACATTTTTCTATTAGTGGATAAAATTATCGTTCCAACAACTATTACGCGAGTTAGAGATCTTAAAAATGTGATCTCAGAAACGGGGTAAATCAATACCAACGTTTTAACAAAAAAATCAGCACATATAGAGCATAATAGTCCGAGAGACATTATTACAATACCTCTCATATTATTTGAAAGAGTAATAGTTTTGAATAAATTTTTCATAAGTTTAATATGTAAAAATAGAGTTCTTCATGGACAACTGCTCAGCATCAATTATCGCTATTAAATTATCCACTGCAGAGGTTAAATTATCGTTAATTATCAAATAATCATACTTAGATACCACTCTTAGCTGATTGCTGAAATCGTTTATTCTTTCATTAATATTGTTATCAGACGCACGCACTTGCAATCTCGTAGCTAATTCATTGACAGAAGGAGGAAGGATGTATATTCCCACAACATCACTTTTATAAATGCCTTTTAATACTTTAAATCCATGATAATCAACTATGAATATAGCATTCACTCCAGAAGATAATACATTGTTTGTATCAATTTGCGGAATACCATAGTAATTTCCATATATATTTGCGTACTCTATAAAAAAGTTATCATCTATCAGTTTTTCAAAATTCTCCTTTGAGGTAAACACATAATCTTTTCCATGAACTTCAGAATGGCGTTTCTCTCTTGTGGTATATGAAACAGATAATACTATATTCTTCTTTAATTTTAATATTTCATTTATTATAGATGTCTTCCCAGTTCCCGATGGCGCTGAAATCACGAATATACGGCCACGCCTCTGAATGGTATAACCTTTAAGCGAATTGTTCATAACTTTTTAACCATTATAATAGGAAAATGATAGTTATGGAAGTAGTTATTTGTTAATATAATATTTATGTTGTCTAATTTGTTAAAGTACCATAATGTGCGTCAGTCTTTGGAAGGATTTTTGGAAACTAATAATTATGATAAATTAAGTGAGTTGATTAATTCTTTGGATTCAAAAGAGCTTGGAATTGTGATACAAAAATTATCATTTGAAAAGTTACAACATCTTGTAAATATTTTTCCTCATTTCATTAAATATAATTTATTTCGAAATTTTAGTTCAGATTTACAAAATGATCTTTTTAATGCTATATCAAATGAAAATTTGAAAAAAATGCTGAATAAATTATCGTATGATGAGTTGTTCAGTATTTATACTTGCCTTTCACATGAAACTCAGAAAAGAATATTGTCTCTTATAATGGTAAAAGATGCTGGAGCAATACATATCAAGAAAAAATATATTAATTTTGAGATAGGGGATATTATCTCTTTGAATTATCTTGTTGTTCCACTTTTTTGGACAGTGAAGAGGGCGAAAGAGCTAATTGCTAAAGACTCAAGATATTACAATTGCAATTATAAAATTTTAGTTGCGAATGAAAAATTGGAAATTATTGGATACGTTGTGATTTCTGAGCTGTTGGTGGCTAAAGACGATTCCACTCTAAACGATATTGTAAATTATAACATAGCAAGTGCTAATATAGAGAATTGTGGAGTTGCAAACTTGGTGCAAAAAATTTCAGATAATAATCTTGATTTTGTCGTTATTTTAGATTCTAAAAATAAATTAATAGGGACTATTTCGGCTGTTGATGTTTTAACTAAAGCTCAAAAGAGGTTATTGAAGCGTAATGATAATACTGAAACGTTAACATTTATAGAAAATAGTGTTAAATATTTTCCAATGAATTTGTTAGCATGTGTGAGTGCATGTATAATATATTTTGTGTATTCCTTTACAAATAAAGTTGATAATCGGAGTTTACTTCCATTCATAGCGATTGTACCGCTATCATTTGCTTATACTTGGTATACAATTTTGAGTAATTTAAAAGCTTCAGATTTTTCATTGGAAGTTCTTGTAAAGCCATTGGGATCTGTCTGCACGAATGCCGTTATAATTTCAATTATTGTTCTAGGAGTAGTAACATCTATAGAAGGTGTTTCTGGAGGAATATTAACATCATTAAGTACATTTTGTAATGTGATTTTGTCTTTTATGATTGTGATGGTTGCAAAATTTCTTAATATCAAAAATGGCAGTATACATTACCATTGGGCGTTAATGACGCCAATAATTTTGTTTATTAATTTACTATCATTAGTATTAATTTGTGTTTTACATTAAATAATTATATTATATTCTGAGAATTTTTTTATGGATACCCTATATTATATTGCATTTATAAGTATAATTTTTCTTGCGTTTATAGCGGCGCTGTTTTCAGGTGCTGAGACAGCATTAACTGGGTCTTCTGATGCAAGAATACACATGCTTGTAAAGCAGAAAACTAAAAATGCAGATATTGTCAAGGATTTAAAGCAGAATTTTTCTACGATAAGTACGATAGTGGTAGCTAACCAATTAATTAATTGTTTTATTTCAACGATTATGTCTTGGTTAATAATAAATTTGTTTGGGGAATCTACATTGCTTTTACTAACAGCGGTGACAAGTTTATTTTTTATTACGTATACGGAGATACTTCCTAAAATTTTAGCTGTTAGTTATCCTGAGTCTTTTTTACTAAAAATTGCCAAATTTTTAAGGATCGTATTGTTTATACTAAGAAGGGTTGTTGCGTTGTTAGAAAGTGTCGCACATTTTACATTGAGAATTTTAAAGATTAAGCACCAATCAAATATTTCAAAAACTATATCAGATGAGGAGGTAAGAGGGGTTATTGATATACATACTGCTCAAACGAAATCAAAACATGAAAAGGTAATGTTGAATAGTATTCTTGATTTAAATGACCTTGAGGTTAGTCAGATCATAACACCTAGACAGAAAATATTTAAGATTAATTCATCTTTGACACTTGATAAAATTAATGAGGAGTTGTTACAAAGTAAGTATACGCGTGTTCCTGTTTGGTTTCAGACGCCTGAAAATATTATAGGTATATTACATTCAAAAATTTTTTTCAAAGCGTATGCAAAAAATAAGAAATTTGATATAAGCACAATCTTACTAAAACCATGGTTTATTCCAGAAACTACGAAAGTAATTACACAATTGCAGGCATTCAAAAATAAAAGAGAGCATTTTGCGTTATCCGTTGATGAATATGGGGCCATCACTGGGATTTTAACGTTGGAAGATATTTTAGAAGAAATAGTTGGGGAAATATTGGATGAAAATGATGAAGTATCAAAAGATATTGAAAAACAAAAAGATGGCAGCGTAATCGTAGATGGAAGTGTACCTATTCGTGATATTAATAGGGAGTTTGATTTAGAAATAGAGGAAGACGCAACAACGATAGGGGGACTTATAATATACCAAGAACGTAAAATACCTAAGAAAGGTGATATTGTAAAAATCAAATCAGATGTTTCGGCAGAAATATTGAAAAGGAAAAGAAACATGATAGTTTCTTTAAGATTATTTAAAACAGAGGATGTTGGTAATTCTAAGGATCAAAATGAGGATTAAAAACTCACTTTTGATCCAAATGTAACATATGTAATTTTGTTATCGTCAAATGGGGCGCATGCGCCTGAGGCTGTTGCTATATTTTTTGCACGTTCGCAGGTCGATGTTTTTGCATGGTTGATTCCGCAATATACAGATACACCGTTTGTTATATTATAATCAAGGGCAACAGAGCCAGCTTTAGTAGATACTTTATCTTGTTTGTTTTCCGACATTTTGCGTGTTGCATACATACCACCTATTGATAGTTTCATATTTCTATTTAAAATGTACGAAAGGACAGCTGTATATTTTTTTCCTGCATTTGCGCCATCTACGAATTCATATTCTGTATTATCGTGTTCTTTAGGTAGGCATGACTTACCTTCATCAACGTATCCTGCTCCAAATTTGATATGTTTATATCCTATTTTAAATCCAACGGAATATGCGCTTAAATTCCTGATTTTAAAGTCATGATCAGAATATTTGTTACAGAAATTTGACTTTCCTCCCCAATATGCAACAGCAACAGAGTAATTCCAATGGTGAGGAACTCCTCCATCGTACCACAAAGCTGCTGTTACAACGTCTGTTGTGAAGCCGCCTGATCCGTATGCCATTAAATCAATACCTTTAATATAGTGATCAGTTGTGCACGAATTAGCTTCTGGATGTATCATACATGTACTAGGGACTAATGCATTGCATGGATGTAGAGTTTTATCTGTACATTGTGGAGCTTCAGTTGAGACACCATCGTAATCATGCCTTGAAACCTCGTCATTTGCAGGAAGAAGACCCATAGATTGAGAGTTAGGTGTATAAGATATTGCGAAGTGTAATCCACTCATATTTGGGGATTCGTATGAGATGGAAGATGCGTATCCAGGATCATAAAATACACCTGTTGTAACGGATGCATAAACAGCTGGGTTATGCATGTTCATAAGCCCTACACCAAATATTCCACTGTCTCCCCCCATTAAGGATGATCCATCAATGTAATTGGACATAGCTGCTGTGAACATGTTTCCAATTTTTACGTTACCGAATGGACCTGTTGCAGAAACATATACTGAGTTATATATCGGTAATCCTTGTACAGCTGTGCTCATATCAGCTGATAAATCAAAATTTGCAGAAAATGTTGTTCTTGCTCGTCCATTATGTGCTGCTGCTTTTATTACATATGATCCTAGCACTGAGAACATTTTACATTTTTTATTAAAGTCTAGATCTTGTTTGCCAAACATCCCTGTTGCTTGCAATAATCCGTATGTTGCAACGCTAGGTTTTGTTCTTGCGTTGAGTGATGAAATCATGCATATACTTGCAGAAATCATCATAATTTGTAAAAATTTATTCATGTGACAACCTCCGTGTTTTATCGATTAGGTTTAATATATTA
This sequence comes from uncultured Holosporaceae bacterium, assembly GCA_949290705.1. Taxonomy (GTDB): domain Bacteria; phylum Pseudomonadota; class Alphaproteobacteria; order UBA3830; family CASESI01; genus CASESI01. The sequence continues at coordinate 58,900 of CASESI010000014.1, read as the reverse complement.
GAATGAAGTTAAAATTTAGTTATTTATTGAAAAAAATTTTGAAAATAAAAAAGAAAAATTAAAATTAATTATATAAATATCTATAAAAGATGATTATGATTTAAATTTCCACGTTGTTCCGTTTTTTGAATCTTCTAAGATAATATTTTGAGCAAGAAGAGTATTTCTTATATCATCTGCGAGTTTAAAATTTTTGTTTTGTTTAGCAATTTTTCTTTGTTCAATCAGTGTATTAATTTCGTTCTCTGATAATGATGTTGATACTTGATTTTGTTGTAAACGAATACCTATCAATTCAGCACTTTGGTAAAGGATATATTTTAATTCAAATTTTTTATTTTGAGATGTTTCTTTTAGAATCATTTTTGAAAGTTCATTCAATCTATTTAGTGCAAGTGGAGTATTCATATCGTTTTCAAGTGCTGATAAAAACTCCTTATCAATGAATTCATTTCTATTTTTAACAATTTCTTTTACTTTATCAAAATTTTCGGTAATCGTTTGCTTTATCTCATCTATGCCGTCAATTGCAATTGAGAGATTTCGTATGTTATTTTCTGCAGATCTAAGATTTTCATCAGACCAATTACATTGTTTTGAATAATGTGATGCATAAAAGAAGTATCTGATGACAGCTGGAGAGTACTTCTGTAACACATCCTTTAGGTAAAATACATTGCCCTTAGATTTTGACATTTTAAGTCCATTTATTGTCAACATTCCATTATGTATCCAATAATTAGCCATGACATTACAACCGGAAAATCCTCTTGTTTGAGCAATTTCGTTTTCATGATGCGGAAAAATTAAATCTTGCCCTCCACCGTGAATATCAAAGTGGGATCCAAGATATTTATTACTCATTGCAGAACATTCTATATGCCATCCAGGTCTACCAAATCCCCACGGGCTGTCCCAGCCGACATTATTTGAAGAAGGTTTCCACAGTACAAAGTCCAGTGGATTTTCTTTATAAGGTGCAGGATCGATTCTTTTGCCAGGAATCATATCTTGTAACTTTCTTTTTGATAAACACCCATAATCAAAATCCTTTTCTATCCTAAAAAGTACATGATCATTGGCAACATATGCATATCTTTTTGCAATTAGAATCTGAATCATATCAATCATGTCTTTTATATGTTCAGTTGCCTTAGGTTCAAAAGTTGGGTGCAATATATCAAGCATTTCAATGTCATTGTTGAAATCTCTTAAAACCCTTGATGTGAGATTATCAATTGATTCGTGTAATTCTTTTGCTTTTTTTATAATTTTGTCGTCTACATCTGTAATATTGCGTACATAAGTAACTTTTGGATACAAGAATTTTAAAATTCTATACAGTAAATCAAAGACAATAATAGACCTTGTATTTCCTATATGAGGGCTGTTATAAATTGTCGGTCCACAAACATACATACGAACATCTTCTGAGTTAATTGGAATAAATTCTTCTAATTTTCCAGATAGGGAATTTTTCAAAAACATAGTGTTAGGATTATATAATATAAAATATCAAAAATCTATTAACTACTTGGTATAATTAGGTTATGAAAAATAATTATTTAGAATGTGTGAGAGAGTACATAGTTCAAAATAAGTTGGATGGATTTATTTTTTTTAAAAGAGATCCTTTTGGAGGAGAATTTTGTTTTGAAAAAACAGATGCTATTAGGAATGTATCTAATTTTTCTGGAAGTTACGCGGTCCTTTTGGTAACAAGACATGATGTGCATATTTTTACAGATCCAAGGTATGCAATAAGGGTAAAAAATGAAGTAAGTGAGGAAGTAGATATTTCTTTATGGAACTATAAATCCGAAATTTCAAAATTGCAAAATGTTGTACATGTAGGATTTGATCCAATGTTTGCGATAGAGTCAGATATAACAGGATTTGCTGATCATATTAGATTTAATGCTGTGCCAAATTTTATAAACTCAATTTTTAGTTATGCTGATTTTTCCTATATATCAGTGTTTAAAGATGAGTATGGAGACGATATAGATAAGAAATTAAAAAAAGTCACGGAGTATATGCGTAAAAGTAATTTGGATGCATATTTATTTGGTTCTGAATCTTTGTCTTGGGTTTTCAATGAGAGAAGTAATGCAATTAAAAATTATCCTATTTCTGTAGGTTTTGTAATATTGTTTAATGATGGTAATTTCAGAAAATTTTATCCAGATAATATTCTAAATGGACAGTTTGAGGAATGTATTAAGAAGATTAAAGGATTAAAAATAGGACTTGATGCAAAATTTATTCCTTATCAAATAGTAGAATTGATATCGAAAAATAACTCTGTGCATAAAATAAAAGATATCATTATGTCACTAAAAATAATAAAAACTGACATGGAAATTTTGAACATGAAGACAGCTTATATAAGAGAATCTCTTATGTGGTTACGTTTGATTGATTGGATTAAAATTTGCAATCATAAATTAGGAGAGTTAGATGTATCACACAAAATTTTAGAATTAAAAAAATGCAGAAAGAATTTCTTTGATGAAAGTTTTGATAGTATAGTTGCGAATTCAGTCAATGCTGCAAGTATACATTATTCTCCAGAAAATAAGAATGATAAGATTGATTTTATGGTGTTGATAGATACAGGAACGCAATATTTAGATGGAACTACGGATGTTACTCGGTGTATTACGTTAAGTGATGTAAAAATCCCAGAATATGCTAAATATTATTACACGATGGTCTTAAAATCTCATATATCATTTGCATCCTTGGTTTATCCGCGAGGTACAACTGGATCTGAATTAAATGCTATGGCAAGATCCGCACTTTGGAATAAACATTTAGATTTCAAGCATGGATTTGGGCATGGGATAGGATGTTTTTTAAATGTGCATGAGCCGTATATTTCAATTGGTACGAAATCCAGTACAGTGCTATATCCAGGTATGATTATGTCGAATGAGCCTGGTGTGTATATTGAAAACAAAATAGGTATCCGTATAGAAAATGCAGTGCTTGTTGAGGAAGATAATGATTCCAACTTTTTCAAATTTACAACAATAGATTACATACCATTTGACGATAGATTAATTGATGTAGATTTACTTACCGATGGGGAAATAAAATGGATCAACGATTATTACGAATTATCGAAAATTATATTGAGCAGATATGCAGATAAAAATGAAATAAAATTGATAGAAAAATATTTTATAAAAATCAGTCGATAATCTCCCCCTCAAGGTTAGATGCATTGAAGGATTTTATGCGTACTTTTTTTATTTTTCCTATATCATTTTCATTGCCATTTTTAACAAATACATTTTGAAAATATTCACTTTTTCCAGTTATATGGTTTAAAAATTTTCCATGATTTTCGAATAAAACATTTACAACTTGCCCTATGAAGGATGAATTTGATTTTTCCTTGTACTTTAGCATTAATTCATGTAGCTCTTGAAAGCGTTGGTTTTTGATTTTGTCATCAATTTGGTTAGGCATAGATGCCGCAACAGTATGAGGTCTTGGACTGTACTTAAAATAGAATCCGTTAGGATACTGCATTATATTAACCATGTTAATTGTATCTTCAAAGTCACCATTTGTTTCAGACGGGAATCCAACAATCAAATCAGTAGAGAACATCATATCAGATCTTACATTTCTAAATTTTTCTACCATTTTTAAGTATTCATCAGTCGTATAAGGTCTATTCATCATTTTTAAAATGCGGTTTGATCCTGATTGCAGAGGAAGGTGTACAAATGGCATTAATTTTCTTATACTTCTGTACGATTCAATCAGATCATCACGCATTCCTTGTGGGTTAGGAGAAAGATACCGTATTCTCTCTATCCCACCGATCTTGTCAATTTCAGAAAATATATCTTCTATATAGTAAGTTTTAGCATCAGAAACAAATTTATAAGAATTAACATTTTGGCCTAAGAGCATTATTTCTTTTATTCCTTGTTCAGCCAAATATTTTATTTCATCAATTATAAGATGAAAATCCCTTGAATATTCTCTTCCTCTGGAGTTTGGAACAGAGCAATACGTACAAAAATTATCACAACCTTCTTGGATTGTGACGAATGCTGAAATTTTTTGATGAACATAAGTGTTAATGTTCAATATTTTAAATTTTTCATCAGTCAGAAATCTTGTATCTACAGAATGCAATTTTTTAGATGTTTTTCCTTTTAATTCATTTATGAGTTGAGGTAGATTCTGAATAGCTTGGGTTCCAAGTACAAAATTTACATAAGGAAATCTTTTTATTAGGTCATTTCCCTGAATTTGTGCTACACATCCTATCACTGCAATAAGCATATTTGGATTATATGATTGCTTAATTATATTTATTCTTCCAAGATCGGAGTACAACTTTGTAACAGCTTTTTCACGCACGTGACATGTATTTAATATAACTAAACCAGCTTCTTTTATACTTTGAGTTTCTTTATAATTATATGATGATAACAAATCTAACAATTTGTTCGTATCATACACGTTCATCTGGCAGCCATAATTTTTAACAAACAACCCACTCATACTGTAAAAACCAAAACAAAATAGATAAAAGAAAAAAAATTAGTGAATCATATATCCGACTAGTTGATATATGTTTTTAACGTCGGAATTCTTCACTTCTATAAGTCCTGTTGAATAATTATCAAATGAAACAACGTTACCACCATTTACAGCGTTAGAAGCAATAGTAATATCATTTCCTTTTAACATTGCAAATTTATCAATATCACAACATTGTATGCTGTTAGGAGTAACACTCCATATTTTTTTCAACATTACACGATCATCATTTGTTATTATAAAAACAGTAGTTTCAGGAGAATAATTCTTCTTACTTACTAAAAATAAATGAGTTCCTTCTGGAAATAAATTCTCAAAACTTTTATCAGAAATTACACAAATAGAATCCTTTTCATTAGTTAATTCAACAGGTCTATTCCTGAATCCAGCTTTCTGCTCCAAATCAATCGTTGGATAATCAGAATTTGACGATTCCAGTTCATACATTGGCAAATCAAATCGTACCTCCGTTCTTGCCTCTCTTCTATTTTTTTCACGGGCAAAGTTTAATGTTCTAATTTTTCTTATTTCTGCTGAGGAAACAAAAGCATTTTCATCATGTACAGTATCTTGTAACAATTCAGCTGGATCACAATCTAACGCTTGCGACAGCCTCTTGATCAAATCTGTATTCAGCCTTCTTGCCCCGGACTCAAGTCTTGAAAGGTAAGATACTGATATTCCAGTCAGCTGTGATAAATTCTCAAGCGTTAATGCGCTACGTTTTCTCAAATATTTTAAATGCGTAATCACATTTTTTTTAATACCAATTTTTTCTTCAGCCAAATTATCATCTCTAAAATTGTCAGTAGACATCTTTACTCCTTTTTACATTAGGATAACAAGATTATTTTTATAAGGCAAGGTTTTTTTATAAAAAGGATTATAAAAAATTATGATACTATTAAGAAAATTTTAAGAGCATTAATAAAAAAATAGGAATGAATACATATTTAGCCAAAAATATACATCATGAAAAGCTCATTTATAATTGACGACTATAAAACAGTAAAATATTGGTGCTATAATATTTTTGGTAATTATTTAATATTTTTTTTAGTCTGTCTTACAAAAATGTACAAAGGGGAAATTAGCAAAAATACTACACTGCCAATTGCTATAGTATCTTTTCCTGCCCCTATCATCACGCAAATACTGAATAAGAATGCAATTATCGAAATTGACATCCAGTTGTAATTTGGAATTTTTGATGAATAAAACGTAATGTATGCTGCTGCACAGAAGTATATATATGGGATTAAAGTTGCAAATGATGCTAATAAGATTGTTTGTTCGAATTGTTCTGATAGTGTATTTGATTGCTGCCATAACACCATAGCAATAATAATCACGCTTCCTATCATGATTCCATATATCGGAGCTCCATTTTTGTTATGTTTTTGAAAAATTTTCGGAAATAATCCACTTAAGGATGCTTGGTATGCAACTTGTCCTTGAATTAAAATCCACCCATTCAAAGAGCCTATAAAGCATATTAAACTTCCTATTGTTATTACATTCCCTAAAAATCCCCCGAACAATGTCCTGGTGCTATCTCCAAATGGAGAGAACGATTCCGATAGCACTTGGTTTGGCATTATACACATTATTCCTATTAAAGATACAATGTATAGTACAGCGGTGATTGTAACACCAATGATAGTTGCTTTCGTGATAATATTCGTATTAATCCCATTTGGAATCGTGGCGGATTCAAGTCCGATAAATGTCCATATAGTGACTGAAGCACTCGATAGGATAGCATTCCATGGAGATATGTCTGTAATCAATATTTTGTTTGCAAACAACTTGCCTGTATCAAAGTAAAAAATAGAAAAAACAGAAAACACGATTAATGGAACTAATTTTAAAATTGTGACAAGTACTTGTACAAACAATGCATCATGAATTCCTTTTAAATTGATGTACGTAAATAATCCCACTATGGAGATACTTATTAGTACCGACAAAACAGTATTCGTTTCTAGTGACGGAAAGAATACACATAAATTACTTATGATACTTATAACAAGGCTTGCACTTCCAATTGGACACATAAGCCAATATCCAAGGGCCATTTGAAATCCGATAAATTTCCCAAATTTTTTCTGCGCATATATATATGGGCCTCCTTCAGTTGGGTCAAGGACAAACATTTTCGAAAATAATACGGCTAGGAATATTGCTCCTATACTCGTAATAGCCCATCCTATAACGGCATAAAATCCGTATTTTGCGAGTGTAGTAGGCATCATATATGATCCAGCGCCTATCATGTTCCCAATAACCAAAGCAAGTACTTCTATAAACCCAATTTTTTTCATCAGAATCAAAAAATCAACCACGAGATTTTATTATAAAAATTAGGAATTGTAAAGTTGATGCTTTTTTTCGCAGATACTAAATATTACAAAATGACATAAAAAATATTGAAAATTAACATAATATTAACCTTTTTTTGTTACTATAAATTTACCATAAAATGGAGAAAATGACATGAAAAAATTAATTTTATTAAGTTTAATGTTTGGCGGAATGGGCATTGTTGATGCTTATGCGTCAGCAAAAAGTGATCAAGTGACGAAATCAGGTGCAAAAACATACGATGGGGTTATTAAAATCACGAATAAGGAAATTGATGATAAGAGAAATGCCTTGATTAATTTAAATGATGGTGTTGATTATGAGGGGGATTATGCCACAAAAATTATTAGGGCGTTGTTGCGTACTGATAAGATGATGGAAGAGGATATTTTAAATCATATAAAAGGAGATAAAATTACAATAGGATCGTGTTATAGTTCCAATTCAACTAGTGAGCAGTCACTTGATACCATGCTATCTACGCGAATGAAACCATATGCTAAACAGTTGGCATTAAATTTACAAAAAGTTATAAACGATTTATTGAGTAAATACGGAATTGATTTAGACGTCCAAGAGAATAAAGATTTGCTTCAAAAATTAGAAAACTTCTATAGCGCCCATTCTAGACAATATGTAACTATCAATCCAGTCATTAAGATTCAAAGTTATACGTCTGGGATAAAAAACTTCTTTTGGAAAGGTTATGAACAAGCACATCTGGGACAATTATATATGTATAACAATGCGCATAATGGTCTGACGAATATTGCCAAGTACGATAAGGGTACCGGTAGAGGTGATATAAGTTTTGTTCTTGTTAAACCAAATGATACAATGAAAAAGTTAACATATAGAGTTTATGCAGATGGTACAACAAGTAAAGCAGAAGCTCGTATGAGAATTGAACGTTTTTTGGATAAAAAAGAAAATCCACTTAATGACGGAGACTGGGAAGAACTTTACGACTTAGCTGTATTGAATAACATAAAGGGTAAATATGCCGGTAATGGTTATGGTACAAAGGTCTACAAGCCAAGGTATATGGATTATTTAGGTGTATATAACACCAAAGTGGGAGATTGGTTATTTGATAAAGTTACAAATGCAATGACACATAGTGGATTATTTTACTTCTATCATAAAGAGTTAAAGGATAAAGATCATTTAGTTGGATTTTATATAATGAAAGCTTCTCTATTTGGAAAGTGGAAGAAAGGATGGGGTGCGAAGTATCAAGAAAAAAGTTGGGATAGCAGGGAACTTACTGACGATATAAATGGTATTGCAAAAGGTACAACTGTTGCAAAACATAGAGGCACAAAAAATTGGTTTTATTCAAAATTGCATGACCCTATATGTACTCCATTCTTTAGTGATGAATTGACCGGTAAAGGAGTTGCAATTGTACAAAGTACTACGAAAGAAAAGGCATTTTACGTTATGAGAATTTCTGAGGACAAGTATAAAACAATCATTAATAGCGAAGATTATAAAAACTCTGAAACTACTATTGATGAAATTATGAAAGATAAAGATACCAGGAACACTCAGGTAAAATGGAGAAACGAAACCAATGCATATAAACAAGAAATGGAAAATCGTAAAGCGTCAAAAAAAGCAGCAAAAGCAGCCAAAAAACAACCTCTCCTAGGACAAGACTAATTTAAAAATATTTTTTCATTTCCTTATTGTAAATTTACAACCATTAAATCATTTTCTTTTATTGCAAGTTCAGCCAAGTCACGACTATCACTGAATCCTATCGGTGTGCCGTCTGCGGAGTGAATTAAAAAACCATCTTCTGTTATCTGTTTTACGTATGCAACTTCCATTTCCCCGAGCAACCTGAAATCCGACCGTGATAATTTTTTAAATTTTTTGTCAGTTACAGTATTCAAAAATCTTCTACGAAACATACACACCATTATTGAATCTCGATATCATAAGTTAAAGCTTTCTTTGCCACAGAATCAGATTTGGATAAATCGGTAATGGCAATCTTCTTACTATTCACATTGGATTTTGGTTTTAAAAGATGAATATTCAAAAGTCCTTTATCAAAATCAGCACCAACTATTTGGACCCCCTCCGCAAGAACAAAATGTTTTTGGAACTGTCGTTTTGCAATTCCTTTATAAAGGTAAACTTTTGTCTCTTCGTCCTTTGATTGTTTCCCTTTGATAATTAATTTATTATCCTCAAGTTCAACTGATAGGTCGTCAATATCAAATCCAGCAACTGCTAGTGAAATTTTAAATCCATGATCGCCAAGTGCCTCTATGTTGTAAGGTGGATAGGAATCTGACGACTTAGCTACATTTTCAAGTAATTTTTCCAAATGTTCAAATCCAAGAAAAAACGGATTATTAAAAAAAGAAGCATCCTTACTCATAAAACCCTCTATTCATAGTTTAGCATTTTGTTGGATGTAAAATCAATTACTGAAATAATAATTTCGTAAAAAATAGTATTAATTAGCTTTATGTTAATAAAATGTACATATAATTTCTTAAAGTTGTTTAATAAAGATTTTTCAGATGAAGTGTATATCTGTAATAATTCTAGTAGTTTTAATGCTAATTCGTCCAGCATATACACAATCGTTCGATTTTGAAAAAAAACAATTACAGGATTTGATAGTTAAAACAAAGTACTTGATAAAAAGAATTCATAAAAAAATCAGGAGAATACATAACCAGAAGTACAAATATAGATATACAATTAATCTCAAGCATTATGATATAAAGAATATAAAAATATTACCCAACAAAATAACAACAAAAAATGAAAATATTGTTTCTCATCGAAATGCAAATATAGATGATAATTCCGCATTACAACAAAATTACAAGTTTTTGATTCCTAAAAAAGATATAGAGGAAATTAAAAAAATAAATAATCGTATACTCAAAGCTAAAAAAATGCGTAATTCATTGGAAGATGGATTGAAATTGTATTATGGTGACGATTGGCGTAAAAAAATATACCAAAACAAAGAGCATGTGAAAAATTTACAAGCTTTACTTAATATTGAATATAAAAATGCGCAACGCATTAAAGTGTTTTTAATTAGCAACATGATTGACAACAAGAATGCTCGGAATTATTACACTATAAGATATTCAAAATTATTACATGATGTAGAATTATCGAGGCAACAATTGGATTTGGCTCTTAATGAGGAACAAAGAAATGTTGGAAAAATTCGTTATTTGCAAGCTGTTCTTAAAAATAGGAAGTATGACGTTGAAACATTTGAGCAAAACTTTACTAGTATGGTTATAAATAATGATCCATTGGGTACAACAGCTACAGAAATAAGTAAAATTCAACAAAGAATAAATCAATTGAATAAAGAAAAATCAGAAATACAGAAACAGATAGAAGATGAGCAGAATAAGGAAAATCCTAACCAAAATAAACTAGAAGAGCTAAATGAGAGATTACAAAACACCAAATCAGAGATTGTTAAAAATGAAGCTACGCTAACTGAAATTCAAAATACAGGTGTTATTCAAGAAAATAATGACAATGCTGATTTAGAAAGTGAAAGAAAAAAAGAATTAATCACAAAGTTAAATGAAGCTGTAGAAAAAGAAGATATTGTAAGAAATGATTTGGTATCAACTGTAATTCAAGATCCAAATAATGATGGAAAAATTGATGCAGCTAAACAAAAGTTTGACGAGGCAAAATCTGAACGCGAAAAGGTGGCTGACGAAGTGAAGAAACAATATAATGACCCTTTTAATAATCATAATGAAGGGGATTCTTCACAAAATAATATTCCAGCAGATTCACAAAATGTTAATAACCCTTTGGATATTTTTAAAAAAAATTTAAATTTTGGAAAAGAAAGTCCTCAAGAGACATTAAATGGAAGTTCAAAAAATGATAGACCACAAAACACGAGTATACCAAATTCAAGTGGTACCGAATCAGGCTATGTAAATGGTAATGCCAAAGGTTCATTGACAGGTACAAATGGTTCAAAATCAATTTTTGATAAAGCGAAGGAAGCATTGAGCGGACTATTTAGGACGAAAACATCACAAAAAAGATTATCTCAAAAGTTAGATGATATAACACCAAATAATTCCAAAGGACAGCAAGGACGAGGCCCAAACATTATAGATAAGTTTGCGACTCATAGTAGTTCAATTCCTCAAAGTAGTACTCCAAAATCTGAATCATGGTTACAAGGTATTAAAAATTTCTTTTCTGGAGGGAGAGGCGACACAAATTCACGGCAAAGAACACGACAACAAAAAAAATTGCAAAAACTTGAAGATCAATTAAAAATATTCAAAGTACAAGAGCAGATAAAAGAAGTACAGAAAAAACTTAAAGATCAAAAAACAGAAGTCACGCCGACAGTTATTAATGCTCCAGAGCAAGAAAATCCAAAACGCGAAACGCAATATAACGATGTGGCCGAACAGATATTACAGGAGAAAGCTAATCAATTAGACCATGATACCAGTGATACACAAAATCAAGCAGAAGCCCCATATGAAGAAAAAGCTGACGGTCCAATTGTTACAACTTATAAAATGAGCAAAGTGAACAATCCATTTGTGACAATGGATTCAAAAATTACAACATTAGATGATATTGTAGATAGCAATTTAGAAGATATTGGTGTTTTGCAAAATGATCTTGATGATTTAAATAATCTAAAAAGACGAATAATGGAACTTGAAAGTTTGTTGAAAAATATAACTGATCCTTCAGAAAGAGAAGAATTACAAAAAGATATTGATACTGCTAAAAGAATATACGAAGATAAAGAAAGTGCTCTTAAAAACAAACATGGGGTTTCAAGTGGAGCAGATGTTGGAGAAGCTTTGACTGAAAAAATTGACAAAAAGCAAGGGGTAGTTGATAAAGCCGTTATAGCAAAAGCTGGAATAGTTGGTGGTCCTGCAGCAGAACAATCTGCACGAGAAAGCATTGCTAAACGTGATGAAGAGAATGACAAACAGAAGAAAAAAAATTTAAAAGATGAAATTAAGAGATGTGAGGCAATTATTTCTAATCCTAAAGCTTCTAATGCTGAAAGAACGAAAGCTATCGAAAATAAATCTAGAGCAGAACTTGAAAAAGTAAAATTAAATTTAAAAGATAAAAAAGCAAAAATTGATAGCATAAAATCTGAATTATCAAATCCTGACACCACAAATGAACGCAAGCAAATCTTATTATTTGATTTGGAAAATGCAATTAAAGAGTATAATAAATTGGCAGAACAGTATGGGCAAGAGCCGATACAGAATACATTAGCAGAGGAAAAAATTATCAACGATGCTGGAAATTCTGTAAAAGGATTAGAAGAAAAATCTTCGCCAAAAGATACTGAATCTTCAACAAATTCTAAAACAATAGATGGTAACAACCAACGTTCAAATACGCCAGTTTTGCTGAAAGATGTTGAACAAGAAATCACTGCTAAAGCAGAGATGGAAAAAACGCAAGAGGAGATAGATACAAAGAAAAAAGAAATTGCGGAAACGCGAGCTGAACAAGGTAGAATTGAAAGCGATATTAATAGGTCAAAATCCAAAATAGCAGATATTGAATCTGACATGAAGAAATTATCTAATTTGGAAAAACGGATAATGGACTGTGATACTTCAAATAAATCAGGACAAAAAAAATTACTTGAGCTTACGAAACAACAAATGGCTTTACAAGGTACACTAGCTGAGAAGTATAGTTGTGATCCTTCTGATTTAAAAAATGAAATGAAATCACAATTAAAGGTAGAGAAAAATAATCAAAAAAAATTGCAAAACCAAAGACGTACGACATCAAAGACACTAAATCAGTTAGAACAAGAATTAAGTGATATGACAACTGCACAAATGGCGGCTGTGAGAACAAATAGTAAAGTAACAAAAAGTACTACCCATGATCAGCAAGAACCTATAACCAGTCATCAAATTGAAACAAATGATACATCAAAATCTAATCCAACAGAAATACAGGAACAAGAATCGAGTGATAAGCAACAAAAAAAAAGGATAGTTTCTTTGAGTGATGTTGAAGAAGAGGCAAAATCTACAGAGAAAGAAGATTCTAAATCGAACAGTAGTAAGGTAACGTTAGATGATGTTGAAAAAACAGCATCAGAAAAATCTTCTAAATGGGATACTGTGAAAGAAAAGCTATCAAATGCTGGATCTGCAATTTCTACTGCTGCTATAAACGTTGGAGCTGGAATTTCAAATGCAGCTTCTTCAACTAAAAATTTTGTTACAAACAATGCAAGTACTATTGCAACGGCAACAGGAATCGCTGCTACTGTTGTTGCTGGTGCTGCAGTCGCAGGAGGTGTGGCAGCAGTTGCATCAAATTGGGACGATATCAAAGAAAAAGCAAATGATGTAAAAGATGCAATAGGTGATAATGTTAGTGATATAAAAAGTTCTATTGGTGAAAAAATTACAACTGTTAAAGATATTGTTGGGGGTAAAGTTAGTGATATTAAGGATTCATTCACTGAAAAAGCAAATAGTGTTAAAGATGTTATATCTGATAAAGTAGATGATATTAAAGAAAATGTTTCAGAAAGTGTGAATAATGTAAAAGAAAAGCTATCTGATATTAAGGATAACATTTCTGATAAAGTTAATGATGTGAAAGAATCTATTTCTGATAAGGTTGAAGCCGCAAAAAATACTGTTAATAACATTAAGGATATAGTATCTGATAAGGTTAATACAGTCAAAGAGGCTTTGTCACCTATAGCAAATGCTGTAAAAACAGTGGCGTCTTCAACGGCTGGGTTGGCAGGGGCAACATTGGGATTGGCTGGTACAGCAATTGCAACGGGAAGTAATCTGCTTGCTTCAGGGGCAGATGCTTTGAATGATAAATTATCCGGAAATACTAATAATACAAATGCGGAAGAGCTTAAAAATACATCTAATAACAATGTTGGTGGAGCGCTTTTAAATTTGGCAGGATCAGCGTTGGGATTGACTGGTACAGCAATGGCCGCAGGAAGTGGGTTATTTGCAAATATAACAGATGGATTATCAGACAAAATAAATGCATTAACGAATAAAATTAACGGAACTGAAGTGGTAAATAATGATATGTTGAATCCAAATACAATTTCATCCAATATGCATAATGCTTCAGGCTCAAATGTGAAACTTGGTAGCAAAGAAATTGCACAAAATGCCGATAATATAAAACAACAATTAACTGAGACTGCAAAATCAATATTGGCAAACAAGGAATTAACTGGCAGATTAGAGTTTCAGACAGATAGTAAAGGGAATAGGATAAATGTTGCTGCATTACTCGGTACGGTAGCTGCAGGTGGAGTATTAAGTGCTGCAGATATAGATATTTTAAATGATCCAAAAATAAAGTCAGCAATTGAGGTACTTGAAAATGAATACAATGTTCTAGGTCTTGTTGGAAAAGGCATTGCAGATGTGTTAAATGAAGGAACTAAAACAGTTAATGATATTAAATCTGAGATAGAAACTAAAGCTTTTCTAAATTCATCTAGCATGGACGATAGTGCAAAATATAAAGGGCAATTGAAAAGTATTGATTTTACTATAGATGGGAAAACTATATCGATGTTTGATATCGTATCAAAAATCGCAGATGGATCTGCAACGCCTGAAGAGATGAAAGCTTTGGCAAGTAATAATGAAGCTCTAAAAATCATAAATCAACTCGATTTTAATTCAGGTACAAATGTAGGAAATTTTATTAATAATGCATTTTCAAAAAATGGAATAGAACCTTCTGAGGAAATATATAAAGCACCTACAATCACAGAAAATGTCGGTGATAATATTGTTAACAAGGATGGGATTCAAGAAGAAAAAGTTAATATTGTGGAAAAAGATGTTTCAAAGGTTATAAAACAATATTCCGACAAGGCTGATAAAATTTTAAATACTTCAGTTATAGGAGATTGTTTAAAAGAAATAGATAAAACTCAACCTGAAGGTGTAAAAATAACAGATTTGTTAACAAGAATCTCAAATGGAGAAAAAATCTTACAAACCGAGATTAATGTAGTTATAAAAGATCCAGGTGTTATAAATTCTATTAAAGATATGGAAAAATTGTACGGAGTATCCGTTATAGGGTTGTTGACGGAGTATGCAAGTAAATATGATTTGGTTGAACCCGCTAAGCATGCAACTCTTGCAAATGAAAAAATTACATTAACAGAAGATTATAAAACTTTCGGGGATATAAGCTTGAAAAATATTTTAACTTGCATAGAAGAAGGAAGAGTTTCTGACATAAATCCAGAACATTTACAAAAGTTACTCGATGGCACAAGTAATGGACTTAAATCAAAGGTGCAAGAAATTGAGGTGAAATATGATGTAAAAATTATAGATGCACTTGAACAAGCAAGTAGTAAATTGCTAGAAGAAAAAATTTCTAATGCTAAGAATACGGCAGTTAGTATTAGTAAAAGTGAAATACAGGAGAAGTTGAAGGAGGAAAATACCAAAATTCAATCTCGTAATAATGAAATTTTGGACCAATATAACAAAAAAGTAGAAGAGCAAAAATCAGTTTTAAAAAATGTTTCAGGTAGTATAAATAATATTTTAGAAAATCACGCAGATTTGTTTGATAGTGTCGGTTATTCAAGCGCAAATAAATCTGCACTTGAGGATTTATCATCGATGCTTGATAAATTGCAAAGAGAAACAGATCAAGATAAAAGGGAAAAATTAACGTCCGAATTGCATTCTTTTATGGAAGAAAATCATAATTTATTAGTTGCTGTAAACCAGGAATTTCCTGGTACTGTTAATATGACTTTAATAAAAATGAATTCTACATTTGAAAAAGAGCCAATATTGGAACAATTAAAAACAGAAGATGAAATAGAGAAGGAAATAAGAGAAAATAGTTCTCCTTATGATCTTAATATTACAGTTGGAAAATTAAATGATGATAAAGTTCAAATAGGTGTGCAGGAAAGCACATTGAATGATACAAAAGAACTTTTATCAGCAATAAATGATGATAAAGAATTAACACATCAACAAGAAGAAAAATTGAAGAATCTTTTGTCAAATAAATCTGAATTGAAGGTAATAGAACATAGCACAGGATCTGCGATAATAGATCATTTAGAAAATAAATATAATCAAGTAAAAAAATTGGAAAGCGAAAAACAAGAATTCTATAAGCATATTAATGAGATAAAAGAAAAAGAGACGGAAAGTACAAATAGCATTAATAAAAGTTTTGGATATGGAAAAAATGGAAATCAATTATTCGAAAAAATTAAAAATATTGATTTCGAATCCTCTAATAGAGTTAATATTAAAAATCTAATGGAGAAGATTGCGAATTCTGAAACAGTAACGAAAAAAGAAGTTGATATGATATTATCCGATAAAGAACTAGTTGAAAAAATAAAAAATGTAGAAAAAGAAGAGAATGTAAAAATTATAGACAAGCTTGAAAAATCAGTTAATAACGGGGTGAATTATTCAATATCAGCTAAAGCTAAAAATATTAATGATAAATTGACGATTGAGATGTCTAACTCATATTTTGGCGGAATAGACGTAAAAGATATTATTTCAAAAATAGAAAATGGGGAATTTAGTAAGATTAATCACGATGATTTAAAAATATTACTTACTCCTGCATCAGAAGGTGGGCTTAAAGATCAATTATCGGCTGTTGAAAAAGAATTGAATATAAATATCACAGATGTTATAGAAAATGCTAATGGCATTAAAATAAGCGAAAAAGTGGAAGAATTTAAAACGGAAAAATCTAAATATCAATCATTAATGAAAAATGATACAGAGGAATCATCTAAACATTTAGAAAGATTAGAAAATTCTCCTTACAATACGCAAAATATTTTAGATAAATTATCGGTGGAACCGAAAGTTAATTCTTATTCTGAAAATACAAAACGTATGATTGAGGAAAATAACGAAACAAAATCTAGGAATAAAGTAAAAAAGAAAGAGTATGAAAATGCTAAAGATTTGCAAAAGAAATTTGTAAAATCTACAGTTATTAATTTGCAATCAATTAGTGAAGATACGAATAATTTTACTAAAGATGAAAGTTCTAAATTATCTGAAATTGTAGATGCTTTAAAAGAATTGAATGACAACGGAGATATTGATGATGCAAAAGGAAAGATAGGTGAGTTTATTACAACAAGTCCTGAATTAGTTGAAAAAGTAGAAGCTATTTATGGCGATAAATTAGGTTTTGAAAATCTATATAGTAATTTAAATGAAATCAAAGAACCAGAATATGAAGAGTTGCACCAGATAGAAAATTTGCAATCTGAAGGTTATGATAAAGATTTATTAGAAACAAAAGAAAAAATAAAGGATATTTTTGAAGCAGAACATTCAGGAAAGGAGTTGAGTGAGGAACAAAAAGACTTTGTAAAAGATTTATACCAAAATAACAGAGAACTAATCACAGAAATTGAAAATAAATATGATGTGAAAATAGGTGATTATTTTTCTTACATCAATAGCAGAATAGATGAAAATTGGAATTCAAAAAATATTAATGAAGCAAATAATAGTAAACCTAGAGAAGCAAAATTTATTGATACTACTAAAAAAAGTATTGAAAATATATCAAATCAAGCAAAAACTTTGGTTACGCATGAATTTACTCATGATGCGTTGAAATCACTTGAAAAAAAATATCCTACAAAAATTTCAATATCTAAGGTTTTGGATAAAATTAAAAATGGCGAAGAAATATCAAAAGAAGTAGTTAATAATATCTTTGCTGATTCAACCATTACCTCCGAAATGCACAATATAGAAAATAAAACGGGAGTAAAAATATTAGACATGATTTCAGAATATGCATCAGAATATACAACAAAACCAATACGAGAATCAGCTAAGTCTGATTTGATAAAGGTTTCAGATGGAGCTCTGCATGTTTATATAGGTGATACAAAAATAAAAGATTTACTTAGTGATATCGCTTCTGGTAATGATATTTCAAAGTATAAAGAGTATATTGAAGAGTTGAATTCCAATGAAGCAAAACAAAAAGGTTTACAACTTTTAGAAACTGAGTGCGGAATCGATATTAAATCTAAGTTGGAATTTGTTTCAAATGAGATCAAAACGAAGGAGTTACATGTTTTGCATAACAATGTGCAGTCAGCAATTAGTTCAATCAATAAAACAGCCATAGATGAGCTTTTAAATTCTGATCATGCAGATATTAACATTTCAAAGGAGGAAGCTGTATCGGTTGCAGAGGCATTAAATGCTATTGAAAATGGGGAATCTTTAGAAAAATATAAAGAAGCCATTCGGCCATTATATGAAAGTGGCAGATTAGAATCACTTGATGAAAAATTGGGGCTTCCAATCTCTGAATGTATGAAATATGTTTCAATGGTTGATGAAAATACTTATCGTGGTAACAAAGTTATTGTATCAGAGCAAATTGGTATGTCTGATTTAGTAGGAAAAGAAAAAATATCAAGAAATGATATGTTAAATCGTAAAGAAAATGGCATTCAAGAAAATTCATCACATCCAATCAACAATATGATTACTCAATTTACAGATTATATTAATGAAAAAATGGAATTACTAAATAATAAGATGAAAGAAGTGGATAAAAAAATTGCGACATTCGAAGAAATGAAGAATAGCATGCAACAAGAAGAAATTCATACAGCAGAAAAAGATGGAGGGCATACAAATATTGCTGTCAATGAAGAAGAAATTAAGGATGAAAGAATTCCAACAGAAGAAGCAATATTAGGTAAAGAACATAAGGTTGATATCCATTTTGAAGAAAAGAATGGTAGTTCTCATGAGGCTGCAAGGCACGGATTTAAAACAAATGTAAAAACTCAAACCTTTTCTCAGGCAAGCTAATGAAAATTTTCAAATATTTGTTTAATAGTTTACTGGATTTTTTAGTGCCACCGACTTGTATATATTGTAAAAAATACATTGTTGATCCACATGCAATTTGTAAAGATTGTTTCATGAAACTTGACTTTATAAATGAACCATCATGTAAAGATTGTGGCGCTCCATTGCCGTTTGACAATTCGTTTTGTGTATCATGCTTGGGAACATTAAATCAGTCAAAACAATATGATGAGATCGATGCTATATTCAATTATGATGAGTTTTCGAAAGGTGCGATTTTAGCATTGAAACATGGAAATGCCACTTACATAGCTAAATTTTTTGCAAATATCATGTACAAAAAATATAAAAATAAATTCGATACTTCAGATCTGGTAGTTTATGTTCCAATACATTTTAAAAGGTTATTTCAAAGGCACTATAATCAAACTGCACTTATAGCAAGGCACTTAAATAAATTTTCTGATATAAAAGTATCGCACAATAATTTGATAAGAATTAAGAATACAGTTCCTCAACAAGGTAATATTAAAAAGAGAATTCGTAATGTTAAGAACGCTTTTATGATACGCAATGAAAAGGAAATAGAAGGGAAGAATATAATTTTAATTGATGATGTTTTTACAACGGGTGCCACGATTAATGAATGTTCCAGGTTATTAAAAATAGCAGGAGCAAAAAAAATAATATGTTTGTGTATTGCGAGAGCTTTTCATATGCATCACAATGTTTAGAAACAATTTTTACTTAATAATACCTGTCCAGAATCTTTATTAACAACTATGTTATCTTTGAATAATATGCTGAAAATATAAGAATATGCTTGTATAAGTTTTGCATTTTTAAGAGCAAGTTGTAAATGATAAGTTATGATATCTTTTTTGTTATTTTCCAATTTCTGCAGGTTATTTATTTTTTTCAATATTTGTGCATGATACATATAAGATTTTATTATTTTTTTGAATTGAAATGTATGATTATGCAATGTTAATTTAATTTGTTGCATTAATTTTTGGCATCTAGAATTTTTGACTTGTAAAAAGACATTATTGTCAGAATCAATTTCATTTAATAGTATTGCTGCACTGGTAATTTTATGATTTTTAATTAAGTTTAGAATTCGGTTGAGTAGTTGAAATAATTGTTCATCACTCACAATTTCATAAACTATATTCGCATCATCATTATTAGAAATGAAAACAGTGTTATCAGCATTAAATAAAAATGATATAAAAGTCACAATTAACAGGATTTTCTTTTTCATATATATCCACAAAACATTTTATAGATATATACATAATTATTTTATACATTCAAGGAAAATATAATCTACAGAATTAAATTAACAAATCACCTTTGAATACCAAGTTAGTTTCACCTATTTGAGAAAGTAAAGTATTTTTGTTACATAGTGCCATATTAAGGTCACCACCTTCTTGGATAACAGTTGCATTGTTAAAAACCATACGATTTGTATATGCCACAAAGAAAATAGACGCAGCAGCACTTCCACAAGCTTTGGTAAATCCTGCTCCTCTTTCATCGACATAAGTTTTTATGAAGTAACTATCCAAAACGTGAGAGAATGAAATATTAACTCCATCATTAAAAATTCCGGAATTTTTTATAAGTTCAGAATAACGTAAAGCGTCTTTCGATATATCTTGATCGAATAATAATACTAAATGCAAATTTCCAACATCTACAACTTCTTTTTTTATTAGTCCAGGAAGATTAATAGATGATAGATCGTACTCGTTTGTCATAATTTTAGGAATATCGACTAATAATTGAACGGTTTTATCGCCCATACATTTTGTTCTGACTGTTTTTCCGTAAACATTAAATGTTATTTCATTTTTTACTTCTTCAAAATAAAAAAGGTACCCGAGGCACCTTAACCCATTTAAGCACATTCCTGCTTTAGAGCCATCTCTGTTATAAATTTGTACATTATATGATTCAGTGTCACAAATCAACAGTTGATCGCATCCAATACCGCTTCTCCTATCGCAAATTTGTCTTATATATCGCTCTTGTAGTTCATTATTTAATATGATTACAAAATCATTCTCAAGAGCGTGCATTTTGTAAATATTCATACCTTGTTCATTCTATCACAAAAATGTAACTTTAAACATTGTACTTCAATATATGTTAATTTTTAGTTTAATAATAAAATTTATCATATTAATTATTTTTCAATCAATTAAAGGTAATATTTAAAGGTTACATATTAATGAAAAATGAGAGTTGTACAATGTTTTATATGTTGTTTATGGATTTTTTCTTATAATTTTTATTGTAATGATAGTAATAATACAATCAGCAGTATAAAAAATTTTGCGAATGGAATACTTGACAAATTCAGTAATATGATATCAGATGATGGAAGTGTCTCTGACGGGACATCTTTTATTTCAAATTCAAGTAATGCTAATATATCCTCAAATCAATCATTAATACAACAGGGAATTACAGCATTAGGTAATACTGTGAGTAGTATAGCGAATATTACAACAAATATTTCTAATGTTGCATCACAAGTATCATCTTTAACAAATGTTGGTTCTGTTTCATCAGTGAAAAATTCAATATCATCATCCAACAAAATGTTTAATGTAGTGAATGCTATATCAGGACAAGAGTCAAATTTAAAGACAACAGTTTCATCTATTGTTGAATCTTTAAAAACTTCTATTGCAAGTACTGTATCGAAATTAAATGATAGTAAAATTATAGAATCATCAGATGTATCAGTAATAAAATCATCATTAGAAGAAAACCTCAATGCAATAAAGTCCAATATTGGAGAAAAGTTAGTTGGTAAAATAAATAGCATTAATTCAGCCAATTCCCCATTATTAGAAAAATTAAAATCTGGATTAAATACTTGTGTAGTTAGTCTAACTTCAAATTCTATTAACGAAGCAACAGAAGCAATAAAAAATATAACTGCGGAATTCGTCGAGTTAAGTAATAAAATAATCGACAATGGCGTTGGAGCAGTTGCTGGATCTGTTGCAGAAATGGTTTTATCAAATGAAGATCTGAAAAAACAAGCGGAAGAATTGTTGAGTGAAAAATTATTATTAATGAAAAATTTAGGTGTATCTGAGGAACAAATTGCAAAAGTTCAAGAAATTTACGATTCGACTGTAAAGGGTACATTAGAAAAAGTTGTGTTAGGTGATTATGCTGGGGCAACGGCAGATCTTACAGCACGGAAAGAAGAATTAAAAGAATATTTGGGAGAGAATGTTGAAAGTTTTTCTAACTCAATTGAAGATAAAAAACAAGAACTTACTGCAACATTATTGGAAAAGACAGGACTTAGTGATACAGAAGTTGGGAATGCAGTAGAGGAAGTAACGAAGACTATCAATGTTGGTTCTATAGCTGAAAAAGTACTTAGCGGAGATATGGAATCTGTTAAGGAAGAAGTAACTAATACAGTGCATCAGGTGCAGGAAGTTGCTGCTGCAAATGCGGAATCATTGATAAATTCTGCTGGTGAAAATTTGGCGAATAAAATTCTTGAAAAAACAGGATTAAAAGAAAATTCAATTGCAAGTAGTTTATTAAGTGGAGCCATTAATAGTTTAAATTTAGGTGGTTTAGCATCATCATTGATTTCCGGAGGAATTAAAGGTTTAAAAACAACTGCATCTGATACGATTAATAATATCAAATCTAATCTTACGCAAGAAAATATTCAAAATAAAGTAACAGAAGTTGTATCAAATGTGATGGAACAAAATGATACGATGTCAAATATTCAAGGGCAAATAAGAAATTGGGGAGAATCGTTAAAAGCTTCAATTAATAATTCTTCAATTGGGATTACAGCAGTCGGAACTGCTTTAACAGCTATTGTTGATTCTGCTGTGACTAATGGAAATGAGGGCGCAATAACAGCTGTTAATCAGATTTTGCAAGGAGATGTTAATGGTGGTCTTACTGCTCTTAAAAATTCAGGGTTAAGTCTAGTCGATAGTTCTATTTCGACTAGTATAAAAGTTGCTGAGTCATTGATAACTTCCGGAATTGAAAATGTCAGTGAAAAAATCAATAGCACAATTGAAAAGGCTGGAGATAAAGCTTCAGAGTATGAAAATATAATTGAAGCGGATGGAAAAAATGAAACTGATAATAATAAAAAAAGAATGCAGGATTATATCGACCATTTAAATACAGACGAGAGTGATGTAGAAATTGCAGAGAAGGAGAAGATATCAGAAGAAGAACTTGCAGAAAGGGAATCATACAAGCTACACGAATCGATCATAGCAGAAGAAGAGATGTCACACAAAGAAGCTGCTATTCATAACAAGAAAACAACTTCAAATACAGTCGGTAACTCAACAAATTAAACAGGTAATTTTCTGTTTAATATAAAATCAATCATACCAAAATATAGAGATCTTGCGCACATCACAATTTTGTACCTTATTGAAGCAAGTATAGAGTAATTATTCTTCCATGGTGTAAGTTGCAAATATTTGTAATACAACTCTCTATACGGGTGATTCGAGAAAAAATTCCATGGTTTATTTGATACATAATGTATAATAACAGGATCTTTAAAAGCTTCTATACAACTTTGATAAGCAAATTTTAGTACAGTATATCTTTTGGGAGATAAAAATACTTTTCTTGGATTCCCATTTTGTAAATTGTATTTGATCGGCAAATAAAGCAATTTACCGTACATTACAACGTTCAAAGTATCTTGATCTTCGAATTTTAATTTATAAGAATTTTCAAGTCCGAATTTAATCGCATTGTCAAAGATTTTATCTTTTGCGCATTGTTGAAGGTTAAACAAAATCAATCCAGAGTTAAAATATCTATAAGGTGGTGGTAATTTAAGGACATTCTTTTTATACTCATATTTGCCATCTATTTCTGTAAAATCATCGACAACTGCAGCGCAATACCCGTTCAAATTTGTATTCCAAAGTTCTTTTAATGATTTTAAAACGATCATATCAACATCTATATAAAGGATTTTATTTTTACAATCAGGACACAATTCAGGAATAAATAATCGAAACCATGCAGCAAGTGTTAACTCTTTATGATTTAATTTGAGGTGATTAACTGTATCTGTCCCAACATTTCTAAATGCAAGTTCAAAATTTCTTATTGATTTTAGTTGTTTTAGTTTCGCAATATTTTTTTTGATAGATTTTTATGTAGAATATAAATCTTTAACTTATCTGAAGGAGCAGCATTTGTAAGAATAGATGCAATTGTGACTCCTGCATGCTGGGCGTAATTGTCATCTGTAGCCATACAAATCGAAATAGTGTCATCTTCACTTGAATTCTCGCAAGAGTTACCACGGTTCACGACATTACTCGTATCGCCACTTTCGGCACACAAACCAAACAAGCTAAAAAACGACAATAGCATAAAAATTTTAAAAACTTTTAATATCACGAAAACCACCTATTTGATCGAAATATCAATACATTTCCATTCCGCCGTTTACATGGATTGTTTGTCCAGTGATATAAGAGGCAGCATCACTTGCCAAGAACAGGACAGCTGAAGCAACATCTTCTGGATTTCCCATTCTTGACAATGGAATAGATTTTAAAAGTACATTCTTCTGTTCATCGGATAAAACATCTGTCATTGCTGATTCTATGAATCCAGGTGCAATACAATTAACTGTGATATTTCTTGAGGCATATTCACGAGCCAGTGCTTTAGACATGCCAACAATCCCAGCCTTTGTAGCACAATAGTTAGCCTGTCCAGGGTTTCCAGCGAATCCAACAACAGATGAAATGTTGATAATCCTTCCGGATTTATTTTTTATCATACCGCGAATAAACCCTTTTATAAGTTTAAATGGTGCTTCAAGATTGATCTTAATAACATCTTCCCATTCAGTATCAGTCATACGCATAGAGAGATTGTCCTTTGTAATACCAGCGTTATTTATGAGTACATCCACTCCATTCATTTCTTCTGAAACTCTTGCTATAAAATCACTGATACAGATATCTGACATTAAATTTACTGGAAACATGTGAACTCTCGATTCTTCACCATTATTTTCCAATAATTCGTTTTTTAACTTCTCAAGATTTTGTAATTTCGTCCCAGCGATTGCTAAAACAGACCCATTCATAAATAACAACTTGGAAATGGCTTTTCCTATTCCACCGGTAGCACCGGTGATTAAAACTTTTTTACCATCTAAATTAAACATAAAATCTCCAATATGGCGGGATTATAACATTATTAGCATTTTTAAACAATGATTTTAAAAGATAGTTAAACATTATTTGTTGGAATACCTTATTAAAAAATGTGGAAACATGTTAGAAAGTGTATTTACGTCTCTATCATTTATTATGCTTTTTAATGTGGTGGGTTTTTCCTTTTCGTGAATTGCTCTGTATTCTTGTAAAACGTAATTTTTAACATTTAAGTTTTGCAATACCTTAGCGAGAGATAAAATTTTTTCTTTGTTGAAAAAATATGGATAAATTGTTGTACGTACTTCGTAATCGACACATGATTTAAGTAATATTGCAAGGGAATTGAATGCACGTTCCCCTGATTCTTTGGCATGTGTAATTTGTTCATATTCACCTTTTTCGGCTTTTATATCCAGTCCTACCCAATCAACAATGTTTAATGCTTCTTGAAATTTTTCAGTATAAAATCCTGATGTATGTACTGCAACTTTAAAACCTAGGTCTTTCACTTGTTGTAATATTGATATTATATCCGGTTGAGCAAATGGCTCTCCTCCACTGAAGACAACTCCTTCAAGAAAATTTTTTCTCTTTTCCAAAAAATGAAATAGGTAGTCAATTGAATATTTTGCTCCAGTTGCGCCTAGCAAATGAGGATTATGGCAATAATCGCATCGTAAAGGGCAAAATTGAGAAAATATAACGCATGCAATACATCCAGGAAAGTCAATACATGTTAATGGAACTATTCCACCAATAGAAAATTTCATAAGCAGATTATACCACAAATAAATTTCAAAATCTGTGTCCAAGAGAAATTGATATTTGTGCGAATGAATCAATACTGCGCCTTTTATGAAAAGGGAACCCTATATCTACCCTTATTGGGCCCAATTCTGAGTAATATCTTATGCCAAATCCGTATGCATTGTAAAATTTGCCATTTGTTGGCACTACATTATCGCAAACTCTTGCACCTTCTACAAATAAACATCCTCCCCACGTGTCATTGAATTTTTTTCTCAATTCTATTCCGAGTTCTAGAACTGACTTTCCTCCAGTTGGTATGTCATTTTCGACTTTGCCTGCAAAATCAATATAGTATCCTCTTATAGATTTTGGCCCTCCGGAATAAAGCATCTTGTCATCAGGCAGTAGAGATGAAGATTTGGAAAGAATGCTTTTGAATCTACACCAAGGAACGAAAATATTGAATTCACGAAACAAAGGAATATAAAATGCATGAGTAATATCAATCATTAATATATTCGAGGATTTATTTAGACATATTTCAGGTGTAATTGAGAAAACAGATCGCATTCCTTTCACAGGATCTATAAAATTATCTCGCATATCAATATCGAGTGTATATTCGAAATTTGTAAATCTAAACATATTAGAATCATTTGTATTTTCAGAGAATGTCTTTAATTTATAATTTTCAATGAACAATTTGTATGAAATGTTAAATTTTTCTCTTTGTTGTTGTAACAGAGATGCCCCTATTACAAATCCTCTTTTGATGTATTTATTAAACCATTTTTGTGATTGTTCAGCATAATAATTACAGCGATACCTTTCCATTAGGAATTCATTTTTTAAAAGTTCAACTTTAAATTTATAATCAGGAGAAATATTCCTTGTAATGGCGTTTATAATTTTGTGTTTTTCATAAAATGGCATTCCTTCTGCGGATAATATTAACCTATCCATTTGTTTTCCCAGATTAGAATTTATCCACGACACATGAGTTATTATTCCTTTGAGTTTTTTTATTCCAGCATTTTTGTAATTGATGTTATTAGAGGTGGTAAATTTTAACCCAAATTCCAAAGCATATTTTTTATCTTCTGTTAATACAATATTTATATTGATTTTACTATTTTTTTTTACCTCGGATATACTAACATCTGAAAATAAACCAAGTTCTGCAATTTTATTTTTGAAAAATTCAATTTGTTTTTTTGAAAAAGTATCACCTGGTTTCCACGTAATAAATTTTTCGATTAACTGTGGATTTGTATTTTGTAATCCTGTTATTTCAGTTTCTCCAAAAAGTTGCTTTTCCCCACGATCACAAATCAATTTTATAGAGACATTTTTTTTAAGCGGGTTATTTACGATATCTATCTTTGAGATTTTTGCGTTTGGAAAACCATTATCATCAAGTAAGTTTATTACCTTTTGTTCCATTTGGGATATATATAAGATATTAAAATTTTTTCCTATATATTTTTGGTAATTTACATTATTCTCGAGGATAAATTTAGAATCTAAATTACAACTTATAGCTGATATTTTGTACCTTTGTCCCTCATTGATAAAAAATTTTACGACATATTTAAACTTATTATTAACAATTGCGTGTGATACTTTTGCGTCAAAAAATCCGTAAAATTTTAAAGTTTTTTCCATTAACTCTGTATCTTTTTGAATATTAACCAACAAATCATCGATATTTTGAAAATTTGCTTTTTTACAAGTAAAAAGTTCATTTTTGTTTATTATTTTTTTTGTCGAAGAATATCGAGAAAATATTGCGGTATCAGTTATTTTAGCATTAAAGCTTAGTATCAAAAAAAACAACAGAAAAACTTTAAACTTTAACAAAATAACAACCAATTAAAACTAGAATCATTATAGCATTAGAGAACTAAAACTAGAATTTTTTATATTTGATATGGTAAAATCCAAAAAGAACGGTTTTTTAGAAGGGTTGGTGTAGGTTGTTTTCTTTTTTTGAAATATTGGTATTTTTTATGATTGCGATCGTAATAGCCATTATTTCTAAAAAGAGCGGAATGAGCGATATTTTACTATTTTTGGTATCAGGAGTTATACTTGGGCCTGAATGTTTGCATGTGATCACAAATGTTGAAGTCACTGAAGCAATGGGAAATATAGGAGTGATATTTTTGTTATTCACCGTAGGATTGCACCTTCCTATTGATAGGTTGAAAGCAATTAGAAAGTATGTGTTTGTAATAGGTCCATTGCAGGTTATATTCACTACTATAGCGTATTTTTTGATAATGCTGTCTGTTAATACAAGTGTGTCACTGATTGGTGCGTTAGTTGTAAGTTTTGCTGTATCTTTGTCTTCTACTGCTATTGTTGTGGAAATTTTAAACAAGGAGAATGCTCTAGGAACAGAATATGGTAAAACAAGTTTTGGTATATTATTATTTCAGGATTTTGCCGTCATCGTTGCATTTGCAATCTTACCTTTGTTTTATCCAGATACTAATTTAGATATTTTGACTGCTATTTTTTCTCTGGTAAAGGCGTTTGTCGTGGTTGTAATTTTGATGATTTTGGGGCGATATTCTCTAAGACCTATATTTAAAGCTGCCGCTCAATATGGAAGTGAAATATTTATTTCTGTAACTCTAATGGTGATTTTTGGAACAGCATATGTTACGAGTCTTGTTGGAATGTCAATGGAGCTAGGAGCATTTTTGGCTGGGTTATTATTGGCTGGTTCCGAATATAGGTTACAAGTGGAAGCGGAAATAGAAACATTTAAGTGGTTGTTGCTTGGATTATTTTTCTTAAGTGTTGGAATGTCAATCAGAATTTTATACTTACATTCACACTTCGGAGAAATTTTAAAAGTTGTAAGTCTGATTATTTTTGCTAAATTTGTAGTTGTGTTTTTAATATCTGTATTTAATAAATCCAACATATCAACTGCGATTAAAGCAGCATTTGTAATTTCTGGTGGTGGAGAATTTGCATTCGTTTTATTTGCTCCCTCTGTTGAGCATAAATTAATTACTACTGATTTACAAAATGTATACTGTATAGCAATCTCTTTTTCAATGGCATTAATTCCTATAATGTCAATGTTTGCTAATTTTGTAGCAGGAGTTATTGATAAGTGTAGAATGAAGAAGATAGCTCCAGAAACAATGGAGAATAAATCAGGAGATGTGAAAGATCATGTAATAATAGCTGGGTTTGGAAGAGTAGGTCAAACTATTGCATCTTTATTATCACAGCACTTTATTCCATTTATTGCGATAGATGAAAATATGAATAAGGTTGCGAAGGCTCGTGCAAAAGGACTTCCAGTATTTTATGGCGATGCCAAAAGAAGCGAAATATTTCGTATGTTAGGAGTGCAAAATGCGAAAATGGTTATTGTTACTCTTGGAAGACCTGAAAATACAGTGAAAGCTGCATCGATGTTGCTTAGGAATTTTCCAAACTTAGAAGTGTGGTTGCGTTTAAATGATACAGCGAAAGTTGAGATGTTGAGAAAATTGGGAGCACATGTTGTAGTACCTCAACTATTTGAGGCAAGTTTACAACTTGGTGAAAATGTACTTAACAATCTTGGCATTACATCTGAAGATGCAAAGCAGACAGTCGAAAAAATTAGAGCACAACAAAAGTTACAGGTATAAGTTAAACGCAAATAATGTGATATATTTTAATAGAATTTTAATAATAGTTGTATTACAATTATGCAGATATTAAGTGTTGGAGTATATTTATATGTTAAATAAAATTAATAGGAATTTGTTGAGTGCTTTTTTGGCAGGCGCTCTGTCTTCATGTTGCACAGGGGAAAAATGTTCAGGTAGAGATGTTGATCTTGCTACATCTGATGTCGATTTGTCGACTGATGCAAACGATCCTGCAAATATGAATTTTATAGCAACGGCTGGGAATAGGGTATTTTTTGATTTTGATAGACAGGAGTTGTCACAGGAGTCAAGTGATACTTTGGATAAACAAGCTGATTGGCTAATAAAGTCACCACACAAAATTACGGTTGAAGGATATTGTGATGATCGTGGAACAAGTGAGTATAATATTGGTCTTGGAAACAGAAGGGCAAATTCTGTGAAGGATTATTTGATTTCCAAAGGCATACCTGCTGGATATATAGAAGTTATTTCATACGGAAAGGATAAGCCTATTGAAGTTATGGGATCTCTATCAGAGGTAAGACGTCAGAATAGGGTTGCAGTTACTGTAATCAATGAGTCTGCTACATATTCTAACAGTGGGATTTCCGAAGAATAGTAATTTATTCTATTTTTAAATTTTTTTTCTTTTCTCAAAGTATCTTTTGGCGGCATTTTGGATGTTTTTCTGTTCAGATCGTGATATTGCCATTTCAAATTTATATACATTTTTCGTAATCACGCTTCCTGCGCCAATTATAGAATTGGATTGAATTTCCACAGGAGCAATGAATGTTGAGTTGGATCCTATAAAAACGTTGTCCTCCACTGTAGTCTTAAATTTAGAAACTCC
Source organism: uncultured Holosporaceae bacterium (assembly GCA_949290705.1). Taxonomy (GTDB): domain Bacteria; phylum Pseudomonadota; class Alphaproteobacteria; order UBA3830; family CASESI01; genus CASESI01. The sequence continues at coordinate 28,581 of CASESI010000014.1, read as the reverse complement.
ATCATAATTGCATGTAACAGTACCTGCTCCAACATTACAATTTTGGCCTATTTCTGCATCACCAATGTATGAAAGATGTTTCACTTTTGTGGATTGTCCGATGTTACTTTTTTTGACTTCAACAAAGTTACCAATCTCAGATTTTGCTGATAAATACACACCTCCTCTTATTCTTGCAAAAGGTCCGATTTGTACTGATTCATCTGTTGTAATATCTTCAATATGTGAAAAGGGAAAGATTGTATTTTGTGGGCCAATATGAACATTTATGCCGAAGAATACATCATGGTATATTGTTACATCTTCGCATATTTTAGTATCATGTGAGAAGTATACAGAGTCTGGATCAAGCAATGTTACACCATGTTCTATAAAATATTTGCGCATCCTGTTTTGAAAAATTTTTTCTGCTTTTACAAGTTCTGATCTTGTATTAATTCCAATCAATTCTTCTTTTGAACCTTCAACTATAATATTTTTATATCCGCTTGCAAATGAAATATTTATTAAGTCAGTTACTAAAATTTCATTTTTAAATTTATTTTTCTGCAATAACATCAAATGGTGATCTAGGATAGACTTTTTTATTAAAAGTCCAGAGTTGCAGTAATCAGAAATTTTTCCAGAATAATAATTATCAAGACCTTTTTCGAGTATTGCTTCAACATTTCCATTTTCTGTAATAATCAAAGATCCATAACTTTCAGAATTTTGTCTTTGCATAGCGATTACAGCAATTCCAACTGAATTATCTGCATTAATTCTTTGAAGTGCTGTAGAAAGCGTATTTTCTGTAATTAATGGTGTATCTCCATAAAGTAAAAACACATATTCTGAATTATCTTTGATAGAATTATAAGCAAGCTGTAAAGCATGCCCCGTACCTAGTTTTTCAGCTTGATATATTTCTGTAACATTATCGAAAGATTTAGTATATTTTGACGTATTATATGAAACATCCGTCACAAGAATGACATTTTTACATCCAATGTTTGTGATAGTGTTGATGACATGTAAAAATAAAGGTGCATTTCCTATTTTATGTAAAACTTTTGGGGTTTCTGATAGAAATCTAGTACCATTTCCCGCGGCTAGTATAACTGAAGCAAACTCAACCATTTTATATCAATCAAACCACTACAATTCTAGCAGAAAAATTCAAGAAGAAAAAACAATAAAATTAGTGAGATAGATCGGGGTAAGATGCGTGATCTTTTATAAGTATAGGAGAGCCGTATCCTGTGACATCAACTGCATATATTTTTGAGGAATCTTTTGGATGATGTTTGGCCGTGTAAAATACAATTCTTCCATTTTTAGACCAGCATGGAGATTCAACTATGTATCCTTGGGCGATCATTCTTTCTCCAGTACCATTTGGTCTCATCACGCCTATGTAAAAACTTCCATTCACCATTTTCGTAAATGCAATATAGTCATTTCTTGGTGACCATACAGGTGTCGCATAACGTCCTTCACCAGATGATATTCTCGTTATTGATGATCCATCGCTACTCATCGTGTATATTTGTTGAGCCCCAGTCCTATCAGAATTAAATACAATAGATTTATCATCTTTTGAAAAACAAGGAGACGTATCTATTGATTTGAAAAATGGATGTGTAATTTGTGAGATTTTTTTATTTTCAAGATCATATATACATATGCACGACGCGCCTCGTATAGTTCTACTGAAAATTATTTTTTTACTGTCATTAGAAAATCTAGGTGCATATTGCATTCCTTTTATGGCAATACTACGGATAGTTTTATTTTTCAAATCTATTACAAATACTTTTCCAGGCGCAAGAACATTTCTTTTTCTCAATTTTGAATATTTAATTGGGTATGCAAAGTACGTCATGTATCTTCCATTTGGAGAAAATCTAGGTGAAAGGCAAATAGTAGTTTTATCTATAATATTTTTAATGTTATACCCATCAATATCCATAATTTTTATGGATTTTGCAACTCTTTTTGATTCGTCTATGTACGCAATTTTAGAATTTAAATATGGGCCTTCTCCAGTTGCAGATTCATAAATTTTATCAGAAATCGAATGGGCGAAACTTCTGAAATTTGTTAAAGGAGCTGAAAGAGAAAACTCTTCAATTAACGATGATGTAATGACGTCGAAAATTTTTACATGCCCAAAAATCTCATTATTACCTTTTTCTTTTGCATCAATCAAAACTATGATTTTAGTTCCTGAATTTTTCCACAGATTAAACCTTGGTGAAGTTTTGAAATTGGGAATTTTATCATAAATAAGATTTCTATTCGTTATGGTAATCAAATTGGTATTTTTCAAATCGTTGTTAATAATTGATAATAAATTGTTTTTGTTATTTTCATTAAAAGATAGGTCAGATGAAAAAATATTATATACAGAAACTTGAATTTTTGATATGTAGCCACGATTAATTGTGATTACAGGCGGGGTGTGGGAATATTTTGTTGACCTGGCATCTACAGTGTTTATCAACATTAAAAATAGGGCAATAATAGCTTTATACATTGTTCAACTCTCTTTCCTTATAATACATCTTTTGGGTTAAAATTAAATATAAACTCTTTAAGTTTTTTCAATCTTTTTGAAGTGATTTTTAGAGGGCTTGATAGCAATAATGCACGTATGGCACTTTGAGCTGCAATTTTAAAATTTATTTTATCAGATGGGTTTAAAATTTTTGTTTGCAGAATAGTTCCATCAGGTGCGATTTCGATTAAAATTTCAACTACTAAATCCTCTGCATTTTTTACACCAGCTGGAATTAACCAATTTGGCATGATTTGATTACGAATTTCATCTTCTTCTTGCATTGATAATACCAATTCGGACTCGTTCAATATGGTGTCTTTTTTTCGCTCTACAATTTCGTCGATTTCTTTAGATTTTTTATCCTCCAAATCTTTTAACAATTTATGTTTGAATAGTTTGTTAAATTCTTGATTGGCTTTTTTCATTTTTTTTTGTTGTTTATTATTTTTTTTCAATTTGGAGAATATACTGCTAAATTTGGCATTTGTTACATTATTCTCATGTATTACATTTTGAAGGTTTTGGATTTTTGTTGATTGTTTGCTTTGTGATGATAATTTTTTGATTTTTGTATCATTAATAACGGATACAGTTAATGATTCGATAGGTATAATTTCTAGTTTTTTTCTTGGAAATAAAAAATCAAAATTGATGGCAATAGATAAAAGAACAACGCCATGCAATAATAAAGAATGTCCTAAAGGCGTTCTTAAATGTGCTCTCAAATTATTGTACAGTGACAAGAGAGACTTTTGAAAATCCAGCACGATTAATAATTCCTATTACCTTTACAATTGTATCGTATTTTATATTTTTATCTCCTTTAATATAAATTGTTGTTGAAATGTTGGCATCAGAAACAGTTTTCAATTGATCAATTAATGTTTCATAGGTTGTTTTTGAATTACCTATAAATATTTCTCCGCGTGAATTTATTGAAACAATGATAGGGTCTTTTGCTTGAGGTAATGATTTTGCCTTCGTTTCAGGAAGATCAACATTTATTCCTGTTGTCAATAAAGGAGCAGTAATCATAAATATTACAAGTAAAACCAACATAACATCAATCATAGGTGTCATGTTGATTTCTGCCAGATATCTATTATTTTCAACTGTGTGTTTCTTCAATTTTCTACAAATAAATATATAACACGAATATATTATACAAAATATAGTAAAGAAAAAATAAATGTTTAGAAATATAACAAGGATTATTTATCACATAATTATTTCGCTTCAGGGACATAATCTATTTGTGGAGGAATTACCAATCTACTATCAGGGTCTTTATAATGTTTTGCACAAGCGCTTAATACCATCAATAAAAAAAACAACCCAAAAATTTTACATTTTGACATTTGTATCACCTTTTTTCAAACTTGTTTTGCCGCTTAGAATATACATCGTAACACCGATACATATGGCACTATCTGCAATATTGAATGCAGGCCAATGGTATACTCCAATGAACAGGTCTATAAAATCTATCACATAGCCAAGAAATATTCTATCAATTAAATTTCCACACGCACCTCCAATGATTAATGAGATGGCAATAGTTTTCTGTTGGGTTTTTAAAAGAAATGTTACAATTGCGATCACAAGAATGGACAGAAAAATTCTTGTTACCAGTAATGGGATGCCAAAGTTTAATATTCCGAAAGACACACCAAAATTTTTGACAAGAATAAGATTCATGAATCTAAAAATGTTGATTGATTGGTCTAAATTACATAATGCTACGTATTTCGTAATTTGATCTATAACTATCGTCAAGATTACAATCACATAAAAACTTTTTTTTGAAAGAATCATAATGTATACTTGAGATTATATGAAAATAGTTTTTCTATCAATAGTATTTTTTGTGTTCCACAATATTTCAAATGTTTATGCTTTTGATTTTTTCGGTTGGTCTAAAAGTGGTAATGCGAAAGAGAATAAAGAAAGTACTGAATCAGATTTCTCGGACTATGAGTTTTTTGCGCAAAAAATAAAGGATTTAGTTGCAATCAATAATTTGAAAAATGTAAAAGTAGAACATTTGAATTCTCTTGGCGTAACTGGAAAAATACTTTTGGAAAATGCTGTTGTGTTTGCTGTACAATTTTTAAAAAATCATTACGACTTTGCTGTAAATTTGCTGTTAACAAAATTGACACAGTTGAAAGATGAATCCAATCTTCATGAAGTTGAAAGCGTGGAAAATTTTGTAATTTTCAAGGCGTTGTATATGATAAGGAGTAGTAATGAGAAAGTGAAGTCGATTCTTGCTGAGAATGACAAAAATTTGTCTATTTTTAAATTTATAAAAAGTACTAATTCAGTGAATATGACAGTTTCATTTGATGAATTACGTATTCCAGGACAACTTTTTTTGAGTTATGTTGCAACAAAAGATTACAAATATATAAAGAGGCTTTGTTACCTATATTTTGATTTTGATAAAGATTTACTTGATAACGCAAAGCTTAGTTTTACAAAGAATGCTGATTTTGATGAAATGCCACTTGATGAAAAAGATTTGTTTAAAAAATATGCATTTTATTTATCAAGCGTAAGAATTTTAAAATCTAATTTTTCAGTTTTAAAATCAGAGCTACGTAAAGTTTTGCAGGATGATGATACAACAGATGTGATCAAAAATAATTTGAATAATATAATGGCAGAAATGGAAAGGTTATAATTATGAACAATGAAATAATCAAATTTGAAAATGTTAGTTTTGGTTATAACGAAAATATAAATTTGTTAAATAATATAAATTTTACAGTTTTAAAAGGCGAATTTTTTTTCTTAACGGGTGTAAGTGGATCTGGAAAAACTTCCCTCATCAAATTGATTTACCTTGAACAGACTCAGAAAAGAGGAAATATATTTATTTTTGGAAAAAATACTCGTAATGCCCCAAAAGAAGACTTGAGGAAAAAAATAGGAGTTGTATTGCAAAAACCATTGTTAATTGAACATCTGAATATATTAGAAAATACTTTATTGCCTTTTAAGATTGCTGGTGTCGATACCGCAAAAAATATACAAGAAGCGGTTGAATTGTTGAATTGGGTTGGACTTAAAAATGTATTGCATAAGTACCCACGTGAAATTTCAATTGGGGAGCAGCACAGAGCCTCGATCGCGAGAGCAGTGATAAAAAAACCGAGCCTAATTTTGGCCGATGAACCAACTGGAAATGTTGATCAAGAAACTTCAAATAAAATAAATAATTTATTTCTGGCTCTCAATAAGCTTGGAACGACAGTGATTTTTGCAACTCATAAAATGCAGGACATTCAGTACTTGAAGATGCCATATCTTAATATATCAAATGGGAAAATAGAAAAAATTGTACCAAATGTTAATAGGTGAAATCATGAACAATGTGAAAGATACTTTTTGGAAGAGGTTATTAAAATCGGATTTACAGACCAATAATCCTCTATATATGCTAATTTCTATATATCTTGGGATTGTGTTGTTTGTCCTAAATGTTGCATTAATTAATGTTTTTTCTTTATCTGATATTGCAGAAAAGTGGAAGAATAATTGTTCTGAAAAAATTTCAATAGAAATACCGGAGCATATTGCAACTCCTGAGAATATATTAAAAATAAAAAATTTCATTCTGGAAATTGATAATGATGTAAAGATCAATACAGTAGAAAAAGAACAAATGCTGTCTACTATACAGCAATATATGAAAAGTGATGAATTTTCTGATATGCCTTTCCCAGTGATAATAGAGGTGCAAAATTTCGACCGTAAGTTTGAAATTTCAAGTTTACAAGCTCACTTGAATGAGATTTCAGAGAATATCAAAATTCATGATCATTCTAAGATATTAAATCCTGCGATTAGAATTTCGAATTTTGTAGAATCAAGTTATTATGTGATTACTATTTTGCTGATAGTTTCTCTTATACTTTACGTATTTGTGTATTGTTACCAAAATATTTTGATTAATAAACAAAACATATACATATTGACTATGCTTTGTGCAGAGAAGGAATACATATTTAAGCAAATGAGGACTCATTTATTTTTATATTTTCTTGTTTCTTTTGGTATAAGTGTTGTTTTTAGCGGTGCGTTTCTTGCGTATTTGTTTATTGAACATGTTGAAGTATTACCGAGTGTAATGACAAATATTGCGATAATTTTAATGATGCCATTATTTGTTTTTGCGATTTTGTTGGGAGCAAGTAAATATGCTACTTATTTCGTAATTAAAAAGCAGTCGTTTGATTGTTTTTGATTTTTTGCATTTTTTTTGTTAGACTCGTGAGGATTGAGGGATTTTTTGAATGGTAAAAATAAATTTTATTGTTGAGGGTAAGACGGTTACTGTTAATGCAAAAGAAGGTATGACATTGCTGGAAGTGGCTGAGGAGAATGATATTCCTGTAAGTTCGCCTTGTGGAGGAAATTTAGCATGTGGACAATGTCATGTGGTAATTGATGAGGCATATTTTTCTAAAACTGGCGAAATAAGTGAAAGAGAACAAGACGTACTTGATTTTGTGCCAAATGTAACTGATACATCGCGTCTGGCTTGTCAAGTGAAAATTTCTTCGGAACTTGACGGTATGAATGTGATTGTTGTTTCTTTGTAATGTGAAATATAGGGTATTTTATGAGTTTTGAAGCTAGGATATCATCATTGGTTGCGAGATATAAAGAGCTTAAAGATGAAATATCGAAACCTTTTGAAAATCAGGAAGAGTATATAAAAATATCAAAAGAAATAGCAGAAATGGATGATTACATAGGGCTTGCTGAGGCATTTAAGAAGGATTTTGATGAATTGCAGAATTTATCAGAATTGTTGAAAAATACTCATAATGACTCTGAAATGTCCGATATGATTGCAGATGAACTACATACCGTAAGATCTAGGGTAGAGTCCGAAAAGGAAGAATTGAAATTACTTCTTGTTCCGAAAGATCCAAATGATAGTAAAAATGTTATATTGGAGGTAAGAGCTGGAACGGGGGGAGATGAGGCTGGGCTTTTTGCAAGAGATCTTTTTCGGATGTATCAAAGGTTTGCTGAAATCAAAAACTGGAAGTTTGAGGTAATGTACATTAATGAAAACGATTTCGGAAGTCTTCGTGAGGCAGCGGCGAATATTTCTGGCAAGAATGTGTATAGTACTTTGAAGTTTGAATCAGGGGTGCATCGTGTACAGCGTGTACCTTTAACAGAGGCGAGTGGACGGATTCATACTTCAACTGCGACTGTTGCGATTATGCCAGAGGTTGAAGAAGTTGATTTTGAACTTGATCCGAAAGATTTACGCATTGAAGTGATGCGCGCTTCTGGTGCTGGTGGCCAGCATGTGAACAGAACTGAGAGTGCTGTCAGAATAACACATATTCCTACAAATATCGTTGTTGTGCAACAAGACGAGCGGTCGCAACATATGAATAAAGCCAAAGCTATGAGGATTTTGAGGGCAAGGGTATATGATCTTGAATTGCAAAAACGCAATGATGAAATTGCGTCTGATAGGCGCAGCAAAATCGGTACAGGTGAGAGGTCTGAAAGGATAAGAACGTATAATTTTCCGCAAGGAAGAGTTACTGACCACAGAATTAACCTAACACTGTATAAAATTGATCAGATTATGAATGGAGAACTTCAAGAGTTAGTTGATGCATTAAGAATTGAAAATCTGAAAGAACTCGTGCATGATACGGACGATTAAATTTTTTTCATTACAAATATTATACATTGTTAAATGGAGTGACATTTCTGTTATTTAAATGTATAATTACTCTGTTTCTTGAGGAATTTATGAGTAATAGTTTGGGAAGGGGGATTTCGTCGTTTTTACCCGAAATAAGTGAGGATGCAACCACAAGTAGTGTTGATATAAATTTAATTGTTCCAAACAAATACCAACCAAGAAAGCATTTTGATGAAGATGCTATAAGATCATTGTCTGAGTCTATTAAAGAGAAGGGTGTGATCCAACCGTTAATCGTGCGTGATCTTAATGATGGGAAGTATGAAGTAATTGCTGGAGAACGTCGTTTGCGTGCTTCAAAAATTGCTGGTCTTGAGACAGTGCCGGTTGTTGTTAAACAAATGACAGATGATGAATCACTTGAAATTGCTATACTTGAAAATATCCAACGTGAGGATTTAAATCCATTAGAAGAGGCTGAAGGATACAAAAGACTTATAGGTGAATTTTCTAAAACTCAAGAAGATATTGCAAAAATGACCGGAAAAAGTAGGAGTCATATTGCAAACATGTTACGACTTTTGACATTAGACGAATCTGTTAAGGAAAAGTTGTTGACGAATCAAATTACAGCAGGCCATGCGAAAGTGTTAGTTGGAGTTAAAAATCCCGAGGCTATCCTTGAGAAGATTATTAGTGAAAATCTAAACGTGCGCCAAACTGAGAAGATAATTTCTGATATGAAGAGTCATGTTGATGGAGCCAACGAATCTTTGATTACGGGAAAAGATCATTCTGATAGTATTTTGGATGAGTTTGCATCGGAAATTGATGAGCACGAAAATTCTGTTCATTCAAAAAAGTTTCCTCGTGTAAAAACTTCTGAAGAAGAGTTTGAAAATGTTGATGCACTAAACGAACATGATGCTTTATCGCAACAATTGTCTAAAATTTTACGAACTAATGTTAAAATACACTTGAAGGGAGAACATGGAGCTATGTTGATTTATTTTGATAATTTATCGGAGTTAGATAGGTTGTTGAAACAAATCATGAATTCAGATATTTAATGAAAAAAAAGATAATATTCACTTCCGTTATAGCGATAATCGTGTTCATATTTTGGATTGTCGATGATGTTAAGAGAGAAGTAGAATCTGCATTAAACAAATATGGTGTAGAGTTTTCAGGGTGCTCTTTTGTTTATCCGTATTTGAAATTCGAGACATTACAGTACGGCGATTTATATGCATATGATGTAAAACTTAATATGTGTAAGCTGATTAAGATTGATGAGTTGTCTATTTCAAGTTTAAAATATTACCCAAGGTTATCTCCAAATACTGACTATACTAGATATAAAATCGAAAAGCGAAAAATTTCTGATTTATACAAAAAAATAGTTTTTGTTGCTGCAAAGTACTTCAATGACTTCAGATTCAATTATTTTGCTCCTAAAAATATTACAGTTAAAAATATAGAATTAGAAAACCTACTGATTAAGGATGTTGATATTTCTCTGGATGAGAAAAAGATAAATGCATATTTTGCAATAAATAATACAAATTTTTCGGTTGCTGGGACAAAGATATTAGGGACAAAAACGACTGTACAGCTAAAATTTAGAAGTGATTTAAAAACAAATATTATATTGAAATCAGATGATAGTATTTTGAATTTTGTGGCACAAAGTACGATAGTAGAAAACGGTGCTTTAAAATTTTTTGGAGATATAAGCATTAATAATTATGATAAAGTCAATTATGAGCTTTTTGTAGATGATGAAAAAGAAACAGCACTTTTGAAATTTGTTTCAAAATTTGGAAAATTGAGATTGAATTTGAATTGTAATTCTCCAGGGATGATCGTTGGAGAGTATTCGTCTGAATTTACAAATACGTGTCATTTTAAATTATTAACCCACAATAATGAACAAGTAACAGGAAATAATTTAGGAAAAATTTTTGCAAAGATACGTTCAAATCTTAAAGATTCAGAGCTTTTTATAGATTATAAAGATTCTCATATAAAGTTTGTTATGAATTTTATAAAAGATTTTTTTGATTTGAAATTTTGGGATGAAACCAATAACATTGCTGTAGTACTTAATAAAAAGGTAGTTGATGTCGATGCAGATACACAATTTGGGCATGCGAAAGCCCATGCTAATTTGAATGAAGATTTGAATACTCTAACTTTTAATAAGATTTTAATTTCTGCTAGTAATCTGAGTTTTAAGTCAAGTTACGCAATATGCAAAGTTCAAGATTCAAATTTCACATTTGATATACCTAAAATAAAATTAAATAACACCAAGAGTTTAATTTCTTTTATTTTGAAGATTAATAATAATTTTAATTCTGATATTTTATGTAAAGTACAAAATTTAAATCTTTATAATAATATTATTTCAGGGATACTGAATGTTTTAATTAACAATGAAAACATATCAATAAATTCAAATCTAAAAACAAATACCGGTTTTACACTTCTTGCTAAAACAAAAGATTTTGTAACAAATTTTAAATTGTTGAAAAATAAAAGTTTTATAGATATCTCGATCCCAAAGAAAATTGCCATTGAAAACTTAAGTGATATATTTTTAAAAGAAAATTTTTTGATTAAATCGCATTTAAATCTTACTGATTTTTCAAATATTATTTCTTCTGGCTGTGTTGATATCGATTTTGATTTACTCGATAAAAATGATATAAAAGGTTTTATTAAAGCTAATAAGATAAATATTAAAGATTATAAAAGAGGGGTAATTTTAAAAGATATTTCATTGAATTTCACTGGACGAAAAGGTGCATTTAATTGTAATAAATCACAGATTTTTGATATTGATGATAAAAAGTCTTCGTTAACAGGATCATTGATTATTAGAGGTTTGGCTGATATTTCTCTGGATGCAAAATTACCAATTGATAATTTTTGTTTAGTAAATGGAGCAAGCCTAAGGCTCAATTGTACTGGCCCACTTTATGTAAAGGGGGATTTAAAGTCAGGGTTTGATATTACAGGAAATTTAGTAACTGATACTGCGGATTTTAATTTGCTTGATATGACAAATGATTATAAAAATGTAGTTTTTAATCATAAAAATAGTCCTCAACTGCCTGAGAATAATTTCTTGAAAGATAAATTACGATTTAACATAGAGTTAAACTCTGATAACTTGTTGATTCACAACAAAATTTTGTATGTTCCGTTGACTGGAAAATTATTTTTGGTTGGAAATGGTATGACTTCTTTAAAAGGGAATATGGAAGTACTTTCTAATGGATATATGATGATGTTTAAGAAAAAATTAGATATTAAAGTTGGAAAGATTTCGTTCTTGGAAGAGTATCCATTCGAAGCATTTTTTACATTAAGGGCAACGCAGATTGTTTCTGATATAAAGTTGGTAATAGATATAAATAAAACAATAGGAGATTTTAATTATAAATTTTATTCTATTCCAAGGATGAGTGAAGACAAATTACTTGCAAAAATCTTGTTTAACAAAGATGTTGATGAGTTAACTCCTCTTGATTGGGTACAAATTGCATATGTTTTAAAATCAGTCGATGAGAATAGTATATTTTCTGATATAGATAATATCACACAAAAAGTTGGAATAGATGAGATCAGAATCGAACAACAAAATGCGAAAGAGTCTGGAACGATTAAAATAGGAAAAAATCTCTCAAAAGGGTTATCGTTAAGTGTTGAAAATGATATTGATAATAATGTTCAAAAAGTGAGATTAAGAAAGCAGCTTAGTAAATTATTTTCATTTGATATTACAACTGATGGAGAAGTCGGTGTGCTTTATAAATATAAATATTAGTTTATTTCTGGACTAATTTATGATAACCTTTGAGCATTGAATTTTAATAGGGATAGAAATGACAACAGAACAACAAACAACGCAAAATTATTTCAATTTGCAAGATACTTTTTTGAATTATTTAAGACGAAACAAGGTTAATATAACTGTTTTTTTGGCGAATGGTGTGAAGATGCAGGGTGTGATTGTATCTTTTGATAGTTTTTCTTTGATGCTAAAAAAGGATAATTATTTTCAATTCGTGTATAAGCATGCAATTTCAACGATAGTTCCATCTGGAAAGTTTGATATGCAAGATTTGATGATGGGTCGTTCTGATGCTGCATCTTGTGCTGCTTGTTCTTCATGCGATGATGAAGATGAAGAGTAATTTTTTATACTAAATTTTTCTTTTTTCTTTTTTTATTATGGATTTGTTAGTTAAAGTTTTGGGGCATGCCGTTGGCTTGCAGTTACCACAATATCAAACATCCGGAAGTGCAGGGATGGATCTTGTTGCTGCAGTTGACGAGGATCTTAAAATAAATCAAGGTGAGGTGCAGTTGATTCCGACTGGGATTGCGATTGCTATGCCTTCTGGGTTTGAAGCAGAAATAAGGTCAAGGTCTGGGCTTGCATTTAAGAATCAGGTTGTGGTTTTGAATTCTCCTGGGACAATAGATTCAGATTATCGTGGTGAAATAAAAATTATTTTGATGAATTTTGGGAAGGAGCCATTTGTTGTAAAGCGTGGCATGAGGGTTGCGCAAATGGTGATTTCAAGATATGAAACTGCAAATATAAAACTCGTTGAAGAGTTGCCAGATTCCATACGGAATGAAGGTGGATTTGGATCAACCGGCATATAATTAATCACTCTTAGAACCCTTGACAAGTGCGCGCAGTCTTTTTTTCTGATTTTCAAGTTCAGATATTCTAGCATTATAGACATCAGATTTTTTCTTAACTTGTTCTATTTTGTGTATACCTTGTTCGTCTTGTCGATCGATGTATTCTTTTTTGCTTTTACTTTCTTTATTAATTGCTTCAATTGCAGTTGGAATTATCTTTTTTATTTGCAATTCGTCTATGTCGTTAATTAATGTTTCAAAAATTCCAGATTCTGCAGTAATTCTTTGGGGTCTTTTAAACGTACCACTATCTTCTGGCCTTTGCATCCGCATGAAATAATGATACTTAGACCTAAGTACTTTCGAACCAAAAGTATCTTCATATTCAAGGCCTCTTCCAAAAATGTTTATTGTATCTCTGATATCGATGAGAGAATGTGTGCTTGGGTATTGTGTTGTGCCAATATAAAAATTATTTGGCGCACGCACGTCAATTTTAAGATCAGGAGCAGAAGCATTTGTTTTTTTGATTACCAATTTACAACTTGTTGCATCAACTGGTTCAGTGTGTGCCTTATATAGATGCCCACCTGTATTAAATTGAGCATTTAATTTCGATACAAGCACCTTTGGTAGTAGTGTTTCATTATTAATTGATGCAATTGCGCTGCCTGGGTTATTTGTTTGGTAAATCGCAATATCATACGTTGCATTTTGGTCTTTTGTGATGTTTCCTGAAAAATATTCTTTATGTGGTAATAAAGTTAAAGTTCCTCCACTTCCTGATGAAGTCAATACATCATGATCATACGTATCTTTAAAGTCTTCAGAATTTGTTGCAATGATAAGGTCATATCGTCCCGTATTTGTAGTGTTTTCTGCAATTCTTGCCCCGATATTATTTTCCTGGCATTTTTGATTTGTTAAGATGTAATCCATCACAGATACAATTGTGTAATCTCCATTAAGAGTTAATATATCAACATCTTGTGTTGTCGTGCCACCGCCTCCCTGGACTTGTACTTTTTTGGTAATTTCGAAATTGGTAAAGGTATGTTTAGCTTCAAGCGTATTCGTGCAAATTTTAAACTCCATCACATTCATAGGGTTTCCATTAGAAATATTCTGGTCATTATTAAAATAAATTCCGTTGATATCGGTAAGTTGAAGTCTTTTTGGAATTTGATCCAAATGACGCAAATAAATAGGAGTATTATTCAATGAACTCATAAAATCTCCACTTGCCGCGGATAATAAATATTTGTTGCTAGTTCCAAGGCAATCTGAAAAACGTGCATGCAGTGCTAAAAAATTTAAAAATTCATTTGTATGATCGTTAAGTTGCCTCAAAAATAAATCCGCATCTGTAACTTCAAGTTGAGATTTTAACATTTGATCATCAAGACTATCTTTTGGTGGAGAGAATTTTGTGATTCCTATGTCATTTAATTTGTTTATGTGAGTATAATCATTTGGGCCAGTATATTTCCTTTCAACGTATTGTGCAATTGCATTTTCTATATCTTTTTTTATACTGCCGAAAGCTCTTTCTCCGTGTAAATATGCTCCTTCTGCTGCTCGTGTAAGTTGCTCTTTTCCAGAGTTATCAACAACAGTTTCATCTTGTTCGTTCATAAATTTTATTAAATCGTTATATTCATCTATGAAATCTCTGAATGCTTTTACGACTGTGTCTCCATCAACCATGACCTCAAAATTCATTTCCCCAGTTTCTCTTAATTCCATAGAAATATTTGGTAATACATCACTGATCTTGTTAGAGTTAGATTCCATCTTTCCATGACCACAATCAAAAATTGCAGTTTTTCCAACTGTGTCAAGGTGATGAGTGATTTGGTGATATTTATCGATTTTTATAAATTTATCATCAAGAAAGTTTTTCGTATCATCCATTGTTGCTGGGGTTTTCTTTTTGGTGTCAATCTCGGCATCTGTCGCTCCTTCTGGGGCTTGTTCTGATAATCCTAGATTATAGAGGAAAGTATTATCGTTATCATTGTCTCCTTTCATCACAAAGAATCTTACGTTGTCTTTAGATTTTATTATATCTATTGCATTTTTTTCTTTTCTTATAAGAGCCTTGTTTGCGGCTCTTTCAAATATCGTGCTGATTCTGACTTTGGCTTCTAATAAATTATTTGTCCCTTCTTGGATTTTTTTAGCGATATCTAACAACGTATCTTTTCCCGTTATATTGATACTGAATTCCTGATAGGTTCTTTCATCCAAATCTCCAACTGCGAATTTTATGTTTCTGTTTTCTGTTTCAGGTATTAAATATGTAATGTTATTAGCATCATCTCTTTTAATTTCAACAGGAGCTTTTTCTTTTTCTGGGAAAGTATTTGTTGTGACACCTTTATACCACAGATCATCAGTAATGCCACTTAAATCCTGTGTGACATCGAATTTGGTATTTTTTAATAGCATATCGGACGAAATATCAATTGCTTTAAGTTCAAATTGCATATTACTGCAATTAAAATAATTGTAATAATGTGTTTGCCTTTCTGTGAATCCTGTACAGATATTTTGCGTTGTGTATTGTGTAACATTCGTTTTTGAAGCATTTACGGTATCTTCCTGATATGTTTCGGTGGGCGTGTCTGATTCAAAATATTTTGCTTGGGGGATTATATTTTTTGTTTCAAAATCATCGGTCAGCAAATATCCTGGTTTTGTGCCTATTGTGAATTCCTTTGTTTTATAATTTGAAGGAAATTGTCCAATGTTATAAGGTTCGTAACTTGTCGTGATATTTTGTGAAATTTTAAACTGTTTGTACTCTGCGGTGATAGTGTCAACTCCATCTGGTTGTTCAAATGTATTTTGCAATGTTGAAATTGTAATATCTTGATGGGAACAGCTTTTTGTAAATACATTGCTTGAATCATAGTAAGTTTTATATATTGCAATATCCTTATCATTTAATGTTGTAGAGTCAGTCTTGATTTCACCTACACCATCTTTTGCAATTTCGAACCAATTGTAAGTAATGGAATGATTTTCCATGTTATTATGATTTATCACCAAATCAGTTCGCTCTTCTGCGGAATATATAGGGGTATAGTCTATTATTGCTTGTGTTTGAGGATCTGAAAGTATGTATTTATTATATATATATTGTGATATAATACCAGCAGGATCATCTTGTTTTTGATAAATATTAAGATATAAATTAAAAAATTTTGTAGATTTTATTGTCGTTACATTATCATTGCTGATCCCATTATTTGTATCAAATTGTCGCAGGATATCATTAATGTTTTGCCTAATAGGATCATTTTCATATCCGAATTGAAACACATTTCCTCCACTAAAAGATATCAATTTATAATCTTCGTTAGCTGTATCATAGAATGCGAGACCATTAATATAGTAACCATCTGCACCTTCGAAAGTCCTACTAAAATCTAATGTTTTGGAAGTACTAGTTATCATGTTAAGTTTCAATGGAATGTTATTTCCATAATATATCTTAAGGCCTTTTGTGCCATTTATATTGACGCAATCTGCCTTTATTCCTCTAACTTCTGAAGATAACGCATGTGCTAATTCTTCAAGTGAGAATTTTGACCCAGCATTTCCTGTGGCCAATTTCATGACATCATATCTTCCATATTCAAATTGACTCCCATCCTCTGTTATTAATTGAAATACATAAGAATAGTCCTTATTGTTGAAAGTATTAGTAAGTTCATTATACATACTAACATCATTAAATGTCATGATATTATCAATTATATCATTCGAAACAACCATCGTACATTTATCTTTAAAAATTGGAATTTTTATTTTCCAATTTGGATACGCAGTACCTGCAAGATTAGAGATTAATATTTTGTTGTCGATTGTCTGGGAGATAGAAAAATCATATACTGGACTATATGTTCCATTTATCTTTAATGTTGTGTTAAATTTTTTTACCCATTCTTGTATGTTAAGACTTTCTGATGTAGATAATTCAACCTCTGTTTTATCTGCTCGGCGTATTTTTAATGATCCAAAAGAAAAATTGTTATTATACCCGGACGTATCAATCAAAATGGTATTAGTATTATTTTTTGGAGAAAATTTAATTGAACAATCTAATATGCCACTTCCAGATTCATCAATAAAATGGAATGCATATGGTAATTCTGCCGGTTTATTTACGTCATTATAATCATATGACGCAAAATAAGATTCGTTTGTATATATATATTCAAATTTTTTTATAACAATTTTATTTTCAATGGCATTTACATTATTCATTATGTTGACCAAGAATTGTTCAAAATTTACAGAATGTTTAAAGGGATCTGTCGGGTGTTCCGTTCTTATCATGTAACAACTATCTCCGATTGTGATTTGTGTAAATGTGCCAACCGAATCGAAAGTAGAGGTTAGATCCGTAACACCAATAGATTCTAACGTTATGCCAGGCGTACTTCTCTGGTGATTTTTATGTGTTAATTGATAAAGCGAAGTATTTTCAATCTGATTTGAAAATGAAATTTTTGCTCCGTCATTTAATTTATATTGCAAAGTTATGTAATATTTACCTTCGTCGGTTTTTCCAAAACCAACATCAAACATTTTTCCAAGTTTTTCATGATTTTTGATATAGTCTGAAATTGCGTACAAATTATTACCTGCGACAGGGTATCTTTTTTTGTTGTTGATTATTATATCTCCGAAATCAATTCCATTTAGGGTATTAAAAACACATTTCATTGCATGATATTTGTCAGATTGGGTTAGATCAAGTATCAAGCCAGGAACGGTCATCCCTACAGGTTTCCCGAGGTTTTGAATTTTTTCGTAATCATTACTAATGTTTAGTCCGTTTTCATCGACATAAGTTCCATCGCTATTTTTTGTGATACCAGAAGAATAAATTATGTTAACTAGAATACTATTATTATAATAATTTGCGATGTCATCTTGTAAATCCTCGGCGGTAATATCTTTTTGATATGTTGTCGTGAATTGCACAACTGTTCCTGATAATTCGTTTTTTGTAAATTTATAATGTACAGTCGTGCCAGCACGGAATATATAGTCGGAAGAATCGTTGTTTGTTATATCGTTAAAATCTATTCCTTTCAAATTTGTGTGTATGGTGGTTTGTGAAGATTCGACAATTCCTTCTGGGTATCCTTTTAAAGTACCATTAGAAGTTCCATCAGCATTTTTGAGTATTCCTTCTATATATGGCTGGTAAATAACATCTTTTTGTGGTAATTCAATTGTTAAAATATCTGGTAATAAGTCTACGAAATTTAAGGGGGAATCTTTTATTGTTGGTACTATTGCTCCTAATGAGGTTATATAGGTTGATATTACAGATGAACTCCCTTTAACTGTACCAATTTTTTGAAGGGCAAATTTATTTCCAGCTTTTTGTAGGTGGTTTTGTATTGTTGATATATTAAATTGTATATATCTTTCGTTACTATGGGAAATATTGTATGTAAGTTGTTTCTCATTTCCGTCCTTTTTTATTTCAAATCCCACAGGGATATTTTTATCATAAATATATTTTATATAATTATCCGTTGCATTCGGATCTATGGAAAGGTCAAATGATGTCGCAAGGTCATGGAATACTCGGTTTGGCGTTGCCTCTTCTGAATATGTGATATATGTTTGATCCTCAGCCATTCCAAGAGTAAAGGAGATAAGTTTATCTTTCGGAAATAAAAATCCAGTTTTATCATAATTTGGATTAATGTCAGAAAATTTTATACATCTCGCAGTTGTGACAGTTGATTCTCTCGTGATTTCTGTTGCAAAATTTAAATTTGTGGAAATGCTGTATTTATCTGTCTCTGTTGGGTCGGCCGATAAATTCCATATTCCTTTTGGCGATCCATTAAGGAAAAATAACGGTTTAAAGTCAACTGTGTCATATCCGTAAACTGTGACTCTGGTCGGGTTGGCAGTACCTGCAGTTTGAAACGCCGTTTTTAAATCAGTCAAAGCACAGGAAATATCGGTATAATCGTACACACGTCCTTCATACATTACTTTCAACCCTTTAATATCAAGTTGTGAGGCTGTGTTGAATAAAGCTACATCTGCTGCCCCATTCCCAGCAATAGGTGCCTCGAAATAAACTTTCTCTCCATTGATAGGGGTGTAATATTCGACATTTATAGTATAAACTTTGTCATCAGCATCTTTAACTCTTATTCCATATGGACCGAGTTCATCATCTTCAAGTGGGGTTGCGACAAATTCTGCGGTGATATCTTGCAATTTGCTAATGTCGGTGATCAAGTTTTTTACAGTGAACCTGTTATACGTTTTATAAAATGTTTTTGTATTTGTTGCATCATCTTTATCAGTTAAAGTGACTTTTACCTCAACTCTGTCGTCCAAATTATCTATTAAATCTGTCCTATTCGTAACGGAAAAAGCAGAAAAAGGAATTAAAGCCTCTTCGTTATAATCGCCATCCTTAAAGGTTTTAAGGCGTTTCGAAATGTAATTTGGGATTATTGTGTCTCTGGCGTTTTTGAGTTTTATTCCAAATTTTTTCGTGTGTACGTTTGGATTTGAGTAAAAAATTAAATGTTTATCGTTCTCGTCATATGCGGTGTAAATATTGCAACCGTACAATAATCCAGTCCTGTTAATGGGATTATTAAAATATGTTACAAAATCTTCAGGTATGATTGAACCTCTAAATAAAGTATTGCAATTTGTGTTATCCAATATTATGGTTTTTGCATTTGCTGGCGTTGCTCCAGGAAATCCTTTTTCAGAATATAATTCAAGGCTTTTTAAATTAATTTTTCCATCTGCATCAGGTACAGTTTCGAATTCAATATACCCAGCGTTGTCAGTGTTATTTCCATCTATTTTGTTTAATTCTATATCAAGGGTTTTATTTTGTGGATTGGCAGGATCTGCTTTATCAACAACTTGAATTCCTATAATTTTATCAGTATAGTCAGGGTTCGTGACGACAATTCCTTCTGATGTGATAAGTGATACGGAAATGTTTGTCTTCCCAATGTCATTAAAAAAAGCAATAATGTCATCATAAAAATTTTTCAGTGTATAGGTCTCAGGAATGCGTTTTGAAAAATTTAATCCTTCAAAATCAAAATTGCATTTGAAAAAATTCCCATTCTCGAACATCAATGTGTTTGATCGGATATCCGCCGTGTTCAGGAAAAATGTTTCAATCGGGATATAGGTAACAGACTCTAATTTTGGCACAGTTGTCGATTCAAGTATATGATGTTGCCCAGGGATGAATATACCTTTTAATTCTACTGCACTTACATCAACTCCCCACGATTGCTCCGTCTCACCTGGCTGCAAAGTATACGAAAACAAAATTCTGTTTACTTGTTCATCTTGGTATTTTGTTCTCCTTAAAGGGTCAGATTCATATGTTACATTAAATCCATCATATCCTATTGGTTTATTATTGTTAATATATTCTGCAAGGCTTTCAATTGTGTAATTTCCTATAGGAATCGTAACTTCTGCAATATTATCTCCTTTAACAAAATATATTGGTGTAGGACCACCAATGTTAAATAGTTCATTCTCTGCTTTCCCAAGTGCTGTATAGGATTTTTCAAAAGCAATGTATTTTCCGTTTGGTTTTCTGCTCCTTTGAATTTCAAATGTTACAGGTAGGAAATTGGCGCTTGCATCTTTATATCTTGCTGTAAAGCCAACCGTATCGCCATTATGATCTTTCTGTTCAATTAATTTTATCCCTGGTTTGTAATATCCTCCACCACTAACTCCACTTCCGTTATAAAACGCTTCAAGATCTTGTTTTAATTTCAAAAAAGACACATCATAGGTATATTTTTTATTGAATGCCGGCAATAATGGGTTATCGGTACGATTTTTAAAAAGAATTGAAACAAAAGTATTTGCCTCGATAATTTTATCATCTGTTGCTCCGAAATCTCCGTATGAGAACATGCTTGGTGTGATCAAATCTTTACTTATTATCATATATTCAGTTGTTTCTCGTGTAAGATATGCATTTTTTATATCAAGCGTAGTCTGTATTGGTGTAAGAGTTATTGGCGGGACAGGGATTACAGACCACCCAATTATATCGTTGCCATTATAATGACAGACAAGCTTTTCTGTGATTGGATCTTTTAAAAAATTAAAATTTCCAAGGAAAGGCTTATCTACTTTTTGCGCATTAATTTTATCATTTAAAACTGTTACCAAATTGTCGACAGAGTCAAATTCTTTATTTGGCACTAAATCTAATAAATCAAAACTTTCGTTTGCGGTATCATTATTTTCGTAAACATATAAATTATCCAACACAATTTTCATATTTGTTTCAAGCGGCTTTGTAAGGCCGATCGATAAATAATTTGATTCATTATTAAATTGCTTTGTAATTTTAATTTTCAATGGAGCATTTGTCCCTGTTTCTTTGATTTCTATCCCGACAATTTTATTTCCTTCAAGATCTGTAACCGTTGTTGCAACAGGGTCATTTGTCGTGTTTGTTGCATGATGATAAGGGATTACTGAAACATTATTTATCATATCGCGTAGATCGTTTATCGTGATATTATTCGTAAATTCTTTCACTGCGGTTGAGATAAAATTATTGTTGTTGTCATAAATATCCACTTTTAATGTGCAAGGTCCACAAAGCTTATCTGGGGTCGACGTCTCCCCGAATGCAACAATCGGAATAAATGTAGCAGGAGCAGTTATAGGATCTTTTGATATAGTTTTAACTTCGTCATTCAAAAGTGTTTCAGGAATTTTTTCTATTACGGAATTTTCGGTAAGTACCAAAGCAGCAGGCGGCCGTTCAAACTCCACATTCCAACGACGATTTTGCAATCCATTATACGATGCGATGATTTGCTTTGTTCCTTCATCGTAACTGAAAGTCAGTTTTCTTGTAATCACACCTGGGTTTTTATTCAAAATTTGCTCGGTTAAATATTTCGCATCAATCGCTTTTGGTGCACCGTTAATTGGAACAGTGAATGTTGATTGATCACCAGTATTCTCAAATTGTGTAGTCGATATAATTGTGTCTGAATCAACTATAACGTCCCAGTCATTCGGATCAGTAGGTGTGTTCGTTACTTTAAGCAAATTTGTGCCGGCTTCTATAACAAAGCGGATATCACTAGTAGGTGGGGCCTTACCCGTAATTTTATTGTTAAGTTCGTCTCTTATTTGCTCAATTGTTCCTGTCAAATCGGAACGAAAAAAATATACTCCCTTCGTTCTGTCGTTAAATTGTATTGATCGGCAATAGTAAACGGTTGTGTTTGTATCAGGAAGGCTGTACACGCTTGTGATTCCTTCGACATAGACCTTTACCGAATTGATATTTACCTGATTTTTGGAAATTACAGTTGTCCCAGAATCAAGATTTATATACCAATTTTTGTTATCGGTTATATTCTCAAAAATGAGTTGATTTGATCGAGGATCGATACTCACATTGATATATTCCGACACATACCTGTGGATTTTATCCGTAAGGTATGTTTTCCATTCCTCCATTGTTTTTTGTGTTGCTGTCTGGATAAGTACAACAGTTTCAGTCCCAGCAGGTCTTGTTCCATCAAAAATCGAGAGATATTTGATTTCGTACTGAGTGGTATTTGCATCAGCCAGTTTTACTTCATTTTGCACCTTATAAGCCGCAGCATTTGTTGTATCATTTTGGTTTTTTAAAATTTGTAAAGTACAGGAGTTTTTCGGGTTGGCATTATTGGTTATTTCAAACCCTATTATTTCTCCATCTTTCAATGTAGGTTTTGTTGTATACCCCGGAAAAGATGCGTTAAGGTCATCAATGAACTCTGCAACAGATGCGGCACCTTGGTATTGTTTGTTAAAGTACCCGATGACATTATTTGTTTCTTTTTCGATCAACAACGTACTTACGTACGCCCCGCCGTTAAAGAGATCGTTTGATGTTGCGACTGTGCCAAAATCTTTGATGAGGATTTTGTTATCATCAACAAAGGCCGGAGCTTGGTTTAAAAAATTATTAGCATTTAAAAAGCTTGCGATGGATTGGGTTACTTGCACGTTCCAGGTTTTAAGTTTGTACGTAGTACCAGTCGCGATTGAGTAATCTTCATCTGAAGTTTTTATTACAAGCCTTTTTTCTTCACCAATCGTTATAATGTCGGCTGAGACTAGATTTAAAACCTGATGAGTTCCCTTTTCGGCGGCAAGTTTGGCATTAATCGCATCCTTTATTTCTGTTAGGGACCTTAATGTCGTAGCCGCCATCGTGTTATCAAATAACGTAACTGTTGTTTGAGTGGTTATTGGAACAGCAGCAGGAGGAGTCTCTTCATACAAAAAATTTAAATCCAGTTTTCCAATGTCAATTATTTGCTCATTTTCATTCAGAATTTTATTTTTGGTATCAAGCGCATAAAGTGTCAGAGGATTTGTTACATCATCTGAATTCTCGCTGTACATTGCCTTTACATAGATATTTTTATCTTGTATTCCGGTATCAGGTCCATATTTTAGGCACAGATATTTGATTCCGTTTACGTCTTTTTCAACAGCAGAGATCTTTATATTTTGTTCATTTTCATCTTGTATGGTAATTCTATTAACAAAATTCTTTATCAGATTTTGTAAATCACTATATGTGATTCCTCCAGCAGGAAGCCTGGTGTTTAACGAGGTAAGAAAATTTTCCTCCTTAAAATCAGGATCGCGGTAGAATTCAAACCGTACGTCAGTATCATCATGGATTGCGGTTTCGGCCGGGTCTTTGAACCCAAGGATCAAGTTGTCTTCCCCGGTCCTTAGCATTGGGGTTTCCGGGAAAGGCGCAGTTTTGAACAAAGCAGATAAAAAATCATGCTCTGTAACCGTGGTACCTGTTTCGTCCTTGATATCTTTTGGCTCAAGATATATATTTTCCGTACCGTTAAAGATTAATTCGTAGGTATAATAATTTGTTCCCGAAGATTTTATGGACCTCAATGTGAAGCCATACTCTTTGTTGGAAAATTTTTGTATTATACCTTGCAAATTATCCATGGAGAAAGTTACCTCATGAAAAGGTTCTCCGCTTGCCATGACGAGGTCTTGGGCGTCTTTTTTTATTAGAATTTTTCCACTGTAACGCTTGGAATCCCCAGAATTAAGTTTATTCGTCACAAATTTTGTTTCTGTTGCTGTGCGAATAATTTTCAGGTTATACTTTCCAAGTGTTGCCCCGGCATAAGGCGTTATAACGGCTGGATCATGTTTATTGTCATCTTTTATAGTGTTTTCGCAGGTTCTTGCGAATAATTGCCCATACCTCACAGGATCATATAATGCCGTGGCTATGTCGTCGATATTTTCTCCGACAAGTTTAACTATACTTTTTTTTGTATCGTCAAGAAGTTTTGACAGGACTTTGTAAGCCGTTGCCTTATTCGTTATTTTTTCATATTTTTTATTTAACTCCTTCATTTTTGCCTGGTGCGCTTTTTCAGCAGCCCCGACGACGTCAACGAAGTGTTTTTTATCAAGTCCCATTCCTTTAACTTTAATTTTTCCATCTTTGTCAATCTGTATAGTTTCATTAGAGTGGATTGCCTCAACAGTATCTTTTAATTGGTCAGCTATGGCATCCAACTTCATTGTAACTTCTTCATCTTTATCTCTTGCGCTTCCCACTGACCTTTTTCCGGCAAAAGCTTCATTGTTTCTTGCCGGATTATAGAAAACACTGTTCTGAATAGGTGGCATAGTTCTCCTCGTAAACTTGATATTAAAAATAAAAAGTTTAGAAAGAGTTAAGCCTCTGTTATGAAAATTTTATATATTTGCCACCGTGATAGCGAAAAACGCCATCCAAATCGCGCAAACTATGCCCCGGGCACATGGCACGCGGGGCGTGGGAATTATTATGGTAAAAGTCTTTCGCGACATGATACCTGTGGGTGATGTCCACCTTGGGGCAGGAATTTATCCTGCCTGGGGAAGTGGTCCGCCTTAGGGGCGGGGAAAGTTTCGCCTCGAGGCTGAGATTTGTTCTGCCAGCCTGGAGTCCGCCTTAGGGGCGGGGAAAGTGGTCCGCCTAATGGCGGGGAAAGTTAAAATTTTAAATAATTTTTAATCACCCAAATTAGCGCTATGTAGCCCTCTAACGTTCATAAAATGCACCGTCGGGCCTTTCCTTTTTCGGAAAGATGAATAACCCCGTAAAAGCGCGCCTTAATTGCGACGCCGAAAATAACCCCACAATGTTGAGGCTTAAAAAATTAAAATTTATTATTATTTTTAAATATTGAAAGGCCAAGATCCTCAGGTTTTGGTGTCCACGAATTTAATCCCGCTGTTTCTCCACGTTTTGAGAAGAGTTGACGAAGCCCGGAAATTTGGCAGTTTGCTTGCGATAATTATGGACTTTTCAAATGATTCGACCATTTTTTCGGCAAGAAATTTTTTCGATGATCTGTGTGATTCGCCTGTGCAAAAATTATCGGCATAGGATTTGGTGTTAAGGCCAAGGTCCATGTCCTCCGCGGTAGTATCGCGAATTTGATCCGCAATGTTGTTTTTGCCATCGAATGTGAGATGGTGACTTTCCTCCTGCATCGCGCGAACCCTTTGGATCAAGGCTTGTAGCCGTTCCTGGCAATCGATAAGAGCTTTGCGCGTGGCATTTTTTTGATGCATATTGTTTAAAATATTATTTGAAATTTTCATAGTTTTCTCCATAAATTTGATTAAAAATTTAACAATGGGTTAAAGATGTTAAGTGCATTCTTAGCGACACACAGCCGCCATAAAAAAAGGTATGAAATATTATGAAAAAAAATAACCTCTAACCCTTCGTGTGAGTAAGTCTTAAATACCACATCGTGGCGGATGGGGTGAGATTCGAACTCACGAAATGGTTGCCCATTTGCCGGTTTTCAAGACCGGTGCTTTCAACCGCTCAGCCACCCATCCAAAAATTTAAGATTTTCATATTTTAGCATACTTTTTTTCAAAAGTCAAGAACTTTTTTAAATTTTTTTAAAAAAATATTTTGATAGGGAAAAAGTTAATTTATAATTAGGTTTGATGGACGAAAATATTTACAGTGTCTCGAAACTTTCTTCGGACATAAAATTATTTGTAGAGGCGAATTTTGAAAATATACGCGTCAAAGGCGAGGTGCAGGGGTTGAAACTCCACCAATCTGGCCACGTGTATTTTTCTTTGAAAGATGACTCTGGGTTGATTGACGCGATCTGCTGGAAATGGTCGTATATGAAGCAATCCCTGAAACTTGAGGACGGCATGGAGATCATTTGCAGTTGCGATGTCACGACGTACCCCATGCGCTCGAAGTATCAGATTATTGTGAAGAGTTTCCAAATTGCGGGCGAGGGGGCGCTTTTGAAAATGCTTGAGGAGCGGAAGAAGAAGCTCCTTGCCGAGGGATACTTCGCGAAGAAGAGGCCCTTGCCCTATATTCCGACGAAAATTGGCGTGATTACATCCGAGACGGGTGCGGTTTTCCACGACATCATGAACCGTTTGCGCGACCGCTTTCCGATCCACGTTGTGCTGTGGCCCGTGATTGTGCAGGGTGACGGCGCGGTCAATGACATCAAGGCAGCGATTCGTGGCTTCAATGCAATGGACGCGGGTGCTCGGCCGGATGTGCTTATCATCGCGCGAGGTGGCGGAAGTGTTGAGGATCTGATGGTTTTCAACGATGATGAGATCGTGAAGGCGGTGTTTCATAGCGAGATTCCGACAATTTCTGCGATAGGTCACGAGACGGATACAACCTTGATTGATTATGCCGCCGACCGCAGGGCCGCAACGCCGACCGCCGCCGCCGAACTTGTTGTGCCAGTGAAATCGGAATTGTTGCAGAATTTGCGCGAGGTGGAGGAGCGGCTTTCGAACCTTGCCAAAAATATTTACCACAAAAATGAGTTGAAGTTGCATCAATTTAAACTTTCGTATAATTCGCTTGTGGGGTTGTTGCAGATAAAAATGCAACGCCTTGACTATGCGGTTGAAAAAATCACCAACCTTGTCGCGACAGCTGTAGAGCGAAAGGCGCAGAGGTTTCAACTTTGCCATAAAATGCTGGAGAGTTATTCATACCAAAACACGTTGAAGCGAGGGTTTGCGATCGTGTATTCCAAGGACGGGAAAGTGATCCGCGATGCAACCGACACGGTGGCGAACGACGAAATCTCGATCAAACTCGTCACGTCAACGATCTTGGCAAAAATAATAAAAAATTAGAAAATGGAAGAGAAGGTTATTTTGTGGAGGTTGGGAGTGATTCTGACTCATCTTGCTTCGATTCAGACTCTTGTTCTTCTTGAGAAGAGAGTTTGAGTTTTTTTGCGATTTGGTCAAAATCGAAGTTGTTTTCTTTGTAATATTCAAAATTTTGTTCGCTTATAAAACCCTGAATTTCATCATCCCAACAATACAACTTTCTTTTTAACAACTTTCCTTTCCTTGATTCGAACTCTTCTGGATTTTTTTCGTCAGCTAAATCTGATACTATATTTTTTTTCCTTTCAATCATAGCTCCCTCTTGTCTACCTTTTTCCAAGCCTTCGTTGTAAGATTCTTTCATGGTAGCATAGTAAGCCTCTTCATTTTCAACAGCCAAATCAAGTGCATGCTTACCTTCTGAAGACATTTGATACTTGTACAACGTATCTATAGCTTTTGTTATTGCAGTAGAAGACCTATATTCATTTTTATCAACTTTGTAGATACTGCCCCTATTTTTGGAACCACTCAAAAACTTGAGCCACAATTTACAATACTCATAGCTGTCTCTTAAAGTTACATTTTTGTAACACCGCGCCGCAACAGGAAGTTGCACGTAAGTTATAAGCTGTTTATTAGATGCAATTTTAGGAACGCTGTTTTCGTCAAGAACAAGATCAGCATTTTGTAATGTTCCACCTGACATGATGAACGGTGCAGAATGAAGAAATATTTTATTCTTATTAATGAAATTACCCATAATATCTTTTAAATAAAACGATAAAAAAGATAACACCCTCGTATTAGGGATACCAAATTGAAATTTATCATTATGGTCATTCGTTTCGACAATATTGGCGAATTTATCATACCCTTCTTTCTGTTCAACAGAATTATGAAGTAAAGATCTGTCCACAAATGCCTCTTGTGCGGATCTTTGCATTTCTATATCAAAAAAATAAACATCGGTCCCACTTTTTTTAAAATTCTTAGCTGTAATGCTGTTTTTCTTGGCAGATGATAAAATACCAACTAACTTGTTTGCGTCAGCATCGTTTTTGGCAACTATACATGTACATTTAACATCGAAAAAAACATTCACACTAGAGGATGTTGCAGATGAGTTAGTATCATTACCGAATACTATATTTCTGATCCTCAATCCATCTTCATCTGACATGTTGAACCCATAAATACTATTCAATAGATCAGACAAAATACCAACTTGTTTGAAAACTTCTTTAAATGCACAATCATACCTGACATTTCCAACTTCAACAATCTCTTCCACCTGAAGGTGATTTTCTTCATCTCCAAGATTCTGATTCTGCCCCTCCATCGCGTACATATTCGCGTTTGAGAAAAGCATTCCCGCGATCAGCAGGTAAGAAAACAGTTTAAATTTTCGCATTATTTATCCTCTATTTAACTATACTATAGATTATAGTGGATA
>CASESI010000013.1 GCA_949290705.1 uncultured Holosporaceae bacterium | reverse complement strand
AACTGGAAAGCGAAAGCCCTCAGCGGCGATGGTACTGTGTCTTAAGGCACGGGAGAGTAGCTCAATGCCAGGTCTTTTTACTATTAATCAATACACAATCAGAGTTGGAAAATAAAGGAAAAAAGAGATTCCTGTGTTAATCCAGTCCATAAAACACATATACATCTGTCAGGGGTTCATTAATAAATCGTTAACTGATCAATTTACTGCTTGAAAAATTTGGTTTGGCGTGATACAATGAGGACAGTTTATTATTGTATAAATGAAACTTTATGAAATGATTTTTGTTGCAAAGAATGAGCTTGCCGAGGAGCAGGTGAATTCGATTGCGACAAGTTTTTCTGATTTTGTGAAGGGCCATGGTGGCGAGATAAAGTTCGAGCATTATTTCGGAACTCGCAGTTTGGCTTATGAAATTCAGAAGAACAAAAAGGGACATTATTATTTGATGCATTTTTTGGCTGAGCCTTCTATAATTGCAGAGTTGGATCGCAATATACGACTCAACGAAAGTGTGATCCGTCACATAATTGTTAATATAGAAGAATCAAATCCGGACGAGGTGATTGCTATGCTCACGATCAAAGACAGGGATACCGACGCATCGGATGATGATTTATTGGATGAGGAAATTGGTTCTGTTGCTGCATCCGTCGCTGATACTGGATATCGTCAAAAGGTTTCCGGCGAGGCTGATGAATCAGAGGAAGATGTGAAGGAGTAAACGGTATGGCTTCTATAAAATTAAATGAGAAGATAGTTGGAAATTGTCCAAGCAATTTGGTCGACTATAAGAATGTTAAACTTTTGAAAAAATTTATTTCAGAAAAGGGTAAAATGTTACCACGCAGAAATGCTGGCCTTACATGCAAGGAGCAAAGGGCATTGGAGAATGCTATCAAAAGGGCAAGGTTCATGGCGTTGTTGCCTTACATTTCCTATTAATTGAAGGGGAGGTTTAAAGATGAAGAAAGTTGTCAAGAAAACCGACGTTGTTTTGGTTAAAAGGATGAAGAACCTTGGTGCTATTGGTGATGTCGTTTCCGTAAGGGTTGGTTATGCGAAGAATTATTTGTTGCCACAAGGAATCGCGCTAAGGGCTACGGAAGAGAACCGCGAGTATTTCAATGAGAAAAAATCTTATTTCGAGGAGATGAACGAGAAAAGCAAGGCTGAGGCTGAAGTTGTTGGTGCAAAGCTTAAGGATTTCGAACTTGTGATGATCAGAATGGCGTCAGAGAATGGAAGTCTTTATGGTTCTGTGACAAGGCGCGATGTCGCTGATGAGCTTCACAATGCTGGTTTTGATATCAATTCTAACCAGGTTGAGTTGAACAATAACTTAAAGGAATTGGGTTATTTCGACGTGGATGTTCATGTTCATCCAGATGTTGTTGTAAGGATTTTTGCAAACATTGCTCGCACGAAAGATGATGCGTTAAAGCAATCAAAGGCTTACTTAAAGCAACAACAAGATAAGGCAAGGGAAGAAAAAGAGTTGGCTGAGAAAAAGGCTGCTGAGGCTGCATCAAAGCAAGCTCAGAAAAATGCGGCAAAGGAAAAAGATGCTGCATCTTCCGATAATAATGCTGTATCATAAAAATGTGGGGTGATACGTTCACATGTATCCCCCGAATATGGAAAGATGGCCGAGTGGCTGAAGGCGCACGCCTGGAAAGTGTGTATATGTGAATAACATATCGAGGGTTCGAATCCCTCTCTTTCCGCCATAAAATTCAAAATAGGATTTAAAATGCAAAAAACAACTCGCTCGCACAGGGCAATGAAGGTTGCATCAGAGATTAAAAAGGTTTTGTCTGGTCTTTTATTGTTTGATGATGATTTAAGGTGTGTATCGATTACAGAGGTTGATGTTTCTCCGAACTTGCGATTTTCAAAGGTGTATTTTGTGTGCGGGGAGGCGAATGTGGATGACATCATGATGCTTTTCGATATTCGGTTGAAACATTTGCAGAAAGATTTGGCCGAGGCCATAAATCTTAAATATGCCACGACGTTGCAATTCATCTACGACAAGGCTTTTGATCATGCGGATAAGATAACAAAGATTTTGGACGAAATCGCCCACGAGAAAAAACCTACCGAAAATCAATAACCCAGCTAATAAAAAAGATTAAAGAAAGGTTAAAGATTTTTATTTTTCTATGAAATTATTCCACAATCTTAAAAACACAATTGTGATGAAATCGGCTTATCATAAGAAAATGGGACATATATCTCTACCCTTCGGCTTCTTGATTGAAGTCCAATAGTATAACGAGCTTCATCTTGTTTTACATTACAACTTAGTGAATCACAACATATTGTTCTTAAAGTGTCCTCATCGAATTTACGCTCCATTAATAACTCATATACTGTTTTTCCTTTATTTTCACCACTTGTGATTCTTGATGATAAAAGATCTGATACAAGTTTGTTAAGATTATTATTAATGATCTTATTAATATTATAAATCATGTAATTCTTAAAGCGAGAAAGATAAACAACAACTGACAAATCCATAGTTGACAAATCCATAGCACAATTTGTAATCATGAAATCATACGTATCAATCGTATTTTGTCTGATCTTCACTAAATTACTAAACACTCCGTCCAGATAGTTCACACTAATTTTACGCCATTCACTAAAGCAATAACCATTGTTCAAAACGAATCCGCAGAACAATGCAGATAATAATATTTTCTTCATAGTTTTTAATCCTGTACTGATAAATATATACGTAGAATGATCAAAATTATCAAGAAAAAATAACAAAAAAGTTTATTCGATGATAGAAAACGAATATTTTTACACCTTCGTGTCCGCACCAAATTACTGCGAGCTACTCAGTCGCACGAGAATTGGAATTTCGATACAATTTCACTTTTTACCAAAGAAATCTGCCTCTGACTTCGACGTCGGATTTACACTCGTTATTAGAAAGAGTATAGCAATACAACTTCGCCCTCCATAGTTCCGGCACTTAACCAAAATTCCGGCACAACCTATATAACATTCACGCGTCTACATACAACCGCGCTTGAGGTTAAGGAACAATTTTAAAAACTGTGCACCATCCTAAAACCCACAAAATCCTGGCACAACCTATATAACATTCACACGTCTAGATACAACCCACACCAGCCTCTATAAACATACTCGATCCAGAAAATCATCCTCCAACCCATGGAATTCCTCGCTCTAACAAAATTTAAAAAATTTTTAAAAAAATTTAAAAAAGTACTTGACATTTGAAAATTTTTGTGATACAATGAAGGAATCATTGATGAAGGGGTAACCCCACGGGATTTAACGATCCTCGTCGAGCTCAAGAGTTTTTGTAAAAAAACAAGGTGAATGTCACTGAATGGCTTTCATATCCCGCCTCGAAGAAGAAGAAAAGTTAAAGAAATTAAAGAAGATTGTACAATAGGCGAAGAATCTAAAACCTGACGGAGCTTAACACTCCGGGGTTTGGATTGTGTGGAGGTGAAAAAAAAGTGCCTCCACTGCCCACTATCGAGACCACGAAAAGGGACGTAGTGGAATTATAAGAGCATAATTACATATAAAATAGGTAACCAATCCACGTGTAATTAGGAAAATAAGAAAAAATTAAATTAAATTTTTTCAAGTGGGTGAGATGACACTAAAATATTTTTTAGGTCAGAGGTCAAAACATGGGTGTAAATCTCGGTTGTCGAGATGCTCTCATGTCCAAGTAATTTTTGTATTACGAATAAATTGGCACCATTGTTTAAAAGATGGGTCGCAAAGCTATGCCTCAGCATATGCGGAGTAATTGGGGAGATGTATGATAGAATTTCAATCTCAGAAAGAATTTGGGTAATTCGCTGCCGCGTAAGTTGAGTTTTGTTTTTCCCACTATAAATAACGTAATTGTTTGGATCGCTCGATGGTTGAATTTTTTTTATCAACTGTAGCGCGAATGTTGAAACGGGAACAATCCTTTCCTTGGATCCTTTCCCTTTTATAATTGCGGTTTCGTTTTCAAAGTTTATATCACGAAGACGCAGGTGTATAAGCTCTGAAACACGAAGGCCGCTTCCATACAATATATATATTATAAGCTTTGCACGTGCTTGCTCGAACTCTGTTTTCATGTTCGCCGTTGAAGCCAATATTTTTTCTATGTCAGATATAGATAAAAATTTAGGTAAAGTTTTTGAAATTTTGATGGATTTTGGAAAGTCAGGCAATTTTTTTATCAGTTGTTCGGATTGTAAAAAACTGAAAAACTTTTTTAAAGTTGCTATTTTCCGATTTATTGTTTTTTCAGAAGCATTCAACGATGAAATGTAGGATTTTATATCATTTGATGTAATGCTACAGAAATCCTTGTGTTGCAAAAAGGCATCAAAAACCCTTAAGTCATACTCATAGGATTTGCAAGTGTTTAACGATAACCCGCATTCAGAAAGAAGATATTCTGAAAAGTTATCTATATAGTTTGTATTGCACATTTAGTTGCCAAGCTCTGTTGCATGGAAAGGGATTTCCTCTGTGACTTCATGTTGCATAATATCGGTTGCATTTCCAAAGAAATATATACCAACAATTAATAATGTAACAACTGTCACGCCACAGGCTATAAATATTTTATTATAATTCATAAAAGTCACACCAGACCAAATATGGATATTGTAAAGTATTTAGATAACAAAATAAAATGAAAATTTGCTATTATATGGAGATAGCTTTATTTCGTGAAAAGGACCTAAATGTTAGATTTTGAAAAATTTTTGAAATATAAATTTTCAACAGATACAAGAACTATAAAACCTGGAGAAATTTTCGTCGCTATTAAGGGGGAGAATTTCGATGGGCATAATTTTACAGAAAAAGCATTCCAACTGGGTGCGAGTTATGCTGTTGTTGACGAATCTGATGTTTTTAATGATTTGTTTAATACATATCATGAAAAGCTTTTAAAAGTTGAAAGTACAAAGGACTTTCTCCTACAAATGGCGCATTTCAAGCGTGAAAAATCCCATGCCAAATTTATTGGCGTAACAGGGAGTACAGGGAAAACAACAACGAAAGAATTATTGGCTTTTCTATTGAGAAATAGTGGTTTAAAAGTTTCCGCCTCTTTAGGGAATTTCAATAATTCGATCGGTATGCCATTATCAATTTTGAATTCAAATCTTGATGATGATTTTGTTGTTATCGAAATTGGGATAAGTCACAAAAATGAAATGCAGGAATTATCATGTGTGCTTTCTCCTGATTATGCTGTGATCACAAATATAGAATTGTCCCACATTGGGAATTTTAATTCTATTTTGGAAATTGCGGATGAAAAGTCAGATTTGTTGTGGAGTATAAAACAAGAAGGGAAGTTTTATTCTTTCAAGAATTCTCCGTTTTTGGAACTTTTTAAAACTAAACTTCAGAAAAATTCAATACGCAGTTTTTATTGCGATTTGGATACCGTAAATATACTCCCTTCGGAAAATGGATTAAACATTTCCGGAGTTTTTTTAAATGATATAAGAGTGAGTTATCATATTAACAGTATCGATGTCAGTGAAGCCGTGGACTCTGTGTTGGCGGTTTTTGCTGTGTCAGATATTTTAAATTTAAATCAAGATGAAGTTAATAATTTGGCTTTATCTTTAAAAAATTTCAATATGATATCCGGGCGAGGAAATGCCAGTGATTTAACGATTAATAATAAACATATAAAGCTTATAGACCAATCATATAATGCCAGTATTTCATCTATGCGGAATGGGATTAAATCGTTAAATTATTATAGAAATAAAGATCACAGAATAATTGCTGTGATGGGTGAAATTCTGGAACTTGGAGAGATGTCAATGTCAGAGCATTGGAAATTGGTCCCAATTGTTGATAAATATTCAGTTGATAAAGTATATTTATGTGGCTCTGCAATTTTGGAAAATATTTTTGGAGAGATGGAGGATTCCAAAAAAGGTGGATATGCAAAATCTTCCCAAGAATTATTTTCCTTGATCAAGGATGATCTTCAAGACGGAGATATAATTTTTGTAAAAGGGTCCCATTCTATGAACATGTCGTATATAATACAAGAATTGAAGA
Organism: uncultured Holosporaceae bacterium; assembly: GCA_949290705.1. GTDB lineage: Bacteria > Pseudomonadota > Alphaproteobacteria > UBA3830 > CASESI01 > CASESI01. Next base: position 142,317 of record CASESI010000013.1, on the reverse strand, counting down.
AATTGGAAAATTTATGTTGAATTCAATTTTTGGGACAGGGTATTTAAGGTTTATAGTTGCCTTTTGTATCCCTCTGTTATCTTGGCTGTTTCTTGGAAAAAAAATTATAAAGTTTTTCAGAAAATGGCAGAAAGGGCACGACACTGTGAGAGAATATCTTGAACACAAAGAAACAAAAGATGGTGTTCCAACATGCGGCGGAATTCCAATGTATGTTTTTATGATGCTGTCTTTTGCAATTTGTTGTTCAGGACTTGATATAGAATTTGGAATAGGAATAACCTTGATAAGTGTATTTTTCCTACTGGGTTTTTTCGACGACTATATGAAAATATTCGTGAATAACACGAAAGGACTTAGCGGGAAATGTAAATTCGGAATAGAGTGTTTGGTATCCGTGATTTTCGTAATGGCTTTGAGTCATTCCTTAAAATATACAAATGCTTTTTCCGTATTTGTTCCAATTTTTAATGTTGATTTAGATTTTGGGTATTGGTATATTCCTTTCGCAATTTTTATAATATCAGGTTCAGCAAATGCCTTTAATTTAACAGATGGGCTTGATGGATTGGTCTCGTTTGTCACGATGCCGATTTTGATTGCTTTGTTCTTGGTTGGATTATTCATCACAGATTTTTCAATTATGAGAGAGCAATTGATAGATGTCCTGACATATATATCCGCTCTTTTGGGAACGATTGTTGGATTTTTATATTTTAATAAATATCCTGCAAAAATTTTCATGGGAGATTCAGGATCCTTGATGATAGGTGCATCGGTTGCTGTTATTGCTACACTCCTAAAACATGAGTTGATACTTGGGATTATGTGTATTATTCCGATAATCGAAACAGTGTCAGTCATTATTCAGGTTGGTTCTTTCAAATTATATAAAAGGCGTGTATTTTTGATGGCTCCTATTCATCATCATTTTGAAAAGAAGGGATATTCAGAAACAAAGGTTGTAAAAATCTTTTCGTTGGTATCTTTTGTCTTTTCTATGTTAGGATTCCTGATTTTGTTGATGAAATAATAATTTTGAATTCATAATTTTTTATATTTTATTATTTATAATGTATTCAAAGTGAGAGAAATCTTTTTGTGAATAATTGCAACGATATACTTAAATTTCCAAGAGTTGTATTATCAGAGCTTTTATTGTTACATAAAAAACATGAAATCAACAAATTTGTATCTGATTGCGTAGTATTTTTCGAAACGGATGATTTGGTGAAGATTGCAATACATGATGAGAATGATGTATGCTTGATAGATTTTTTACATAATTTTTTTAAGACAAAGAAAGTTGAGATTTTTCTATCCGAGAAACAGGAAATAGATTTTTTCAATTTTAAGTCTGATGTTGAAAATGAAACTATCAATTTGGCGAATAATTATATTATTTTAGGAATAAGAGAAAATGCCAGTGATATTCATTTCAAAGTTGAAAAAGATAATGTGAAAATTTATTTTAGAATTAATGGCGATCTGAAATTTAAAAATACGATCCAAAAAGAAAAATGGAACAATATCAAAAGAAGGTACAAAGTTATCTCGAATTTAAATATTGCTGATGAAATTAACCCTCAAAGTGGAGCTGCAAATATTTTTTATGTGGATAAATGTTGCTATATAAGAGTTTCAACTCATCCTGGGATTTTTGGAGAAAATATCACAATAAGAATACAGGAAAATAACTACGATGAGCTTAATGTGGAAACACTTGGGTTTGATGCAGATGTTGTTGATTCAATACGAAAATCAATAAAATACCAGAAGGGGCTTTTTATACTGTCTGGTCCTGTTGGTGTTGGAAAAACAACAACTATATACTCAATTTTAAAAGAAATTTCTAATAAGAATATTATGACAATTGAGGATCCTGTTGAGATTATCGTTCCTGAATTTAAGCAGATGGATATTAACGAAAATTCTAAATTAACTTATGATGAGTGTATAAAATCCTCTTTAAGGCATGATCCTGACGTATTGTTGATAGGAGAGATCAGAGATACCGAAACGGCGAATGCAGCAATAAGGGCATCTTTAACTGGAAAGTTGGTATTTACAACGATTCATGCTTTTGATGCATTTGAAGCTTTGTCGAGATTGGTTGATTTGAAATTGGATATCAACTATTTGGTGCAGAATATTAATACAGTCATGTCGCAAAGATTGTTTTTTGATAAAAGTTCAAATAAAAGATTTGCAGTTGGGGAGATAATAAATTTTTTGAATGTTCCGAATTACATAAAATTTGAAACAATTTCAGAGCTTAAAAAGTACATTCCTAAATATAAAACTATGCGAGAAAAAGCCAATCAGTTAGTTTTGGATAATGTTATCGATAAAGAGGAAATAACGAAAATATTGGGGGATTAGCATGAGTAATAATATTAGTTGCTATTTTGTGTTATTTCGCAATATGACTTCCATTAAGGTGCAGACGAAAATTATTTCAACACGGGATAAGGTTCAGATATTTAATCATTATCAGGTTGTCTTTATAATTAGAATTCCTAAGATTTTTCTTAGGCTTTCGAATGATGAGATAATAAATTTTTTTAAATATTTGAAATTTCAAATTACAAATGGGATACCGTTGCAGACTGCTGTTGATAATTTTATTAATGCATATGATGATTATAAATTGGTGTATCATGCAAAAGTATGCGATATAGGATTGAAATCAGGAGAAACGTTTGCAAATGCTTGTCTTGGTATAATTGATTCAAATGCATATAATTTGATCAGGCATATAGAAAGGACAGGGGACTTTTTGGCGATATTGGATTACTTAGTTTCTTATTATACTTTGAAAACAGAAATGTATTCACATATGTTAAGGAAATTAAGGCTCCCTCTTATATCTTTTGTTTTTATAACAGTTGTATTAGGAGTGATTATTTCGTACATATCCCCGATTGTAGCAGATATTACGGCAAGTGATTCAATAAATAACTTTATTGTGTATTATGAAGCGGGAATATTGTTGGTATTGTTATACTATGCATTAATGTTTACAGTTTTTAACAAACATGTTTTTAAGGATCCAATAATAGGAAAGATATTGCTGAATACAAATCTTTGGGTGTTTACAAATAATCTCTCATTATGTTTAAAAGCAAAACTGAATACAGTTGAAAGTATATCGATTGCGGCTATGTCTGTTAAAAATATCACGCTTAAGAATACTTTTATAAATATATTGGCAAACACTAAATCAGGAGAATCATTTTCTGATTTGATAAATAGCAATGATATTTTTAGTAGATCATTTAAAGATTCTATTAAGATAGGGGAGAATAATAATTCGTTACAAGAAACGATGGAGAAATTTTCAAAAACTGTATACGATGATTTGATGTATGATTTGGATAAGCTATCTTCGAATCTTTCAATATTTTTAAATGTATTTTCAGGAATAATTCTTTCGACAATTTTGCTGAATATTATAGGTCCGATATACGAATTAGCAGAAAAAATAGAAAATATGTAAAAGATAGAAAATTAAATCATTTCGACTGTTATTGCGACACCTTCTCCGCCACCGACGCAAAGTGTTGCAAGTCCGCGCCTTTGTCCAGTTGTTTTTAATGCATTGAGTAATGTGATGACAATGCGGACACCGCTTGCCCCGAGAGGATGGCCAAGAGCACATGCTCCACCGAAAATATTGACTTTTTCCTCAGGGATTTCAAGGTCATGCATTGCGGACATTGCGACAACGGCGAATGCTTCGTTGATTTCGAACAAATCTACGTCATTAAGTTGCCAATCAGCTTTTGAAAGGGCATCTTTTATAGATCCTATTGGGGCTGTCGTGAAGAATTTTGGATCTTGTGAGAAACTTGAGAATGAAACAATTTTTGCGATAGGAGTACAATTAAGTTTTGCAGCCATTGATTCCTTCATCAAAAGCACACATCCAGCTCCGTCTGCGATAGAGCTTGAGGAAGCAGCAGTGACAGTACCGTTTGATCTGAATGCAGGTCTTAGTTTTTTTATTTTTTCTATATCAACTTTTAAAGGAGTTTCGTCTTTGTCCAAAATTTCGGATCCTTTTTTAGATTTGATTTCGAGTGGATAAATTTCATTTTTTAAATTATCAAGATTCTTTTGAGCTTTTTGTACAGATTTTATTGCATAATTATCTTGATCTTCGCGTGAGAATTTATATAGTTCAGCTGTATCTTCAGCAAATTCTCCCATCAATTTTCCGTTACTGTAAGCATCTTCAAGACCATCTTTGAACATGTGATCTATGATTTTGTTGTGACCAAGTCTGTATCCACTTCTTGCTTTTTCCAATAAATAAGGGGCGTTTGTCATGCTTTCCATTCCTCCAGCAATTGCAACGCTGCTTGTGCCAGCCATAATCATATCATGGGCGAGCATAATACTTTGCATTCCTGACCCGCACACTTTGTTGATAGTAATTGCGTTGACGTTAAATGGCAATCCAGCATTGATTGCAGCTTGTCTTGCAGGAGCTTGGCCCAATCCAGCAGGAAGTACGCATCCCATTAATACATTATCGACCCTTACATTATCAAATCCTTCGAGGCATCCTTTTATCACATGAGATCCGAGATCAGTACTACTAAACCCTTTGAGAGCACCTTGGAAAGCTCCAAGAGGTGTTCTTTTATAATTAACTATTACAATATTGTCCATAGTAAAAATATAAATCTTTTAAATTAAAAATCGGTTAATCAAAAATAATTTTTACATGTACAAAATAAAATTAAAAATGGTACATTTTGAGAGTTGTTTTTAAAAAATTTTTTCCAATAAAAAGAGCACAATCTTTACAGGTATTCCATAAAAATTGTGAAATTAAGAAAGTTTGCATGATATTACTTTGAAGCGGCTTTTTTCATTGTTTCTTGCATTTTCTGCATGTTATCTTTTGTTGTGTTAATAACATCTTCTGTGCGCTCTTTTGCAATATCAGTCATTTTTGTCGAGGAATTGACAATGTTATCTTTTATACTGTTAATATGATTTGTATAATCTTTGAAATAAGCAGACATAGCCTCTGATGTAACTTTTGCATAATCGCCAATGTTTTTAACATCCATCATATGTCCCATGTTATCCTTTGCAACCTTTGATTGTTGTTTCATGAAATCAACATTTAAGTTATAGATATCTTGCAATGTTGCCATTAAAACCTTGTTGCATGATGTTATATAATCCAAATTTTTCTTATACATCTCAAGTATTTCATTCATATCAACTTTTGGTGTGATTTTCTTTATAAAATCTTGAAAATCTTTAGGGTCCATTTTCATAAATTTTTCTCCATTACAATTTGTAATATTTATAATATAATAAAAAGGTTAAAAAATACTTAATATGTATATTAAAGTTTTTAGCATGGTTTTTATGTGTAAGATATTTTTAGTCTTGTGTTCAGTGTTATTAACGTCTTGTGTTCCTCTTTTTATAGGAACAGGTGTAACAGCAGGTGGATATGCTATTCGGAATGAAAAAGGAATTGGGGGAAAGATTTCTGATGTTGAACTTACAGTGAAGGTTGATGATGCACTTGGGAAGTTAAGTCATAAATTAAAAAAAGATATTTTTTATGTCGTAAAGAATGGGGATGTTTTAATTGTCGGGTCAGTGCCTAGTAATGAATCAAAGTGTAGTATTCTGGAGACAATAAAATCTATAAAAAATGTTCATGATGTTTATGATGAAATGAAAATAGGTGAGAGTTATAGCTTTGTAGATGCTTGTAGTGATAACTTGATGATAGCAGATTTTAACGCAAGGACAGTGATTAATAATGATACAAAGTCTTTGAATTATAAAATTTTAGTTTATAAATTTAATATTTATTTGATTGGAACGGTTAATTCTGAAAAAGAGTTGGATTCTGTTATAGCAATAGCTAAGAGTTTAGTTGGGGTGAAAAAAATTATCAGTTATATAAAAATTGTTGGAAAAAAATAAAATTAAAAAGATTATTTTTTGATTTGGGGAACGAAGTTTTTTACATAGCTTCCAGGCGCTTCTTCGATCCATTTCTTTATTGTTCTTGATGGGATCATTTCCCCTGCGAATTGAGTGATCCATTTCTGCCATTCATTCCACCAAGATCCGTTGAATTTTTGAGCATTTTTTAGCCACTCATCAGCTGATTTTTTTATTTGATCATTCACGTAATAGTAGTATTTGTTTTGTTTTACAGAATTAATAACTCCTGCTACATGTCCAGATCCAGCAAGTACAAATTTCATTGGCCCAGAGAAAAGTTTTGTTGCAGAGAATGTGGATTTCCAAGGGGCAATATGATCTTTTTCTGTTGCAAGCATAAACGTCGGTATGTTAACTTTGCGTAAATCCACAGGGAGTCCGAGTAGTTTTAATTTTCCCGGCTCTTTTAAAAGATTTTTTTGGTACATATTACGTAACAAGAAGCTGTGCATTGCATAAGGCATATTTGTTGTATCAGCGTTCCAGGAGAGGATGTCCATTTTGATAGGTTCTTGTCCCATTAGATAATTTCTGACTACGTTGGACCAAATCATATCGTTTGCTTTTAACAAATTGAATGTTTTAAACATAATAGATTTATCTAAGTATCCGGTTTTTTCCATAAGTTTTTCTATATTGCTTATGAATTTTTCCGTAGTAAAAATTGAAAAATCTCCAACATTCGTAAAATCAGTCAGTGTTGCGATGAAAGTTCCTGTTTTTATTTTGTTTGGAAGTTTTATTTTACATTCTTTACTGTTTAAAATTGCAAGTGTAGAAGCAAGCAACGTTCCTCCCAAACAATACCCTATAACATTTGTTTCTGTAACATTTAGAAGTTCATGAATTTTATTTAATGCAGTTATAATTCCTTCGTTTGCGTAATTTTCAAATGATTTATTTCTGTATTGAGAATCAGGATTTACCCATGAAACAATAAATACTGTGAAACCTTGATCTACAAGCCATTTTACAAATGACGAATCAGGAGATAAATCCATTATGTAATATTTGTTGATCCAAGGAGAGATTATTAAAATAGGAACGGAATAATTTTTCTTGGTTGTTGAGTCGTATTGTATAAGTTGCATCATATCATTTTGGTATACAACTTTTCCTTTTGTTGTTGCTATATTTTTTCCTATTTCAAAGTATTTCTGGTCATTTGTTGTTGGATTTAAAAGCGTTTTTCCATCTTTAAAATCTTCTAAAAGATTTTTCATACCATTTATGAAACTTTCCCCATTTGATTCTATAAGATTTTTTACAACCGTTGGGTTTATCATAGGATTATTAGAAGGTGATATCGCATCTATGTATTGTTTTACAATGAATTCAACAGTTTGATAATCTTTGATTTCATCTTTTTTTGAGCTGTAAAGATTTGTGAGCCAATTTGAAAAAGCGCCATAAAACTCTTTCGCAAGATCGGAGAAGGGGTTATTAGTCCATTCTGAATCAGAGAATCTTTTATCTTTTGGATGAATAAAGCTTATATAACTTGTAATTTCAGTTTCTTTTTCTTTGGAATCCTTATTGAGGTATTCAGAGTACTTATCGTGCATTTTTTGATAAAATCTTTCGAATATCATTTTCATATTATTCAGTAATTCATCATTTTTCGCTTTGATAAATTCAGGATCAGAAAATAATATTTTGTTTGCTTCATTTATCGATTTAATGTGATCTTCATTAAAGAAACTGAATGACGATCCATTAAGCGTATTTTTGTAAAAATCATTTATTAAGCTTAGATTTTTTAAATTGAAATCACGATACGCTTCAAAGAATTCTTTATAAATATTTTGCATAGGGAATATGATAATATTGAAAGGTTAATTTTAAATTAACAAAGCAGAATAAGTTGTATGATGAAATTGGGGCGAACGATCGGAATCGAACCGACGACATCCAGGACCACAATCTGGCGCTCTAACCTGCTGAGCTACATTCGCCTCATGTTTCCATTATATCAAAGTAATTAATATAAGTCAATATACGAAGTTTTACGAATTTATTATGTTTATAATATCTGTTTTAACGTCAAGGGAAATTGGTTGTTTTAAAATTCCAGATTGATTTATGCTGAGTATTGTGCAATCGAAATCAGATAGGATAGAAAGTGTTCCTCCGAGGAGTTTTTTATTTCCCAAATGATTTATTATAAAATAATGTACACCTATGTTTTTTAATTCTTTTACATGTTGTTTTAGTTTTTGAGGATTAACATCTGATCTTACAACATAAATAGGAATGATGTTATTTGAGATCAACTTTGTTATTAATTCAATGTCTTGCTTTGCATCGCAATCTATTCCTTGGGTATCTATAAAATTTATATTGCTAGAGTTTTTGATTGTTTCTATATCATTAATTGAAATGACTTTCATGTTTAAGTGTAGCTTTTTTAATATTATGTTTAAATCATAGGTTTTATAATTTTTATCAATAGTGCAATAGTATATGTTTGGGTAAATAGTGTTATCTATGCAGTTTTTCACGAATTTAGTCAGCATTGTTGTTTTCCCAGCACCGAATGCCCCTATGAATATAAATGATTTTCCTTTCGTGGATATTTCAGAAATTATATTACATTCAAATATGGTATCTAGGTATGAGGCGATATTAGGTAAAATAATTTTGTGTCTTTGATCCAATGTTTGGTATGCACGTTTTATAAAATTTTTTGAAAAACCATACTTTACAAGAATTTTTATTGTGTCAGATGTGGCTTTCAATTCGATAGAATCCATATCAGAGATTTGTTTAGCGGCACAAACTATGATTTTTTCTGAAGAGTTTTTAATAGGACTTTGGAATAGAATTACTCCATCGTCTCCATATTTTTCTCGTATTACTAGTAATGCATGTTGCATACTACTTGCTTCGAAAAAACATATATTATCCACCATAATTTATTAATTTAAAACTAAAAGGTTAATTATTTATTAAATATTAAAGAAAATTTAACCATTGAAAATAACGGAAAAAAGAGGCCGAAGTCGGAATCGAACCAACGTCCAAGGATTTGCAATCCTCTGCATAACCATTCTGCCATCCGGCCAACTCTCCTTAGAGTGTATCATATAATACTTATTTTTGCATCATATTTTTTAATTATTCTCTATGAAGTTATAAAGTAATCTAACTCCAAATCCAGTTGCACCTTTTGCAGAGACAGGAGTACTTTCTTTTGTAAATGCAACTCCGGCTATGTCAAGGTGTGACCATTTTATATTTTTTTCAATAAACCTCTTAAGGAAATGAGCCGCTGTAGAGCTTCCAGCTCCTGTTCCAGATCTTGCAATGTTCTTTATATCAGCTATGTCGGAATTAATTGCTTTATCAAAGAAATCACACATAGGAAGTTCCCAAAGTGCTTCTTTCGTTGTTTTTGAAGATTTTAATAATTCGTACTTCAACTGATCATCATTTGCAAATAATCCGCAGAATCTGTATCCAAGGGCTATTATGCAAGCTCCAGTTAATGTAGCAAGATCAATAATTTCTTTTACTTTGAAATTTTTTTGAGCATATGTTAAACAATCTGCGAGGACTAATCTGCCCTCTGCATCAGTATCTCCAACCTCAACTGTCATTCCATTCATCATAGTAATAACATCGCCTGGCTTATAAGAATGCCCAGAAGGTAGGTTTTCAGCAAGTCCAAGTATACCAACAACGTTTTTATTTAATTTGTTTGATGCAACTGCTTTAATTGTTGCAATAACCGCAGCAGCTCCTGACATATCTGTCTTCATGTCGTAGATTGCTTGAGATGGTTTTAGGTTTAATCCACCGCTATCAAACGTAATTCCTTTACCAACAAGAACAGTTGCCTCATCAGAGGATTTATTGTTCATGTATTTTAATACGATAATCCTGGGTTCGATATCACTTCCTTCTCCAACAGCAACAATACCACCCATTTTGTGTTGTTTTAGGTAATTAAAATCTAATACCGATACTTCTACTCCAAGATTTTCTAGTTCTTTCGCATATCCTTCAAATGATTTAGGAGTTACAATGCTTGCAGGTTCAGAAATCAATTCCTTTGCAAATGATACGGAATTAATAACATTGTTTCGAGTCTCAAATGCGTTTTCTAATTTTTTATTGTTTGAAATAAAGTTTATATTTTTATCTTTTGCATCTTTTTTAGATTTGTATTTATCGAAAGTCCAAGATTTCAATTTTACAATTTCGAGTATGTCCAACGTTAATTCTTCACTTAAATCGAATGTTACATTTATATCGTCGAATTTTTTTAGATTATTTGAAATAGTAATAATAGAATCAGCAATCTTGGTTGAATCTGTCTCTGCTTCAATCGAAAATAAGCCTATGAAATCGGTATTATCATCTGGAAGTTTTATAATGTCATATTCTGATTTTTTAAAATCAAATTCAGAAATTATTTTTTCCGCTTTTCGAAAAGCTTCTTCAGTTATACAGTTTTTGAAGTTTTGAAGTTCATCTTTGTCACGTAATCCTATGATAAGGTTTCTTAATGGTTTTGTACCATCGTTAAATTTTATGTTTAACATAATATACTCCTTAAAAATTATTACGTCGAAAAATATAATCGACAGCTAATCATACCACTTGAAAATAAAATAATCAGTAAAAACTAAATTAAAATTTCTCTAATATTTTTGGTGCAAAATAAGGAAATTTCGTTAAAGACAATGATTCTAATTTATTAGCTATATCCAGATTAACTTTCAATCTTATGAATAATTTTGCTGTTTGTTTGAACCTTCCTGTTTTTTTATCTATTGTTGGGATTAAAAATTTTAATAAAGATCCGTTTCCAGGGAAGCTTTCATGCGTATATCCTGCATCTTGTAGTAATCTAAGAAGGGCCCATTTTCCTTTATATGTAAATTTAGCATTGTTTCCATTCACAGAAAGTACATAGTTTGATTTTCCATATGGTATTGTATATCCATTTGATGCCCATTGGAATGAACAATTTATTTCATCTCCGCTATACCATTCTATTGCTTTGTTAGGTGATTCTAGGTAACTTATGTATGAATTTCCTACAGATATTTTTGTGTCTAAGATTTGACTTCCTCCTATTTCCTCTCGTGGGTTTGCTTTAAAAACTGCAGATAATATTATTTTATTTTTGTTATTATAAACCTTTTTGGCACTTCCTATTATCGTAACAAGCAGATCTTTTAATGTTGAAATTTGGTTCAAAAATGTTAAGGCTTCATTAACACCAATTTTAGGAGATGATTTTTGTTTCTTTTTCAGAAATTCAATCATTCCTGGATTAATAAAATTATTGAATTGCTGTATAAAATTTTCAACATCATCTATTAATGCATCTTCAGTATAATAATTTGATAATTTTACAAAAGGAAATGTTCCTGCAAGATTTGTATTAAATAGGTCAGCAATTTGATTATAAATTGTAATATATTTTTCTTGAGAAAGTTCGTTAATTCTTGCTTTCAAAGCGGATGCAATTCTGGATCTTTTGTATAAGAAAAAATCTCTCGTTATAAGTTCGAATTTAGAATTTATATCTTTTTGTTTAAAATTTTCCAGAGTAACTTGCGACAAATAATTTGTTAAAAAATTTTCTAACATTGCAATTGAATTTCCAGGTTTTTTTTCTAGATAATCATTCATGTAAGAAATTAATTCTTTCCATTTACTAACTGTGAATTGATATTCATTTGGTAAACGTAGTGCTTTGTAATCCAACAAATCAAGTATAGGTTCAATTATGTCTTTTGTGAATACTTTCAATGAGTGGTTTTGTATTTTCAGGTAATCTATTATTTCTGATTCACTTATAGAATTAAAAACTAGCATACTTACATTAGAAATTCCATCCCATGTATTTATAGAGTTGAATTTTATATCATAAGGTTGATTTTTTTCAAAGAGAGTATCCGTTTCAATTAGGATTCTTCCGTAATAATTTTTTAGTAAGTTAAATACCATGTTTTTATGAGTAGAAAATTCAGAATCCAGGAATTCTATAATTGACAGTAATTTTGTTTTGATGGCACTAAGATTTCTAATACTATTTTTTATTAAACCGAGTTTTATGTCTTTATTTGATGAAAGATTCATATCGTCGAAGTTTTCAGCTTTTGCAATCATATTAATAATGTTGTTCCTCAATACTCTTTTTGCAATTTCTTTATACACTTGAGCGTTTTCTATTTTCATAGACTTTATTTTAGTGTTTTTAAAATTATTAAACTCTATTATTAAGTCACTTATATTGTTTATGATATCTTCATTCCAAATTAAAAGTTTGGAGTTAGGAATGTCATTTATAATATCTCTGTTTGGGATATTTAACATAAATGTTTCTTTTGATAAGGTTTCAAGGTTTTTATAAAATTCTATAAAATTATTAGATGGATACATCTCAACTTTGCTTTTTGTGTTTTTCAGAAAAGTGCCAGTTAATGATGTTTGGTATTTTAATAATTTGTTTTTGAATAATATTAAATTTTCGTCTGCAAATCCTTGGAGTGAACTTATGAATTTTGAGTCAATTGCTTTAATTGTTGATAATTGATCCATTAATTCTAAAAATTTATTTCCAGGATTAAAATTATTGTTCGAAAGCCAAGAATTATTTTCAGATGATATAAATTTTATAATTGTTTCTACTTTTTTTAATAAATTTTTTATATCCGAAGCATATATATTGTTGTTGATATCTTGAAGTTCAGATAATAAATTTTTTATATTTATTTCGAGATTATTGAATATCTTTTCATACGTATCAGAAAAACAATATTTAATGAAATTTGAAAATAGTACTTTTATGTTTTCTCTGATGATTTCAGAATAAAGTTCAATTGAAAATTTTGGTAATTTAAGGTTTTGTTTTCTTCTTGTTCTTAAGAATTTTTCTATATTGAATTCCTTTGAAAATAGAAAAGACGTAATTGTATTTATATATTCACTTCTGTCTTTTTCAAGTAAAGAATTGTACTTTTCTTCTACATTTTGCAATGCAATAACTTTTTGAATGTAGAGTTCTAATTCTTTGAAAGCTTTGGAGTTTAAGACATTTGTATTGATTTTTAAACGATCATAACTTTTTGGTTCGTATTTTCTCCTTATATAATTAGCCCTTAGGTTAAGTTCAAAGTATATAGAATTTATGATTGCATTATCAAACGAATTAGAGATAGATTGTTTTATTTCATCAGTAACATCTACAAACCAAGATAAAGGAACGAATATTGACTTTATTCCGGAAGTGTCCAATTCTGAAATAGTATTTAAAATATTTTTCAATTCTTGATCTAGGAGTGTTTTTTGTGAAGAATCAATTGTTTTAAGTTTTTTTACAGAAGAGTTTATATCAATTATTTCGTCTCCAAGTTGAGCAAAGTTATCTTGTAATTTTGAGTATTGAAAATAAAATCCAAATAAAAGAAAAGCCATAATTATGTACATGATGGAATGTTTAATTAAGCTTTTTCCTTTATTGAATATTTCTGTTTTAAAAATTGGCTGAGCAATGTTATATTCGACGAAGATTTTTTTTGTGAATAGATCTCTTACGAAACTTAATGCTGATGAGCTAAATGACAGTTTGACAGATTTATCATCTACATTAAAATTTAACCCTGATACAGATTCGGATGCTGTAAAAAATAGTCCACGAAATAATAAACCTTCATTGCGATCGTGAGGACTGAATATAGGATTAGTGAATTGTTGAATTTTGATTTTTAATTTTTCGAAATTTTTCTTAAATGATAAAGTGCTCTCGAATGCATCGTTATAGGTGTTATTTGCTGCAATTTTTAATATAAGATTTTGTATGGATGTTAAAATTGATTTAAATGCAGTATCAATCCATGTATGGGAATATGCTTCATCAAGGCTATAAGGTGTTGACCAACCAAAAATTTGATTTTTCTCTTCTAATGATAGATTTTGCAATAGTTCGTTCATTCCTTTTACGGAGTCTGTTTTTGTTATTATGGTATATACAGGTAATCTGGTATTAATTTTGGATTGTAGCCACCACAAATTTTCGAATATATTTTGCGCAATAACTTTGTTCGCTCCTGGGTAATCTTCATCTTTTAAAAGTGTATCTGCTGGGATTGTAAGTATTATGCCGTCAAGTGGTCGTCTTGGTCTGTAATAGGATAATAGTTTAGCCAAAAATTGCCAGTTGTTATTAATTTTTTTGTTTGAAAAAGATGTTTCGAAAATAGAACTTGATACTTCAATTGCTATTGCATTTGTATATATGAACCATTTACATGTTGAGTTTTCTGGTAGGTTATTATAGTCATTTCCTGGAAGTTTAAATTCTGAAAGATTATCAAGTAATGTAGTTTTTCCAGAATTAGATAATCCAACGACAAGATACCATGGAATGGCATATCTGTAATCTGAGGATGGAATTGTATTTTTTAATGTGTGTAATGAATTGATAAAAGCTTTTGATAATGCGGATGTTTTGATGATCCCTAATCTAACAAAAAATGCGTATATGGAAGGTGATAAGAAAGATATATTTTCATTAATGGAAGAGTTGTCATCTTTTTTTCTATATAAATGAGAAATTATTAATACAGATAGGATTAATACAGAGATTATGGTAAATATTAGTAATAACTTTTCAAATAAACTACTCATTTTTATCACCATTTGTCGAATCTAAGAGGTTTATTACTTCTTGTAATTTTATATGTTCATATTCCCAAAAAATTCCTGTTCCAATTACGAATAATACAATTATTGTATAGAAGATGTGATCTATTGAGTATTCATTAGGAGTAAAAATCTTGGGTAGTCCAGTTAGTGTATATTTGTACCCATCCGGGAATATCATATCGCCTGGATTTATTCCAGATGTATTAGAGGTAATAAAAAGATATAATTTATGTTTATAGTCATTAATTTTTTGATATGAATTTGTGTTTCTATATTTTCCTTGAAATCCCAATGCTAATAATTTTAGATAAATAATTGCATTTTCTACGGATAAGAAATTTTTACGATTTAGTATCGTATCGATCTTATCAAAAATAGTGTCGCCTGCTGATTGAGTTTTTGAAAATTTAGTTTCAAGTAAGTTGGCTTTCCAGAATTCATTACCCTTCCATTGGAGGTTTAAAAATACTTCGTCAGATAATGCAACAAGGGCATATTCCAAATCATATAGTGAGTTATTGTTTAAGTTTAAATTGTCTTGATTAAGGGAGTAATTAATTGAGCTGATGAAATCAGATAATTTTTTTATTATTTGTGATGCAATTATTTCAGCATTATTATCATTAGATTTTATAGCTATGGATTTTTGTTCACTTAAAATCTCTATAAAGTTATCAAAAATATCAGAAGTCGAGTAATTTAAAAATTCCATTTAACACCTCATGTACTTTCTTTTTGGAAAAACACTATTTCATCTGGTAAAATTGTAAAAGAGCTATTAAATATGCATAGATTTTCTCCAAACTTTATATAATGCGAGTCAGTTGTTATTTTTAATACAATGAGATTCTCTTGAATATTCTCAAATCCTAAATCATACGAACTGACCGCATTCCTATTTGCACCAAGTACACGTTTTTGTTTGATATCGTCTATCATTGATTCTGAAACTATCTGAGCACCATTTACCCATGTAATAAATTCATCTTGAGTGGATTTATCAGATCTTTTTATTCCTATAATAAGTTCTTTCTTTGAATCCCAGTCTTTTATAAGCTTTAATTTAAATATATTTTCTTCTAATATGAATGGTATTGCTGAAGAAAATTCAATAATTTGGTTCAAGGATTTATCTATGTGTTCTTCTAATTTTTTAAAGCAATTCATACTATCTAGATGATTATAACTTGGTAATATAGGAACGATGTTTGATACTGAAAATCCTAATAGCTGTGCTGCAAATTCAAGAGTTACTTTGTAAATTTCAAATGGCGATATGAATTGAGTATTTAACAACGATTCTATCGTTATAGAATAAGCAACTAATATCCTTAATGCGGAGTCTATTATATAATTATCTTTGGCTAGGTTTTTTTTACTTAAAATATACCCTATTTTTTGTTTAGATGATTTCACAATATTAGATAAAAGTTCATATAAAGGACACTCGTTAGTTAATTTAATATAAGGAGAGATAAAGTCAGTTTTAGATAAAACGTTATCTTTTTTAGTGATTTCTATCAATGGAAGGTATGAGAATTTATCAGATAGTTCACTTTCTGACATTAATAGAAATTTTGGTTTTTTGGAAGGAATATTAATTGGATTTTCTCCTGTATTTTCATCTTTGATATCCTCATTCAATATCGAGAAATATCTTGGAAGATTTTGTTCAAAGTTATTATTTCCATGTGTATGTTTTAACACACATAAATATATTTTAGTTTTGTTAATATTTTTTATGTGTTCCGAAATATTATATTCAAGTTTGTAATTTTCATATTCAGAATTGTAATTTAAAATTGTACCGTCATCAAGAATTCCTAGGATTTCATTAATTATAATTGTTCCTGATACCAAAGCTGATTCATCTATTTTTAATCTTAATATTCCGTAATCGAAAGAATTAGCACACCTGCCAATTAGCGTGCATAAAGAATTATGGTAATGGTCAAAAGTTTGGAAATGTTGGCTTGATAAAAGCATTCCATCGTGCCATTGTACGCTGTATGGAATTTTCTTCAATAGGTTTTCTAATGACATTATTATTACAAAGTATACTTGAGGTAATAATTTATAACCTATTGGTTAATAAATTATTATTTTTTCCTTTGAAACAGAATTATTTTATGCTATATTTACTGAGTTCTTATCGGGAATATAGCTCAGTTGGTTAGAGCGCTACGTTGACATCGTAGAGGTCGCAGGTTCGAATCCTACTATTCCCACCATTGTGTTTTGTATTGATATTTTTCTGGTTGTTATGTATAGTATTATATGTAATGAGAAACGATATATGAAATTTTTTAATATAATTTTTTTACATTTAATGCTTGTGGTATGCAGCTTTAGATGTGATAACAAGGCTTATGTAACAAGTTTAGGCGAGCATAAAATAGTTGATGTTGAAATTCCTGTACGTAATTTTGAAGGTATACAAGAAGCAAAATTTTCAACTTTAAAAATACGTGTGTTGGACACATCTGTTGATAGTGTCAAAAGTATTTTTGAAGAATTATCATTGCTAGAGGGAGTGGATGAGCTTCCGATATATTGTACAAGTTGTTACAACGGTAGGAATATAGCAGGAACAAACACTCTTTCTAAACATGCATATGGTGCAGCGATTGATGTTAATTATTATATGAATCCTCATGCCGATATCATTAATAACAAAATGACTCCCGATATGAGGGGAATGGCAATTGATGACATTGCAGAAGATTTATTGGAATGTACCACTACGATTCCAAGTGATAAAATGGAATTATTTGTGCAAAAATATATTATGCAGGAAAAAGAAAGTGATGATGCTTTTGTCAACCGATTAGTGCATAGACCAGGAATGACAAACGAATTTCATGCAAAAATCTTTAAAAAATATGGATTCAACAGGTGGGGAGGTTATTGGAGGCAGCCTATGGATTTTATGCATTTTGAAATAAGTTCACGAGCTTTGATAAATAATATAATTGCTTCTGATCAAGAAACAGCGCAGAAATTATGGAATGAGCATATAGAAAAGTGCAGAGAGGAATTAAAAGCACAAAATGAAAAGGAACAAAAATTATTAGAATACAGAATAAAATCTTTAGGAATATAAAAAATATCCAAATTTATCTAAAAATATTTATTTTAATTAATTCATTTTTTACCTTTATTTGCTATTATGATATCTAGAGTTTGGAGATTTGTAAAAATCTTCACATGTTATTCTTGTTGTTTCATAGTTTTTCCGAATTTTTATTAGCGGTTATTTTGCTGTTATTTAATTTACATGGAGGAAAATTATGGCTATTATATCATTTTCAAAAGGAACTGGTGCGTTAAATACGTTGACCCAGATTCAAAAGTCGGAAACTACGAGAACGACTTCGATTTCTAAAATATCATCATCATTAAAAATTAGGAAAGCTTCAGATGCTGTTGCTGATTCTGCTATTGGTACGAAATTAAAAGTTGAAGTTGATTCTTTAAAACAATTATTAGTTGGAACTGCTCAGGCAAAGGCGGCATTGGATATTGCCGAGGGTGGTTTGGGGGAAATTACGAAAACATTAACCCGTATGAATACACTTGCAATGTCTGCAAAAAATGGAATTTACAAAGCTGAAGATATTGCAAAAATTAACCAAGAGTTCGTAGCTTTAATAGATGAAATTGATCGTATAGCAAAAGCTACAAACTTTAACTCAAAACAGTTATTATCAGGTACACAAAAAGTTATTACAGATACATTTTCAGAAACTATTAATGGGGATGATTTAAGGGATGGATTTTTATCAAAAGATGGACAAGGTATTGAGGCAATCGCAATTGATAATTCAAAGTCCAATACGGCGTATACTTTAAGTTATAATCAAGAAACAAGATTGTTCAGAATAACAAACCTTAATGACAGGTCGAGTTTTGATGAAATGAAAGTTGCATCAGATGACATTAAATCTGGAGATTTGGAAAGTTTAAATTTCAGTAAATTTGGTATTACTGTAAAATTAAATAATAATTTTGATAAGGGGATGTCAATTGGAACAGATACGGCATTAATGATGGATCCACAATACAATCAAAATAACAAGAAAAATATTGAACTTATAAATTCTATTAGTGATAAGTTGATTGATAATGCTTCTGTAATTGGAGAAGAGTTGTTTAAACCAAAACTTACGGCTGGAAAAGTTAAAGTTGATGGTGATGCAAGAGGAACTGAGATTATTCTTCCTACGAACACAACAGACTCAATAGATAATAATACAGCAGATGGTAGGACAGCTTTAAATGATATTAAATTAGCACTTGGATTAGGAGTTCCTGGTAAATCTATAGGAATAGCGGGCAAAGCAAACGGTGATATTTTTTCAACAACTGAGTTGGAGGCATTTAATAATGAGTTAGGTGGGCAAGGAGTTACTATTACTGAAATAAAAGTTAAAGCTAGTATTGCTGGTGCTGATACAGTAACACAATTGAATGATTTGAAATTATTTAAAATTACAGATTATTCAAAAGATGGAATAGTGACATTTGAAGCTGCATCTAGTCTTAATGGAAATGGTGATGCAAACGGTGTTGAGGTTACAATAACAGGTACATTTAAACTGGATGCGGCTACGTATGAAAATGGAACATTTGGAATCGATTATGATAAACAATCAATTGAAAAAGATGTTGACGGAAATGCAGTTGTGCTAAAAGGTGGATCGTACAAATTAAAAAGCACAGATATTATAGGTGACGATGGGTATGTCTATGACAAGTCAGGCAAAAAAATTACAACAATAGACGGTGATCCTAATTCTACAGTTCAATTGAAATTAAATAATAAAAAAACTAATAATGTTGATGTTGCTAGAATTTCTGGTAATTTAACAGATTTGACTTCTTTTGATGTAAAGATAAAAGGAACAAATGGTATGGCTAAATTATATATGGAGGCTGCAGATGGAGTTTTAGAATCGGATTATTTTAATCTTACAGATATAGATTACAACGAGAATACTAGTTCTTATGTAGCGAAAAATCGACTTGAAAGAGGACGTGTAACGTTATCGAGGACAATGACAAACGGCCAAAGAGTTGATGCTATCACAATTGATTTGAATAAAATGAAAACTGGCGGAATAATAGAAGCTGCCAAATTGACAGATGCAGATGCTCCAAAAAACCTGGCTATGGCAAATGTAGGGCAGATGGCTGCTGACGCGGCTGGTACAAATCCATTTGTAGATTCAGGATATTTTAACAATAATGTATTTGTATCATTGAATGAGCTTAAGAATACCGTTGTTGCGTATCAAGAATCAAGTGATAAGACGGACTTATCTTTCCAAGTTGGAACAGGAGGTGGAGATGAGAACTCTGTTAAAGTTACAATAGATTCTATTACCGCATTTAGATTACAATTGGTAGATAATAAAACAAATTTAAAAGTAGAACTCAGTGATGATCAAGAATCATTGCAAAAGATAATAGAGACAATAAGAACAGCTATTGATACAGTACAATCAGTGCGTTCGAAAGTTGCTGTTGGAGATAACAGACTTAATGTTGCTGACTCTAATATTCAGACATCAATCACTAACTCGCAGGCAGCTGTAAGTGCTATATTCGACCTTGATATTCCAGAAGAAATGGTTGAACTTTCTCAAAGTGAAATGATGGAGCAATCGTCAATTGAGGTTTTGTCTCGTGAAATGAGGTCTAAACAAAACTTATTAAAGTTGTTTTAGTTTTATTTTTGTATTTTTATTATTTTTTTTGCAATGTTAATAAAAGATTTACTAGTTTTAGGATATGTTTATGAAAGTTAAAAAAATTAGTAATTTAGTGTAAGTTTGGCACGTAAATTGCAATGAATACAAAAAGAGGTAACAAGAAATGAGAAATGTAGGATTTTCAGAGGGAAGAGGATCGATAAGCTCTATTAAGCACATAGGGTTGTCAGAAGTAAGAAGATCGGATTCGTTGAGAAAAATATCTTCTGCCTTGCGTGTTGAAAAGGCCTCTGATGCTGTTGCTGATGCTGCAATCGGAACGAAGTTAAAGATGAAGATGCAGTCTATAAACCAGGTATTAATCTCTTCGACTCAAATAAATTCTACACTTGATGTCGCTGATTCCGCATTATCAAGTATTACAGCGTTGATTACAAGAATGCGTACACTTGCTGAACAAGCTGCAGGAGAGCAATTGTCAGATAGTGATAGAGAAAAAATTAATAAGGAGTTTCTCGATTCACGTGATGAAATAGATAGAATTGCAAAAACTACGGAATTCAACAACATGCATTTGTTGTCTGGAAGTATTACTATAGAAAGTGATAAATTTGGTGAAATTGATCCGGCTGATCCGGATGATGTATCATTGAGAGAAGGTTTTTTAAGTAGTGAACGCACATTTGGAGGAGGAATACAAAATATTACTTTTGACAGTGATTCAGTTTCAGGTGGTACAAGATTTGAATATGATGCCGAAACGAAAAAGTTAACAGCTATAAGTGTTAATACAGGAGAATCTGAATATGTTGTTCTTGATGAAAAGGATATAGAAGATGGAAAAACGGAAAAGTACAGATTCCATCAAATGAAACTCAATATATCGCTGAACTCATATTTTGATAAAACAAAAAGCTTTGGTATGAAGTATGCAGATAAACTTTCACAGACAAACGAAAATAATGCTTTATTGAATGTTAATTATGATATTAATTCTGCGAATGGCAAATTTTCTATAAATCCAATGATTTTGAGAGAACCATTAACTGATGAAAAAACAGGAAAATATCTTGGAGCAGACGGTGGTGTATACGGTTTAGATTTAAATACAACTCCTAATCACCCTGATTACATAGATTATGATACTGGAAAATTATTAACTTGGGATACAGGAAATAATAAATACATCAATAAGTTAAATGATGATGGAAATGGTATTACGATCCGTATGGTAAATAATGAAAGAAAAGTGGTTCCTGTGCAGAATATAGATGGTTCGTATCAAATTATGAATACCACGGATACATTAAAGCCAGATGGTAAATTTTATGTTGCAAATGATGGATATGTATACCTGAAAGGTGATGGTGAAAATGGTACGTCTACTGGAAATGTTAGGTATCAAGCGAATAATGGTGTTGAAATTAAGATAGAGGTTGAGGAGGATTTAGATAAATCTTCGTATACGCTTAAAAATGGCGCTAATAGAATAGTAGGTGATGCTACAAGTGGAACATTTACATTTGATCCTGTACAACATATTCTGGATAAAGACGGATATGTATATGATAAATCTGATACAGCACATGTAAATAAATTACAAACAAGTGGTGGAACAGGCGCTGCTGTTAATGCACAATTTACTATTAGTAGTGATATTGAACTTGACCGCAACAATATGGTTTATAAGCCGAAAAATGGTGCAATAACCAGGAAAGATGAAGTATCGACTCTTATAACAACAAATCTTACAGAATTTAATAATAAATATGATGTTGATGGGGACGGGTATGTGTACGAAAAAGGAAAGACAGTAAGATTGCAAAATCAATCTGATGTGAAAGTGAAAATGAAAAATATTCAAGTTCCATCACCATATATTACTTCTTTGAGTGGAAATCTTACAGATTTAAAGTCTTTTGACGTAAAGATGTCAGGAACTTTTGGTAAATCAAAATTATACCTAGAGGCTGAAGATGGAAGTAGGTTTGAGTCAGAGTTTGATTACAATATAACTAACAATGAACATGATTATACATTAAAAGATGATGATGGGTTGGCTGAGAAGAGACTTGGTCAAGGAATACACGAAATAACATTCAAAAGACATTTCAATAAGAAGGGTGTAGATAGAATAGATACACTTGTAATGAAAATTGAAATTTCGGAAAATAGTACCATATCTTACAAAGATGCTATGAAAAAAATTCCTGATAATACGAAAGTTATTACACTGAATGAACTGAAAAATACATCTATTACATTTGCAAATCATTCGGACAGCATAGATTTGGTTTTCAAGGTTGGTGCTTCGGAAGAGGATTTTGATAGGATTTCTGTCAGGATTGAAGCCGTGACTTCTGCAAGGTTAGGAATGGATAAGGATGATTTTGAAATTAAAACCAGGGATAATGTCCCTAGAACAAAAGACCGTCTTGATGGAATATTGGAAGCTGTTCTTATGAGGGTTGCTGACATTGCGGTTGCACAAAATCGTGTTGAAAAGACAATAGATAACCTTGCAAATACTGTAAAAAATGCACAATTGGCTGCAAGTGCGATATTCGATTTGGATATTCCTTCAGAAATGGTGAATTTGTCGCAATTCGAATTACAACAATCTGCTGCAATAGAATCACTTTCACGTGAACTTAAGGCAAAACAAAATTTATTAAAATTATTTTAGTTTTTCATTTGTAGTGTTTTTTCTCTGTAGTTTTGTTTTTTTTCTAGTATTAGAAGATAGCTTAAAACATGGAGGAAAAGATGGCTATATCATTTATACCGGTCAGAGACCAAGCAAGAGTGATCGCAGGAAACAGATCAAGTGCGGAAAATAAAGGTCGTGTTTTGAAAAGACTTGCGACGGGAAAAAAGGTTGCCGATCCAAGAGATGATGTTGCGGATTATAGAAAGATTTCGAACATGCGTACATCGCTTGATTCATATAAAAATGCGATAAAAGAAGTTTCGTTCGGAATAAGCAAATTTGAAACAGCGCTTTCCGTAACACAGAGTTTGATGGAGTTGTATACAACACTTGGAAAACAGCTTGAAGAAGCCAAAGAAAATAAAAATACAACAAATACCAATCAAACCTATTATTTAAATAGTGTTAATGGCACAATTGCTGCAATTAATAGTACTCTTGCCACAAAATTTAATAATGAAACTGTTGTGTCTAGCGCGGCAACCCCAGGTAATCAAGTATTAACAGTGAAAATTAAGGATTACAATGATACAACTGTCACAACGACTCAATTTAATGAGTTTTATACGTATACCGCTTGGAATGATTTAAAAACTGCTGTAGAGGGCAATGCAATAGTTCATGCAACAGGTAACGTGACGAAAGCAGACAACAATTATCGGTTAATACTTTCCGGTATTACGAATTTGTCGAATATTGACACTTTGGCGCAGGTGCAAAAAACCAACACCGAGGCTGCGATAAGTGCTTTGGAGGATATCGATGTCCAAGAGGAAATGATAAATCTGATGCAGGCGCAGATTCTGGAGGAACTCAGCTCAGAAGCGTTGATTAAGATTAAAGAAAGTTCGAAATATATTGTGAATTTGATAAGGGCGTAGTTTATGTAGTTAAGGTTTAAAACAGGGAGGAAAAGATGGCTATATCATTTATACCGGTCAGAGACCAAGCAAGAGTGATCACAGGAAACAGGTCAAGTGCGGAGAACAAGGGACAAGTTTTGAAAAGACTTGCGACGGGAAAAAAGGTTGCCGATCCAAGAGATGATGTTGCGGATTACAGAAAGATTTCAAATATGCGTACATCCCTTGATTCGTATGCAAGAGCAATAAAGGATGTTTCACTTGGGATAAGCCAACTTGAGACTGCGCTTTCGGTTCAGCAATCCTTGGGTGAACAATATGATACTTTGTTAAAGCAATTAAATGAAGTTAAAAGCCTTACAACATTGCCTGCAGGGTCAGCTGATGATGCGTATTACACAGCGGAAATCAACGCGACGATTAATACGATTAATAGTACATTGCAAACCAAATTTGATGGGAGTGCCGTTGCTTTTGAGATGGGGACAAGAACAAATGGAAAATCTGACTTCCTACAAGAGCAAAATATAATGTTAAATAGTAAAGTACAAGAAGTTGACGCTACTAATAAAAAATGGAAAGAAAAAACTTTCACCCCGCCTGCAAGTTTTAATTATCAAACAAATAGTAGCCTTTCATTTGCACTTAATGATTATGGTACAGTTAGTGTAACAGAAAGCCCTTTGTTACCATTAAGTACAATTGGTGCAGCGAACACAATTAAAACTGTAGAGTTAGTTTTATCAAGTGGAACAGATCCATGGAAGGGTCAATTTAAGCAAATAGATGTTTTCATTCACAACGTTACAGAAAATAAATCAAAGACAGACAATAACTATCGATTAATACTTTCCGGTATTACGAATTTGTCGAACATTGACACTTTGGCGCAGGTACAGAAAACCAACACCGAGGCAGCAATAAGTGCTTTGGAGGATATTGATGTTCAAGAGGAAATGATAAATCTGATGCAGGCGCAGATTCTGGAGGAACTCAGCTCAGAAGCTTTGATTAAGATTAAAGAAAGTTCGAAATATATTGTGAATTTGATAAGGGCGTAGTTTATGTAGTTAAGGTTTAAAAACAGGGAGGAAAAGATGGCTATATCATTTATACCAATCAGAGACCAACTTAATATAATGCAAACTTCGCGGAATGTCGCAAGGAATAAAGGTGCTGTGTTGAAACGATTGTCTACTGGAAAGAAAATATTTAACTCAAGCGATGGAATAGAAGAATTTTCACGCATTCAAAGGATGCGGAAGGATTTGAATGAATATGAAAAAACTACTAAAAATATAAAGCTTGCGAAAAGTAGATTAGAGACGGCGCTTTCTGTGGTTGATTTGGTTTATGAACAATATACAAAACTTGCAATAAAGATTAATGATATACCAACTAATATCGGCGGCTGGTCTGCAACTCCTACTGATACAGAGAAATTCAATAAAATATTAAGGCAACAATTACAGAATGACGTAAATGTCTCTATTGACGCAATTAAGAATTTACTTAATACAAAACTTGATGGTAAAAATGTTGTGAATGCAGATGGAACAAAAATAGAGTTGATAATTTCAGAGAGAGATGGTGTTAAGCTTGATGTGTCATTGGCCGCACTTGCAGTTGGTACAACAACAAATGTTACGGAGGATAATTTGAAAAAGTTGGTGTATAGAGCCGATGCAGCTGGTACTACCCCTCCTACTGGAGAATTAGGTAATTATAATACTTTTTCTGGTACAACTGCAAATCACATGAAAAAATCTACACTTTATGATGCATTAACAACGGCGGCAAGGACGGCGTACAATAACTATAATATTTTACTCAGCAATATAGAAACTTTGAGTAATATGGAAGATTTATCATATGTTAAAAAAGCTAATACAGAAGCTGCGATAAGCGCTATGGAAGATGTTGATATTCAAGAAGAAATGGTAAATTTGATGCAGGCGCAGATTTTGGAGGAGCTCAGCGCAGAGGCATTAAAGGCAATTAAGGACAGCGCCAGATTTGTAATAAGGTTGGTACAAAATTAGTAATATGAAAGATGAAAATACAAGGAGGAACAGAAAATGGCTATATCATTCGTAAGCATCAGATCGCAAAACTCTATTATGAAGAGCAATAAAAATAATGCAAAATCGAAAGGAGAGACATTAACAAAATTGGCTTCAGGAAAGAATTATAACCACCCAAGAGATGGTATATCTGAATTTAGAAATATTTCTACACTGAAAACTTCTATAAGTCAGTATAACAACCTGTTTAAAAATATTTCAAAATATTCCAGTAGGATGGAAATAGCTCTTGAAACAACGCAGTTATTGCGCGAAAAATATGAAAGTTTGAAAACAAAAATTAATGATATTGCGACAGATTTTAAAATTAATGGCGGAAATACAGATCAAGAGTATATAAGAGGTAAATCAACCAGGCAAGCTCTACAAGAGGAGATAAATGTTATAATAAATACGATAGAAAGTACAATAAATAATACAGATTTCCTTGGGGAAAAAACATTCCAAAAAACTGATAGGTTAAATGATGATTTAAATCTAACAAAAACAATACACTTTTCAATGAGTCCACATGATGATTTTGACATAACTGTTAAGAATATAGATTTTGCAAGTAATATTACGGCTTATAGTGGTACGTACGATGATACAGAAAATAGGTACGATGGCGGAACATCGGATTTAAAAAATTTATTTTCTAATGATGATTTGTATAAGTTATTTGCAAGTAAAGATTCTTCCGTAATTTCCGATGCTGATATGGAAAAAATCCAAGACGCAATTAAGGGTGCAGCTGAAGCACAAGACTTGAATGAAGCTAAAACTGCTGCACAAACTGCAGTGAATGATACGCAACTAAAGAACAAATTAGATGGTATTATTACGAATGTTAAGGCTGGTGGTGATAAAAATGATGTTGTAAAAGCCATTCGTGACTTTGTAAGAGAAAATAGTTTATCAAGAACAAATATTCTTGCTGCGATTTCGGCAACGATTGATAATGTAGCGAATAATTATCAGGCTGAACTATCTGCTATAACGAACATAGATAATTCTGAAACATTGTTAACAATTCAAAAGAATAATATTCAAGCTGCATTGAGCTCTATTGAAGATACAGACGTGCAGGAAGAGATGATGAATTTGATGAATGAAGAAATTTTGGAACAGTTAAGCTCAGAGGCTCTTGTGAAGATAAAAGAAAGTTCAAAATACATAGTAAGGTTGATTCAATCATAAAAGAGGTGAATTATGATTACAGGAGGTATAGGTACAAGAAGTGTAACGTCAATTACCACTAGTAATCGTACGCATGGTATTCAAAAAGGCGAAATTCTTGAACGTTTGGCAAGTGGAAAAACCGGTCAGAAGATTAAAGATTCTGTTTTTATAACTGAATCTAAAAGTACAATATTACAAGGGACAACAGCTGATGAAAACAATACGATAGCCAAAATCGATAAAGATATTAAACAACTTGATGATATAATAGGTGTATTGACAAACATGCATGAAAAATACAAAGAATTATGGAATTTAGGTTGGAGTAATGCAATTGCTGCCAATATACCAACTGTTAGTGCAAAAACACCTGGGCATTGGACAAATTATAATACAAAAGCTCCTGGCATTATTGATGAAGTTAATAATTTATTGACGTCAAAAGAATACTCTAATAATTTCAGAAGAGTTACTCCACGAGTTAACAATAGATATAAGCGACAGACATTTAGTTTTAAAGTAGATGGAGTATATAATAAAAATATATCTATTATATTACCAGAGTGGAATAATGTTGCACACAAGTACTTAAAACTTAATCATATCAGATATGTTAGACCAGGGAATTTTGGATCAGAAACTAATAGTTATCAGAATAAAATAAACCATGTTGGTACAATGAGGTATTCGTCACGGGTTCTTGATTATATGCAAAGGATTACAGGTGAAGTAAGGAATCAATTTAATGATGCGAAAGAAGGTATAGAAGCTGCAAAACAACTTATTATCGATCAAGAGAACCAATTGGAAACAGTATCTGAAACAACAGTTTTTTTCAATAATAAAAGTGTGAAAATGATTTTGGAGGATAAAAAAAGGTCTAATAGGCAAGTTGAGTATTATAATTCCATGATGGATACTTTGTACAATGCCGAGGAAATTATAGAAAGTGATATGAAATCATTGCGAACATTGGTTGTCGAAGCATCCAACGGTCAACAAAATTTGGATAAAGAATCTGTTAGGAATAGTTTGAAAGATGAAATAATGTTAAGAGTTAAATCAATAAAAAATGTCATATCTTCAACTACATTTGGTGATGAAGCATTAATAGGGTATTTTAATAAAAATCCTGATAATGACTTAGTGGTTAGAGATGAAATAGTGATGACTGGATTGCTTGAAAATAGAAAACTTTATCTTTATCAAACAAATTTATATATGGACCAATTACTTAAGAAATTACCTAATGTTTTAGATGATGATAAATATAAATTATTTGCATTGGATACTGGTGAAAGTGGAGGAGATTTTGATGAAGATCTTTTTATGCAGTATAACAAAGATGTAATAATAGGACTGATAGATGGAGTACTTGATGATATATCAAATAATAAGTCCGCAATTTCAGATATGCTTGCTCAGGTTGCAAACATAGAATATTTAAATAATTTATCTACAAATAATATTAATTATATAGTCAGTAATATTGAAGACATAGATGTACAAGATGAAACAATTGATTTAATGCAAGTTGAGGTATTGGAAAATATTAGTTCAGAAGCTGTCATGAAAGTAAAAGATAGTGCAAGAGTTCTTATGAAGCTTATACAAAATTAAAAACATTATTATTTTATTTTAATATTAAAAAAAATTATCATTTTAACTAAAAATTAACCAAAAATTGTTATACTAATGTTATATTTTGAGGTAAATATGAAAAAAAATATTGGCATTATCCAATCTCAACGTGATGGTGAAAAAGGAGCTTACATTAATTCAGTGTTATTGCTCGATAAATTATATAAAGTGTTTTTAAATGTCGTAAAAAAAGAACTTACGAATTTAAATGTTAATGACATTAATAATATACAAAGCTTGATTTTATATAACCTAGGTAGAGATCAAATTTACATTACAGAGCTAATTTCAAGGGGATATTACATAGGTTCAAATGTATCATATAATCTCAAAAAATTGGTGCATGCAGGATATATTGAACAAACTCAGTCCACGAGAGATAAAAGGTCATCATTAATAAAGCTATCAAAAAAAGGACTAGATCTACTCTCAAAAATAGAAAGCATATTCGACAAACAAATTAAAACGATATCAAAAATAAACAATAGATTCAATCCAAAAACGTTAAATTCAACCCTAAACGAAATGGACCAAGTACTTAATAATTTCCTAAAAAATTGAAGAGAGATAAAACACTATCTCATCTTTGACTCTCTAAAGACCACATGCTTACGAACAATAGGGTCATATTTCTTCAATTCCAATTTTTCAGGTTTTTTCTTTGGGTTCTTTTTTCTAACGTAGAAATAACCAGTACCCTCAGAGCTAATCATTTTTATCAATAAAGACGCAGTTTTTCTAGCCATTTGATATATATTCAAAAACAATAGCTGGCATTATACTTCATTTTGCAAGAATTATCAATTAATTTATTAGTTTTCTAGACTTCCATATCACAGCTAAATATCATCGTGGATTGTGGAAACATCATAAAGGATTAATATTTAAAATTATTTGTTACTTGTTTCCATTTTCTTTTAAATGCTAGAAATCCTTTTTGTTGTATAATTGCTTTATTTTTTTCGAAATTTTTAATAAATGTTTCTATGAATTGCGCTCTGGACGGGAGAGAGTTTTCTCCTAAAACATTTTTTATACAAGTTGAAGTTGAAATTGGTGATACAGATAAATTCACTCCTATTCCTATTAGGTATTCCTCTAAATAATATTCAATTAAAATTCCAGCGATTTTAAGACTATCTATCATTATGTCGTTTGGCCATTTGATATGGATATTATGTTTTTTACTTATGTAAAATTTTATAGTTTCAAAAAGAGCGTATGATATGAAATAAGATAAATGTTCATATCGTTCGTATTTTAGGTTAAACGACAAATAAATATTCCCTTTTGGAGATTCCCATATCCTATTATGAGTTCCATACCCATTTGTTTGTGTATCCGCAATAACAAGGATTGAATCACTACCAAGTTTAACTCTGTTATCAAGCAACCTCTTTAATTCAAGACTCGTACTATCTATAGTTTTTAAGGAGATAATTTTCATGCTAATATTTTATAATTTTATTCCCAAATTTTTTGTAAATAACAAATTTCTGCATTCCCGATAGGTCTATTTCATTATCCAGAAGTATCGAAAGAACAAGTTTGTAGGTTATATAGCTATATAATGAAGGTGGATCTTGATTAAAGAATCTTGTATATGTATTTGAAAAATCTTTAAATAATTCAAAGTCTAAAAAAGTAAAATACATCTTTTCAATTTTTGGTAGGTTAGCAATTTCTACATCGAGAGGATTCAATAGGACAAGTGTTCCAGAAAAATTAGTATTTTCTAACAACTCTTTTGTATCAAATATATTGGTATTTAATATTAAGGTATCGATTTTATTGGTTGTAATAAATGATTCGAAAGTTTGTTTATTTAATGAATTAAAAGGTACGTAATCAATCATCATATCATTTGTAAAGTTCATATCCACTAATGTTTTGTCGAACTTAAATTTTAATTTTTCGTTGTAATCTATAAACAAGATTTTTGAACTACTTTTTACAATATTCGTAACACTAGATAGAATATCATTCATATTGTTATTGAGGTATTTTATGTTTCTAAAAGATAAGTCTTTGAAATTTTGCATTGAATACACAGATGCTGTTTTGAAAAAAAACGACACTTTTCTAAGTTCATTCATATTGAGGAATGATATAACATTTGTTATATTTTTATTCTTATACTTTTCATACAGATGGTAAATATTTTTTATATCTGTCGGTGAGAGTTTCTCTATTGCTATTTTATATGGCTTTTGATTTTTGAATTTATTTTCTGCATACCACATAAAAGCTAATTGAGAAGCATTTATTATTTCATCTGTGGATTTACTTCCAACAAGTTCTTGATCTATAACTATTAGTACTATATCACTAGAATTTTTCTTAGTATCTAAAACAAATTCAGTATCTGGACGTTTTGAAAAATAGTCTTTATCATTGTTGACACAAGATGTTAATATTAATAACAATATAATCGGAGCGATGTGTCTCATCATGGTAGCAATATGAACAATACCAGTATAGTTTACAACAAAAATATAAAAGATAAAATAGATTCTCAAGAATTATTGAAAGGGGTTTATATAATTTCAACACCTATAGGGAATATATTAGATATTACGATAAGGGCAATAAGCATATTAAATGTTGCAAATATTATACTTTGTGAAGACACTAGAGTAACTATGAAACTGTTGCAATTCTATGGAATAGAGAATAGGAAATTAGTTTGTTTCAACGATATTACTGAAAATAAAAATCTTGAAAAATATATTAATATGATAAAAGAGAATGATATAGTTGCTGTTGTATCTGATGCTGGAACTCCAATGATATCAGATCCAGGTTTTAAGTTGGTTAGAGAAATTACAAAATTAGGAATGAACGTCTTTTCTGTACCAGGTCCAAGTGCGGCAATTTCAGCATTAACATTATCAGCTCTTCCGACAGATTCATTTTTCTTTTATGGTTTTTTATCACCAAAAAATGGAAAAAAGTTAAGTGAATTACAACTGTTACATACGATAAAAACCACTATAATTATTTACGAATCTCCATTTAAAGTTATTAATACATTGCATGCTATAAGTGAAGTATTTGGTAATGATGTGGAAATCTCAGTATCTCGTGAAATCACAAAAAAATTTGAAGAAACGTTAAGAGGTAAAATCTGTAATGTGATAGAAATAATTAGATCTAAAAGCATAAAGGGGGAATTTATAATAGTAATAAACAACAGAAATTAATATGATGCAGAATACGTTTCAAGTTGAGATTGAATTCGATTTTTATACGCATTGAATCGTATTTTTTCTTTCGCTGTCAAGTCAGCAATCGAAATAAAGTTGGCTTTTTCAGGATTTATTTTTACATTATTCTTCATGATTTCAAAATGTAAATGAGGGCCTGTCGCCAAGCCACTCTTCCCGACATATCCGATTACATCTCCTTTTGTTACAGATTTATTTACGGTCACACCATCAGCATATTTTGACATATGTCCGTAAAGCGTTTTATATCCGTTAGTATGTCTCAGTATTATACACTTGCCGTACCCACCTCTGTGACCTATGTGAATTACCCTGCCAGAATTTGCAGCCATGATAGGAGTACCAATATTAGCGGCAAAATCTGTTCCTTTGTGGATTTTTCTAATCTTTTTTACTGGGTGTACACGCATACCAAATCTAGATGAAATTCTAGCATTCTTTACTGGAGTAAGAAAAGTGTCCTGATTTAGACATATTCCCTTATCGTTATAATACCCAAGATCTGATCCGTTTTTGCTATACCTATAAATAGAATAAGTTTTTTTAGAATTGGAGATAGATGTAAAAATTAATTGATTATCATTACTGTCGTATATAAGTTTCACTATATCCCCAGTTTTTAAATCCGATTTAAAATTCAACTGATGTTTGTACAAATTGATCATTTTTGAAATCACTTTCTGAGGAACTTTGCATTTTCTGGCATCGGAGTACAAGTTGTTATGTATTTTAAATGATATCAGAATGTTATCATTGTGTAATTTTACTATAGAATTGTCAGCGAAACTCTTTAATCTATCATCATTCAAATTTGACTTAATGTTAGATAACACATCATTTATATTTATTATATTGTCAGAATTGGTGTTTGTAGCTATACTGCCACTAATCGCAGATGCGTTATCACTCACTATAGGTGTAGATTCGTTATTTAGTGTGACATTTGTGAGCATCACGTTATTTGAATAAAGATGTTGTTCCACTGTACAATTATCGGCGCGATCAAATTCCTTAATAAATACAGAAATGCACACTCCAACACATACAGAAATACTAGCCTTCCAAAGTAATATACCATGCCTCATGCTCATGATTATACAATGTGTTGTACATAAAATCAAATTTTAAGCTAACAGCATGTTCTGTTATGCGATGTTTATATAAAAATATTTGATTAAATTAATTGTTTATTAAATTAAGTGTAATAGAGTATTTGAAAAGGTAGTTTTACGGGTTTTATATGAAACAAGGAGTTTTCGGATTTTCTATCATAATGTTGATATCTTTTTTACGTATATCAAATGCATCATTTAGTGGATATGAATCAAGAGGGCCAGTATTTTTGTTAGGTCCTATCGTTGGTTTTTCATTTGCGAAAACTCCTAAAGAAAGAGAAAAAGATTCTGGTAAGATTTGTTATGACAAAATAGGTCAATCATTAAGTGCAGGTGTTATTGGTAATGTTTTCTATAAAATATCAAAGGAAAGATTAGTAGGATTGCAATGTTGTATAAGTAGGTTTAAATTGAAAGATTTTTATTCTATAAATCCTATTACAACTACAGAAGATGAAAATGCTGAATCAGTTGAAGAGGGAGCAACAAGTGTTGAAATGGCTGACCCAAGTGCTTATGATGGAGAAGATAGTGTAAATGGAGATTTAGTAAAAAATGGAAGTTTACGCTATATGGATTTACTTGTTATGTTTAAATACAATTTAACTTGGGCTAGGACAGCAATTTCATTCGGAGGAGGGGTATCAAAGTGTGCTTTTTCACCTTCGAGAGAAGCTATGAAAACGAATTTAGGTTATGTTGTGCATGGAGCGGTTGAATATCAAGTCAATAAAAATATTACCTTTTCAACGTCTGTTAGATTAAGACATCACGCCAAAAAAGAGCAATTCGATGAGAAGAAAAATAGTTCAATTAATAACTTTAATGTTGAAACAGGAGTACTATTCTCTTTATAGTATTCAAAAAATAATTTGATATTAGGTTCTTTTTGTGATACGAATTGGATTCGATTTGTTAAGTTTTACCTAATCTATAGTTTGAGTGATTAGTTTTATGAAGTTGATGATAGTTGAATCGCCTGCGAAAGCAAAGACGATTGAGAAATATTTGGGCAAGGATTTTAAAGTACTGGCTAGCTATGGTCATATAAGGGATTTGGTATCAAAAGATGGGTCTGTTGATCCGGATCGTGACTTTGCGATGAAATGGCATATTGATTCTGTTGGAAATAAACATATTGCAGCCATAGAGAAAGCTATTAAAACAGCTGATGAAGTTTTCTTGGCAACAGATCCAGATCGGGAAGGAGAGGCCATATCGTGGCATTTGGTGGAAATTTTAAAGGATAAGTTGCATGTTCCTGTGAAAAGAGTTGTTT
The DNA here is from genome assembly GCA_949290705.1 of uncultured Holosporaceae bacterium. Taxonomy (GTDB): domain Bacteria; phylum Pseudomonadota; class Alphaproteobacteria; order UBA3830; family CASESI01; genus CASESI01. Next base: position 107,871 of record CASESI010000013.1, on the reverse strand, counting down.
TTCACGAAATCACAAAGAGTGCTGTTACTAAAGCTATTTCTGATCCAAGGGGACTTGATATAAATTTAGTTGAGGCATATCTTGCAAGGAGAGCATTGGATTATCTCGTTGGTTTCAAATTATCACCAATTTTATGGCGAAAATTACCAAAGAGCAAATCCGCTGGCAGAGTACAATCTGTGGCTTTGCGTTTGATATATGAAAGAGAATGTGAGATTGATAAATTTAAATCAGAAGAGTACTGGGATGTAGTTGGGAATTTTTCTTCTAAAAAAGGGGGTTTAAGTGCAAGATTAATAACATTTGATGGAAAAAAGTTAGAGAAATTATCGATTAAGAATGAATTAGAAGCGAAAAAAATTAAGGATTCTCTTTTGCATGAACAATATGCGATTGCTTCAATTGATAGAAAAGTTACATATAGAAAACCTTTTGCTCCGTTTATTACATCAACATTACAACAAGAAGCTTCTAGGAAATTAGGTTTTTCCGCTAGAAATACGATGTCGCTTGCGCAAAGGCTTTATGAAGGAGTTGTTATAAATGGAGAGCAAACAGGACTTATAACTTACATGAGGACAGACAGTGTTAATTTATCGGATGAAGCTTTGAGTGGCATTAGGGCATTTATCTCGAATGTATATACAAATGATTATTTACCAAAAACATCAATTAAATATTCGAGTAAAGTTAAAAATGCCCAAGAAGCTCATGAAGCGATTCGGCCATCAAGATTTGATTTGCCCCCATCCAAAATAAAGGGGCAAATTGATGATAATTTGTATGCTTTGTATGATTTAATTTGGAAAAGAACTATCGCATCTCAGATGACAAATGCAAAATTTAATCAAGTTATTATTGATATGGCGAATGACGTTAGCTCTGCAACATTTAGGGCAAGTGGATCAACTTTAGTATTTGATGGGTTTTTAAAGGTTTATGATGAGTCTTTAGATGAAGCTGTTAAAAATGATCAAAATGATTCTGATAAGCAACTATTGCCGGATTTAAATGAAAATGATACCGTAAATCTAACAGATATAGTAACCGCTCAACATTTTACGAAACCTCCATTTAGGTATACAGAGGCATCTTTGGTAAAAAAATTGGAAGAGTTGGGAATAGGACGCCCTTCAACGTATGCAACAATACTATATGTGTTGCAACAAAGAGGTTACGTGAAGCTACGGCAGAAAAAGTTTTATATAGAAGATTTAGGACGTTTTGTAACTTCGTTTTTAAAGAATTTTTTCTCCAAATATGTGGAATTTGATTTTACTGCAAATCTTGAACAACAACTTGATGATATTTCTAATGGACAAAAATCTTGGAAATTGGTGTTGCATAATTTTTGGGATGAATTTTATAAAAGTATTCAAAGTGCTGATAAATTAAGAATTACAGATGTGATAAATTATTTAGAAAAAGATTTGGATGATTACCTGTTTAAAGCACAAGATAATGGTGTTGATAGAAAATGCCCAAAATGTGGTGGAATGTTAGGATTAAAACTTGGCAGGTATGGTGCGTTTATAGCGTGTTCTAATTATCCTGATTGCTCTTATACAAAACGTATACAAATGGATTCACAAGGTGATGATAAGGATAATGAAAATTTAAAACAAGAAACGGATATTTTTGAAGAAAGGTCTTTGGGTGAATTGAATGGCACAAGTATTATTTTAAAGAAAGGGCCATATGGATTGTACTTATCCCATCAAGAAGGCAAGAAGGTGAAAAGGACCGCTATTCCTAAGATAATTAGTATTGAAGATTTAAATTATGATTTGGCTGTTAAATTGTTATCTTTACCAAAGAAATTGGGAGATTTTGAAGGAGAGGATATTACAATTGCAATAGGACCATTTGGGCCATATATAAAATACGACAATAAGTATTATTCTGTAAAAGATTTCAGTATTTTTATAAATATGGATTTAAACACGGCTATTGAATTTATAAAAAATGCACCTAAAAAGAAATCGTTAGGTAAAAGTAAGATCGATTCAAAAGCTAAATCTACCAAAAGAAGTAAAAAGGAAACAGTAAATGGATAAATTGTTTGAACAAGCTTTTAATTATTTGTTGTTATTTGAAGGTGGATTTTCTGATGACAAAAATGACAAAGGTGGTATTACAAAGTTTGGTATTTCGGAGAGGTCTTATCCAAATATTGATATTACTCAATTAACATTAGAAGAGGCTAAAAATATATACTATGAAGATTTTTGGTTAAAAAATAAATGTGATAAAATCATACATACTAAGGTTGCAATAAAATTGTTTGATATTTCAGTAAATACAGGTCTTAAAGTTGCGGCAAGAATTCTGCAAAGGGCAGTTAGAGCTTCTGGAATAATGTTAAGTGAAGATGGAATAATTGGTGAAAAGACTATTAATTCAGTTAACAAAATTGACGGAGGAATATTATTATCTGCACTAAAATCCGAAATAGCTGGATATTATAGGATTATTATAACAAAGAATGATAGACTGAAAGTTTTTGAAAATGGATGGCTGAATAGAGCGTATGCTGATATAGATTACTATCTCACAAAAACAAACAATAAGGATAAATTATGACGGAAAATCTGTGGTGCCGCCGATAAGATTTGAACTTACGACCTCGCCCTTACCAAGGGAGCGCTCTACCCCTGAGCTACGGCGGCACGAAATTAAAATAACCACCCGTTAAGTATAATAATGTATAATAATCGAAATTGCAAATTTAAAAATTATGAATACGAAAAATTTTTTTAAAAATATAATCTTGTTGGTATTTTTAATAGCACATTATCATTGTACTGAAATTACTCAAGAAAAAAACATAGGTGAGATTTCTCCTGATAGTGATTTTTCTTCTGGAATAGATGATGGAAATGACGTTTCAATTGTTGGTGACTTATCAAAGCAGAAATCAGGAAAACAAAAAGTCTATTTTGATCATATAGTATTGGATTTTCCAAGGGCTGAATATGCAAAATATGATGTTGCTTGGTTAACAACTCCAAAAGCTCTTGAGTTTAACGCAACAGAAGGTATGAGAGTGGATGTGTATGAAGATTTTTTTGAAAAATACAGAGCGTATATAAAAAATCAAAATGTAAAAGGTAAAAAGGCATATATGTATATGTACTTTGTGAAAGATATACGGACAGGAAAACTTTTAGGCGATTTTCAAATTGATAATATAGATTATTTTAGTGGAGAAGCTACATTAAGGTTTGTTGTTGCAACAGATATGGAAGGTAAAGGATATGGAACAAAAATGATGCGTATTATGCTTGAAAAGGCATTTGATGAAATAGGATGTTACAGAGTTATTGGAACAGTCGCTTTAGATAATATAGCATCTAAAAGAATATTTGAAAAATTCGGTTTTAAGAAAGAGGGAATTTTGCGTAAATATTACATAGTGAAAGGTGGAAAAAGGATAGATATGATACTTTTCAGTATGCTCAAAGAAGAGTGGGAAGAATTTAAGAAAAATGAATCTTCAATAATTCAATATTCTCCAAATAATTAAAATTATATTATTTTTTACTTATAATTACCTATTGTTAATGTATAATCTTTCGCATGGGCTTAAGTACTAATTTTTTACTAGCAAAAAGATATTTATTCTCAAAAAAGAAGGAGAAGTTCTTATCTGTCACGATTAGGTTTGCATGTATAGGAATGATAATAGGCGTCGCTACATTGATAATTGTTACCTCTGTTATGAATGGATTCCAACATGAGATAGTGGATAAATTAAGTGGTATAAATGGACATATAGTAATTAAGTCTGACGAAGGGATAAATAGAGATAGGTTGAATGAATTAACAAAAAAGTTGCATACTATTTTTGACATAACAAAAATTAATCCAGTACTTCAACAAAATGCATTATTTGCGAATAAAAACAGATTTGATGGTGTAATAACGATTTCTTCTCTGAATGATAATGCTTTTAAAATTATAAGTGGTTCAAAAATAAAAGATTCGGTTGGAATTGGAACATTTTTTGCGGCAAAAAATAATATCAGAATAGGTGATAAATTAACAATTATATCTCAGAAAACAATTGACTCTGTTGTTGGAGAACTTCCAGTTTCAAAAACTTTTATAGTGGGGTATATATTTGAGTCGGGAATGTATCAATATGATTCTCAGATGATAGTGTTGCCATTTGAGATGTCGAAAAAATTGTTTTTTCTAGATGGTGTTACAGATATACAAATTTTTATTAAGAATCCGATGTTGGTTGATAATATTAAGAACAAGATTTATGAATTTTTATCAAATGATGAGTTTTTATTTGACTGGAGAGGGTATAACACTAATTTATTAAATGCTGTAAAAGTTGAAAAAAATGTTATGTTTTTAATTTTGATGTTAATAATTCTTGTTGCTGGATTTAATATAATTACAAGTATGGTAATGTTAGTGAGAGACAAGGTAAAGGATATTGCGATATTGAAAACAGTTGGTTTTTCGAATTTTAGTATAATGAAGATATTTTTTTATTGTGGATCGATGATAGGGCTTTTTGGGACATTTATAGGGGGAGTATTTGGATTATTGTTTTCATATTATATTGATGATATAAAATCTTTATTAGAAAAGTTACTCGATATGAACTTGTTTCCTGCTGAAATATATTATCTGTTGGAACTACCATCTAAAGTGGAAGTTTCAGAGGTGGTCTTAATTATTGTCGCAACTCTTGTTGTTGCGTTTTTATCATCTATATTTCCTGCAGTAAAAGCTGCGAAAATGAAACCGTTGGATATATTGAGGTACGAATAAAAGGTGGAAGATGGAGACTTTATTAAAAGCAGAAAATATATGCAAGAAGTATAATGGTATTTCGGTTATCGATAATTTTAGTATAGATGCGAAGGAATGTGAAAGTATTGCGATCATAGGTCCTTCTGGAGCTGGAAAGTCTACGTTGCTTCATATATTAAGTGGGCTTGATTATTATGATTCAGGTAATATAGATTATCCTAAGGCATCAATTAAAAGTTCAACTCATCTTAGAACAAAGTACTTCGGTTTTATATACCAGTTTCATTTTTTGATAGATGAATTAACCGTTCTTGAAAATATACTTGTTGCATCAAATTGGAATCATGAAGAATATGCATTATCGCTTTTAAAAAGATTTAAGTTACTTGATAAGAAAGACTCTTTGCCGTACGCGTTATCTGGCGGTCAAAAACAGAGAGTTGCCATAATAAGAGGACTTATCAATTTTCCAAAAATATTGTTCGCAGATGAACCAACAGGCAATCTTGATCACGAAACTTCGAAAATTATTCAAGATGAAATTTTAGATTTAGTTAAGGAATACTTCATGACAGCTATAATTGCGACACATGATTTGGAATTTGCGCATAAAATGGACAGAATAATAGAAATAGGAAGTGATGATACATGATTTATTTCATTTTACTTCTCCTTTTTCAAAATTATATCCTGATTGTAATTTTCCATTTTGCTCACCAGAGTCGTTAATTTTGAAATCAGTAACATTGATTTGTTCAAATGATATTTCTCCGCAAATCAAGTCATTGTTATTGTTTAGTTTAGAAATTTTTGCGTTGCTCATTATAAAAACGTTTTGTATATTCTTTTCACTCGAATCCATTAATCTTACAATAGAGATAGTTTCAAATACGTTATTTGAGAATATATTTTCTGATAATATCTGCATTAATGGGGTTTCAGGGTTATTTTGTAATATAAATACTGCTTTTACTTTAAGCCCAGCACCAACGGTATCTTGTCCATTGAGCTCTCTCTCAAAATCGAATGAACAATTATAGCAATTGAAAGCACCTTTCACGGCCTCTATATCAACACCCCCATCTATCCCAGCAAATTTTATTACCCATTTAGGAGATCTGTTAGTTGGTAATATATCTGGCTTTAGTATATATTGATGCATTATTTCTAAGTGCATTTCAAAAATTGATTTTGTTTGTGACGTCATCTTTTCCTCCTATTTATTTAGCGTTGTTATTTGGTATTTTTGCAACCAATCTTATAGATGTTGTTAATTCCTCTAATTGAAAATGAGGTTTTAAAAACAATATTACATTGTAGGATCCTGGGTTGGATTCATTCTCTGTAACTATTACTTCTCCAGCTCCGAGAGGGACTGATGCCTTTATTTCGTTTGAGGCACTTTCGTTTAGCAATATATAGTTTGCAAGCCAACGTTTCAAGTATTTTCGCACGTCTTCAGTTGATAAAAATGATCCTATTTTGTCTCGCATGATTGCTTTTACATAGTGTGCAAATCTTGATGCAGCAAGCATATAAGTTGCTCTTGCACTTAAGTTAGCATTCGCCGTTGCTTCCTCCATGTCGTATTTTTTAGGATGTTGAACAGTTTGTGCACCAAAAATTACGGCATTACTTGTTCCTTTGGCATGGCATATAGTTATGAACCCGAGGTCACTTAATTCTTTCTCTCTTCTATCGGTAATATTTACTTCAGAAGGACACTTAATTGCTTCATCCCCGTCAGTTGTTTTGAACACATAAGAAGGTAAGTCTTCTATAAGTCCGCCATTTTCAACACCTCTGATTGCAACTGGCCAGTTATATAAGGATATGGAATGTGCAATTCTTTCAGTGATTATATAAGCAGGATTTCCCCAACAAAAATTTTCATGTTTTGATACATCTTCGTCGTAGGTTAAAAATTTTACAGGATTATTGTCGACACAATAAGGTTCTCTCATGAGTACCTTAGGTAATAACATACAAACGTACCTTGAATCCTCCGATTCCCTGAATGCATTCCATTTTGTATATTCTGTACTTAAGAACATACGTTTTAAGTCTCTAGGTTCAATTATCTCTCGAAATTCTTTCAATCCGAATAATTGAGGACTGACAGATGTGAATAGCATAGAGTGAGCAGCAGCTGCGGTTCCTGATAATTTTGATATAAATTCTATGTCTTTACTCTTATTTTCTATTTCAAAGTCACCAACCAAGCAAATAAATGGTTCCCCACCGAGTGTTCCATACTCATGTTCGTACACTTTTTTGAATAAATGAGATTGATCGAATTCAATCGATTCATCTGCATCTTCCATTAATTCTTCTTTTGTAACGTTTAAGACGCGTAACTTTAAATTTTCACCAGTTTCAGCTTTTGTTGTCAGATATTTTATGCCACGCCAAGTTGCTTCAAGTTTTTGAAACTCTTTTGCATGCAATACTTCATCCAATTGGATTTTTATTAGTTGATTTTTTTCTGCGATGAATTTTTCTACTAATACAAGAGCGTTAACAATGGTATTATTTACGTTCTCCACGTTATTTAAATATTCTTCGAAAATAGAAATTGCTTCTTGTTCTCGCTGATTATCGCTATCAAGAAAACATTCTTTCAGTATTATATCGAATAAAATATCAGGAGTTAAATCTTTCATTTTTCCACCTTTGGATTATTAGTACTTTGTGTTTGAGGTTTATTATTATTTTCTTTAGGTTTTGCAGCATCGGTTTTTTGCGAAGTTTTGGTTGTATCATTAGTTGCATCAACTGTTACTTGTGGTTCCTTTGTGTTATCTTTCGTATCCTTTGGATTTTCAGTTTTTACTATGCTGGTTTGAGTTGTTGTATCAGAAGAAGAATGGTTTATGTTTGGGAATTGGTTGACCAAATTATTTGTGTTATCTAAAGATGATCCAGATAAAATCTTTTCCTCTGCTGCTTTGATTTTTGCTTTTATAATTCTTTCAATTGATTCATCTTCTGTAAGTTGTTCATCTGCCGTGGATATTTGATCAATACCATCGGCTCTTTTTCTAGATGCAAGATAATCTCTAAATTGATTTCTAAAATCTGTATCTTCGGCAAGTAATTTTATGATATCTCGTAGTATGGCGTTATTTTCCATTTTTGCGAGTAGATCCATTAACTTTATTTTTTGTGCAAAAACTTTATTTAGTTCAGGTGTTTGCTGAACAATAGACAACGGATCAAAATCACTCATTGTCTTGAAATTTAGCTCAACATTCAAATTTTCATTTTGTGGATTTATTTTATTTTTAACATTAAAATTTAACCTAGCATTGGATGCTTTTAAAACATCATTGATATTGTCTCTGTCTATATTGATAAAGTTTCGTTTTGCAATTAATGGTAATTCGTTTTTTGGCATACCAGAAAGATCAGCAAGTATTCCTATAATGTATGGTATTTCTTTTTTTTGAACTGCATCCCCAATATGTACATCATAAGTAATATGCACTCTTGGCTTTCTAACTCTATCTAATTTGTGCTGTGTACTTTCAGACATAAAATCCACCTTAATGGTTATTAGCATACACGACAAATGTTAATTTTTAGTAAATTATGACTAAAAAATTTAAAAATATACTTTGCTCATATATTCAACTAATTGTACAGCTTGCCCAAATCCAGTTGTGAGATTTGGTTTTTTATACTCATAAGTTGAAATATCTCCAATAGCAAATATGTGTGGTACAGAGCTTTCTTCTGTTGTTGGGTTAACTATTACTTTTCCATTCTTTAAATCTGGTATGATGCTGAAAGAAGATAAAGAGTTTTTCATCATTAATCCATAAAATACTAATATTTCATCAACATAAATTTCTTTATTTTCTTCAAGTTGTTTTATTGATAGCTTACAATTAGCACCATTGTAGGCAATATCTGTTAAAGTAGAATTTAGATATACATTTATATTACTAACGTTATTGAGAAGATCTGCATTTGACGCTGCACCTCTAAAACTCTTTCCGCGGTGTATCAATGATATTGATTTTGCTATTTTTGATAGAGATAAACACCAATCTATTGCAGAATCTCCACCTCCTAGAATTGCTAAATTTTTATTTTTGAATAATTCAGAATTCTCAACAGAGTAATATACATGTTTTGAAATGTTATCATTAATTTCTACTCCAAGTGGAATTGGAGAGTAAAAACCACCACCAGAAGCAATGATGATATTTTCAGCTGTAATTATATCAGAATTATTAAATTCAACACTGAATAATCCTGAATCATCTCTAGTCACATTCGTAACAGTTGTTGATAATTTTAATATATGATTATATCTGCTAAATTGAGATACTAACCTTTTTATAAAATCTCCTCCGTTGATTTGTTCAATTCCAGGAATATCGTATAGAGGTTTTTCTTTGTATAATGCTGTACATTGTCCTCCAATTTCATTTCTAGAGTCAGCTATGATTACTTGTTGATTGTATAATCCAAATCTAATTGCCGCGTATATACCAACAGGACCTGCTCCAATTACTAAAAATTTATGATGTACTTTCTTGTTTTCTAACATATAATACCTTCGTATATCATCGAGATTATAAAGACATGACGGATTATCTTATATCGAACAGTATACCCGAAACGAAGAAAATTGCAATCACAATAGCAAAGGTTTTGCAGAAGGGGGATGTGTTACTTTTAAGTGGGCCCCTCGGTAGCGGAAAGACTACATTATCGAAGTATATTATTTCTGAGTTAACGAAATTAGATGCTGAGAACATTACAAGCCCAACTTTTAACATAGTTAAAACATATAAGATTAAATTTGATTTTTCAGTATTGCACGCCGATTTGTATAATCTAAAAACAATGTCACAGGTTGAAGAAATAGGGTTATTAAATTTTTTGGATAATAATATAACTTTGATAGAGTGGCCGAAGCTTATTGAAGATTATGTTGGGTATGCATATAGAGTGCATATATTTGTGGATGATAATAATAGGCAATTTTACATAGATGATCAATTGAGAAAGAAAATTAATGAGACAGCAAATAAGTGATATTATAAATGCTATAAGTGATTTAAATCTTACAAAAATTCAATTAAAAGATGTTGTTGTCCTTTTGCCGACTAAACTTTCCTCAATTGATGTTCTTGGGGCTTTGTGCAAAAGTGATTTTTTCATCAATGCGATTCTTCCGAATGTTGTAAGTATAAAGAATAGTATTGGTGGTATTACAAAACTCGAAAAGATATCTATTCTTACAAAAATTCTAAAAAAAAAATTTGGGAATCTAAATTATAGTGGTGTATTAGAATATGCTAAAGATTTTTCAATGTTTATATCTGACTATTATTCATACTCATTAGATTTAGACATATTAAGAGAAAATGCTGACGAGTATAATAACCTTGGTGAGATAGCAGATATTATAGAGTTATATGAACTTTCCACGAATATTTTACAAAAACAGGATTCAGTTATTGTTGCTAAAAATAACTTAAATCAATTGTTAAAGACAGCAAAACATATTGTTATGGTTGGTTTAGATAATATACCAACTGGATATCGAAATGTTATAGATAAATATAAAGATAAAATTATTAGTTATATTCCCAAAATTTCTGATAAAAGTATTGGCGATAAGATAGAATATTGTGAATTTGGTTCGGATATGGAAAAAGCTAAATTTATAGCTTTCAAAATTTTTCAAATCGTAAATAATAACTCTGATGTTATGGTAATTTCTAATGATGAAAATTTGAGTAATTTGATAGCGATTTTATTGAAGAAATACGGAATTTATCCTTACATTAACAATGATGATTTTTTGAAAACTAATTTTTATAATTTTATTATAGAATCTGCAAATGTAATAAAATCTAAGAAAATAGTTGATTTAATTGCTTTACTGAAGAATGATTTATCAATAATAGATACTGTTCAAGTTGAAAAATTTGAGTATTTAATAAGGAAGAATACTTTTATTGGCGAAGATTTTATAAACATAGTGAAAAGGTTTTTAGAATCAAATGATGAGTGTATAGATGATGATATAGATATCAAATTTTGTGATCTTTTGCGTCACATTGTTGAAGAAATACCTGATGTGCAAAATTTTCAAAAAGCAGAATTTTCAGAATATGTAGAATATCACAAGCAATTTATAAATTTGGTGCTAGATAATATTCACAAACATCAAATTAATTTATATTTTGATTTTATAACATCTGGGACAAAAGGGATTTTATCAGATTATACTGATTTTAATGAATATGTAAATTTATTAAAAAAATTTAGTTCACTTTATGCAATCGATACAGAGAAAAAATATGATTGTAAGGTAAGGATTTTGAATTTTGCTTCAGCAAAACTGTTATCTGCGGATTATGTAATTTTTGCATCAGTGAATGATCAAATCTTTCCTAATACGATTTACAACAATTATTGGATAAATAAAGGTTTAAGAGAGAAGCTTGGTATAAAAGATGATATAAATTATGAGGATTTGTATTCGATTATAGATTTAACAAAAATCAAATGCTTTATTTTTCATTCGCTTGCGAATGACAAAAGGCGTGCTCATATCATAGATGAGCTTTTTGTAAAGTACCCTAATATTAAATTATGCGATACCTCAGACTATCATTCATATAATTCTCAATTTAAAAATTTTATAAAAGTAAAATTTGCAAATAATATTCAAAAACCTAAATTACCTTCTCCAAATCCATCTCAATGCTTAAGGACAATGATATTTTCGGCGACGGATATAGGTTTTTTGGTAAAGAATCCATATAAGATTTATGTAAAGCATATTTTGAAACTTAATGAACTTAATTTTTTTGATATAGGTTTGGATAATATTCGAAAGGGAAATCTTATACACGAGGTTATGCAATATCTTTTCTCAAAAAGAAGCGTAGATATTAATTCTATAGTTAGTGACGATTTTAAATTATGGCTATATAACATTGAAAATTTATATAAATATTTTCGCGCAGAAGTACAAAATTTTACGAATGATTACACGAGGTCTTTGACAGAAGTTTCCGGTAAAATGTATTTGGATAAATTTACAATCAAAGTAAGGGCGGATAGATTAGATCTTTTCAATGATGGATCGTTCGGAATAATAGATTATAAAACAGGTACTTTACCTTCAAAAGTGTCTGTAATTGAAATGGTAAATCCACAGATGCTTGTTGAGGCACTGGTTTTTTTGAATGATAAGTCTAGTTTGAAGAATTTCGATAAGGTTAGATATATAAAGTTTGTAAAATTATCTAAAAATACAGAGGAGTTAATTATCTCAGAAGATGTTAATGTAATTGAAGGATTAATTCGTGATGCTAAAACAAAGTTATCAGAAATTTTGCAAAATTCACTCAATAATCCGTACAAAGCATATTTGAAAAAGTACCCAAATATGGAAAGTGATCCAATATTTAAGTTATCAAGGGCTCATGAAATTTTTCACTAGCCAAGAATATTTCCAAGTAAATTAACGATCAACGGTGCAAGGATCACAATCAATAAACAAGGTAGTATAAAAAATATTAGAGGCATTATCAATATGTTTGGAATTTTTCCTGCTTTGTCCTCTATTGATAATAATCTTCTATTTTGAAGGTCTGAAGATAGTGTTGAAATTGATTCTTTTACTCCTCCACCAAATTTATATGTTTGTATTAAAATTGACGAAAGAGTTTGAATATCGTTAAGTGGAAGTCTTTCTGCAAAATGGTTCAATATAGCTTCAACATCAGGTGATAAATCGAATTCTAATGCTGTTTTGGCGAGTTCCAAAGACATAATGGGACTTGAAAAAGATAGTTCATTTGCGGCTTCTTTGAACATTTTAGGAATAGTGTATCCACTATTTATAAGAATTGCGAAAAAATCCAGCACATTTGGTAATTCTAATCCGATTTCAACTAGTCGTTGTTTTGCTAAATATTTTATATATCTTGTTGAACAGAGTTCGATTAAAATCATTATACTCAACAAGATATTTAACGTGATATATTGTTGATACGAAATTTTTAATATAAATATAATAAATGTTGTAATTAATAACTTCAAACATAAAAGGATTTTAAAGTTGTTATTATCGTCAAATCCAGCGCTTAAGAGTAGTGTTTGTTGGTTGGTGACATATGTGTTAAAAATAGATTTGTTCTTATTCCTATTAATTTTAAAATTCATATTAGTTACAAGTTTTGAACTCTTTGATGAAGTTCTAATTGTTGGAATGAATTTTTCAATTCTAGATGTAGGTGAATTTTTTGACGATAAAATTTTATACACTACAACAAATAATATACATGATAAAATAACGTGAAAATATGTTCCCATGCTACACCCTTATATGAGTAATTTTAAACATTAATATTGCACCTGTTATAAACATTATTGATGTGATTAAAAGTAAAGTTTTGCCATTATCTGAATTTACCAATACCATTAAATGTTCTGGATTAATGAAATATATTATGGATGCTATGATAAAAGGAAGAGATAGCAGTATGTATCCTGTCATTCTTGCTTCTGATGATACAGCTTTAATTTTCATTGCAAGTTGACTTCTTTTTCTGATCAGATTCGAAAAATTATTTAAAATTTCTATTATGTTACCTCCATTACTTGAATAGAGTGATAATGTAACAGCAAAGAATTTAAATTCATCTATATCAGATTTGGCAGATACAAGTTTTACCGCATTTTGAACTGACATTCCAAGTTCTATTTTTTCGTGCATTTCCTTAAATAGTTTAGAGATAGGTTTAAACCCAGAATCTTTTCCTGCAATTTCAATTGATTTTGAGATAGTAAATCCTGCTTTCATAGATCTTTTGAAAGAATCAATCGTATTCGGAAAGTTTTGTACGAATTTATTTTTTTTTATTTCATATAATTTTTGTGTAAAAGAATTAACAGAAAAAAGCATTAATATAAGAATTACTATGAACAATATATTTTTCGGTAAAATTGTAACATGATGTTGAACAAGAAGAAACACAAATAATGACAATATTAATGGTAAAATATAATTTATAACGAATAATCTTATACCATGAATCGATATTTTTCTCCAAAGTCTGGAATGCTTAATTAAAATAATAATTTTAGAAAAAAAAGATGTTTTAAATGCGTATTTTGATATATCAACTTTGTTTTTAGGTTTTTTACTGGTTTTTCGATAAGGCCCCATAATTTTTAATATGCGAACGTTTGGATTTGTATTTTTATGATTTGAGATAAGTTTTTTTGATGAAATAAATATTTTATCCAATATGCAGTACGATATGAAAAATACTATTCCGATCAATAAACTCCTGATCGCAAGGTCTTTTAAAATTACCTCTATAAAGTGATCAAATGTCATGCAACAGATACTAATCTTAAAAGGTAAAAAAAAATTTAAATGTAGTATTTAAATACAAAATTTGTAAAATAATGCTTGACTTTTTGAAAATTATGTGATACAATAAAAACATCTTTAAGTAATAGATTTAAGAATGCCTAAGATAAAAACGAAGAGTAGTGCGAAGAAGCGTTTTAAGGTTACTTCGTCTGGTGAAATTAAGGTTGGGTATGCTTTCAAGCGGCATAACTTGAGGAAGAGGAGTGTGACCGCAAGGAGGCAGTCGCGTGGTATGTTTGTGTTGTGTGAAGGTGATAAGAGGCTTGTATCGTATTTGATTCCTTACAAGTTTTAATTGTATTTCTGGAGGATATTATGGCTAGAGTTAAAAGAGGTGTGACATCTCATGCAAAGCATAAAAAAATTATAAAGCTTGCAAAAGGATATAGAGGAAGGTCAAAGAACTGTTTCTGTGTTGCTATTGAAAAGGTTGAAAAGGCTTTGCAATATGCTTATAGGGATAGGAAGGCTCGTAAGAGAGATTTTCGTTCTTTGTGGATTCAAAGGATAAATGCTGCTGTACGTCAGTATGGTTTGAAATATTCTGAGTTCATCAATGCTTTGAAAAAGCTTGGAATTTCTATTGATAGAAAGATTTTGGCTGATTTGGCTGTGAAGAGTTCTTCTGTTTTTGAGGAATTGGTTGCAAAGGCTAAGTCTGCTTTATAAAGGAAATTATTTTTTTATTAATCATTTTTTAATTTTTTTTGTGTATAATTTGACTGTATTTGATAGAGGTTGGATTATATGCGTTTGAGTTTTATTTTTTCGTTAACGTGTTCATTGCTGGCTGTCGACCTAGGCGCTAAGGTACCGATGAATAATAAGGTCGCAAATGAAGTTTATAATACTGTTAAAGATTCTCGTCGTACGGCGATAGATGTTAGTTCGCCACTTTCCGTTTCTGCAGATGGAAAAGTTAACATAGATGCAAAGGCAATGAATGATAGGACTGCGCTGAATAAACGTTTATTAAAGAAAAGTAAACGACGAGTGATAAATGAGATGAATGGCGGATTTGAAATGGAAAATGCATCTATGCTTGAATGATAGGTATCCGCTAAGTTATATTATGTAACTTTTTTAAAAATGCTTCCAGGTTGTTAATGTTGCCGGAGATTTTTATTTTATTAGATGGGATGAATTCCGCATAACTATGTTTTTGGATTAGAGTTAATAATTCCGTGATTTGTGTGAATTTTGTAAACTCGATGATGAAGCCTTTTTGGGTTTCGCTTATCTTGTTTATTCCAAGTCCTCGTGCAAGAATTTGTATTCGGATGGACAGAAATAGATTTTTCACTTCTTCAGGGATTTTACCAAATCTATCTTTCATTTCTTGATAAATTGATGCGAATTCTTCTTCCTTTGATGCTTCAGAGATTCTTCTGTACATCGCGATTCTTGTATCGTTATCTTCGATATAACTTGCAGGAATGAGAACATTACGGTTTAGGTGGACTTTTATATCCTCCGTTTGTTCAAAGACTTTTGAGTCATTTTTGATTTGGTTTATAGCTTCTTTAAGCATTTTTTGATAGAGCTCTGCACCTATTTCTTTGAGGTCTCCTGATTGTTCCTCACCAAGTAGGTTGCCTGCTCCCCTTATATCCATATCGTATGTTGCGATTGTGAAACCAGATCCAAGCTTATCCATGTTTTTTAATATGTTAAGTCTTTTTTCGGCCTGACGGGTAAGTTGTTTATTTTTAGGGACGGCAAAGTATGCATAACTTTGTATATTAGATCTTCCGACCCTTCCTCGTAGCTGATATAAATTAGCCAGGCCGAACATGTGTGCATTGAATACGATTAATGTATTCGCTGATGAAATATCTAGTCCTGATTCAATTATATTTGTTGCGATCAGGACATTATAGCTTTTATTAATAAAGCTATCGATAGCATTTTCAAGGTCTTTTGTTGATAATTTTGAATGCGCGATGATGATTTTAGCGTCAGGGACTTTTTCTGCTATGAAGGTTGCCACTTCATTTAAATCAGTGATGTGAGGGCAAACAGCGAATACTTGACCATTCCGTGATAATTCGGTGTTGATAGCCTCTATAATTATATTGTTCCTATCATCCGTTAATAATGTTTTTGTAGGAATTTTTCCAAAAGGAGGGGTAGAGATTATGCTTAAATCGCGTATTCCGGTTAGTGATAATTGCAAAGTTCTTGGAATAGGGGTTGCGGATAGTGTTAGAACATGAATAGATTTTTTTAAATTTTTTATATGTTCCTTATCCTTTACTCCAAAATGCTGTTCTTCATCAACGATCAGCATTCCAAGGTTTTTAAACTCTTGGTAAAGAACGCTTTTAGTGCCGATTATGATATCAAAATTTCCAAATTCTATATCTTTCTTTAATTGAGATGATTTAGAAAATCTGGATAGTTGGCATATCTTTATTCCTGTGCCATCGAATCTTTTTGTGAAACTTTCATAATGTTGTTTTGCAAGGATAGTTGTAGGAGCAAGAATTACAACCTGTTTTTTTGCTTGAGCTGTTAAAAATGCAGCACGGATTGCAACTTCTGTTTTCCCGAATCCGACATCACCACAAATTAATCTGTCCATGATTTTGGATGAAGTTAAATCTTTTTCAATGTCTTTGATTGCTGCGTTTTGGTCATCAGTTTCGACAAAAGGAAATTGATTGCAGAATTTTGTATATTCATCTGTTAATTCAACTTGGAATGGAGATGATAATTCTCTCAATGCCGCTGTTTCTATAAGTTTTTTAGAGATGTCGGATATTTTTTTGGAGATTTTATCACGTCTATTTTTCCAGGAATTCGATCCAAGAGAATCTAATTTAACACTTACATCGAATGATCCATATCTAGATATAAGATTAATATTTTCAACGGGTAGGTATAATTTATCTCCTTCAGCATAAACAATTAGCATGAATTCATGTTTTAGTTTATTGATTTCAATTGTTTCGAGTTTTTTAAATTCTCCAATACCGTGATTTATATGGACTACGTAGTCTCCTTCAGTTAAGGCGTTTAAGTCAGTTAAAAAGTTTTTAGCATTATATTTTTTGTTTGATAATTGTGATTTAAATATATCTTTTTCCGATATAAATAAATTATTTTTTGTCTCGAAACTTTTTTCAATTGGAAGTTTTGCAATGTTAATGTTATTGTTTTTTCTGTTCGTATTTTCTATTAATATTTTTTTTAAATTTTGTATAGCTGAATCTGAATACGCAGCTATTAATATGTTTTTATTGGATCTTTCAATTAAATCAATAGCTTTTTGTATTGAGTAATTAATGCTAAGATTATCGTTGCATTCAAATTTAAATTCTTCGGAAGAATTATCTGAAAAATTGGAAAAATTAATATAGTTGAATTTGGAAATTTGTTCTAATAAATTTTGTAAAGCGTCGTTTTCGGGGATAATTTTTATGTGATTATATATAACGATTGAGTTATCAATATTTAATAATGATATTATAGTTTCAGTCTTGTCGCCATGTGAGTTAATGGGGTATATTTCGATTGTTTGTACCTTTTTTATACTTTTTTGAGATGAAATATTAAACTCTCTTATGTTTTCTATTGTGTCATCAAAGAATTCTATCCTGTAAGGTTTGTCTGTGAATATATCGATTATGTCTCCACGTGATGCGAATTGTCCGGATTCTATTACAAATGTGACTCTTTCATACCCTATAAATTGGAGTTGCTTGATAAAATGTTCTAGGTTTATAGTTGAATCAATTTTAAGCTCAATTTTGTTATCCAAGATAAATTTTGTATTTTCTATTTTTTCAGAAATAGTTTTCACAGATGCAATAATTACTTTTTTATTTTTAGTATTATTGTTGATGAGTGCATTTATTGTCGTGGCTCTATCTTGGGTTGCAGAATCATATGATAAAGTATCAGGAAATTTATATACTTCGCAATTTGATGCGAAAAATTTTATTAATTCGTACGCATCTGTAATTTTTGATTCATCTGTTAAAAATAAAAATATATTTTTATCAAGTTTTCTTATATATTGGGAGAGTACATATTCGGAAGCGCAACTTGGGACATTTTGCAGAGTAATATTTTTCATGGAAGACACTTTAAAATTCAATACATATGATATAAAAAATTTCAAAGAATTAAAAGGTAGACTTTTAGGATTTGATTTCGGAGAAAAGCGTATAGGGATTGCTGTATCAGATGCTGGGCAAGATATGGCTTCATCATTGGTTGTGCTTGATAATAATAAGGAATTGTTTGCAAAAATAGATAAAATTGTAAAGGAATATAATCCATCTGGATTTGTTATAGGATTGCCCAAAAACCTTGATGGAGCGATTGGTATCATAGCAGAGAAGGTATATAAATTTGGCATTGAAATACATAAAAAATTCAATCTACCTATTGCATTTTATGATGAAAGATTTTCCTCAAAGTTAGCCGAAAATATATTGATAGAATTTGATCTTTCCCGTAACAAAAGAAAAAAAGTAATAGATAAACTCGCAGCCGCACACATTTTACAGAATGCGTTAGATTTCTTAAAATTCAATTAATGGTCTTTTTTCTTCTTTCTAAACTCATCAAGGCTTACAACGACATTTTCCTTTTCATTTTTGTTTGATGATTCGCTGATTTGATTTTTATCCGATTCAGAAGTATCAATATTGTTATCTTCATCTAATAAAGAATCATCGACAGAAAATTGTAAACAAAATTTCACATATGGATCAACGAAACCTGAAATAGCATCAAAAGGTATTGATAAAAACTCCTCATTTCCATTAAAACTGAGACATACCTCAAAATGATCATCAAAGATATTCAAATTCCAAAACTGATACTGCAAAACAATCGTAATTTCATCTGGATACTTTTCTTTTAGAAATTTTGGAATTATAACATTTTTGTGATTCGTTTTGAAAGTAATATAGAAATGATGGTTACCAAGAATTCCTTCATTTTGAACTTTTTTTAGGATTTTCTTCACGACACCTAGCAATGCTTCTTGAACATAAGAATCATAATCATAGTATGGAGACATACAAAATATCAAGTACTAATCTTTCTATAAAATACATCAATATAATGATTTTGCAAGAATTTTTTATTCGTACGTATGGGTTTTTGGCGTTTAGTGATGGTTTTTAATTTGTTTGCACGTATAGTTGACCAAATATTAAATACCTTTGTTCTATATGTTTGATTAAACTCTTTATTGAAAGAGTGATATTTTTCAATTGCATCCTGCCATGAGATAGAAATTAGCTTTAATTTTTTTAATAATTTTGCTGCATATCTAATATTATTTTCAGGATTAAACATTTCTGTTAAGTTGCGAAAATTTTTACCGTGATGTCGGAAGTTAATTTGCATACATCCTATGTCAACATTATCAGTATCTTTAAGTGCATTTTTCACAAATGCTATTGCTTCCTTTTCATTTTGAAAATAATAACCTTTGCCATTCACGCATACAGTCCATGGCCAAGGTTTTCCTGTTTCCTTAATACTGATAGCTTTAAGCATATCTTTGGGAAGCTTTTCTATTATTTCTATTTCTTTAAAAATATCATCAAGATTGCTCGTTTTTATTTGTGCTGCACATGTGACAGATAATGCTAGTAAAAAGAACAAACTCCGTTTCATATAACGCATGATAACAAAAAAAAGTTACAATTGGATTAATTTACTTTGAAAACAAATTTTTATTTTTCTCTTTTAATCATTGGTCGTTTATGATAGAATCCACTGAGAATTGGAGAGGTGGCCGAGAGGCTGAAGGCGCCGGTTTGCTAAACCGTTATACGGACGTATATCCGTATCGAGGGTTCGAATCCCTCCCTCTCCGCCAGTTTTGGTGTAGTTCGGTTAAATTTTCAGTTTGTTTATGTCGATTCCTTCGTGTTTTAAGAGTTGAATTTTCTTGTCAATTCCTCCTGCGTATCCTGTAATTCTGTTGTTATATCCAAGAACCCTGTGACATGGAATAATTATCGATATAGGATTCAGTCCAACGGCATGTCCCACTGCTCGACTGCACATTTTTCCAGTGTTCGATGATATAATTTTCGCTATATTACCATAGGTCATAGTTTCTCCGTATGGTATTTTTATGAGTATATTCCATACTTTTTGTTGAGATAGAGTTCCTGCTGGTGATAATTCTAATTCAGATATATCTTGTGGCGTTTCATTAAAATAATTATCGAGCCATCTTTTACATTTCTTTAATATTGAAATGTTCTCGTTATTTACGTAAATATCATCTGTAATATTGGGGAAATATTTTTGATTTTCAATCCATAATCCAATTATATTTTTTGTAGTACTTGCTATTGTAAGCTTTCCAATTGGAGAATCGTAATGCGTAAAATAATACATAAGTTTATCTTCCTAAATAATAATGGTCTCACAAATATTGCTTAAAACTTTTTCCATAATATTTTCTGTGGAAGGTTGTATTAATGTAATATTTGGAAATTGTTGGTTAAAATTCTTATTAAAATTTTTTATTATCATACAGTAATTTATATTTGGGATTATTTTCATTACTTCAATCAAAGTTTTTCCACTGAGCATCATATCATCAAGAAATATAAATTTATTTTTAGTTGCAAAATTTGTATCAATGTTATTTTTTATTTTAACATTTCCACCAAAATCTCTCGATTTTTCTAATACTATATATCTAAGAGAGAATTTTTGAAGAAGATGTTCGTATCGATTTCTAGCACCTTTATCAGGTAATACAATTATACTATTTTTAAATATTTTGATATTTTTTGTTATAAGATACTCCATGAGGCTTATATTTGCGACATTTGTGTTTGCAAATTTAGAACTAATAGATGAAATGTGAGAGTCTATCGTAACGATTTTTTTTATATAATTTTTATCAAACAAAGATTTAAAAATGTCAAACCCAACAGAAGAATTTTTTTTATATTCAGATTGAAGTTCGTATGGAATATATGGCATGTATATAATTATATTTTCTGTTAAATGTGATAAAAGACTTGTGATTAGCGCACAACGTATAATATATTCTGATCCGTAGAGATCATTATCAAAATTTAAAATTACGTAATCAGATGGTAAAATGTTATTAGGTGAATTGAGATATACTTCTCCGTTAACAAAATTTACCTCATGAATTTCTAATTTTGCTATTTGAAATTTTTTTGAAAGAGCATCATAGAAAATGTCATTGTTACAATTCTTAAAAGAATAATAGAAAATCATAATAGCTAAATCCTATCAAATAACTTATCTAAATCTTTCAAAGAAAGTTTTATATAAGATGGACGTCCATGGTTGCATTGTGCAGAATTTTCAGTTGTTTCAATCAGCCTTAATATTTGATTCATTTCTTCAACAGATAGAGTTTTCCCAGATCTTATACTTGTATGACATGCGAATGTAGCCAATATTCTTTCAATCTTATTTTTCATGGAGTTATTGCAAGTCATGTCATCGTCATTTGTAAAATCCTCTATCAAATCTTTTATAAGTTCAGACTTATTAGACTCGATTAATATAATTGGTAAAGAGGTAATTTCAATTAAATCATTAGAAATTTTCTTAAATGTTATTCCTAACTCTTTAATTTTGTCTTTGTTATTATTTAGTAATTCAATATCATTTTCAGAAAGATAGACCATTTCTGGTATTAATAATTGCTGAGATTCTATCTTCTTATCATAAAAATTTTTTTTCAACTTTTCAAATACAACTCTTTCGTGAACAGCATGTTGATCTATCAGAAATATAAATTCTGAAGATTTAGATATGATGTATTTATTCATGAATTGTGTAACTGCTGTTCCAAGGTCTATGTCATTGTCTGGCTTATTAGTTTGTAGTTCAAATAAATTACTTTGTTGCTGCAAATGTTCTTGCTCTTTTGATTGATCTGAAAATTCAGGAATAAAGTCAATTTCAAAATCGGAAGAATCTTCCTGAAGGGAGTTAATTTTAGGTGTTGGATTGTTAAAAATCAAATCATTATTAAATTTTTTAATTTCTGTTGTGGTTTTATTACTTTTTTGGTAATTCTTATTTTGAATATCAATAAGAGAATCCCTAAAATTATTCGCTATAAAAATAGATGAAATGTTGGATACTTTTGATATAACACTCTTTACGGCTACATCGATGTTTTGTTGTAATTTTTTTATATCACGAAATCTTACTTCTAATTTTCTTGGATGAACGTTAACATCGAAATCCTTTTTGGGTAAATCAATAAAAAGTACAGCAATTGGATATCTATCATGTGGAATTAAACTGGAGTAGGTACTTTTTAACGTAAGTGACAAGTATTTATCTTTCACATATCTTCCGTTTATATAAAAGAATAATTTATTTTGTGTATTAAAGTTTAATGTTGGTTTTCCAACAAACCCTGTAATTTTACAAGATTCAGATTCATAGTTTACTTCACATAAATCATCAGTAAATTCGTTTCCAAGTATATCTGATATTCTAATTTTTATTGTTGATGGTGGATAATTAAGAATCAACCTGTTGTTACTTGATAATCTAAGTGAGATATTATTATATGGCAGAATTATCTGTTTGCATGTGTTAATTATATTTGATAATTCTGTAATGTCTGTCTTTAAAAAATTTAGTCGTGCAGGAACAGAAAAAAATAAGTCACTTACCTCTATTTTGGTTCCGGAGTTTAATGTAGCAGGAATTAAATCTCTTACATTGTTTTTGTCATAGATTGCTTTCCACGTTTCATTTGAATCTTTATATTTCGATGTAATTGATATTTTTGCAACGCTTGCGATTGACGCCAAAGCTTCACCTCTAAAACCGAGATAATCAATTTCATTTAAATTAAGGTTATGTAGTTTTGACGTAGCATGTAGAGTGACGGCATTATGAAAATCATCTTTTTGTATACCATCTCCATTGTCATATATAGAAATATAGCTTTTTCCAGCGTTTACAACAGAAATTTCTATTTTTGATGAGTGAGCATCAATTGAGTTTTCAACGAGCTCTTTTATGATGGAAGCAGGTCTTTCTATTACTTCTCCAGCTGCGATTTGATTGATTATGAATTGAGGTAATTTTTCTATCTGCATATCACTATATTATATTAAATTTTAACTAGAAAAAGTGAAATAAAATATTTAAAATCGGTTATATTTGGTTAGTTAAAATTATGGCACAGATATTGGCATATGATACTTGTTTTAGCAATTGCAGTGTTTCTTTGAAATCAGGCAATGGTGTGACTTCGATTGATGCAGGAGCGAATACTTTTCAAAACCTTGTGCCTACGATTAATGTTTTAACAAAAAATACTTCAGTCGAAAGAATAATTATTACAATTGGTCCAGGATCATTTACAGGAGTACGTATAGGAATTGCTACAGCACTAGGGATTCAAGCAGTAACAAATTGCAAGATTTTTGGATGTTCAACATTTGATTTATTCATAACGCAGTTTCTTCAGGAAAATAATAAGTTTGTAAATGCAGAAAAGCAAGTTGTTGTTGTTCTCGAATCTAAAAGAAGAGGTTTGGTATATTTTCAAAAAACTAACTTAAAAAAATTTTATACTGATAGTTCTATACATGATGAAAAAGCATTGTTAAAAATTGATGAATTACCAAAATATACAAAAGATACTGTTCTTATTACAAATATAAAAAATATATATGATACAATTACTAACAAAGAAATGTTCTACATAGAAAATACATCATCAAAAACATTATTTAATGTTTCAGAAAATAGATTGATGTCGAGCATTAAACCAATTTATTTTTCTTAAAGTATTGATGTTAGATTATTTTTATGTATACTCTTAATCGTGTAGGATGATTTATGGTTAATATAGAAAGTAGATTTATACATAATGTGAAATGTTTATCTAATATTGTGATGGGAGCTTTTTTCTTATTATTAATGACAAATGTAAAAATTGATTGGTATCCTGTTTCTTTTACAATGCAAACTTTTGCTGTCATGATGATATCTTTCATTATGTCTCGTAAAACAGCGTTTTGTTCTGTGTTACTGTATATGGCGTTTGGCATTTTTACTCCTGTTTTTACATCAGGTTTTTGTGGAATAGGCGTTTTATGCAATTCGGTTACAAGTGGGTATTTGTTAGGATTTTTAATTTCTTCGTATTTAGCTACAAATATCGATAATTCAAAGTTTGGTTTAAAAGTATTTATAAGTGAGGTATCGATTTTTGTTCCAGGGATTTTAGTACTGTCGCATTTTGTTGGTATGAAGTCAGCAATCTATAGCGGATTTATTGTATTTATTATTCCAGAAGTTCTAAAGATTTTATTGTTAAAAATTTTATTATTGAAAAAATATATTTAACTTATTTTTCTTTTTGATATTTTTCTTCTATTTCAAAAATTTTGTTAAGTACCTTTACTCCAAATGGGGCAGCCTCTCTCGATCCACTACATTCATGCTCAAGGATAACCACGACAGCGTATTTAGGAGATTCAAACGGTGAAAATCCAACGAATAGAGCATGATCTCGCTCTTCCCATTGTTTTAATTCATTTTTGTAAGTATTTGATTCTCTTTGTTGTTTAGTTATTCTAACGACTTGGGAAGTTCCTGTTTTTCCTGCAAATGACCTATGAAGTTTCAATTTTGATATGTTATAAAATGCTGTACCGCCCCAAATTGAGCATACATCGTGCATAGCTTCGCGAATTTCGTTTAAAGTTTTATCGGAGATTTTAACCTTTTTCTTAATAGGAGTTTTATTTTTAAATAATGTTAAGTTCATAGAATTCCCACCATTTGCAACGATTGCAGTCATTTTTGCTAACTGAATAGGGGTTGTTAACACAGAACCTTGACCGATGGCAGATATGATGGTTTCGTAAGGATACCAAGGCTTTGAGTATGTGCTTTTTTTCCATGAGGGGCTTGGGATCAATCCTTGACTTTCACCAGAAATTTCAATTCCCGTTTTTTCCCCGAGTCCTAATATGGTAGCGTATTTATCTATGGACTTTATTCCTGCTATTTGGGAGTTTTTGTAAAAGAATATATCACATGAATTTGAAATAGCTTTTCTTAAATCAACTTCTCCATGACCTTGTTTTTTCCAACAATGAAATTCATGATCTCCTAATGGAAACACACCATAACAATTAACATTTAGGTTGCTATCAACAGATTCACTAATAGCTATTCCACTCGCAATTTTAAATACAGATCCAGGAGGGTAAAGTCCTGAAATTGTGCGATTATTTAAAGGTTTTAACTTATCAGATACAAGAGTATCCCAATACTTTTTATATATTTTTGTAAAATTAAAACTTGGATACGAAACAAGAGCTTTTATCTCTCCTGTGTTTACATCTACAACAACGCAAGCTCCAGCTTTGTATTTTTCTTTCATCAGGTTGTATATATATTCTTGAAGTTCTGCAATAACTGATAATTCAATTTCATTCCCAGGAATAGGGTTTATAACGTTTAAAGTTTTTATAATTTTTCCTATTGAATTGACCTCTACGTCCTTTCTTCCAAGTTCACCTTTAAGTTCAGAGTTAGAGAAAGCTTCTATTCCAGAATCTCCTCTTTTATATCCGAAAATGTTTGCATCTGGATCATCTATTAAAATACCTATCAAATGAGCGAATGGTTCTGGATTTTTAGAATATCTTTCCATATAAGATTCGACAGAAACACCTGGCATTTCATGAATATGAAAGGATAATTTTGAGATCTCCTCCCACGTTATTTTATCAAGGAGTACTGCCTGTTGAAAATTGTTGAAATTTACTTTTTCCAAAACTCTGTCGGGTAGAATAGATGAAATTTTTTTCTGTATATAAGGAATATTTGTGGCATATGTTTTATCTATGATCAACTTATAAATCTTTTTATTTTCAACGATCTTATTTCCGTACGCATCAAAAATGATTCCTCGTTCAGGAATGAGCGGAATAATTCGTATCCTATTTTTATCAGATAATAATTTATAATTATCTGTATTTATAACTTGAATGTTTGTAAGTTTGATGATCAAAATTAAAATAGCTATGAATTCACATAAAATGGTAAATATAACCCTTTTAAACATTTGATTTTTAATTTTATTTGGATTATATCCCTTTATGAAACTTTTAGATTTAAATTTATGGGCCTCAAACTTTTTGCTCATTTCTAATTCTGTAAAACAAATTGCACGTCATTCCAACTAATGGGAAAATCAACGTACTTGATACTATACAAAGAATTATATACTTTATGTCTATTAATTTATAATTAAAAATGGAAAAAATAACTCCCCATAATAAGATAAAAAATACGTAACAGATAAGCAAGTTTTTGGTATTAATATGAGAACTTAAATAGAATTTTGGATTTTCGATTCTTAAATCAGAAAAGCAATATACAATAAATAAGCATATCGAAAAATGAGTTCCAATTATATCGCAATAAAAAGCGTCACAAATCAAACTTACACAAAAAATGTAAACAAAAGAAAATGAAAAAAAGTACTTTTCTAAGCAATATGTAGCTATAAACAAAAAAAGACGTATCCCTATGAATGGGCATAAATACGAAAGGTTAAGCAACAACAAAAAGAACAGCACGTCGGCAACAAAACCACTGTAACAAAACCTTAAAAATGCCAACATACAGACTTGCGCTAAAAAACACGTAAATTGTATATCATAATTAACTAAAAAAAAATATGTTTTTAACTTTTTTTTACCAGTTTAAGGTGTACTAGATAATTATGGTTATAGTTAATACTGCTGAATTTTTTATTTTATTTTTAATAATTATTACGGATTTATTATTTTATGAGATAAAAAACCAACATATAATATCTCTGTTATTGTTAAATACATTGCAATTATTTTTACTATCAACATTTAATATATGTTCAATTTTAATTATAATTTTAGCTTTTGTTTTATTAATTTTTTTGTGTAATAAGGATTTGATTGGAGGGGGAGATGTGAAATTGATTTTAGTATTGATGATAGGATTATCTCCGGAGGAAATTTATAATTTTTTAATTTATATGTCTTTTGTTGGAGGAGGTGAGGTAATAATTTTTTTAATGTTTCAGAAAAGAGTCGATAAAATACGAAAAATGATCTATAAAATAGCAAAATATAAAATTATTTCAAAAATATTATTTTGTATAAACCAAAAATTAATAATAGTTGAGGAAAATAGTTATTTGAAGATGGAAATTCCCTATGGGATATCGATCTGTATTGGTTTTATGTTGAGTAGAATTTAATATATGCAAAAGGATAAAGTCATAGCACTTGTAGGAGCACTTTGTATAGCAGGTGGATTTGGTTTTGGCTTGGAATATTTTTCTGAATACTTTTACAATACAAACGCTAGAAAAAGTACTGTAAGTCAAGATTTTAGGAGTTCCGCTCAGAATGTTAGTTCAACTCAGGAAAAAACAACAATGTACAATAGAGTCTTGGTTGCAAAAGAAAATATCTCAGTTGGAGATGTATTGCTTTCGAGGAATACAGAGTGGATAAAGTGGCCTATAGAAAATGTTTCACGAGAGTTCATAGCGAAAGATGAAAATGGAAGGTATTTACATCCTTCATTGACGTTTGAGTCAATAGTCGGTCTTGTTGCAAACTCTAATATCGTAAAAGGCGTACCAATTTCTGTAAAGATGTTTATTAAGAAGAATTCTTTTAACAATAATACAATAAGATTGCGTAAAGGAATGAGAGCTATGTCTGCACCAGTTGATAAAACTTCTATAAAACATAACGCATTTAAACCTGGTGACATTGTGGAGGTATATTTACCAAACAAAACTAAAAAAATTTCTAATGTAAGAATATTAGCTTTCGATAGTAGAACTGAAATTTCGAAATATGAAGCAGAGTTATCAGATCATCATGTGAAAGAACATCAAAATTTTCCTGATACTGTTACATTAGAGTTAACTGAAAAACAAGCGGACATTATGATACAAAATCTTAAAGGTGGCGGAAGAGTGTATTTGGTATTGATGAGTGAAGATGATACTGATGATTCGAAAATTCCTTTTGCGAACAATATATATTCCGAGAATCAAACCAATAATGTTTTTCAAAATAACAAAAGAATTAATGAAATTAAACAAAATATGAATAATACAAATATTCCTGATAACAAGAATAACAAAATGGAAGATGAATCGATGGTTCTTGTTATTAAAAAGGATAAAGCTGGTTTTGTTAAACCGCATGCTAGTAACTCAAAAATAGGAGATGAATTATGATATATAAAAAATTATTAACCTTAACATTTTTAAGTTTGTTCGGAATATCCAATATTGCTTCATTACATGCGTCTGAAGAGAAGGGGCATTCTGAGGAACAAACTGAACATGAAGAATCAAATAATGACGCTGAAAAAGAGTCCAAACCTGAGCAAAAACAAGAAGATGATAAAATTGTTTTGATAAAAGGAATACAGAAAGTACAAGAAGAACAAAAGGGTGTTTCTGTCGTAAGTTCAAATCCTGCTGAACAGGCATCTGAAAGTAATGGGGGTTGATTTTAAAAGTGCTACGTATTTTATTTTTGATAACTATTTGTATTTTTAATATTTTAAAAGCAAGTACAATAACTTACGAAAAAGATTTCGTGAAAGAGCTTGTTTTTAATGATGATATTAGAATAGGAGAAATATATATTTCTGATCCGAACGTATTAAATGTACAAGTAATGTCTAAAAATAAAATATTATTGGTAGCAGATGGAATAGGTAAATCCGTAATTAGAATAAAAGATAAACATGGTAGAGTATTATTAAGTTCTTATATAGATGTGCAATTAAAAATATCTCCTCTGGTAAAAATGATTAATGAACTTTATCCTAACATAAATATTTCAATAAAACCTTATAATAATCAGGTGTTTTTGCTGGGAAAAGTTGAATCGCCTCAACTAGCAAAAGATCTTGAAATGGTTTCTAAAAATTATTTTAAAGGATTGCAAGGAGAGAATCAGCCAGAAATTGTTGTAATAAATAAATTAGAGATAGAACTTCCAATTCAGGTGATGCTTAAAATTAAAATTGTTGAGCTTTCGCGAGACATAACGAAAGGCTTTGGGATTGAATGGAATACAATTGGTAATGGAACAGGCAATGAACATGGTTTATCGTTTGGATCAATTATTAATGGTGCAATAATAAAGGACCTAGGTAATTCATCTGCTGAAGGATTATTTGATAAATTTACTCAGGGCGTTGTTACCAATTGGAAGTATACCAAAAATGGCATAAAAATGGACCTTTCAGCATTATTAAATGTTCTTGAAAAAGAATCACTTGCAACTGTTCTCGCTGAGCCTACTGTTGTTGCATTGTCTGGTGAACAAGCCACTTTTTCATCAGGTGGTAAACAATCATATTCAACTGCAATAATTGATCAAGGTGGTAATGTAAGAGAAGGTAGTCAATTTGCAGATTATGGTGTTAATATCACATTTACACCTACGGTTGTATCTGAAAATTTAATTAATATAAAGTTGGATCAATGTAAAGTTACTGTTCCAGGACAAGGTGGAGAAACAAATGATAGGTCAATACAAACAACTGTACAAATGGCAGATGGACAAACAATTGCAATAGCTGGTTTACAAAAGAAGGATTATACTACAGCAAAAACAAGAGATGGATTTTTTGCAAATTTACCAATAATTGGGGATATGTTTGCCCCAAATCAAGCTTTAAGTTCTAACGAGACAGAGCTAGTAATAACAATCACTCCATATATTATAAGGCCATCGAAAGAAAAGCTTTATTATCCTGTTGATGGTGTTGAATCAAAAGGTGTAGTTAAGAATTCTGTTATTAAAAAATTTGATAAAAGTAGTGGAATCACAAAAGATTATGATAAAGATTATATAAAACCTTTGGAGGCAAGATGAAGTTTCAATGGATTACTAAATCAGTTTTAAGTTGTATACTCTCTGTTTTACTCCTATCATGCGCATTTAAATCAGACGAAGAAATATCGGCAATTCGCCAAAATCAATTTCAATTAAAAATTAATAAAATAAAAAATAACTTCTTCTTGGTATGGCCTCATCAAATTAGTACACTTCCAGAATCTGAAAATTTAAAGTTACAAAATCTTATAGGAATATTGTCGAAGGCTAATGATGTCGAAATTGAAATCACTCCTGTCTATAAAAGTGATTTATATAATAATGCTAAAATTTTAAACAGGGAATTTTTAGTTAGAGATATTTTGTGCGGATTTGGTATTCCTTTAAACAAAGTATTTATAAAACGTCAAATTGAGCCACAAAGGTATGAAGAAGGATTCGTAGTTAAAGTGATTTCTTATCAATTAAAAATTCCAAACTGTGAATCATTTAAAGATGACGGTGCAAAATCAATCGAAGAATCAATGAAAAGTTTTGGTTGTTCCACTGTTGCAAATTTTGGTAAATTAATTGCTTATCCTTCATCTTTGAATAAATACAAAAAAACTGCAAATGATAGAAGTGCGGCAATAAAGGCAATAAACCAGATAGATCAGAGTAGTGGCGTGGATTAATATAGGGGATAATATGGATTTAAAATCTCAGATAGTTCCAGAATGTTTAGCGTTTGTGACAGATGATGCATCACTAAGTATCATCAAAAAGTTATTTAATAATTTTGATTTGAAAAATTCTCATGCTGTTCAAGGATCAGTTGATTATGCAAAGCAATATATGAAATCTTCAAAATTGCCGAAATTACTTATATTGGATCTTTCAATGAGAGATGTCCCAATGAAAGATCTAAGTGAGATTGCAGCTTTATGTGATCCAAGTGTGAAAATTGTGATATTGTCAGATCAAAATGATGTAAATTTTTATAGAGAAGTAATGCAGCTTGGTGTTGAGGATTATCTCTTAAAACCCGTTCATATTATCCCTCTTGAAGAATTATTCATGAAGACTTTTAAACCTAATGAATTTGCAAAATCAAAACCTTTATTTAAAAATGGTGTTTTGGTTGGGATAATGGGATCAAAAGGTGGGATAGGTGCTTCAACGATAGCGTTAAATGCTGGAATAATTCTTGCGAAGAATCGAAAGAAAAAAACATTAGTATTGGATACAAATTTATATGATGGAGATATTAATGTATTACTTGATATTCAAAAGGATGATTGTTTTATAGATGCAATGCAACACAACCAATATGAAATAGATGATTATATATTTGAAGGAATGCTTACGAAAACTTCATATGAAAAATTATCTTTAATGTGTGGAACTAAGCAATTCGGAGAAAACATTGATATTTCAGATAAGCAATTTGATGTACTTTTAAAGGAAATTAAAAATAACTTCAATTATACGATTATCGATATAAATCCCAATTGTGCAGGAATTTATAATTCTGTGGCAAGTAATCTTGATATGCTGTTTATTATTTCCGATTTAACAATTCCATCTGCCATTAATACTGCTAAAATAATAAATTTTCAAAAACAAAAAAAATTAAACTCAGTTATAACCGTTGTTATTAATAAAATTGGCGAAAATACAAAAGGTATGATTCAACAAAAAGTTTTTGAAAAAGTAATAGGTATGCCAGTACAACATTTTGTTATGTTTGAACCTAATATTGTCAAAGCTTCAGAAAATACAGGGATTCCAATTGCTGAAAATAAGTCAGGAAAAATTTATAAGAATATAGAAAACATAGTAAAGGATATGTGCTATGAAGGAATTCAACAAAAATTCCGACCAAATAGCAGTTCATTCATAGTTAGATTTTTTAAAAAATTATTTCATAGATACTGATTATTAATTTTATTTTTATTTTTACACATTATTATAATGTAATATGAATTTATTTTCTAAATCACAGGAAGAATACCAATTACCTGAATATTTGATTTCATTTCGTGATAATGCTTATGAAGCATTGATGAAGTCAATAGATATGCAATCTGTAATAAAGTTATCGAAATCTGAATTACAAATTGAGATAGAAAAATTTTTAGAATATTTCATAAAAGATAATAACTTAAAAATAACAAGACGTGAATTGTCAATTGTTACTAAAGATGTTGTAAATGATATGGTTGGTCTTGGGCCAATTGATAAATTACTGGAAGATAAAGAAATTACTGATATTGTTATTAATAAATTTGATAAGGTGTATATAGAAAAAAATGGTCAGTTATCAATTACAAATATTAAATTTAGGGATGAAAATCATTTAATTCAAATTGCTCAAAGGATTGCACAAAAAGTTGGAAGAAGAATTGATACGTCGAATCCTATATGTGATGCAAGACTTGAAGATGGAAGTAGAGTTAATATTATATTTCCTCCTATTGCAATCGATGGTGTTGCTATATCAATAAGAAAATTTTCATCAACAAAACTTAATTTAGAAGAAATTGCAGAACATGGTTCAATGTCACTTAACATGCTATCATTTCTAAAAATTGCAACAAAATGCGCTCTGAATATAATAGTGTCGGGTGGAACAGGTTCAGGAAAAACAACTCTTTTAAATGCTTTATCGTCTTTGATCAGTGATAATGTGCGGATTGTTACGTGCGAAGATGCAGCTGAATTACAATTGCAGCAACCTCATGTTGTTCGCCTTGAAAGTCGAGATCCAAATATGGAAGGAAATGGTGAAATTACAATACGTGATCTTTTGCGTAATGCACTTCGTATGAGACCTGATAGGATTATTGTTGGAGAGGTTAGGGGAGATGAATGTATTGACATGTTACAGGCTATGAATACAGGTCATGAAGGATCAATGTCAACAATTCATGCGAATTCTCCATCGGAAACAATTATAAGGATAGAAGATATGATTTTAATGTCAGGTTTGGAATTGCCTGTTTCTGCGATAAGGTATCAGATTGTAAGTGCAATAGACATAATTGTTCAAACTGAGAGAATGCATGATGGATCAAGAAAGATAACAGAAATTGCAGAAATAAGCAAAATTGAGAACGGAGAAGTGATTTGTACACCTATATTTAAATTTGTACCTGATGGAATTAAATCAGATAAAGTAATAGGTCACTTTGAATCTTTTTCAAATGCCCCTAAATTTATGAATAAAGCAAAAAAATATGGTCTTGAAAATGAATTAAAAAAGGTTTTAAAACTTGACGAACCTGAGCAGAATAAAGTTGAAATTGACCAGGATATAACTATTCCAAAACTTAAAGAAAATGTTGATAATAAAACAATTTCGGAAAATAAGGAGTTGTGATATGATTCGTGCGTGATAGAAATAGCTTTGTTTGAGCCTGAAATTCCGCAAAATACCGGTACAATGATAAGGCTTGCTGCATGTTTAGGAATTAAAATTAATCTTATAAAACCTTTTGGGTTTATTTTTTCTGATAAGAAATTGAAAAGGGCAGGTATGGATTATATTGATTTTTCAGACTTAAAAATTTATGAATCTTTCAAAGATTTTGAAAATTATGCTTTGCTCAATAATAAGCGAATTGTAAAGTTGATTCCACGTATGGGTGAAATTTTCATAAAATTCAAATTCCAGGAAAACGATATAATAATGGGCGGAAGAGAAAGTGATGGTTTTCCTGATAGTATTAATAATGATAATAATCCTTCTGTGAATATTCCATGTCATGGAAGGTCAATAAACCTTGCCATTGCAACATCGATGGTTACAACAGAGGCTTTAAGGCAAGTTGGGTATTTCGACCAACTTTAATTTTTATGCATTACCATAAAAACATGAAAGATTTGATTGCTTTACTCCAATTTGATTTAATATGTACTCCTTGTGAGTTTTTGCGTTATCAAAAAATACTAACTTCTTTGATGCTTTTGCCGTTATCCAGGTATTGTTTTGAATTTCTCCTTCAAGCTCTCTTCCTTTCCATACAACGAGTCCAATTGCAACAAAGTATTGTTTTGGCATAATTCCATTTGCGATATCACGTAATATATCAAGGCTATAAGTAACCGCTAAATCATTTCCTATCAATATTGTACTTGAGTATTTCTTATCACAAGTATGTATTACAAATCCTTTTGAAATGTCTTCAGGTCCACCAAAGTATAGTTTTACATGACTAACATTTTTAAAATCAGATTTTGTTCCCATATTGAGTTGATTTAAAAGTGTGTCCAAATATATATCTTGGATTGGCTTATTTAAAATTAACCCAGTTGTCATTCTAGAATTAGAATTGAAAACAAGAATTATGTTATCATTTGTGCAAAGATCATTTACCGTATTACTAGATATCAATATATGACCAGATAAATTAAAATCATCCACAATTGCCTCTTTGGATTATTAATGTATTTATATCTTACATTATAAAAATTAATAAAGTGTTAATTTTGAACAAAAAAGCAAAAAATATTTTTGAAAAAGTTATTCAACGGTTACTGATTTTGCTAAATTTCTAGGTTTATCTATATCGGTACCTTTTTCTTTTGCAACATAAAATGCCAACAATTGAACAGGAATGGCATATAAAATAGGTGTTAAATCATCTATTATTGAAGGCATAACGAATTGTTTGACATTTTTTATATCAAGTTTTTTATCACTGATTATTATAACATTTCCATTTCTTGCAATTACGTTTTCCATATTTGAAATGGTTTTTAAGTATACTTCGGAAGTTGAATTAGCAATTACGACTACAAGCATATTTTCATCAACCAAAGCGAGTGGACCATGTTTTAACTCACCTGCACTGTATCCTTCAGCATGGATGTATGAGATTTCTTTTATTTTCAATGCCCCTTCAAGTGCGATAGGGTATGCATTCTGCCTTCCCAAATATATCGCGTTTTTGAATTTTGCACAGTACTCAGCAAGTTCAGCAATTAAAGATTGTTTTGATAACACTTCATTAATTTTATCGTTAATTGATGAAAGTTCATAAGAAATTTTTGAAATTAGATCATGATCGGTTTCATTGTTAATCTCCGCCAATCCTAGAATAAATTTCAACAGCACTGTAAGTTGAGCTGTAAAACATTTTGTTGAAGCAACACCAATCTCTGGTCCTGCAAATGTATAAAAACAATAATCAGCTTCATTATCAATAGAGCTCTTTGGGACATTAACAATTCCTATTGTTTTAACTCCAAGAGATTTCGAATATTTCAACGATGCAAGAGTATCAGCTGTTTCTCCAGATTGTGATATGCAAATTACAAGGTAATCCTTATTTAATCTTTTTTTAAGGTAACAAAACTCTGATGCTGTGTATACCATACAATCTATTGTTGTAAATTTTTCAAACCAATACTTTGCCACAAGTCCAGCGTAATACGATGTTCCACATGCCACGATTATTATTTTTTTATAAATATCCAACTTTTGTTCATTTATAATCTCAATGATATTGTTATAGTTGGAATTTAGGTTTTCAATTACCATAGGCTGCTCGCTGATTTCTTTAAGCATATAGTGCGAGTACCCATTTTTGTTGATATCGTTTGATAAAGATTTTTGTACTTTTGTGAATTCTGCCTTAATTGGATTTCCTTTCGTATCAAATAATTCTATTTCGGAAGATTTTATTTGAACAATATTTTCATCTTTTAAGTAAATTACATCATCAACAATTTTAGAAATAGATGTAACATCAGATGCAATTACGACATGATTATCGGATTTTCCAACAACTAAAGGTGCACCTTTTTTTACACCTATCATTAAATCGTTATAATTCTTAAAAATGATTGCCAACGCAAAAGCCCCCACAACGTGTTTAAGTGAATTGATGACAGAATCAAGAGGGGACAAACCTTTCGAAATATATTTATCAATTAAAAATAATATTGCTTCTGTGTCTGTTTCCGTTTTAAAGACATATCCCTCTTTTTGTAATTCAGATTTAATCTCATCGTAATTCTCAATTATCCCGTTATGAACAAGTGCGATGTTTTCTGTAAAATGAGGATGTGCATTAAGTGTATTAACGGCACCATGTGTAGCCCAACGCGTGTGACCAATTCCAATAGATGACGAAAGATCCACATCAGAAACAAGATTACGTAAATCGTTAATCTTTCCAACAACTTTTTTACATAGAATATTATTATTCTTTAAAACAGCAATTCCAGCAGAGTCGTATCCTCTGTATTCAAGATTTGCAAGAGTATTTAAAATATCATTCTCGACGTCTTGCCTTTTTGAAGCTATTCCAACAATTCCACACATAAAACACCTACTAGTACTACATTTTACATTAATAAATTTAAATTTTAATAAAAGAAATATTACATATTATTACGGTTAAAAGGAATATTAATATCGTCTGTTTCTTTGATGCACAAAGTTTTTATTTTTCTGTGTAATGCTGACCTTTCCATTCCTATGAACCTCGACACTTCAGAGATATTTCCCGAGAATTTTGCAATTTGGGTTTCGATATAATACTTTTCAAACAAATTTCTTGCATCCTTTAACGGAATATCTATAAGTTTTGTAATGTTTATAGGGTCATTTGCTTTCCTATATTTTACTTCATCAGGAATATGCTCAATCTTTATTGTTCTTTCATTCTTAGACATTAACAAAAGATATTCTATAATGTTTTTTATCTGTTTCACGTTTCCTGGCCAGTCATATGCCATCAACAAAATCTTTGCTTCAGACGAAATTGTTTTTGGTTCAATACCATATATTTTAAGAGAATTCTTTATAAAGTAATCTATGATAGGCGATATGTCCTCCTTTCTTGATGCAATACTTGGTACAGTTAATGTTACAACGTTTAACCTATACAATAAATCTTCGATGAATATTTTTTTACTAACCAAATCGTGAAAATCAACCTTTCCAGACGAAGATATGATCCTTATATTGTTATTAACATTATCAGATTTAAGGTAGCTTAAGAACTTAGTCTGAACAGACATTGGCATGTTAAAAATGTTATCAAGAAATATTGTTCCATTCTCTTCATCATCTAATGCACCACCAACATTTATACCATGTACAAATTCTCCAAAAATGGATTTTATAAGCTCATCATCATCGGTTGTGTAACAGTTTATATACACAAATTTTTTGAATTTATTTGAGGAGTTGTTATGAAGGTAAAGTGCCATTAATTCTGTTCCGACACCAACTCCTTCTGCGATAAACAAAACTCTGCTTTTCGAATCGGCAATTTTTTTCAGAGAAGAGTGTAAAGACTGAATTTCTGTAGAGCTTCCAAGTAAATAAGGAGTGCAATCGTTAACTCCATCGGCATTTGACTTTTTAAGGTTATAAAGCTCAACTGAACGTTTTGTGACTAATAACAACTTATCCAACCTAAATGGTTTTTCTATGAAATCATAAGCTCCTTTTTTGATGGCAAGCACGGCATTCTCAACATTTCCATGTCCAGATATCATAACAACTGGAATATCAGGATATTCTTTCTTTATTTTTTTCAGAATTTTAAATCCAGCATTTTCATCAACGCCAAACCATAAGTCCAAAAATACAGTTGCTATCGAGGAATTGCCACGTAATATATCAAACGCTTCAGCTTCATTCTTAGATCGAAACACTTTGTAATCCTCATCTTCAAGGGATTCAGCAACCATTTTGCTTACTTCAACGTCGTCATCTATGATTAAAATCTGGTCTGCCATAAAACCACATCAAAACACACACCACATATTATACTCTATCAATTATTAACAAATTTTGCAAAATTTTTATTTTTAAGAGATATTATCATTTAATTTTTCTATGAATGGAAATATCCTATCGTTATCCATATTAAGAATATTTGGATCGTCAGAGTAATAGTAATAATAATCTTCCTTATTTCCACTAATTTTATTGCAAGGCGTCATAATAAACTCATAATCACCAAGTAAGTATTTCGAAGGGTTCCATCCAGCTGGAATCTGTCTGCGTTCTGCAATTGGAATAATAATATTTGGTGAAATATTATCCTGCCTCAAAGTTTCCTCAATATTCTCGATTGTTGTTTCGCTTTCTATAAAAACCCCAGAAGGAGTTGCATATTCATCAAGAAATAAAAATGATTTGTTATTATTGAAAAGGTAATACTCTTTTGGCTTTTTCTCTTTTATGTATATGTCGATCAAGTTTGCTATGAATGGCTCATTCATAAACCCAGAAGCGTATTGCATTTTTTTAGAGATATCATAAAAATATTCAATCTCGAAAGACTTAATCGTATCTATTAAATTTGTAAAAATGTCACCTTTTTCAATAAAAGCATCTATTACTTTATGATTCATAGCGTCAATGCCGATTTTATAAGATGCCTTGTTTGTAAGCATTATTTTTTTTATATTCGGATCTTTTATGCATTTGCACACATCAAGCCCAGTTTCATTCATCATCTCATAATCAACAACAACGACAGCAACTTGGTTAAAACGTGCCGAATTATACGCAATTTTGTAAATTGTATTTGTATTTGTCCTAATAATTCCAGAAGAACCTTTGTAATAATCAACTTCTGTTTTTATGAATAATTCATCTGGATTGATTGGCATTGCATTATGCGCAAGATAATGAAAAAATGGTTTAGAGGAACTAAACGTTTTTACAAGCATATCATTTTCATTTAAAATCTTTGATGCTTCATGCAAAAACCCCATATCATCATCTAATAACAAAATGGTAGTAGGGAAATAAAAAAGGTTATGCTTCCAGGTTTTTTTTATCATAATATTAAATAATAACTAAAAAATGTTTATAAAATATAAAAACACTAATTTTTTCTGCCTATTCTTGTAAAAGCCCAAATTCAGTAAACACGGACTTATAAATTTCCTTCTTGAAATCAACGATTATGTCAACGACAGTTTCAGGTGTTTCCCACCTCCAATTTATAAATTCTTTTTGGTATTTATTAATGTTGAAATCTTCGTCTTTTCCTTTAAACTTTGCTAAAAACCACAATTGCTTTTGACCAACATATTTATTTTTCAATAAAGGATTTTTTATATGTTTTGGGAATCTATAGAAATAAAACTGCTTCGTTCTTTTTATAATTTCAAATTTTGCTGTTCCAATTTCCTCACGAAGTTCGCGTTTTGCGGCAAACTTGTACGATTCATTTTTTTCAACTCCACCTTGAGGCATCTGCCAAGAGCCGTGAGTGTCGAATCTTTCACCTATAAACACTTTCCCAGTTTCAGGATTCAACAGCACGATTCCGGAATTTTTTCTAAAAACTTTCATTTTTTATCCTTGTTCCTTACACGGTGCATTTTGTAAATAGCATATGGCAAAATAGTTACCAATAATATAAAAACTACAACAATTATGTAATATTCTTCCTCATGGCCAAAGAATTCTTTTATTGTCCTTGCAAAGTAATACCCAATGAGAGGAATTACCAATGCCCAAATCATTGCAGCCAAACAATTAAGCAAACAGTATTTCTTTGGACTTACTTTCGCACATCCGATGATCAGAGGGCTCACATTGCGTATTCCGTATATGAACCTAAAGCTGAAAATATATGCACTGTCGTATTTTCGTACAAGTTCAAAAACTCTCTGTGCTTTGTTGTGTAATGAGGGATATTTAGCAAGGATTTTATCACCGAAAAATCTCCCGATGAAGAATACAAATTGCTCCCAAAGCCAAGTTCCTATGAACGCGGATAAACATACAAGCTTAATCGAAAGAAGACCTTGTGAAGCCAACACCCCAGCCGTAATAACAGCAGCTTCTCCTTCAACACATGCGAATAAAACTATCGCGTAATACCCGTATTCCGCTATATATTGCTCAATCGACATAAAATAAATTAGTATAGATTCTACACTAAAACTTGATTTTATTCAATTCGTTTAATAGAATTATTTGAATCGTTACATATTTTTATAATGAAAATTTCAGAGTATTTTTTTTATACTTCAAAGGAAGCTCCTGCTTCTGCAGAAATCGCTTCGCATAAATTAATGTTGCAGGCTGGGTTTGTTGCTCAATCAAGTTCGGGTATATATACTTGGTTGCCTCTTGGGCTTAAAGTTTTGAATAAAGTTGCAAATATAATAAGAGATGAGCAAGCAAAGCAAGGGATAATTGAAATTTTAATGCCTACAATCCAATCGGCCAATCTCTGGCTTGAAAGTAACAGGTATGATTCGTACGGCGCTGAGCTTTTAAGGTTTAAGGATCGCAGAGGGCAAGAAATGTTATACGGTCCAACAAATGAAGAAATGATGACTGATATTTTCAGGAAGTATGTGAAAACATATAAAGACCTACCAAAAATAATTCACCATATTCAATGGAAATTCCGTGATGAAATTCGTCCAAGGTTTGGCGTTATGCGTGGAAGGGAATTCTTAATGGAGGATGCATATTCTTTCGATTTATCGTTTGAAGAAGCAAAACGTACATACGACAAAATATTTAAGATGTATATTAAAATCTTTAAACGTATGGGATTAACTCCTATTCCTGTTCAAGCAGATTCTGGGGCAATTGGTGGAAATATGAGTCACGAGTTCCAAATTCTTGCTGATACTGGGGAATCAACATTATATTACGATAAGGAAATTTTAAATATCACTGACGAAAATGATTTCTTGAAAATCAAAGATCTTTATGCTGTAACGGATGAAAAATACGATCCTGCACAGGCTAAAGGAAAGGTTTTATCATCATCTCGCGGAATTGAAGTTGGACATATATTTTATTTTGGAACAAAATACACCGAATCAATGCATGCCAAGGTGATTGGAAAAGATGGAAACTCTCTCTATCCATTTATGGGATCTTATGGTATAGGTGTTTCGAGGCTTGTAGGTGCCATTATCGAGGCTTTCCATGATGAAAAGGGTATGATCTGGCCAATTCCTGTTGCTCCTTTTGATGTGGCGTTAATCGAACTTGCTTCAAAATCTGATGAGGTTCAGGCATTTACGGAGGAACTTTATTCAGATCTCATGAATAACAATATCGACGTGATTTATGATGACAGAAAAAATGTCTCAAATGGAAGTAAATTCAACGACATGGATTTGATCGGAATTCCTTTCCAAATTATCATAGGTAACAAATACGCAACTGATAAAACAGTTGAGGTTAAAGTCAGAAAAACAGGAGAGAGGATTGATTTTAACTCGAAAGAGGCACTTTTGAAATATCTCTCATCAGAATTAAATAAAAATTAAATCACTTCTATTACTGCTTTTTTTACATCATAAATATTATTTTCAAAACAATGTTCCAATGTTTCGAAGATTTTATCTCTCTTTGAGAATAATTCTTGATAATGTTCAGTATTAAACTGCAGCGAAACAAAAATATCTTTAAATCCCAAATATTGTAATATCAAGAACAACAAAGGATCATCTATCCCAGCATTGGATGTAACAATACATTTTTTATTATTAAGGTTTGTCGAATCGATTATCCATCTTAATAATTTTAAAAATGGCAAGGTCAGCATATGGTATTTCTTAAAATCATAAACCAACACAGAGGAATAAAAGTACTCTATCAAAGCATTTATATTAAGTGCTAACAAATCAAAATTGTTAAATAATAAATCCATATCGACAAGTACACTTGGCATATTCAAAGATGGCACAATACGCAAAGATGTGGCATTGACAACCTGCGAAGATACAATATCCTGAAATTTCAAAATATCGTTTGATATATTCGCTGTTGCAATAAGGACAAGCTTTTTACTTTCAAGTGAATTTATCAAAGGTTTTAAATAATTATGGATAACTGTTTTACTCTCGATAATTGATCCTAACATACAGCATTTTTGATTTTTTCTGTATCCGTTAAATATCAAATCTGAATTTAAGTGAAAAAAATCTACAAATATATTTTCGTTATCGATTTTGGAAAACACTTCCTTGTAATATTTTTCCTGTGCAATAGGGTTTGGAACGTATGTAAGGTTTCCGAAAAATATTTCTTGCCTGAACATGCCAACACCTTTGAAATTTTTAAAACTTTGGCACAGCTCAAGGTCAGACAATGTTCCAATCGCAGCGTACAAATTTATATTTTTATCTATTGTAGGCAATTGGCTTAGTTTATCTGAAGTAACGCTTTTCCTAGATCCTTTTATATAATTGATGTTTCTGTTTTTTTCGTAAAAATCTTTGTTCGATGAAATTCGGATTGAGGATCTTTCACTATCAAGGATTATATACTCGCCATTTTTAAAAGCATCACGGACATTATCAATCCCGGTTATAATAGGGATATTTAAAGATTTTGCAATGCTTACAATCTCAGAGAAAGGGGTGATGTTTTCAATTATAAATCCCTTTACACCGGAATTCACGTAATAAAAAAACATGAAAGGGTTAATCGATTCAGCAACAAGAATAAAATCTTCAGACGATAAAAATTTATCATTCCTTATATTCTGTATGCTAAGCTTAAAACCCTCTATCATTGCAAAGTCTGTGAATTTTCTTAAAAATGCAGTTTGCATAAAGTTATGCTCAAGAAGAACACTTAACTCCTCAAACACCCTTAAAAATGCAACATTAAGCAACAAACCATTCTTCACATAATTACGCACTCTTTCAAGCCAATGAAATTGCTTTTGAAACAAGTCAAAATAATTTTTATCACTTTCATTAAAAGTAGTGAATAGTTTCTGCTCTATCAAATCCACGCATTGATATTCATTCATGGAACTTTCGCCAAAGTACTTGAACAAATATTCATTATGGAAAATCACTTTCCCATCAGCTTTACCAGGGCTTAGGAAATCGATATTAAACTCGATTTCATTTTCAAGAGTTGTTTCACTAAACGATGAATAAAAAATCGTATGTAAAAACAACCTTGAAAGAATCAAAGCGGCAATTTCAAGGACATCTTTATGATAATCTTTATGGAGGTTTGCGACTTTGTTTTGTACAACTAACACTCCAAGTAAATTATCATGCGCGATAATTGGGGTCCCGATAAAGGTATAATATGGATCTTCCGCAGTTTCTGGTTTGTACGAAAAATGCTCATTATTCCAAATATTCTCAAAAGAGAGAGTCTTCTTCGCGAGTGCGATTTGACCAACAAGACCTTCATCAAATTCCATGATGGTTTTGTTGACCGCCTCTTTGCTGAGACCTTCTGTTGCGTAAAGTTCAAAATTATTATCTCTATTCAAGATATAAATAGAACAAACATCAACAGAAAGACTCCTCGTTAACACGTCAACAATCCTTTGAATTTTTTTCAAAAGATGGTTTTCGGAAAAAGCCTCAGCCTTAACCTCGTTAATGATGCTACGTACGATCTCTTCTTGCATAATATTACCCCCCAAAGTATACGCAGAGCTTTTATATTATACCATAGATAACATATTTCTTGCTCCCATAACTATATTATTTGCTTTCTCAATATCCAAGTCATATGCGAAAAGAACATCGAGCAACTCAAACGATGAAAGGTCAGCAATATCCTTTACAGTCATTATGTTACTGTCTGCAAGAGAGACAATCATTTCAAGTGAAAGCCCAGGGATTTTGAGCATGTTTTTATCAACTTTCAGCTCATTTATTTTTTGCATTAACCGCTTATCTTTTTCTTTCAAGTATTCTTTTGCCCTGTTTTGTATCTCGGTTGCTATATCAGTATCGAATCCTTCAATCTCAGCCAATTTTTCAATGTCAGCATCAGCGATTTGTTCAACCTTTGAATATCCCTCAACAACGATAAGATTTGCAATAACCTCATCACAATCGAGTGCATCAATAAATATGTTTGAAAGTGCTTTAAACTCTTTACTGCGCTTTTCCTTGTAATCGGATTCAGAAACAATATCAAGCAAAACACCTGTAAGTTTTGATGCAAGCTTTACATTCTGGCCACGTCTTCCGATGGCAACACTTAGTTGAGCATCAGGGACAATGACCTCGAAAATTTCGTTGTCTTGATCCATAACAATTTTTGCAACCTCGCTTGGAGACATTGCATTTGCGATGTAAGTCGCGATGTTATCAGACCAAATCACAATATCAATTTTCTCGCCTTGTAATTCTTGGACAATAGGTTGAATCCTACTTCCACGTATACCGACACATGTTCCAATTGGATCAATGTTTGGATCTTTACAGTATACAGCAATCTTTGCATGGCTTCCCGGGTCACGCGCAATCGATTTTACTTCTATAATGCGGTCATATATTTCGGGGACTTGTTGCTCAAGTAATTTCATCAAGAATTGGTCATTATTACGAGACAAAAATACTTGGTATCCAAATTCATCATATTTTACTTCTTCTATATAGGCGGTGACCCTGTCCCCGATTCGGAAAGTTTCCCTTGGGATCAGATTCACTTTGCGTAACAAAGCTTCACATCTTCCAAGGTCGACAATCACGTTATTGAATTCAGATCTTTTAACGACACCACTTACGATTTCGCCAACGCGATCTTTGAATTCTTTATACTGCTTTTCTTTTTCAGCAGCCTTAATTCCTTGGTGTATAATTTTCCTTGCCGAAACGACGGCGGTGCGCCCAAAATCAAATAACGGAAGCGCTTCAAATTTGAAAATATCACCAACTTTGATTTCGTCACTTGGGACTTCTTCATATTCATTATAATCAATCGAAGCAAAAAGTTCACGGTCAGCCGCGTACTTTTCGTTCTTGTACAGCTCTATATTG
The DNA here is from genome assembly GCA_949290705.1 of uncultured Holosporaceae bacterium. GTDB lineage: Bacteria > Pseudomonadota > Alphaproteobacteria > UBA3830 > CASESI01 > CASESI01. Next base: position 63,066 of record CASESI010000013.1, on the reverse strand, counting down.
GCTTTTATTCTATCATTTGCGACTTTCTTTGCGTCGTCAATATCAGTATCTTTCTTTACTGGTCTTAAGACATACGTTGATGCGTTTATCATATTTTTCGCATCACGAAGTGAAACTTCCTTTACAGGATTTTCAACTTTTTCAACAACTTGGTAGTATTTACCAATTGATACATCACCGGTTTTCTTATTAACAATTGTCTTTATATTATATTCAAAGCCGTATCTTTCCATCGCAGCAAAATTAATTGCATTCTCGAGTGCGATGATAATCTTGTCCTTTAACACACCTTTTTCTTTTGCAATGTTATCAGCCAACTCCAAAAGCTCATAACCGTACAGTTTAAAAAAACTCATAAATCACATCTCCAAAAATAATTCCATAAAAATTCCCCATTGCACCAGAATCTTTACAAAAAATATAATCAAAAATAATGACTTATACGTGCACCATAAAGAAAACGGTACATCCGAGAACAATTTATACTACTATAGCATACTTTTTTTAAAAAGTCAAGAACTTTTTTTTAATTTTTTTAATATTTTTTTAAAAATTTTTTAAGGCATGTTTTAATTGCAAAAAAGTTAATAATTAATTAAAATTCTAAAAAATTTATTAATACGGTTTTTATGAAATACATATGTATAATCCCAGCGAGGATGAATTCCTCACGATTACCAAACAAAGTGATTCGTGAAATTAATGGCAAGACTTTGCTTGAACATGTTGTTGATAATGCTCGACGAGCAAATATCGAAAATGTCGCTGTTGCGTGTGATAGCCTTGAGGTAATGGAAATTGCAAAGCGTATCGGTGTGAATAGTATTTATACAGATCCAAATTTACCAACAGGAACGGATAGGGTGTCTGCCGCTGCTGCTCAGCTTAACGATAAGTATGACATAATTGTTAATATGCAAGGTGATTTGGCACTTTTCGATGCAAGTAAATTAAATGATGCAGTAAAGCTTTTGGAAGAGCATGACGATTATGACATGACGACGTTGGCTGTTCCTATTCAAAAGTCTTCTATTATTACTTCGCCAAATACAGTGAAGATTGCGATTGCGTTCAAGGATGAAGATTGGGGAGATGCACTTTATTTCAGTAGGTCTCCTATCCCTTATGAGTCAAAGCAATATTACCAGCATATAGGTGTTTATGCATTCAAGAGAGATGCGATCGTGAAATTTTCCGTAATGCCACAAACATTGCTTGAAAAGACAGAAAGATTAGAGCAATTGCGTGCACTTGAGAATCGTATGAGAATTGGTGTGAAAATCGTTGACCACTTTGATGTGCAGGAAATCAACTCGATCGAGGATGTCAAAGACTTCGAAGAATACCTCAAAAATCACGAAAAATAAATCACAAAACATTCCCCAAAACGGGGATAAATTTTTATAATTTTTTAATATAGAGGAATAAAAAAAGAAAAGCAGGGATTATTTAGCCTTGCTTAAATATGTGACATCTTCTGTATTGATCACGATAACCGATCCAGCTTCTATGTGAGGTGGGACCATGATTTTTATATTATTTTCAAGAACGGCAGGTTTATAGGATGATGATGCCGTTTGTCCCTTTACAACAGGATCTGCCTCGATAACTTCAAATTCCATAGTTTGAGGAGGTGCAACATCAATAATCTCGCCATTATGTGACCTTATCCTGAATGTGACATTTTCCTTTAAAAATTGTGCATGATCGCCAACAACTTCTGGTGGGAGAGTTAATTGCTCGTATGTTGTTCCATTCATGAAAACATAGCTGTCACCATCTTTGTAAAGGTATTGGTAATCCTCTTCATCAAGATCAACTTTCTCAACAACTTCCTCAGCACGAAGTCTTACGTTTGATTTTGTGCTTTGCTTTACAGCTTTCATTTCCAATTGTTGGAAAGCGCCACCTTTTCCAGGTTTTATATGTTGTGCTTTTAAAATATTCCACAAAGTACCATTGTACTCTATTATCATTCCGACTCTTATATCATTGGCAGATATTTTCATAATACTCCTTGAAGTTCTGTGTAAATGGCCATATATTGATCAAGAGAGACATCTTCAGCCCTTACATCAAAATTAAGCCCAACCTTTTTAAAAAGAACATCTGGGGAAATTATGTACGATTTAATGTTATTTTTCAACTGTTTTCTACGCATACCAAAGCTTGCCGTTAAAAGCTTGTTGAATTTTTGAAAATCTATATTTGGGATGTTATTTTTTTTATCAAACCTTAATAGAGTGGATGTAACGCCAGGGACAGGATAGAACGCGCCGGGTTTTATATCTGTTACTTTTTTTATGTCATAAAACAGAGATGACATGACAGTGATTTTTCCATAATCTTTTGTTCCAACCTTTGCAATAATTCGGTCAGCCATTTCCTTTTGGAAGAGCAACACCATTTTTTCAGGAAGTACATCAAACAGTCGGAACATTATCTGGGATGCAATCCCATATGGAAGATTAGAATAAACAACAGAATTTTCGAATGGAATAGTTTTGAGATCTATCGTTAAAAAATCATGCATTAAAATATTTATCTTATCAGAAATCTCGTGCAATATTTGATTGAATCTCTCATCGATTTCTATCACGGTGAAAGTTTTTGGATTTTTTGCAAAAATCTTTTCAGTTAAAGTGCCAGGACCAGGACCAATTTCGATCACATTGTAATTTGTAATATCCTCAACAGCATTTGCAATCTTATTAAGTATTGTATCGTCGTATATAAAATTCTGGCTGAAATTTTTTTTCGGAAATAGATTGTAAAGTTTAATTTTTTCTTTTATGGATTGCATATTTAAAAACTAATACTTGATGATTATATTATATATAAAATTTCCAGGCAATATTCGAGAGGTAAGTTGGTATTCGAAAATCTTTTAAAAACATAAATTTTTAGTACCAAAAAATATTAAAAAATTGTAAAGTATCCTAAAAGTAAATAAATGGGTCGTTAATGCTTTATATTTCAAGAAGAATAGGGGAATCGATACTTATCGATGGTAAGATAGAGGTTGTTTTATATCAAATCTCTGGGAAACAAGTAAAGCTTGGGGTTTTAGCTCCGAAAAATACCTCTGTATATCGTAAGGAATTGTTAGAGAAAATTTTGGAAGAAAACAAAATGGCTTACGAGGCAGCAAAGAATTTGTTTGTGAATGATACAAATAAATCGGAGGGAGAGGAGAAAACACCTATGTCGGAATTGCGTAATAAATTGAGTACATTAAACTCTTTGCTACATAAATCAATTGTAGAGGTGAAAAGAGGGGACACGATTAATATAAATTCTATTTTCAAAATTATGGCAGATATAGAGCCGATATTGGCTGGGAATGATGATCCTATTGTTAAGGAAATCGTTGATGGATTAGTCGAAAAGTATGATGAATTGATAATGGAAATCCGTAAAAAGCAACAAGATTTGGATGATGAACTTTCAAAACTGAGAAATAATATGAAGGCTAGTAAGGTGTACAAAAATGAGTAAACCAGTATTTTTACCCAAAACAGAGTTTTCTATCAAGGCGAATTTAACAGCGAAGGAGCCGCTGATTTTAAAGGAATGGCAGGAGAAAAGGCTGTACAATGTTATTCGTGAAAGGTCCAAGAATTTACCAAAATTTATTTTACAAGATGGTCCTCCGTTTGCAAATGGAAAACCACACATGGGAACAGCATTTAACAGGGTTATAAAGGATGTGATTTTACGCTTTAAACAAATGCAAGGATATGATGCTCCTTTTGTTCCTGGATGGGATTGTCATGGCCTTCCAATTGAATGGAAAGTGTGCGAAGAGAATAAAGGAAAAAATCTCTCTAAAATTGAATTACGCCAGAAATGCAGGGATTTCGCTCTCTCTTGGATAAATATTCAACGCGAGGTGTTTAAAAGACTTGGAACCATGGCTGACTGGGATAATCCTTATATCACGATGGATAAATCCTCTGAATATGTTATTGTTGGTGAGATTTTGCATTTATTAAAGACAGGTGCGATTTACAAAGATGCTCGTCCGGTTTTGTGGTCAGTTGTCGAGCAGACAGCACTTGCCGAGGCGGAAGTCGAATATAAGGATAAGGAATCAACAAGTATATATGTTGCGTTTAAGGTTAAGTCGACAAAATCTTTGACTTTGAAAAAATTATCTAATCCAGAAATTGTGATTTGGACGACGACACCTTGGACGATTCCTGCAAACCGTGCGATAAGTTATTCTTCAAGATTTGCGTATACCGCGATTAGAATTTTGAAAGCAGATGATGAAAAATTAAATTCAAGAACATTGATAGTTGCAAAAGATTTGTTACCTTCGTTTATTGCTGCACTTGGAAATCCGGATTACGAGCCAATTGCGGAATTACATGGTGATGATTTTAAAGATACGATTGCTTCACATCCATTATCAGATTTTGGGTATGATTTCGATGTTCCAATGCTTGATGGCCTTCATGTCACAATTGATACAGGAACAGGTTTTGTGCATACCGCTCCATCCCATGGACTTGATGATTTTTATATATCGAAAGCAAATGGTATAAATGCAGAGAATACAGTAACACCAAATGGTTGCTATACGGATATTATACCTCTTTTTGCGGGATTGCATATATTTAAGGCAGAGCCAGAAATTCTTGCGAAATTAGATGAAGTTGGTGCATTGATTGCGTCAGAGGTTATTCAGCATAGCTATCCTCATTCATGGAGGTCAAAGACACCTTTGATATATCGTGCAACAAGCCAATGGTTTATTTCTCTTGATAAGACGAGTATCCGTGCAAAAGCTTTATCTGAGATAGAAAAAGTTAATTGGATTCCTGAAAAGGGAAAGAATAGAATCTCTTCGTTTGTTGAGAATCGTAAGGATTGGTGTATATCACGTCAAAGATCGTGGGGGATTCCTCTTGCATTTTTTGTAAATAAAGTTACGAGAGAGCCTTTGATTGATGATGAGGTTTTCACTCGCACAATAGAGATAATAAAAGAGCGAGGAACGAATGCTTGGTACGAGGATAATAATGAAGCTGAATTTTTAGGTACAAAATATAATCCTTCCGATTATGAAAAGGTTTTCGATATCATAGATGTGTGGATTGAAAGCGGATCTGTTTTCTCGTATGTTACAAAAAAACGCCCAGAGCTTAGGTTTCCTGCGGATTTGTATCTTGAAGGGTCGGATCAGCATAGAGGATGGTTTCAATCGTCACTTCTTGTTTCTGTCGCATCAACAGGGATAGCTCCTTATAAGTCTGTTTTGACACATGGTTTTATTGTCGATGAAAAAGGGATGAAGATGTCCAAATCCATAGGTAATGTCGTTGATCCAGAAGATATAATAAAGGATAGTGGAGTAGATGTTTTAAGGATCTGGGCCATCAATAATGACTATACCGAAGATATGAGAATCGGTAAGAATATTATGGAGCAGCAGAAGGATCTTTACAAAAAGTTGCGAAACCTGTTCAGATATATGCTTGGTGCTCTTGATGGATTTTCAGATCAGGAAAAGGTTGAATACCGCGATATGACGGATCTTGATAAATACATATTGTCTAAACTGTATGGTTTGCAGGAATTAATCGATGAAAAGATAAAGGTATTTGATATAAAGGATATTTTTATCGCTTTGAAGAATTTCCTTTTGAAAGATCTTTCATCTTTTTATTTTGATATAATGAAAGATACTCTTTATTGCGATTCTGAGGTATCACTAAAGCGTAGATCATATCGTACCGTGTTGGATATCATATTTAATACACTTACCAAATGGTTTGCTCCTATTTTGGTTTTTACGATGGAAGAAGCATGGAAGACAAGATACAAAGATTCTTTGAGTGTTCATGCAGAATTATTTCAAAAGCTTCCTCCTTCATATAAAAATCTTGATGTTGAAAATAAATTTAAGACAATTATAGATATAAGATCGAAAGTCTTTGATTTGCTTGAATCTTTGCGAAATCAAAAAATTATTGGATCGAATTTGGAAGCAAGTGTTGTGATGTCAATTCCGGAAAAAGATGTGGATCAAAAATTACTTTCGGATGTTTTGATTGTGTCTGATTTGAAATTCGTGCCTAATAAGAAGGTTAATGATTCTTTTGTTGATGCAGGAGATTTCAAAATAAAAGTTTCGAAATTTGATGGTCAAAAATGTGAAAGATGTCGCAAGTTGTTTTCTGCACTTCAGGATGGTCTTTGTGACAGATGTTCAAAAATTTAATTATTCTTTTTCTATTTTTATTTTTCTATTAATTTTATCAAGAATACAGTAAATCATTGGGTTTTATTAGAGTGGTCAGGAAAAAATTTTTTAATTACCAAAGTATTAACAATTTTTTTTTCATAAATTAACACTTTTTTAACTAATTATGGATATAATGATAATTGTTTTTAAGAGGACTTTATTTATGAAAAAAACATTGTTTTAACTAGCTTAACTATTGGTGTTTGTTTATTAACAAATTGTTTTGCACGAGATGCAGGAGTGTTGAAGAATGAGGTTAAAATACCTGATACCATGCAACTTATGGAAAATAATTTAAAGCAAGATTTGTCCCCTGCTGTGACAAAGGTTTTAAACATGGAGAATGGCTTGTTAAATATTGGTAATACTTGATCTATTAATTTACACCTGGATTATTATGCCCGTAAGGGTGATGGTAGCAGAGAGTTAACTTCTCTTGATATTCCACTTGAGTTGAATATTGCTCACTCATTGGATAGCACGGTTTGTAATCAAATTAATAACTATTTTTACAACACATCATTTACAGAAGCACCTGTATCGCTTTTAAAACCATTTACGACAAAGATAAAACTTGGAAATAATAAAACTTTCTTTGAATCAGATGCAAGTTTTACCGGTATAGATAGGTACGATATAACAGATTACAATACGATAAGATGCTTAATGTCAGGTGAAAACTTAAGTAAAATCTGCTTCCAACAATATGGACAACCAATATTCCATACATTCAAAGTAACAAAGGTTGAACCAATTGGTGATAAAACAAAGAATAGGGTTTATTTTGATGCAAAAGTGCAACTTTGGGGTGAATATAACGGAAGTTGGTATCGTGGATTCACAATTATGAGTTCTTATTTTGATACGATAAATAATATTGTTGAAACACCTGAACAATTGGATCTTTCGACACATGAGTTGATAAAGGCAGAAGATGGTATATCATATGTCGTTGATGCAAAAGATCAGAACCAGAAAGCTTCTTATAAATTACAGCAAGGTCAATTTGTTTCAAAAGATGGTTTCGTTTATAACAAGGATGGAGTCCTATATCTTGATAACTTGAATAATGCTGTTCAATTGAAATTTAAAGATGGTCACACAAAGGATATAGAAATTGTCTCGACAAGTGGTTATAAAGTAAAATATCCATGCGATATTAAGATTTCTGGTACTTTGGGTAATGCGCAATTCTCAATTGCTGGATCAGATGGTAAAGGTGATTTTAAATCTGCAAAATATGACCTTACAAACGCATATCATAGTATTCTCAATGCAACATCATTCGGTGGAGAAAAATTGATGAGAGGCCCTGTTGATTTGAAGAGGACAAATGCTAGTAAGGAAGAAACCTTGACGATGATGCTTAACACTTTCCCAAATAATGGATATGTAAATGTTGATCCTGCTGGTGGAATGTGGCCTAACCCAGAATTTACAATTGGTACAAATGTAACCAAAAAGGGATTGTTTGATAATGGTATATTCGCAACTGTAAAAGCTGAATAGAAATAAATAATTCATAATTATTTTCCTTATTTTTTTATTTTGTTCTTATGATAGACATTTGGTTAAAAATTGGTTAATATCTCCAAATGCGAAATTTAATCAAATCAATTGTAACAGTTGGCGGTTATACACTTCTTTATAGAATAACATCGGTTTTTCGTGATGTATTACAGGCGAAATTTCTTGGTGCGTCGTTTTTATCTGATGTTTTTGCTCTTGTTTTTCATCTTGCAAATATAATGAGAAAAGTATTTGCGGAAGGTGCGTTTAATGCTTCGTTCTTACCAAAATTTGTTGAAGTTTTAAAGAACAGGGGAAGAGATGCTGCCGTTTTGTTTTCCTCTCAGATTTTCACAATTTTATTTTCCGGGGTTTTAATATTTACTGCATATACATTATATTACTTCCCGGAATTTATGATGTTTTATGCTCCAAGGTTTGTTGGAACAGAAAAGTTTGTTCATGTTGTTGCTCTTGGAAGGATATGTTTTTTTTATGTGTCAGCGTCGTTTATATTCGCATTGTTTTCAGGGATATTGAACGGAATTAATAAATTCGCAATTCCAACGGCAAGTCAGTTAATACTTAATATTTTCTTAATTTTGGCGTTAATAATAGGGGCTTATTTCGATGATGAAACAATTGTATATGGTATGTGCTATGCAACAAGTTTGGCTGGACTTGCGCAAGTTTTAATATTGTGGATTAATGCAAAATATCATGGCATAAAGATTTCTTTCAAATATCATGTGTTCACTCCTGACACGAAAGAGGTATTTAAAAAAATGATTCCAGGTACAATAGGGTGCGGTGTGTGGCCGATTAACACATTGCTTGATATGGTGATTGCTGCGACGATAGGAACAGGGGCAACGTCTTACCTTTACTATACGGATCATATAAGCCAATTTATTTTAAGTGTTCTTGGGATTGCTTTAACGATTGGTGTTCTTCCTTATGTTGCGACAAGTGCAAAGTCAGGTGATTTCAAGCTTGCAAATTCCCAATTAAATGCAAGTACGATTTTCGGAATGGGGGTTGCGTTACCTTTATCCGCTATATTTATGGCAATTCCAGAAACAATTACGTCTGTGATGTATGAATGTGGAAAGTTTGATGCTGCGGATGTGCATGCTTCTGCTCCTGCTTTGGCTGCGTTTTCATTTGGAATTCCTGCTTATATTTTAACAAAGATTTTTTCAACAGCGTTTTTTGCACAAGGGTTTACAAAAATTCCGTCAATCATAGGGTTATTCTCGATAGTTGTGAATTTGTCTTTCATATATATTTTGATACCGTATTATGCACACACAGGGATAGCGATGGCCACAACAATTGCGGCATGGTTTAATGCTTTTGCTTTGTATGTTTTTATGGTGAAGGACGGAAAGTTTTCAATTACAAAATCTATCAAGATAAAAATTTTGAAATTAACATTGATATCGGTCATAGTTGCTGTAATTTCATATTTTATAGATTCGTATTGTGTTGAGTTTTATACATCAAAACTTTTAAAAGGAACGATTCTTTTATTGAATTTATCGTTTTGCGGAGCTTTGACTTATTTTGTTGGAAAATTTACAAAATCTATCGAATAGAATTTTGTTTTATTTTCTGTAATTCTTTTTTGTTTGGAATGTGATAAACTATCAGAGTTTTAAAGAATTTTCGAAAAATGCAGAGAAAATTTAAATTCAAAAAAAAGTCTCAGGACATAACTTTAAAAAGATTTATTCCAAACATGGTTACTCTTTCTGCACTTTGTGTAGGATTGACGGCAATTAAGTTTTCATTATCTGGACAGTTAGATTTCGCGATTTTATGCCTTTTGTTTTCTGCTGTTCTTGATGCAACAGATGGAAGATTGGCGCGGTATATGGGGGTTACATCTCATTTTGGCGCAGAACTTGATTCTCTTGCTGACTTTGTGAATTTCGGTGTTTCTCCTGCGGTTATTGGGTATATTGTAAGCCTAAGGATGATTGGAGAGTTTGGTTGGGGAGTTTCTTTGTTTTTTATTATATGTTCCGGGTTAAGGTTGGCACGATTTAATTCAACAAAATTTTACCCAGAAAAAGAAGAACAAGTGTGGGAGCATGATTATTCTGTTGGTGTTCCTGCCCCTGCCGGTGCTATTTGCGCAGTGTTTCCTATGATATTGGCGTTGGCAACTGAGAATACGGGAAGTATATCTCCACTGTATTTAGTGATATCATTTTTATTCTCTGGGATTTTGATGGTAAGCAAGATCAGAACGTTCGTGTTTAAAAATTTTAAGATCACGAATTCATCGGTTTCTTTATGTGTGCTATTGATCGGGATATTGGTGATATGCATGATGACAAAGCTTTGGTGGACCATGGTTGCAATTTCCATCCTTTATATATTATCAATTCCATTAAGCCATAAAAGGTACTTAAAAAAATTAAATTCTTCGGATTTATCAAAAGATGATAAAAATATTTCTGATTAATTTGTGATATTTAAATTATTTTTTTATTTTAATTTTTCGTTAATTTTTCTTTAGTAAAATGGAAAAAATGTATAAAATGTTATATATTTTAAAGTGGTGATAATTATGTTAGTACTAGTTATGATAGCTTCTATCTGCGCTTTAATTTTTGGATTAATCGCATTTAGACACGTCTTTGGGATTTCTCAAGGATCAGAGAAAATGCAGGAGATCGCACATGCAATTCAGGCTGGCGCTTCTGCTTATTTAAACAGACAATACAGGTGTATCTTTATGGTAGGTATAGTTGTGTTGGTGCTTATATGGGTTTTAATGGGAATATATCCTGCTGTTGGTTTCTTGCTTGGAGCATTATTATCAGGTGTTTGCGGATATCTTGGTATGAATGTTTCTGTTCGTGCAAACGTCAGGACTGCTGAGGCAGCAAAGAAAGGACTTGACCATGCTTTGTCAGTTGCTTATAAATCAGGTTCTATCACAGGATTTATGGTTGTTGGTCTTGGCCTTATCGGAATTACAGGATATTACATGTTCTTGTCATCGATTGGATGCGCACGTGCATTGATATCAGAGTCAATTTTGACGATGAGCTTTGGTGCTTCCTTGATTTCTATATTCGCAAGACTTGGTGGTGGAATTTTCACAAAAGGTGCAGATGTTGGGGCAGACTTGGTTGGTAAGATCGAAGCTGGTATCCCAGAAGATGATCCAAGGAATCCTGGTGTTATTGCTGATAACGTTGGTGATAACGTTGGAGATTGTGCTGGTATGGCTGCCGACCTTTTCGAGACATATATCGTTACAATTTCTGCAACAATGATCTTGTCAGGAATATTCTTTATGGGTGATACAGAAAGGACAATGACTTTGTTGCCTTTGTTGATTGCTGGTATTTGTATTTTCGCATCAATCATTGGATCTATGTTCGTGAAACTTGGAAAATCAAAGAATATCATGTCAGCATTATATAAAGGTTTCTTTTCGACAACATTGATATCTGTGATTTTGGTTGGTGTTGGAATTGCAAAGTATATTGGATTCTCAACCAAATTCAAGACAATAGACAATTTCATGATTACTGGATCTGATTTGTTTGTTTGCGCTGTGATCGGTATTTTCGTGACAGCATTATTGGTTGTTGTGACGGAGTATTACACTTCAACGGCATATAGGCCAGTAAAAAGTATCGCAGAGGCTTCAACAACAGGACATGCAACAAATATCATTCAAGGTTTAGCTGTTTCTATGGAATCAACAACAATTCCTGTGATCATTATTTGTTTTGGAATCGTTGCTTCGTATGTTGCAGGAGGACTTTTTGGTATTGCTATTGCTGCAACGTCTATGCTTGCACTTGCAGGTATCGTTGTGACACTTGATGCTTATGGTCCTGTGACAGATAACGCAGGTGGAATTGCAGAGATGAGCAATATGCCTGAGAATGTTCGTACAGTAACGGATGCTTTGGATGCTGTTGGAAATACAACAAAAGCAATTACAAAGGGATATGCAATCGGTTCTGCTGGTTTGGCATCTTTGGTTTTGTTTGCTGCATACACAAAGGATTTGGCTCATTATTTCTCTGATTTGATGATCAACTTCGATCTTGGAAATCCATATGTGATGGTTGGATTGTTCATCGGTGGAGCTTTGCCTTACTTGTTCTCTTCTTTCGGTATGAAAGCAGTTGGAAGAGCAGGAGGTGCAGTTGTCGTTGAAGTGAGAAGACAATTCAAAGAGATCAAGGGAATTATGGAAGGAAAAGCAAAACCTGATTACAAGAAAGCTGTGGATATTTTGACCCAAGCTGCAATCAAGGAAATGATTATTCCTTCGTTGTTGCCTGTTCTTGTGCCATTCATTTTGTACTATGTGGTTTTGTATATCGGAGGTCAATCTTCTGCTTTCGCAAGCCTTGGTGCTATGTTGCTTGGAACAATCGTTACTGGTATTTTCGTAGCAATTTCTATGACATCAGGAGGCGGAGCTTGGGATAACGCAAAGAAATATATCGAGAGTGGAAATTTTGGTGGAAAGGGATCAGAAGCTCATAAAGCTGCTGTTACAGGTGATACAGTCGGTGACCCATACAAGGATACAGCTGGACCTGCAGTGAACCCTATGATCAAAATTTTGAACATCGTTGCTTTGCTTATATTGATTATAGTTTCAAGATAATTTTTTCTTTACTTTTTCTTTTTTTATTTGGAGGCGAAAATGCAAAAATATCCTATGACACCTGAAGGTTTTAACGCAATGAGATATGAATTGAATAACCTTAAAAATGTTGAAAGACCGTCTATTATAGCTGCAATTCAGGCAGCAAGAGAACTTGGGGATTTGTCCGAAAATGCCGAGTATCATTCTGCAAAAGAGAAACAGAGCTTTATAGAAGGTAAGATTGCTGACTTGGAGGCAAAACTTTCAAGGGCGGAAGTTATCGATGTGAAAAAGTTACAGGGTGATGACGTGAAATTTGGGACTACTATAACCGTTGATGACCTTGATGATGACATTTCGATTACTTATAAAATTGTTGGTATAGACGAATCGGATATCAAGCGCGGATATATATCTTTTACCTCTCCAATTGCAAAAGGATTAATTGGAAAAACAAAAGGAGATATAATTCTTATAAAAACTCCAGGAGGAGAAAAGAATTACGAAATCACAAAAATAGAATATATTTAAAAAATTCAAAATTTAAAATTTTTTTTATTAAAAACAAACAGTTATGGTTTTTTCATAATAAGCTGTTTTTACTGCTGAATATGCGGATGAAAGAACTCCGGACAAATATTTACCCCAGCTATATATTGTGTTTTTTGCATAAATCATACCGTTGAGTATTGCTTCAGTTGTGGCAGGAAGACCATAAACATAACATGCTCCTCCAAATGCCGCACTTGTAATAATAATTGTGTTTAGTACTATTTTATGATTTTTATAAAAATCCAATGCAGATTTTATTGAATTTACACTAAAATTATAAGCATTACATGCACCATTCCAAATAGATTTTATTGAACTTACACCAAAATTATAAGAATTGTATAATGTGTGCCCGACGAGGAAAATAGGATCTTTTACGAGGTAAAAGCCGGTTTTTGCGATTCCATTCCATGCTGAATCAACAACTAATGCACCGCAAGCATTAAATAAATGTTCTACACTTGTTCCTATATTTTTAGAAAATCTCTCATATGTTCGCAATTGAATATCATCAGTTTCTTGTTTTGTTGAAAAAGTCTTAAATGATTTGCTTACTTCTTGTAATGATGTACCAATTCCTCCGATAAAACTTGCAATACCGTTGATAGGATGTTGCACAGTGTTATAAACGTCATTGTAAAAATCAAATCCCAATGTTTTCAAATAACCGAGTGTCGTTGGTTCAGCGGAAGGTTTAACATCCTGTTGTTCATCCCCTGTTTCCCCTGGACGCACCCTAGCTGTAAATTCTCCATAAAGAATTTGATTTTCGTATTTCATATTATCAAGATTATTGTTCATTCCAAACGAAACGGACGATAAAAGGGCAAAAATTGCCATATATTTAGTTTTCATTGTTGTTTTTTAACTCCAATGATATTATCAACTAAACAAATAGCAATGTCAAGTATTTTTGTGTAGAAAGGAAAATTATTCTTCTGAAATAACTTTCATTTTCCACATATTATCTTCAAGTCCCAATTGTTTGTTAATTCTCCTTGTCAAAACAAGAGGAATTCCTCTTCTATCAGTTACAGATTTATGGGTTTTAAGGCACTCTTTTACCGATATTTGCTGATACTCCGTCGTTGATCTGTTTATAATACGAATAAATTTTTTGTAGTTCTGATTTAAGCATTATTATCCAATATAGATCATCATCTCCATTGGAGCACTCCACTATATCAAAATATTCTGCAATTTCTGGATGTTGATTTAGCGCAAAATTTGCTTCTTCAAAAAATGAGAAATTCAATTCATACCAATTGATTAATTCAAATTTGTGATTACAAGGATCTTGTTCAATATTATATTCTCGAAGTATTATTTCTCTAGATGAAAAGAAATCAGCGAGAATTTTTCCTAAATATGGTTAAAATATAAAGAAAAACTAGAAAATTTCAATAATTATTTCGATAAATTCCCGAATTTAGTAAGAGAACTATCGAAAAATAATTTCACAGTGCCGATTGGACCATGTCTTTGTTTTGCAACAATAACTTCTGCAAGGTTATAAATCTCCGACATTTTTTGCTGCCAAACCATATGCTTTTCAGTTCCTTCCTGAGGTTGGGTTCTGGACAGGTAATACTCCTCACGGAAAACAAACAGCACAACGTCTGCATCCTGTTCGATGGATCCAGATTCCCTAAGGTCGGAAAGTTGCGGACGTTTATCATCCCTTTGTTCAACTGCACGGGACAATTGGGAAAGTGCAAGGATAGGGACATCCAATTCCTTTGCGATTGCCTTCAATGACCTTGTAATTTCCGAAATTTCAAGAACACGATTGTCAATATTATTTCCAGAAGTCATCAATTGTAGGTAGTCGACAACAATTAAATCAAGGCCTTTCTTGCGTTTTATTCGGCGTGCTCTCGTTCTTAATGACGGAATACTAAGTGCCGGTGTGTCGTCAATGTAAAGCGGCATTTCAGAAAGCTTTCGGCTTATATCAATGAATTTCGGAAAATCATCTTTCCGTATTTCACCCTTACGTATTTTTTCAGAAGAAATCCCAGCTTCCTCGGCAAGGATTCTTGTTGCAAGTTGTTCGGATGACATTTCAAGGGAAAAGAAAGCAACCCCGCCATTCCGCTTTCCTTTCAAAATATCAAGCGCAGCATTAAACGCGATATTTGTAGCAAGTGCCGTCTTTCCCATCGATGGACGACCTGCGAGAACGATAAGGTCCGACTTATGCAGACCGCCTAGGTTTTTATCAAGATCAATAAGTCCTGTTGTAACACCTGTAACGCTTGCATCACGGTTAAAAGCACGCTCTGCATTGCTGATCGCGATTGTAAGGGCGGAATTTATATCTGTAAGGCGATTTTCAACTTTCCCGGACGCAAGGTCGAATAATTTTTTTTCTGCGCGATCAATTTGTTCATCAACGATTTCATCTATGTTGTAATCATTTGCGTCACGGACGATGTCTTCCCCTATGTTTATAAGTTGCCTTCTTACATAAAGATCGTAGACGATTTTCGCATAATCGACTATATTTTCAATTCCCACAACTGATTCTGCAATATCAAGCAGATACTGTTCTATGTCGATATCCTCAAAATGAAGATAATTCTTCAAGGTGATAGGATCCGCAATTTCCCCTTTAAGAATCAGTTTTGACATCGCTTCATAAATTTTTTGGTGCAGCTCATTCGAGAAATATTCAGGGGCGAGCATTTCTCCAACTTTTTCATACGAGGCATTATTCAAAAGCAGAGATCCAAGCAAAGCCTGTTCTGCTTCATCATTATGTGGAAGGATTCTGTCGTTCTTAAGTTTTGTAATCATAAAAGATAATCTCTTAAAACTTAATGTTTATATACTATGTTCAAAAGTTTTGCTGCACGTTTCATCCAATCATTTTTAAGCATGGAATATTTATTATAAAATTTCACAGCATCGTTTGTAAGCCCAAGGGCGACTAAGCTTTCTATCACCCTAAAAATTGCCTCGCTAAAAACAGCAGTCTCAGAATGGTTATTTATAACACTCTGGAATCTTGGTAGGGCAGCTATAAAGTTGTTATCGGATTGATAATACCTTCCAACGTTCATTTCGTAATTTGCGAGTATATCGTTTAGATACCTCATTTTTTCGTACGAGTCTTTAAAATATATACTCGTTTTAAAACGGTTCACAATAAGGCGAAAAACATCTCTTGCCTCGGTTGTTACATCCGTTGACCTTTGGGAGGTTGTGATTTGTCCCAAAAGTGACATACCAAGCAAATAATATACATAATCTATATTTCTATGCACAGGGTGGTATGCGATAAAGATCTTTAAATTCCTGACAGCTTCACGGAAATTATTAGATCTATAGTAACAATATGCCCCCATGATCCTGCCGCGTATTGCAAGCTCGGAATATGGGAACTGGCGCTCTATTTCAAGGAATTCATCAGCGGCCTCTGGGTACGCAGAAATTTTCATATGTTCATGCGCAACTTTATAAATTTCCTCAGCTTTCATGTTTTGATATTTTGTTTTATCAACATCATGGCATGACGCAAGGAAAAAACAAGGTATGACCCACAGTTTATTAAATCTTTTCATAATTATTGATTATACAAATCTTCGTGTATAAAATAAATCATAAAATAAAAAACCTAAAATGAAAATAATAGGCATAGACGAAGTTGGATATGGCGCTTGGGCTGGGCCCTTGCTTAATTCCGCTGTGTACATTGACATTCCAAATTTTGAGTCAGGAGATTTATCAGAGATAATTGAAAAATCTAATGACTATATCAACTCGGTCGTTGGAGAGGAAAATTTTAAGTGGATCAAAGATTCCAAAAAACTTTCTATTCCAAAGCGAGAGTCGATGTACAACTTTTTAACGAAAAATTTTCTCTTTTCGATTGGGATATCATACCCAGAGGAAATAGATAAATTAAACGTTAGAAATGCTAACTTCGTGTCTATGGAAAGGGCTGTTCAAGACCTTCACAAAACCTATGACCTTATTATTATCGATGGCAATGCAAAGCCAACTTTTTCGGCCAAAATTTCCACAATCATAGATGGTGATGAGTTTTCAAAGCTCATCAGTATCGCCTCTATCATTGCGAAAGTCACGAGGGATAATTTAATGCAACAGTTGCACAATGAATTCCCAAATTACGGTTGGAACAAAAATGTTGGGTACGGAACCAAGCTACACAGCGACGCAATCAAAACATTTGGTATTACAAAGTACCACAGAAAATCTTATAAACCTATAAGAAAAATTCTTGGTGAGGATTAGTAATCTTTTAATGTTGTTGGAAATCTTATTGCGTAAAATCTCCACCTAAGCAGTCTGAACGATTCTGAAACCTTTGCGTGCCAAGTTCCAACCTCTGTATTATGGATCATACCATATTCATCAGAATCGTCGTTGGTTGATAAAAATCCTTTTCCTAAATAATATTTACCGCCATTATTTGGGTCAGTAGTAACAGTGTAGGCAGGGATATCTTCGCAATATACTGAATTTCTCCTGCAAAGCCAGCAGTCTTTTTTATCACGCTTGAATCCAAGTGATTCCTTGAGTTCTTCCTCTGACATTGTATTTACTATCTCATAATGAGCTTTCGGTACAACATAATCATCATCGTAATACCATACAGAGTCGTATAGAACATCATCAATAATGTTCTTTTCATCGCTCTCGAATAATTTCGTCATCAATCGAGATTGAGTGGCATAATCCATTCTACTTACGTACTTTACAGGAACACAGGGGGCTGCCTCTGTTGCGGTATAGACGTTGCCATCTTTTATGACGTAGAATGATGAATTGTTATTCCCAGCAAATGCAAAAGCACTTAAAAGAGTTAATAAAATGTACTGTTTCATAATAACCTTCGTTATTATGATCCTAGTACAAAGACATTAAAGAGAGGTTAAAAGTTGCGTGACAAATACATTCTATGTCTTAATATATCTCTAGCTTGTTCAATTTTTTCTAACCACTCTCTAACTTCTTCAGAGATTTTTGCATTTTTATAATTTCCTCTATAAGTCAGCGTAACACGCTCTATATCTGGGTGATAATTCATCTCTTCTAAGTATTCTTTTAAAGAATATGTATTTACAATTTCGACGTGAATCTTTCCTGCATCTAAATTCGGAACATAAATGTTAGCTAGAATTACAGTATTCGGTGGACAGAAGGATGATAGCCATAACAGATCATCTATCCCATTATCGTGTGCCTCTATCTTTGTTACTGGGATTGTTGGATTTTCTTTTGTAGCAGTATAAATCTCTCAATCTTTTATTACATAATATGATGAATATTCATCATTTAATAAATTGTTATTATTCCCAGCAAGTATGCCAAAAGTTAATGGCACAAGTAAATATAAATATTTTTTCATGGATTTGGTCCTTCGTTTTCAATATTACGAAGTAATAGTTAACAAATAGTTAACAAATAATTAAAAAACAGTCATTTTTTCTGTTCTTTCAAGGCCTTTATTGCTATGTTTGCGAGTTCATCTGCACGTTCATTTAATTCGTGTCCAATATGTGCTTTTTGCCAAATCCAATTAACATTATGGAACCTTACAATGTTTGTAAGTCTTTTCCAGAGGTCACAGTTTTTAACAGGAGATTTCGAGGAGGTTCTCCATCCATTTTTCTCCCAATTTTCAATCCATAAAGTAATACCATTTTTAAGGTATGTGCTGTCCGTTATCAAATCTATATCCGATTTTTCTGTGATATATTCCAAAGCATTAATAGCAGCAGAAAGTTCCATAATGTTGTTTGTTGTATATTCGCTTGCATCACACAATTCTTGTTTTTCACCATTTGGGAAAATAATGACAGCACCCCATCCACCGATTCCAGGATTTCCTTTGCAAGCTCCGTCTGTTGCTATTACGATTTTATCCATTATATTACCTTTTTTGCAATTTAGATTTTCCTAATTTAATAGCGGAAACTGCCGCACTTATTTTCGCGACATATACCCTGAACGGTGAGCAGGATACGTAATTAAGGCCTATCTTATTGCAAAACTCAATAGACCTTGGGTCACCACCATGTTCACCGCAAATTCCACATTGCAAGTTTGGTCGTGTCTTTCTTCCAAGTGTCACAGCCGTTTCCATAAGCTTTCCAACGCCGCGTTGATCTATCGTCTGGAACGGATCGTCTTTCAGCAAACCTTTGTCATAATAATCGAACAAGAATTTTCCAGCATCATCACGAGAAAATCCGAATGTCATTTGAGTAAGGTCATTTGTTCCAAACGAGAAAAACTCTGACTCTTCAGCGATTTCATCACTTAGCAATGCAGCCCTCGGGATTTCGATCATCGTTCCAATTTTGTATTTCAAGTTGGAATTATGATTTTTTATAATCTCATCAGCCGTGGTTTTTACGATATTTTTCACAAACTTTAATTCCTCAAGTTCGGAGATCAATGGTATCATAATCTCAACATCCGGCATGATTTTCGTATCCTCAAAAGATCTAAGAGCAGCCTCGATAATTGCCCGTGTCTGCATTTCCGCAATTTCTTTGTATTTCACGGCAAGACGGCATCCGCGATATCCAAGCATAGGATTGACTTCCTTTAACGAAACGACCGTATTTTTAAGATCCTTTTCGTCAATATTCATATCCTTTGCAAGTTCAGCAATCTCTGCCTCGGTTTTCGGCAAGAATTCATGAAGAGGTGGATCGAGCAACCTTATCGTCAAATGCATACCCTTCATAATGTCGTACATTTGCTTGAAATCGTTCCTCTGCATTGGGATGAGTTTGTCGAGAGCGAGTTTTCTCTCCTCCGGAGTTTTCGCGATAATCATCTCGCGCATAGGCATGATTCGATCCTCATCAAAGAACATATGCTCTGTCCGGCAAAGACCAATTCCATCCGCACCAAACTCAATTGCTTGGCGAGCAGCAGCAGGAGTGTCGGCATTCACCATCACACCAATATTCCGCACTTCATCTGCGAATTTTATCACTTTTCGGAGATTGTCCGAAATTTTTGCAGGTTCGGTTTCAACTTTGCCAAGATAAACCTCACCCTTCATACCATCAAGCGAAATCCATTCACCTTCATGAATGATGTGATTGCTTTTGGTCACAAAGAATTTTTCCTTTTCATTTATTGTAATATCGGACGAGCCAGCGACACAGCATCTTCCAAATCCGCGTGCAACAACGGCAGCATGGGAGGTCATTCCACCTTTTGCGGTTAAAATTCCTCTGGACGAGAAAATGCCATCAATGTCTTCAGGGGAAGTTTCGGTCCTTACCAAGATGACATCCTCGCCTTTCTCGGCGTTTGATTTTGCGGATTCTGCATCAAAATAAACTTTTCCACGTGCAGCACCAGGAGCGGCAGGGAGACCTTTTGCAATCAACGTAAACTCTTGATTTTCCTTAAACCGAGGGAAGAAGAGGGCGGTGATGTTATTCGGGTTCTGCATCATCAAAACATCCTCTTTCGAAATATCGCCAGAGTCGTACATATCAACTGCGACATTCAAAGCAGCATCAGGAGTTAGTTTTGCATTACGAGTTTGAAGAATGAATAATTTGGAGTTTTC
The DNA here is from genome assembly GCA_949290705.1 of uncultured Holosporaceae bacterium. Lineage (GTDB taxonomy): Bacteria > Pseudomonadota > Alphaproteobacteria > UBA3830 > CASESI01 > CASESI01. Next base: position 42,552 of record CASESI010000013.1, on the reverse strand, counting down.
TATCGTAAATTCAATATCCTGAACATGTTTAAAGTGAGATTCCAATTTTGTCGCAATTGTTTTAAGTTCGTCATAAATCTTTGGCATTTTGGATTTCAACTCTGCGATTTTTAAAGGAGTCCGCGATCCATCGACGATATCTTCCCCTTGGGCGTTGAATAAAACCTCACCAAAAATTTCATTCTCGCCATTTGCTGGACTGCGTGAGAAGAGGATTCCAGTTCCACTTTGATCATTAAAATTACCAAACACCATTTCTTGAACAGTGACAGCAGTTCCGAGATTATCAGGGATGTTGTTGATCCGCCTGTATGACTTTGCACGGGAATTATTCCATGATTTAATTACGGCAGAGACGGCTTTTTTGAGTTGATCCACAGTATTTTCGTCGTTAAACGACCTGTCTTTCTGCTTTATAAGATTTATATAAATGTCAGGAAGTTTTTTGAGACCTTCTAGATTATCAGGAATATCACGCTTTGCAAGATTGAATTGCTCGTACGACATGCCATAGACGATATTTCCAAACATTTTCAAAAACCTGCAATAAGATTCATAAGCAAATTCAGGATTTGAAGTAATTTTTGCAAGAATCTCGACAGATTTTTTATTAAGTCCAAGGTTCAAAATTGTGTCCATCATCCCAGGCATAGAAACGGCAGCACCGGACCTTACCGAAACGAACAATGGATTCTTCTCATCATTAAATTTTTTACCAGTTTTTTGTTGAAGTTTTTCGATATATTCCTCAACCAAATAGTGTACGTTATGCATGAAAGCAGGATATTCGAAATATCTTACGCAACACTTTGAAGACAGCGTAAACCCTTCTGGAACATTAATCGATAATTTTTTCATCTCCGCCAAGTTTGCACCTTTTCCACCAAGGATTTCGCGCATATCAGCAGATCCTTCATCAAACATAAAAACGTATTTATCATTATATTTATTCATTTTTTTTCCTCCTTTAAATTTCAACAATTGAAACAGATTATATATAAAAAATAAAATATTGCAGTAAGAAAAAATTAATAAATGACACGAGAAAAAAACGCATCACTCCATTTTCTTAGTGAATATTGTTAGTAACTCATCCACGAAATTCTCCATATGATTTATGTAAAGGGAGATTTCGCTTAGAATCTTGTTATATGCCATAACAGCAGGGATTGTCACAATCAAAGCCAATGCTGTGGCAAATAGGGCCTCCGCAATTCCTGGGGCAACGGCGGCTAAACTTGTATTTTTTGTAATACCTATCATCCTGAAACTGTCAATTATTCCCCACACAGTTCCAAGCAAACCAATGAAAGGTGTGGCAGATCCAACAGTTGCCAAGAAAGTTAAACCTTTCTCTAATTTTTCTTTTTCCGCCACAATTGTTAAGTGTGCAATCCTTTCAATCTTATCCAAAACAAATTGCTTTGACCCAGACACAGATGAAGGCTTTGTCCTTTTGAATTCCCAAAAACATGTCACAAACAAATTTGCGAAAGGTTCTTTTTGAGATTCATTTTTTTTGAGCAAATCCTCAAGTGTAATCGATGACCAAAACAACTTTTTGAATTTCAAGTGTTTTGCTTTCAAAGTTTTCAGAATTACATATTTCGAAAAAATAATAGTCCAACTGTAAATCGAAAACCCAATCAAAATCAACACTATCAACTTTACAAGTAAGGTCGCATCAGAAAATAAAGAGAATACCGAAAACGTATCGCTCGCTTTATAAATCTGATTAACTACAACATCATTATTCATAACTTTATTATATCAGAATAAATCTATACCACATTATGTAAAAAAATAATTAATTTTTGTATTTTAAAAACTTCTCAATCATCTCATCAGGAATGTTCGTTGACTTTCCAGATTTTACATCGACAAGAGCCATCTCGATCAAAGCATCCGTCACAACTTTTGAATCCTTTTCAATCCATTGATGAACAAAAAGCCTAGATCCAGAAATTTCCTTTACCTCGGTATTAATTACAACATTATCCTCAAGGAATATAGGACGTTTATACCGCGTTTCAAGCCTTGCCACAACGAACAAATATCCCATTTTTTCAAGGCGAGAGGGTAGTAAATCCAAATCATGAAGCATCAGCATTCTTGCACGTTCAAGCACATTGAAATACCGCCCATGATACATTACCATCCCAGCGTCTGTTTCACCATAACAAACAAAAAAGTCCATTTTATGAATCATATTAACCTCCTATATATTTTTATAAAAAAAAGAAAAAAATAAGAATTAATTTTCGGAATTATTCTTATTCATTAAATCGCCAAGGATATCACCAAGGCTTGCTCCGCTTGAAGTTGAACCGTACTCAGCCATAGCGCGCTTTTCCTCGTCAATTTCAAGTTCCTTCACGGAAAGTGTTATAAGTGGAGCATCTCTGTCGATGTGTGTAATTTTTGCATCAACAGAATCACCAATAGCGAACCTTGTCAACCTCTTATCACGCTTATCCTTTGCAATCTCTGACTTTTTAATAATGCCAGGAAGACCATTTTGAAGTTCAACATAAAGCATGTCATCCTCGATCTTCTTCACAACAACGGTCACAACGTCACCCTTGTTAACAGTTTGCAAAGCCTCGGCATGAGGATCATTCGTCAATTGCTTAATACCAAGTGAAACCTTTTCATTTTCAACATCGACCTCAAGCACCTTTGCCTCAACAATGTCACCTTTCTTGTAATTGCTGAGCACATTCTTTGAAGGACGACCCCAAGCAATATCATTAATGTGGCACATACCATCAACATCATCAAACAAATTGATGAAAATACCAAAGCCAGTGATGTTTGTAACAGCACCCTTAATGACAGTTCCAACAGGGAAATCAGCCTTTGCCTTTTCAAGAGGATTTGGTAACAATTGCTTACGACCAAGTGCAATCTTTTTCTTTTCAAGATTTACTTCCAAAACCTTCACCTGGATAGGATCACCAACATTTACACATGTGTAAGGGTTTGCATTCCTCTTCCATGAAAGATCAGATTGGTACACCAAACCATCGATACCTGGCTTTATTTGGACGAAAACACCAAAGTCGTTAACCTTTGTAACCGTACCATCAATAATGTCACCAACTTTTATATTAATGTCAACATCATTCCATGGATCAGGTTGCAATTGCTTCATACCAAGAGAAATCTTTTGATTTGCAAACTTGATAATCTTAACCTGGATCTTTTGACCAATCTCAAGCACCTCTGATGGATGGCTGATCTTCTGCCATGAAATATCACTGCTGTGCAATAAACCATCGATACCACCGATATCAACGAAAGCACCGTAATTTGTGATATTCTTCACGATACCATCAACAACCATTCCTTCTTGAAGAGATGCGAGTAATTTTTCCTTTTCCTCTGCATCAATCTCTTCCATAATAGCCTTTCTTGAAACAACGATATTTCCTTTATCCTTGTCAAGCTTCAAGATTTTAAATGGTTGAGCAAGGCCGAGCAATGGGCGAATATCACGAACAGGCTTAAAGTCCACCTGGCTTAATGGTAAAAATGCAACTGTACCTTTCAAATCGACAGCAAATCCACCCTTTAATTTTCCAGTAATAACACCGGTAATCTTTGCCTTTTCATCGAACAGCTTTTCAAGTTCATCCCAGATGACTTCTTTCAAAGCCTTCTCACGGCTTACAACGAGGTCACCATTTTGATCCTCGTAACTTACGATATAAACACTCATCTTACCGCCAACCGCAACTTTCTCGCGATCCTCATAAGATAAATCTTTCAAAGCAATTTTGCCTTCTGATTTTAAACCAACATCAACCGTGATGAAATTGTTGGTCACAGAGGTGATAGTACCCTCAACAATCGATCCTTCTTTTATACCGATAGTTGAATATTTCTCAACAAGCGCTTCGAAATCCGCTTGATTTAAATTTTTCAAATCTTCTGCCATTTTAATTACCTCTGTCTTGCCTTAAATTTAGGTTTAATTTTATTAATGACATAGACCTTACCACGTCTTTTAACCAATTGACAATTCTTGTCTCTTTTTTTCGCCGTTTTTAGCGAATTAACTATATGCATGAAATTCCTCCCGGGAAACAAGTCCCAAAAGATTTTTTTGAGTTTCGGTAAATAAATTAAGTTAACATACAAGTAAAACGCGCACCCCACGAAATACCCGGGGACAAAAACACGACAGGAAAAACCGAAATCCTATAGGTATTGAACCCTTGCCGCTACAGGGGGATTTGGAAATTTTACCCTCACCGATGTATCGACATTATTTTTTACTATAGCATACTTTTTTTCAAAAGTCAAGAACTTTTTTAAAATATTATTATTTAATGTGTGAGATGGGTTTCCCGTGACTTTGCACACGATCGGCATGCCAATCAAACCAAAATCTCCAATTAAATCGAGAATTTTATGATAGGCAGGTTCATTTTTAAAACGGAATCCACCATCATTCATAGGGTCACCATCATCATTCAAAATCAAAGAGTTATCAAATGACACACCTTTTATAAGGCCAAGACTCTGAAGTTTCTCTCGATCTTTGAAAAAACCAAAAGTACGAGCTTTTGAAATTTTCGATAAATAATTCCTACGCGAAATTTTTAACTTAGCAGATTGATCAACGGGACCGGATTTTAAATTGATATCAACATAAAACTCTAAAGAAGGAGATAACTTTAGAGACCTTCCGTTATTATCAACAACCTCGACATCCTCTTTGATGTAACAACATTCTTGCACGACATCAGAATCAATAACACCAGCTTTTTGAATCATCTTGACGAATTCAACGGAACTTCCATCCAAAATTGGCATTTCGTCAGAGTCAATATAGACATATGCGTCAAATATTCCAAATGCAGTCAGTGCAGACATAAGATGCTCGATGGTTTTTACAATAGCACCAGAATCATTCGCAATGACAGTTGAAGCAGTAGTATTTACGACATTTTCATAAGATGCGGATATGACGGAATTATCCAAATCAGTTCTTATAAATGATACGCCAACACCAATTGGCGCAGGTTTCACAACAACGTTCGCCAAAAGCCCGCTGTGCGTTCCAACCCCACTGAAGCAAAAATCATTATGTAGAATCTTTTTAAACATTTTTGTAAAAACCACCTAACTCTTTACATAACAGATTATAATGTATTGACAATTGTTTTTTTATTAAAAAATTGTTACAAATTATTACAAAATTATTTAATTTTAAGTGGTAATTTATACTATTATTATGTCGGTTAAAATCTTGTGAATTAGTAAGTTGTTAACTTGTACCACATAGAATTAATCGTTACCTTTTTATTGAAAAAGGTGTTTTTTTTATATATAATCGCCGTAGTTGTCTTGGTGATGGGAGAAACATATGGATTTAAAGAAAGATTTTATCTCTAAGAAACCAATGCAAGTGTTGCTTTCTGCATGCTTTATTGGTGGTGTTATTTTTGCTTGTTATCATTTTTCGTCGAAACCTGCCGTAGTAGCTGTTCCACCGTTAGCTGTGGGTGTTTCGGAAGTTATTGTTGGTGATCTCCCTATTAATTTTGAAGTACCTGGAAAAGTTTACGGATCGAATGAGACAGAAGTCCGTGCGCAGGTGAGTGGTATTTTAAAGGAAAGAAAATTCAAAGAGGGTGAGTATATCGAGCAGGGAACTGTTTTATTCACGATAGATAAGGATAAATATTTGAATGCTTTCGATGGTGCGAAAGGTGCGCTTGCACAAGCTGAATCCGAGATGAAAAGGGCAGAGAGAGATTACAAAAGGACATCAAAGTTGTTTAAAGAGAATGCTGTAAGCCAGAAGCAATACGATGATACACTTTCTTTATTTGAAAAAGCCAAGGCGAATGTAGAGATTGCGAAAGCAAACCTTGATACTGCGAGGATAAATCTTGATTATACGGATGTTAAGGCTCCTATTTCGGGAATTGTACGTAAAGAGGAGAAGTCTATTGGTAACTTGATAAACGTCGCTGGACTTTTAACATCTATGGTGCAGATAAAACCTTTACATATTGAATTTCATTTGTCTGGAACATTTTGGAATAACATGTCAACGGGATATAAGAATGGTGTCTTGAAGTTACTTGAACCATCGGATTATAAAGTACAATTGATAGCGGCAGATGGGACGCCTTCTATTGAGACAGGAAAAATAATCTTTATTGACTCTGCAGAGGATCCAGAAACAGGTTGTATATCAATTAAAGCGGAATTCCCAAACACCAATAAACAATTCTTGCCTGGGCAATTTGTAAGGGTAAATGTTATCGGTGCTGCGTATACAAATGTATTGATAATTCCTGCAAGTTCAGTTATCTCAACCGCTGCTGGTAATATTGTTTATTCCATTGATGAAAGCAATACTGTCACTGTTAAACCTGTAAAGGTGAAGTTTTTGAAAAATTATGCGATAGTTTTTGCAGGTCTTAAAAGTGGCGATAAGGTCATTACAGAAGGGATTATAAAGGCGAGAGCAGGGGCAAAGGTTACACCTTTCCCAAAACAATTTACGGTTGAGACGTTGAATAATTCAAATAGTTCAACAGATTCTGCAAAAACACCTAAAAATTAGGGGGACATTATGTTTTCAAAATTTTTCATAGATAGACCTATTTTTTCAACTGTTACGTCACTTTTGATTGTGATCGCAGGTGTTGTTTCTATACAAAATCTTCCAGTTGAACAATATCCGAATTTAACTCCTCCTACAATCGTGGTTTCTGCTCAATACCCTGGGGCAAGTGCTGAAGTTTTATCTGAAACTGTTGCGAGCGTTTTGGAGGATAAGATCAACGGTGTTGAGGATATGATTTATATGAACTCTGTTTCGTCCAGTAATGGTAACCTTAATATCACTGTGTCTTTCAAAGTTGGTACGGATCCAGATAAGGCATTGATTAATGTCAACAACAGGGTGCAAATGGCGAATGCATTAATCCCAGAAGATGTACGTCGATACGGTGTTACTGTGCAAAAAAGGTCACCTGCTATCTTGGAAGTTGGGTCATTTTATTCCAATACCGATTTGTATGATGAAACGTATTTGGGTAACTATGCAATTTTGAATATAGCAGAAGAACTGAAAAGAATTGAAGGTGTTGGTAATGCCGAGGTTATGACTGGAAATAGCTATTCAATCAGGATTTGGCTTAAACCAGATAAATTGTATAAATATAAACTCTCTACCTCTGAAGTGTATCAAGCGATAATGGCGCAAAATTCACAGAGGGCTGCTGGTAAGATAGGACAACCACCTATGAGGACTGTTCACCCTGATAAAAGCTATTCGATTGTTGTAAGCGGAAGGTATAAGTCAGAAAATCAATTTAAAGATATAATTTTAAGAACAGATAAAAACGGAAATGCTTTGAAATTATCAGATGTTGCGGAGATTGAACTTGGTGCGCAAAGTTATGAAGTTGAAAGTAAAACTCAAGGAAAAAGGTCAGTCCCTATTATGGTTTCTTTATCTCCAGGGGCAAATTCTTTGAATACTGTCGCACTTGTTAATAAAAAAATAGAAGAACTTTCGAAGAGATTTCCAGAGGGAACAGCATTCAAGGTATCGTACGATACGACTGGTTTCGTCAAGCATTCTATTAAAGAGGTTATAAAAACACTTGCAGAAGCTATGATACTTGTCTTTTTGATTGTGTATTTATTCTTAAAGAGATTCAGGACAACATTAATTCCATGTCTTGCTGTACCTGTTTCTATCATAGGGGCATTTGCTGGAATGATGTTGCTTGGGTTTTCGATCAACACGTTAACTCTATTCGGACTTGTTTTGGCGATTGGTATCGTTGTTGATGACGCAATCATCGTGATAGAAAACGTTGAAAGAATTATGCATGAACAGAAAATGCACGTATACGAAGCAACGTTGAAGGCTATGGACGAAGTCTCTGGCCCTGTTATTGCGATTGTGCTCGTTTTGTGCTCGGTATTTATTCCGATTGGCTTCATGGGCGGATTTACTGGAATAATGTATAAACAATTTGCGATTACGATTGCTGTCTCCGTTGTGATTTCAGGATTTGTGGCGTTGACATTAACACCATCTTTGTGTAATTTATTCCTTGATGATAGTTCTTTGAAGCATTCAAATAAATTCTTTGATAAGTTTGATGAGATTTTCGCAAAAGTTACAGAATTTTACATATCAGTCGTAAGGTATATTGCGACCCATACAAAGGTTTCTTTGTCGATTTTTGCTGGAATAATCCTTATAGTATACGGTTTATTTAAAATAACCCCTACAAGCTTGTTACCGGATGAGGACCAGGGAATTGTTTTGTCCGCATGTATGATGGATCCTTCCGCTTCTTTGAAAAGAGCTTCGAATGTTGGTGAGTCGGTCGAGAATATATTGAAATCTGATCCTGCTGTTGCGGATACAATTTTCGTCGCTGGTTATGATTTGCTGAGTGGTGCACCGAAAAATAACGCTGTCACGTTATTCGCAAAATTAAAACCATGGGAAGAAAGGCCGGGAAAACAATTGTCTGCAAAGGCTGTTGTTCAGAGGTTGATGGCAAGAGCGTTTACATTAACGGATGCGATGGTAATTGGTTTTACCCCTCCACCAATTGTTGGTATGAGTACGACCGGTGGTTTTGAATGTTATTTGCAGTCTTTGGGAGATTTTGATGCAAAAGCACTTGAAAGTAAGGCACGTGAATTCGTTTTGAAAGCTGCAACAAGACCAGAGCTTAGTGGTGTTAGAACTACGTTTAACGCAAGTACGCCTCAATTCAAACTTGTTGTGGATGATGCGAAAGTTATGTCAATGGGTGTGAATATTAATGAGCTCTATAATACGATTGCGGCAACTTTTGGTTCCACATACGTGAATGATTTCTCGAAGCTTGGTAAAAATTTTAAAGTGATGATGCAATCAAAGGATTTGTATCGTGCTTTCCCAGAGCAGTTGAATGAGGTGTATGTAAAATCGAATAAAGGCACAATGATTCCTGTTTCAACTTTCGTCACTCTTGAACAAACCGTCGGACCGGATGTTGTTGAAAGATTCAATTCTCTTCCTGCTGCAAAAATTTTGGGAAATCCTGCACCAGGGTATACTTCTGGACAGGCGTTGAAAGCTGTTGAAGAAATTTGCGATGAGATTTCTTCACATGATTATGCTGTGTCATGGACTGGATCTGCATATCAAGAGAAGGAGGCAAGCGGATCTTCTTCATATGTATTGTTGCTTGGTATTTTGGTCGTGTTCTTGATTTTGGCGGCACAATACGAAATGTGGTCACTTCCTTTTGCTGTGCTTCTTGCAATTCCGTTTGCTGCATTTGGTGCACTGATTGCAACATTTTTAAGAGGATATAGTAATGATTTGTATTTCCAGATTGCAATTGTGACTTTGATTGGACTTGCTGCGAAGAATGCGATTTTGATCATAGAGTTTGCCGTGATATTTTATAAAAAGCAGCATATGACATTGTTGGAATCTGCAATTTCTGCTGCGAAAATAAGGTTCCGTCCTATTGTCATGACATCTCTTGCTTTTATCCTTGGATGCGTTCCATTAGCGTTAAGTTCAGGAGCAGGATCTGCAAGTAGGCATTCCCTTAGCACGAGTATTATAGGTGGTATGTGTGGAGCAACCTTCATTGCACCATTGTTTATACCTTTATTTTTTATTTTAGTATTTAAAATTACAAATAAATTAACAGGAGTGAAATATGAAAAAATCAACTCGAAAAATTAACTTTATATTATTAACTTCTTTATTGTCTTCGTGCTCTTTAGCGCCAAAGTATAATGCTCCAAAGTTTGATTTGCCGAAAACGCATGATGACGAAATTTTGAACAAATACGCTCAGAAAGAGTGGTGGAGAATGTTTAATGATCCAGTATTGAATGAGCTTGAATATCAAGCAATCAACAATAACTTGGATTTGGAGCTGGCAATACAAAAAGTTGATGCTGCTCGTGCTGTTGCTGGGATTAGCAAGGCAGATTTATGGCCATCTGTTAATTTGCAAGGAAATGCCGTTAGATCAAGTTTGTCATCTAATTCTTATATGATGAGGAGTTTTTCAAATGCTATGCCAAATTTCGAACTACACCAAAATGATTTTTCCGCAAGTGGGGTGGTGTCTTATGAATTGGATTTGTTTGCAAAGTACAGAAACTCATCCAAAGCTGCTGTTCATAAAATGTTAGCAACAGAGGCGGCAAAGGATACAGTATTTTTGACTATTACGTCGGAAGTTGCAAAATTGTATTTTTCACTCTTAACGTTGGATGAGAAGATTGATATTGCAAAGCGAACTCTGGATTCAAGAATTGAAACTTATAAAATTTATAAGAACAGACGCGAAAATGGGTATTCGACAGAACTTGAACTTTTAAGAGTTGAAGCAGAAATGGAGGCAGTCCGAACAGTCGTACTTGACCTTGGATCTTTAAGGCAGAAGACGGAAACGGCATTGTCATTGCTTGTTGGAAAATCTCCACGTGAAATTGTTGAAACCAAGAATAAAAGGGGATTGAAATTGCAGGATATAAATTTTTTAAATATTGTACCTGCAAATATACATTCAGAGTTGCTTGCTTTGCGTCCTGATGTAAAAGCCGCAGAGATGCAACTTATTGCTGCAAATGCCAATATTGGATCCGCTAGGGCTGCATTTTTTCCATCAATAAAGTTGACAACAGGATACGGATTCGAGTCTTCAAAACTTAGTGATTTGTTCGATGGATTTTCAAATACATGGAATTTTGGCGGGGGAATTGCTATGCCAATTTTTAACGCTGGAAGAATAAAATACGGAATAGAGGCGGCGCTTGCAGAATATAAAATAGCGGAAGCAAATTACAAAAAGGTTGTTCAAACTGCATTTAAAGAAACTAAAGATGCTGTTTTTGTTAATGCACAAAACAGGGCGATTTTGGCCGCAAGAACGAGACAAAAGAATGCATTAAAGAAGAGTTTTGATTTGGCATCGAAACAGAAAGAATCTGGATTGATAAGCCTCGTTGATTTGCTCGATGTCGAAAGAAATTTATTGAACGCAGAGATTGATCAGGCAACTGCGACTTCGAATTTACTATCCGCGATAGTTGACCTTTGCAAATCTTTGGGTGGCGGATGGAAGATTAAGAAATGATTATTTCTTAAAAAAATCAGTACCTATTACAAAACAGTCGACATTTTTTATGTCGTCAAGCATTGAGAATTTCACACCACCGTCGATCTCTATTTTCGCCTTTGGTAGGATTTTTTTTATAGGTTCGATTTTAGAGAGCTGAGTTTGATCGAATTTCTGTCCACCAAATCCAGGATTTACTGTCATTATTAATACCTTATATATCTCTCTGAATATGTCATTTGAAACAATAACACCAGGAGAATCCTCTGGATTTAAAGCAATGCCAATATTAATACCCAATTTTTCACATTTCTTTATACATCGTGACATATACTGAAGGTCGTTGTGTAAATGTATAATAATTTCTTTTATTCCAATTTCCGAAATTTTTGAAATATATTTTAATGGGTCAGAAATCATCAAGTGTGCTATACATGGTTTTGTAGATACGGAATGAATTTGTTCAATGATATTAAATCCAAAAGAAATATTTGGAACATAAATTCCATCCATAATATCCAGATGAATAGTTGATACTATGTCATCATTATTAACTTTTGTTATTTCATCATAAAGGTGCAAAAAATCACAGCACAAAACCGATACGGAAACTTCTTTCATAAGAAAAGATTGTAACAAAAAGAAAAATAAAAAAATATCTAATATTTCAATTGGTATTTTGCAAAGATTGTATTTCGTATATTCAAATATAAATTCTTCATTAATTTAGATAATTCTTCTTCCCCTTTTATAGCGTGTTCGTAATCATCAGAGTTATCGCTCGAGTCAATATTATAACTACGTTTCATGACGAGATAATCTATTTTTGCACGGATAGAGTTTTGAGAAACCATGTTTGGATCTATTTTATTAAGTTCATCAATTATTATTGTCTCTATATCTCTAATCATTGCCTGTTTTTTGTTTCGTGTATACTGTCTGGCGGATAAGAGGTCGATTTTATCTGTAAAAAATTTATAAACTCCTTTCAATTGGTTGGCACCACTGAGTACGCGTTTATGAGTTTTTTCATATTTATTTTTAAGATCTTGAAGTAAATTTTTCTTGTTGTAGTACTCAGACATTAGTTTCAAACAATTCAAGTCTTCATCATCATATTCATATTTTTCAGCGATGTGTTTTGTTGATTTTTTTAAGCAACACTCTTGATATTCTTCACCGTAAAAACTCTCTCTTGAACTGTTATCAACAAAATCACAAGCATTTAAAACTGATTTCATCAAATGGGATAATATTTTTTCAGACATATCTTTACTAATTAATTTAAAATCTAGTAACACAGCCACAACTGCTGTTCTAAAAAACATCCCAAATAGATCTACTCTGAAGAGATGATTTGTATTTTCTTGTTTTAAATAATTAAAAACCCTTTTTATAATTTCTTCTTCTAATTCTTTTTTATTGTTAATAATAAATGTTCTTTTTTCTTCTGGATATGGAGTTATGCCCAAACGGTTAGATGAATCTTTTTTTATATATCTTGCAGAATGTGGTAATTTTGTGTGTATGTAATGTACTTTTTCTTTTATTTCTTCTGAGTCATACTTATAGCTATTACCTACTAACAAAGCATGATCAAAGAAATATACACCTTTATCATCATAATCCAAATCGATTATTGAAGATTTTAATGAAAGTAATCCAGAAAAACCAACAAAGAAAATAGTTAACACTATCTTTACGTTTTTTAAGCGCAACATAAATAATGATTACGCAAAAAAGTTAAGAATTAGTTAACAAAAATATGTAATAATATGATTATGAGTATAGAATTTAAAAATATAAAATTTGAGGGCGATGTATATAGCTTAATATACGATGCATTTAATATTCAAGCAGAAGGACAGACAGGTATAAAAAATTATTGGAGTGATGAAATTTGCCTTGCAGCAATTGATCAAGAAAGTTCTAAATTATTAGGTGTAATATTATTTGCAATTTGTGGTGGACAATTATGGATATCTCAACTTTACGTAATGGAAGAGAGCAGAGGAAAAGGTATAGGAAAACAACTTTTAATGTATGCTGAAAATTATGCAAAAGATAACAATTGCGATTTTATATATCTAGAAACAATGTCTTTTCACAATGTTGAGTTCTATACGAAAAATGGATTCATAGAAGATTTTAGACGAGGTGGATTTGCAAGTGATGCAAGTTGGGTATATATGAGCAAACAATTAAAAACGGAACATCAGGATAATGGTAATATAGAAAATCAAAATCAGTCCAACAGTGATACTAAAAATTCTGAAAAATAATTATATGTCTCATCCAACACTTATTAATTATTGACTTTTTGGTTGAGATTTAATAGAATATCGACAATTATTGTTTTTAAAGGATATTAAATGGCTAATACAAAGTCGGCTGAGAAGAGGGTTAGACAGAACCGTAAAAGGGCCGCTATAAATAAATCAAGAATAAGCAGAATCAAGACATTTATCAAAAAATTTGAGGTTGCGCTTGCTGAAAAGAACTTGGAAGCTTTGCCTGCTGCTTTTTCTGCTGTTCAATCAGAGATACAACGCGGTGTTACAAAAGGTGTGATGCATAAAAATACTGCTGCTCGTAAAATCTCACGTTTAAATGCAAAATACAAGGCGATTAATGTTGCCGCAAAATAATTTCTTATTTAACTATTCTTTTTTCTTACTTTATTTTTTATTTATTTTTATTATAATGTCTAATCATGGATGTTTTTGCGTTGTGGAGGTCTGTATGCTCCAAATTGTCTTCTGAATACGGGGAAGACGTTTTTAAAAGTTGGATTTCGCCACTTTCCGTAGAATTACGACATGGAACTATTTTATCTATTATCGCGCCAAATAAATTTTTATTAGATTGGGTTTCGAATAATTACGCAAGTGATATAAAGGACGCTGTAAATTCTGAAACAAGTGAAATTGAAGAAATCGAGTTCAGACTTAAATCTGAAAATGATTCTGATAATTATAAACAATCAGAACTTGATATACAATCGGATTTGAATGATCAAAATTCAGTTGTATCGAGTTTCAATGCTGAACTTGCTGGTATGCTTGATCCAAGACTTACTTTTGAAAATTTTGTTGTTGGAAAATCTAATGAATTTGCGTATGCAGCAGCGATGAGGGTTGCAGAATCAGACACTGCGGAATTTAATCCTCTGTTTATTTATGGAGGAGTTGGACTTGGTAAAACTCACCTTTTAAACGCAATAGCTTGGCATATAATTCACACAAAACCAGACCGTAAGGTGATATATCTTTCTGCTGAAAAATTCATGTACGAATTTATAAAAGCCGTTAGGTTTAAGAATACAATGGATTTTAAAGAGCAATTCAGGTCTGTTGATGTTTTGATGATTGATGATATACAATTTATATGCGGGAAAGAATCAACCCAAGAGGAATTTTTTCATACTTTTAATGCACTAGTAGATAAAAATAGGCAGGTTATTATATCTGCAGATTCCTCTCCAAGTGATTTAGATGGAATGGAAGAGCGTATGAAGTCAAGGCTTGGATGGGGACTTGTTGCAGATGTTCATCCTACAAATTACGAATTGCGTCTCGGGATTTTGCAACATAAGGCATCAACGTTGGATTATCAAGTGCCAAAGAGAGTTCTTGAATTTATTGCTCAAAAGGTGACTTCAAATGTTAGGGAGCTTGAAGGTGCACTTAACAGGGTTGTTGCGAAAGCAATGCTTACACATAAAGAAATCACCCTTGAAATGACAACAGACATATTAAGCGATATTATAAGGGCAAACGACCGAAAGGTTACGGTTGAAGATATACAAAAAAAAGTTGCTGAACATTTTTCAATCAGAATTTCAGATATGTATTCTGATAAAAGGTCCAAAAATATAGCAAGACCAAGGCAAATTGCTATGTATTTATCAAAAAAATTGACGACTTTGTCATTACCTGATATTGGAAGAAAATTTGGCGGAAGGGATCATACAACTGTTATCCACGCTGTTAAAAAGGTTGAGGAATTAATTTCAACTGACATTTCGTTTGACGAAGATATAAAAATACTTACAAAAGCTATAAGTTAATTATGAACAAAAAAATTTTAATTTCTATTTCATTTACTGTTTTTACTTTTGCGTTTTTTACAGGAATCTTTTTTTATAGATCTATATTTTCTAATAGTGAATATCAATCTTCAATCATTATTGAAATTGGTCAAGGTGAAAGTATAAACTCTGTTACAGAAAAAATAATTAAAGCAAAAATTTCCACTAACAAATTCATAGTAAGAATGATGCTTAATCGAAATGCGAATTTTGATAAAATTAAATATGGAGAATTTTCATTACCGAATGAGGTAAGTCTTTACGATGCAATAAAATTACTTTCGAAGGCTCCAAATATTTTTCATAAAATTACCATCATAGAAGGAGAAAATTCTGATGATGTGGTTAATAAAATTAACTCTGATAGTAATATAAATAATGATACAGAAAATCCAATTGATGAGGGAACTTTGCTTCCTGATACCTATTGTTTCGCAAAGCATACTTCTAAATCATCATTGATTAAACTTATACAAAACAAGCAGCAAGAATACATTGATCGAGAATTTCAAAACAAATCTGAATTGTGCACATTAAATACAAAAGAGGATGTAATAAAACTTGCATCCATCGTCGAAAAGGAGTCATCTATATTACGTGAAAAACAATTAATCGCCTATATATACATGCAAAGATTACGAAAAGGAATGAGGCTTCAATCATGTCCAACGGCATTGTATAAAACTAATAAATCTGTATTACTGATAAATGATACAAAAGTTGTAAATGAATATAACACTTACAGAATGAAGGGATTGCCTGTAACACCTATATGCAATCCTGGAAGGGACAGTATATACGCTGTTCTACATCCAATTGCTTCAAATTTTTTGTTTTTTGTTTCAAATAAGAAAGGGGGAAATATTTTTTCGTCAAATTTTACAGATCACAAAAAAGTGAAACAAGTTGTAAAAAAATATCAATAGTTTGATTTAATTATTACTTGAAAATACAAATTCTCGATGCTATAATTTACAATATTTTTATTATAAATTAAGAAATTATGACAAAAAGATTAAATTCAAAATTTAAGATAGATCGTAGTTTGGGGGTGAATTTGTGGGGAAGGGTAAAGAGCCCACTAAATACAAGAAACTACGGTCCTGGTCAGCATGGTGCGAAAAAGAAGAGATTATCTGATTATTGTGTGCAGTTAAAAGCAAAGCAAAGGCTTAAGAAATATTACGGTAACATTGTTGAAAAGCAATTTAGGAATATCTACAAGGAAGCAATCAGGTTGAAAGGCGATAGTAATGATAACTTGATCGAATTGCTCGAGAGAAGGCTTGATGCTGTGGTTTATCGTATGAAAATTGCTCCGTCTGTTTTCGCTGCAAGGCAAATGGTCAGCCATGGTCATATTCTTGTCAATGGAAAAAGGGTAAATATTGCTTCGTATAAAGTAAGTGATAATGATGAAATTGCCTTGGTTCCAAGCATGAAGGAAAATAAAAATGTTCTTGATGCTATTGCCTCACAAGAGCGTGAAGTTCCAGAATATGTCGAATTCGATTCATCAAGCATGAAAGGAAAATTCTTAAGGGCTCCAAAGCTCGTTGATGTTCCTTACCCTGTTGTTATTGAGCCAAATTTGGTGATCGAGTTTTATTCAAGGTAGTGTCCCTATGAAAAAGGGATTACTTTTTATTTCTTTGTTTTATTTTTCTTTGTTGTTTTCTGACTTTGACGTTCTGCTTTTTGATCAGTTTGTATGTGATGAGATTGATTCGATTAGTTCGCTGGAACAATTGCGTAGTAGTTATAAAGAAATACGGCAATTTGAATCCGAATTTCAAAAATTTTATCTGCATGAGATAGACACTGTACTTAAGAACGCTGGAAATAGTGATTTAATTATGGAATTGAAAAATAACTTTGTTAATCTTGTACCTCCATTTAGCGAAGAGCTAGATAATTATCTACAAAAATCAACACATGCTATACTTTGTCAAGGAATATTGCAGAAAATAATTCTATCAAGAATTTGTAATGGGATTGCATACATTGTTACCCGTTTTGATTCATGTAATTTTTGCCCGTGTGACTTTGATTACTTTAAGGCTGTAATATCACTTTACAAAGATTACGTAAAAACATTTATAAAAAAACGTCTACACATATAAAAAAAACGTCTACACAAGATAAGTAAAAGAGTTGTGTCGAGGTTACGTTTTTTTAATTTTTATAACTTAAAATATCTTTCATGTTTGCAAACATAAAGACTGTCACATTCCAAGGCATAGATGCCTCAATCGTTGATACTCAAGTACAGATTTCGAAAGGATTATGTTGCTTTAACATCGTTGGCCTACCTGATAAAGTTGTTGCCGAATCAAAAGAACGTATCAGAAGTGCATTTTCTGCAATTGGGCTATCATTTCCTGATGGAAGAATTACCGTAAACCTTGCTCCTGCAGATTTGCAAAAGGAGGGTAGCCATTTCGACTTACCAATCACACTTGGAATTATGTGTTGCATGGGAATTATTTCAGAAGATGATATTGCAAATTTTGTCGCGATAGGAGAATTATCACTTGATGGATCAATATCAAAGGTTGCTGGAGCCTTACCAACAGCAATTCTTGCAAGTTCTCTTCATATGGGATTAATATGTCCATTTCAATCCGGAGGAGAAGCCGCATGGGCGTCTGACATAGAAATAATTGCCCCAAAATCATTAATAGCTCTTTTAAACCATTTCAAAGGAACACAAATTCTTGATCACCCAAAACCGGTACTTGAAAGTGACTCCTCACAGGATGATACAAATTCATCATTTTCATCAAAATGTTTCAGTGATGTTAAGGGACAATTTATGGCAAAAAGAGCACTTGAGATAGCAGCTCATGGTGGGCATCATGTTTTAATGATTGGCCAACCTGGATCAGGAAAATCTATGCTAGCTTCACGGTTGATCACAATATTGCCTGATTTAACTCCACAGGAATCCTTGGAACTTACCATGATTTACAGTATTGCTGGAGAAATAAAAAATGGATTAATAACAAAACGACCATTCAGAGATCCGCATTACAACGCTTCTTTAGTTTCAATTGTTGGTGGAGGTATGAAAGCAAAACCTGGAGAATTATCGCTTGCCCATAGAGGGGTTTTATTTCTTGACGAACTTCCAGAATTTCAAAGACAAACGATAGAATCACTGAGGCAACCTCTTGAAACCGGATACGTAATCGTTGCAAGAGCAAATTCACATATAAAATATCCAGCAAAACCTCAAATCATTGCTGCTATGAATCCTTGCAAATGTGGATATTTCGGTGATCCGATGAGGGAATGCGGAAGGACAAATAAATGCCAAAAAGAATATTTATCAAAGCTATCTGGCCCATTAATTGAAAGAATTGACATACAAATTGATGTTCCAAAGGTCGAATTTAAAGACCTTGTTTCAAGCGAGGTTCAGCCTACAAGTAGGGAAATAAAAGAGAAAATCATATCATCAAGAAAATTCCAAAAACAACGTATGACAAAAAATGGATTTCCTGATAATTTATTGAATTATGAACTTCCAAACCAACTTTTGAAAGATTCTTCTAATATCACAAATACTGCTGAAAAATTTTTAAATGATTATGCAAATAAAAAAAACATTTCTGCGAGAAGCTATTTCAAAATTATAAAAATTGCCAGATCAGTAGCAGATTTGGCGCATTCCGATTCTATTTCAGATATTCATTTGAAAGAAGCGATAGGATACAAATTAATGTAATTTTTTAATTAAACATTAATAATTTTTCAATAATAATAAATTATGGCAGAGTTTGATAAAAACGAATTTACTATCAAGTGTGAGATAGATGGAATCTCTGAAAAAATATTTCCTGACAATATTCGCATTAATGAGGAAATTTCAAATTTATATCTTGGAGAGACATTAATTTTTATAAAAAATAATAATCTACAACTTGAAAAATTACTCGAAAAAACAATCTCGTTCGAAATTTCTCTTCATGAGAAAAAAAGAAAATTTTGCGGAATTATCACAGAAATAGAATCTATCGGAAAATTTAAAAAACAAGATATAGAATATGACTCTTACAAAATTAAATTCTCTCATCCTTTATTCAAATTACAATTAACGAACAACAGCAGATGTTTTCAAAATAAAACTCCTAAACAAATAATTTCTGAAATAATAAAAAGTAATAAATTACAGATAGAAACTAAATTTAATGTGATAGGGGAGTTTGCAAACCAATCACTTGAATATTGCGTACAATATGATGAATCAGATTTTGATTTTATTTCAAGAATAATGGAATATTACGGACTTTTTTATTTTTTTGAATATACAGAATCTTCTAAAACCCTCACCAAAATAGTTATTTCAAATGCATCAAATTCATATTTAAAACCATCATGTGAAAATGAAATTCCTCTCGATTACGCAACAAATTTAACAAAATCATATCCTGCAAAAATGCTAATTTTTAATGAAGTAAGAAAATTTAATAACAATAAATATATAACTTCTTCATATGACTTCGAGTCTACAAATAAAAACTTAATAGAAAAAGAAAGTAACAACCAAAATCAAGAATATTATGAATGGAATAATTATACCAACAAAAATACAGGTGAAAATATAGTCAAATTAAGATCTAAACTTAATAAAAATCTATCGGAAGATTATTATGGAGAATCAGCTTATCCGTTTCTAAGTGCCGGATATTATTTTAAACTTTCAAACCACATATCGAATGAATTAAACCAAGAGTACGTTGTTACAAAAATTTCTCATACTTTTAAAAATATTGCTTTAAATAATGGTATTGTGGCAGAATATAGAAATTCAATTAATTGTATCAAAAAATCAAACACATATATTCCTGATTTAAAAACGAAGTCTCCTAAAATTTACGGCAACATATTAGGAATTGTAACTGGACCGAATAACAAAACTATATATAAAGATGAATTTAACCGTGTAAAAGTACATTTATTTTGGGATAAAAATGATTCTAAAAAAGATGAAAATAGCTCTTGTTGGATAAGAGTAGCAGAATTTTTTAGTGGCTCTGGATTTGGATCAGTCTTCACACCAAGAATTGGTACAGAAGTAATAGTAGGATTCTTTAACGGAGATCCAAACCAACCTTATGTGCTTGGCACTTTATATAATGATAAAAACCGACCTCCTTTTAATAATTCAAAAGACACAATCACAGGAATAAGGACAAAATCAATAGATGCCAAAGGTTTTAATGAAATAAGCTTTGACGATAAAGGAGGGGAAGAAAAAATCTTAATTAAGGCTGAAAAAGACTTCGAAGAAAACATTAATCACAATAAAACTATTACTATTGAAAAAGGTGATTTTAACATTAATTTGAAAAAAGGAAATTCCACACTTAATATAAAAGATGGAAATTATGAAGTGATAGTTTCTGATAATTTAATTATAAAAGCCAAAAAAGTCACAATCGAATCTTCAAATGATATGAAAATAAAATCAGGAGGAAATCTTGATATTTCTGCCTCAAAAGCAATAACAATGTCCTCATTTGGCGATACAAAAATTTCAAGTAAAAAAGGAGTAGATGTATCCTCTGTTTCCACAATGTCTTTAAAATCCAACTCAAGCATGCAAATCAAATCTCTTACAAGTATGAAAATAAAGTCTTCTGCAACTATGAATATCGATGCCGCAACATTCACATTAAAAACGACAATGAATATGACATTAAAATCTAGTTTAAATGCCGAAATTAAATCTTCCGTCGCATTAACTTTAAAATCTTCTGCAATTAATAAAGTATCTGGATCAATTGTGATGCTTGGATAATAATTCTAAAACTGGTATATTATGAGAATGATTTCTTGTAAAAAATATTTCATAATGTACGTTTTAACTGCTTTTGCTTTTTGTGCGTTGAATGCTTCCTCTGTATCAATTCCAAATGAAAGTATCGGAAGAAATTCAGTTTTGAAATTTTTTGATAAGAAAGGAAATATAATAACCATAAAATCATTATTCTCATCTGTTAATGATAAATATTGCAAATTTAAAAAGGTTGAATTAAATTTTGCTGACTCAGTATGCAACGCTGATGAAGGATATTTTAATATCGAAAGCTCATCAGGAAAATTAAAAACGAATATTGTTTACAAAAATTCTAAATTTTCTCTCGTCACAAAAGAGTTGGATTTTGATTTTAACGAAAAAAGAGTTTATACAAATTCTAAAACAGTCGTAAATTTTAACGAAAGGGCCGAATTGTCTTCTGATAATTTTGATTACGATATCAAAAATTCCAAAATGAAATTTATCAAAAATGTCAAATTGAAAATAATAGATTTACAAAATAACAATACTATGCTATAATTCGAAACATTATTTATGGTTTTTAGGTTATGGAATTTGCTGTGATTAAAACCGGCGGTAAGCAATATAGTGTTTCTGTTGGGGATAAGCTTTTTGTTGAAAAGTTACCTGAGGCTACTGCTGGTGAAAAGATTGTTTTGGATGATGTTTTGCTCTATTCCAAGGATGGTAAACTTACTCTTGGTGAAGATTTGAAAAAGATAAAGGTTGAGGCTTCTGTTTTGGAGCAAATTCGTGCAAGAAAGATTATTGTTTTCAAAAAGGAACGTCGTCAGAATCATCGTCGTAAGAATGGTTTCAGAAGGCATTTGACTGTATTGAAGATTGAGAATATAGTTGCTGCTTAGTTTTTTGGTTTTAAAAAGGAAGGTTTGAAATGGCGCATAAGAAAGCTGGTGGAAGTGTCAGGAATGGTCGTGACTCACAAGGTCAAAGGCTTGGTTTGAAAAAGTTTGGTGGACAACAAGTTGTTGCTGGTAATATAATTGTCCGTCAACGTGGTACAAAATTTTACAATGGATTGAACGTCGGAATTGGACGCGATCACACATTATTCGCATTAAAAGATGGTGTTGTATCGTTCGTATCGAAAAAGCGTGGCACTTACGTAGAAATTCAATAAATTTTTATTTCTTTATTTTTTTATTCATGTTTTTCTTTATATAAAAAAGAAAGTTAATAGAGTTTGGAAACTTTTTATTCTGTTTCTGTAGTAGTTAGATTTTCTGCATCTCTTGTGTTGATCAAAGGTGCTGATACTCGTTGAGTTAAAAATTTGAATTCCCCAAGTGACGAATTTAAGTCATCCAATTGCTTTTGCAAAGTTTCTATATCACCGATAACCTCTTTTTCCGAGAGAGCAAAAGACGTTCTTAATTGTTTATAAAATTTAGAATCCTTATCAATATCTTTCGATAGCAATAAGTCTGCAAGTGTCATAAATTAAGACCAAAACTTAAAAATAAAAACTTTTTATACATTTGTTTTACCTATCATTAAAACCAATAAAAATAATAGTAAGTAAAAGTTAATAATAGATTAATATTTTAAAAACTAGATTCTTATTTTACATAATATACATTATGTTTTATTACAGATAGTTTGTATTTTATTTATTTTTTTTCACAGAATACAACTCCTCACATGATAAAGTTAATTTGTGTAAAAAATTACACTAACATAATAGAAGGTGTTTCAATGAAAATTTTTAATTGCTTTAAGAAAGCCGCACCAACAGCGCCATCAACGACCCTGTGATCCACGGACAAAGTGGTTTTCATCACATTGGCAACCTGTATATTTCCATTCTTAACGACGGCCGTCTCTTTGCCTGCACCAACAGCCAAAATACAACCATGAGGTGGATTAATTACCGCTTCAAACTGCTCAACACCGTACATACCCAAGTTCGAGATAGAGAATGTTCCGCCCGTAAATTCCTCTGGCTTTAATTTTCCAGACTTTGCCCTTGCGATCAAATCTTTCATTTCAATCGAAATCTCACGCACAGTCTTCTTTTCGGCCGACCTTATAATTGGTGTGATAAGTCCCCCGTCAATTGCAACTGCAACCGCAATATCAGCTGTATTATACTGCCTTACATCAACACCATCGAACCAAGACCTGTTCGCCTCTTTGACGCTCATCAATGTCATAGCAACAGCTTTAATAATGAAATCGTTAATCGTCATTTTCATATCATAAGCCGCATTTGCAACTTTTCTTAAATTCAAAAGCTCATCGATTTCCATAGGAACAGTCAAATAAAAATGTGGTGCCATCTGTTTTGACTCAACCAACCTTTTCGCGATCGTTTTCCTCATAGAAGACAATTTCAAAAATTCATAAGGTGGAAGGCCATCTTTATCCCTCTCACTTGAAATTGGTGCAAAGGAATTCGTGCATTTAGGTTGCTCACTCTTACTACTGCAACAGCTGCCATTACCAATCAATACCTCAACATCTGCTTTTTGAATCCTGCCATTTGGACCACTTCCGCAAACATTCGACAAATCTATATTATTTAAAGAAGCGATCTTTTTCGCCAAAGGTGATGCAATTATCCTTGTACCATTATTTGATCCGGGTACATCATTATTTTTAACAGGGTCCTGCGCAGAAACTACTGACTTCGGTTCAGCATCATTCTTATTACCAGAATCAGCAACTGCATCAACTTTAATATCAGAAGGATTTTCACCATTTTCAAGAAGCACAGCAATAGGAGTATTCACAGCAACATCCTCGGTTCCTGCTTTAACCAAAATTTTCCCAAGCACACCTTTATCCATCGCTTCAACTTCCATCGTTGCTTTATCCGTTTCAATTTCTGCAATGATATCTCCAAGCTCGATTTTATCACCCTCGGATTTCAACCAAGAAACAAGATTCCCCTTCTCCATCGTTGGGGAAAGGGCAGGCATTAAAATATTCTTCATAAAAAACCTCTAAATTTATTTACCCATAACGTTACGAACAGCTGCCAAAATTTTCTGAGTGTTTGGAATTGAAATCTGTTCCAAACGTTCTGCATAAGGCACATGCACATCCTCGGCTGTCACCCGTAAAACAGGCGCATCAAGTAAATCAAAACCTTTCTCCATAACCTGCATTGCAATCTCTGACGCAATTCCAGCAAAAGGTAATCCCTGCTCAACAACAACCAACCTGTTCGTTTTTTTCAATGATTCCAAAATTGTATCAATATCCAAAGGACGAATCGTGCGTAGGTCAATTATCTCCGGGTCAATCCCAGCATCCGTCAACGCATCTTTTGCATCCATTAAATATTTCATACCATAAGAAAATGATACAAGCGTCACATCCTTACCTTGACGTACAACCCTGGCTTTTCCGACCTCAACAAGATAATCATCATCCTCTGGAACATCAAATTTCATTCCGTACAAAAGCTCATTCTCTAAAAACACTACAGGATTTTCATCACGAATCGAAGCCTTCAAAAGCCCTTTCATATCATCTGCAAAGAAAGGAGCAACAACTTTCATACCTGGGCAATGTCCATACCAACTTGCATAACATTGCGAATGTTGCGCAGCAAGCCTCATGGATGGACCATTTGCCCCCCTAAATACGATTGGACATTTTATATCTCCGCCAGACATATAGAGTACTTTTGATGCAGAATTGATAATCTGATCGATTGCTTGCATAGCGAAATTGAATGACATAAATTCCACGATTGGCCGTAATCCTGCATATGCCGCACCAACACCAATCCCTGAAAATCCCATCTCTGTAATAGGGGTGTCAATTACTCTCTTTGGGCCAAATTCATCAAGAAGTCCCATTGAAACTTTATATGACCCATTGTACTCTGCAACTTCTTCTCCCATCAAGAAAACATTTGGATCCCTTCTCATCTCCTCCGCCATTGCATCACGAAGAGCTTCTCTTACAGCTATATTTTTTAAACCCATCTTTCAAATCTCCATCATATCAACATATCAGTATAAAGTTCAGAATCCTCTGGAATTGGTGATTTCAAAGCAAAATCTGCAGCATCATCAACAATTGCAATAACTTCTCTCTCAATCGTATCAATTTCTGATTCCGGAATTCCTGCTTTTTGCATTTCAATCTTTATCGTTTTAATAGGATCACGTGTCTCTTTAACTTTCTCAACCTCCTCACGTGTTCTATATTTTGCAGGATCAGACATAGAATGACCACGATATCTATATGTATCAAGTTCCAAAATCATTGGACCATTTCCATTTCTTACATATTCTGCACATTCTTTAACCGCTTCCAAAACAGCAAAAACATTCATACCATCGGCTTGCTTGCCAGGGATATCAAATCCGGAACCTCTGATTGAAAGATTTGTTGTTGCACATCCTCTCTTAATCGCTGTACCAAGTGCATAATGGTTATTTTCTATCACATATAATATAGGTAATTCCCAAAGAGAAGCCATATTAAATGACTCATACACTTGTCCTTGGTTAACAGCACCATCACCTATGAATGCAAAGCATATACCGCCATCCTCTCTATATTTATGTGCGAATGCAAGACCTGTACCAATTGGTGTAGAAGCACCGACTATACCATGTCCACCATAAAAATTATGCTCTTTTGAAAACATGTGCATGGATCCACCCTTACCTTTCGATATTCCCCCTATCCTTCCGGTAAGTTCAGCCATAACCTTTCTTGGTTCAACACCTGCAAGAATTATATGACCATGATCCCTGTAACTTGTGATAATCGAATCTTTTGCTGTCACGTTTTCGGAAACCCCCTCAGCAACAGCCTCTTCCCCGATATAAAGATGGCAAAACCCAGCTATATGTCCTTTTTGGTAAAGTACAGCAGCTTGCTCTTCAAAATAACGTATCAAATACATTCTTTTAAAAAGCTTCTTTAACATTTCATTAGGATAATTTTTCATAATAAAAACAAAAACCTATACTACTAAGCTTATGGTATTAAATCAAATTTTTCAAGATTTAAAAACTTTTACGTTTCAAAACTCAGCAATATATACATTTTCCTCCATAAATTTTACACAATTGTTTGATTTGTAACACCATGCAATTTGGTATAAGGAAGTTTATAAAACTCCACAAATGATGGTGTTGTTTTTTTGATAAAAGAAAATACCTTCCATATTTTTTTATCTGTTTCAATTTCCTCTATTCCATAGAAAATCACCTTTTCATTAACATTTTCTGCTTTAAGCAAAGATTCTATATTAAGAATTTCCATATACCCAGATTTTATCTGGAACAACCTTATCCCGTTATCAAGTGTTCTGTATATAATCTCAACACCATAAGGTTCAGAAGTTTTCGCAATATTTAAAAATATATTTTCCTCATAAATGATGTTATTCACGAACATTGTCCTCATCACATACGAAGGTACATGTTTTAAATTTCTGATCAAAAATAGCGCGGTTCCTGGTATTTTTACACTATCGTTATATAACACCTTAAACTTTGATAAAAATTCTTCCTCGGAAAAACTAACCGTTCTAGAGTGTAATTTTTTATTACCAATAGAGTATACCAAAATCAAACAAAATGGCACCATAGCGATTACTATTGACCAATATCCACCTTGCGAAATCTTTGTTAAGCTTGTAAGTAAAAATACTAAATCCACACACAGCAAAAACACCGCTGTAATCGACTTTACGTAATTTCCTTTGATATAAAATATCACTGCCATAACGAAAGCCGTTAAGGATATAGTGCATGTCACAGCAAGACCATAAGCCGAGGCCAAACTACTTGAGGTTTTAAATAAAAATATAATCATCAAAACTGCAAAAAATAAAAACTTATTCGCTGATCCAACATATATCTGTGATTGAACCTCCTCAGAAGTATATGATATTTTAAATGTAGGTAAAATCTTTGTTGTAATTCCTTGATACACAATTGAAAAAACCCCACTTATCATAGCTTGTGAAGCGATAACCGTTGCAAATAAACTTAAAACCAAAAACTGCATATATATAAAAGGTGCTCCTTTCAAAATCATTCCGAAAAGCACATGATCTGGATTACTGAACAATAACAAAAATGCCCCTTGTCCCATATAATTCACGATCAAGGCAAACAAAACAACATAAAGAGACCTTTGTATAGGTTTTCTTCCAAGGTGTCCCATATCGGCATAAAGCGCTTCAACTCCCGTTGCACAAAGTATCACCTCGGCAAGCACGAAAACACCATGCGCCCCATGATGCACCAAAAATTCTATCCCTGCAAGTGGACTTAAAGCCATAAGGATATACGGCATATCAAAAACATAAACCGCTCCGAATAAAAACAAAATCACAAACCACAAAAACATCAAAGGACCAAAAGCACCTGACACTTTCCCACTTCCATGTTTTTGAATTGCGAACAATACACACGTTATCAAAGACGCTATGATTATAATTGTAGTCTTCGATATATTCGGGTTGATAAGTGTCATACCTTCAACCGCGGATAATATACTGATCGCAGGTGTGATAACACCATCTCCTATCGCTAACGAAATCCCAATGTAGGTAATAATAGAAAACGCAAACACCTTTCGTGACGACTTAAGCAATGGTGAAATTATCTCGAAAAGCACAATCTCGCCCCCTTCTCCCCTTTTGCTAAGACTCATGGCAAGCACAGAATATTGCACAAGCGGGATAAGCAACAATGTCCAAATAATAAGCGAGACAACACCAACTACGTTAAACTTATTGATTGGCAATGTTAAAAATATCACCGACAAAGTATATATAGGGCTCGTCCCAATATCTCCGAACACCAAACCAAAAGGTTTCAGCATTTCCAAAATTTCATTTTTACTCTTCATAAAAATATAAACTCCCCATACAAAAAGGGATAAATCAATTTTATAATTATACTACCACAAAAAAGTTAATATTTTTTATTTTCGCTTGATATCTGATTTTGATTGCGTTATACTTGATACAGTTTGTTTTTTGGAAAAATTTATGAAAAAAATCCTAATCATTATTGCATCCGTTTTCTCCGTGAATGCTTCGATCATGGCAAAGTTTGGAATGTTAAGGCCTTCTCTCGCCCGTGCTTTTGCCGTTGCAACACCGAATTTCTGTAAAAATCATCCTGACCCAAGCGCTATGAAAGCCGTTGATTTCTTCCAAAATATCACAAAACTAAGCGAGGAAGAAATCCGGGACAGCATGTATGCGAGATACAAAAATTACGATATGAAAATCTCTGACTTGAATTTCTTGATCAAAAACCTTAATAACGAGAAAATTTCGTTCGGATTAATGTGGTTCTTAGACTGTGCTGGGTACGTACAAAACTATACCTGGGACGGTTATTTCAAATTTATTGATTCCCTTACTGACAACCAAGCCGGCATTCTCCAAAAATTAAAATCATTCAACTCTAAAAACACTGAAAGTATCTCTGAATTGTTAGAGTACGAGTTTGAATGTTTGGATGTTTTAATTAGATATCCGTAATTTTTTCTCAGTTTTTTTGTTTCCTTTATTTTTCTTAGCAAATTTTTCAAGCTGGTTGGATCCGTACAGTGTTATCAATTTATCCTCACATATCGTGTCTAACCTATCCAATATAGCTACTACTGTATCTACTTTACATGGAAAAAGTTTGGCTTTAACACCGTTTTTACGTAACATTACTTTTGTGGCATCTTCATATTTTTTGAAATTAAATACTAAAGCACACTTTTTTGATGACTGAAACATAAACATACTAGTTATTTTTATATTATCTGTAATTATTTTTGTATCACAATTATCTTTGCCAATTACAATTTTAACAATATCAGTTACTCTAGAGTCTGTTGGTATTTCTTCAATAGCTTTCTTTACTTTTTTAGGACTATCAAAATGTAACATTACATGCCCTTGTACTCTACTATCATGATAAGCAAAACTGTCCAACAAAAAATCTTTTACCGAGCTAAGACTGATATTAAAATCATTAAAAAAAACAACATTCTCTGCAGTTGACTTAGTATAGCTTGTTTGAGCAAAATAATTAGTAATACTCTTAACTATTTTATTATTTTTTTCATCAATACGATCCAATTTTCCTCCAACAACATCCTGTGCCCTACTAACCACTTGCTGCGTAAAATCTTTTATATTTGTAATAGATGAAAAAGTACGATCAAAGATAATTTTAACAGTAGTAATCTTTGGTGCTAATCTGCTCATCATCCCAAAGCTGTCATTCACAAAAAGAGCTACAGCGACTAACAAAATTTTCTTAAAATTTTTCATAAAAAAACTCCTCTATATAAAAACTCTACCACAAAAAAGTTAATATTTTTTACTTGATATTTATTTTGGTTAATTGTACAATTATTACATCTGATTTTGTTCCTCTATTGCCCATTTTTTGTGGGCTAAAAATTTTTTAATATTTTTTTAATTTTTTACTTGACTTTTAAAAAAAAGTATGCTATAGTAGTTAAGTATTTTTTCAGCGGGTGTAGCTCAGTGGTAGAGCATAACCTTGCCAAGGTTGGGGTCGAGGGTTCAAGTCCCTTCGCCCGCTCCATTTTTTATGCTTGCTATAATATCCGGTTCTGGGGATCTTCCGGCCATTGTCCAAGGCATTCTTTTAAATCGCGGTGAGAATGTTCTGATAATTGATATTTTTGGGAATGAAAAAATTTCTGCTCCGAACAATGTTTTATATCGCATGAACATCGGGCAAATCGGGAAGATTTTAAAGTTGCTGGGACAGCATAAAATTGACGAATTGCTTTTCATTGGCGGTCTTTCGCGGCCGTCATTTCGGAATCTGCATTTCGACTTCACCGGACTTTATTGGTATTTTAGGATTTATAAAAATATGAAAAAGGGAGATAATAATTTGCTGACGACTATTTTGAATATGTTGCGAAAGCGTGGGTTTAAGATTCGCTCTATCCCTGACACGGCGCCAGAATTGCTTGCACGGCTTGATGATTCTTTCATGCCGCTTTCAAAGCAAAATTTGAAAGATATCGAGATCGGCGAGAAAATTCTAAATGACCTAAGCAAGCATGATATTGGCCAAGCGATCGTTATACAAAACGGTTTGGTGCTTGGGATTGAGGCGATCGAGGGAACGGATAACCTTTTGCGAAGGGTGAAATCATTGAAACGTGACACAAAAACAGGTGGAGTTTTGGTGAAACTTCCAAAGGTGAATCAAACCGACCTTGCTGACCTTCCAACAATTGGACCTGACACGATATTGAATGCGAAGGATGCGGCTCTTGATGGAATCGCGATCAAGGCAAACAAAACGATCATCGTGGACAGGAATCAAACGATGGAACTTGCGAAAAAGTTCAATATATTTATAAAAGTAATAAACTAAGGAGACTAAAATGGAAAAAATCAATCAATCAAAAAACGAACAAACAAAAAAAATCTTCATGATCGTAACTGAGGAGTCCGGCGCAACGATCGGCACTCTCTTAATGCAAAAATTGAAAAAGGAATTTAACGGCAACGTAGAATTCTATGGTATCGGTGACGACAAAATGTGCCAAGAAGGATTAAAACGGTCATACAGCTCTAAAGAGTTAAGCTATATGGGCGTCGTCGAAATTGTAAGGCACGTGACCAAAATCGTGGACATCTTCGCAAACACCGAACAGAACATCTGCGACATAAAACCTGACGTTGTGATCGCCATCGATTCTCAGGATTTCGCCCTCCGGCTTTTCCAAAGGATAAGAGATGTCGAGACGATCAAATGCCAATACGTTGCTCCTTCCGTTTGGGCATGGCGTCAAAATCGCGCGAAAAACTTGAAAGGCCTTGTCGATTATCTTTTCACGCTTTTCCCATTCGAGAATAAATTCTTTGAAAAGCACGGAATCCAAACTTTCTGCGTTGGGCATAATATAATTGAGAATGATTTTTTGTTCTCGTCTGACGAGAGTCACTCCAATAATTCTAGTCGCACCAATGATTCCAATCACCACGAACAGGAACATGTTCAAGAGGATCAGGAATCACAAACATCATCGAAAATTATTACTCTCCTCCCGGGAAGCAGGATTTCAGAGGTGCGAAGGCATCTGCCGATAATTGCGAACACGTTGAAATTACTGTATAAAAAATTTCCCGACATAAGGTGTTATATGCCAATTACGGATACGACCCGAAAATATATCGAGGGTCATATGAACACTTTTAAGACCATCCCGAAACCGACATTGGTGTATGATGATCAGGCGAAATATGAATTGTTTAAAAAATCCGACCTTGCGATTGCTGCGTCTGGAACGGTTGCTCTTGAGCTTGGCATATCGCAAACGCCGTCGATTATAATATACAAGGTGAATTGCCTGACAGCATTTATTGTAAAACATATGATAAAGGTGCCGTACGTGTGCCTTGTCAATATTTTAATGAACAAGAATATATATCCAGAGTTGTTGCAACAAAACGCATCTCCTAAAAAGATTGCGGAAATGGCAACTGACTTGCTTTGTGATAAAGTAAAATTTGATAAAATGAAAGACGACCTAGAGAGGTTTAAAAATTATATGCTCTCTGGAAATCGTGATATGAGTCCAACTGAAAAGGCTGCAAAAATTATTGCAAAAGCAGTCTTTGATAAAAACTCGTCAACAGAAGAAGTATAATAAGAAGTATATATAAAAAGAAAAGAAAGACATTATATAATATAAGATAATAAAAGACGAAACAGCAGAGATGAAAGAGGGAAACTCAGAAGGAAAAACTGAACCTCTATAGAAGATAATAGATAGAATAATAATAAAAAAAATTAAATAAATAATTATATAATGACGAGTTTACTTGTGATAAGGGTGATGATTTGCAATCGTCTCTGCCCTATATATTTGCTCAATTAACATGACCGAGCAAAGTTGATGTGGCCAGGTATTATATCCAAAGGAAATTTTAAAATCTGCAGAGTTCCTTATATTTTCGTCAAGTCCTGTGTCACCCCCTATCACGAAAATTATGTTTTTATAATTCGCGAGATGTGAAGTTATAAGTGCGGAAAATACTACGCTGTCCATCTCTGTGCCATGTATATCGAGTGCGATTATAAAATCATCCTTTGTTGTATTCGCAAGTAACTTCAAAGGTTTCTTGTTGATTACAGAAAACTTCCAATGTAAGCGTTTCTGGTAATCCTTAAAAATAGGTAGAAAGGGATTTTTGATCTCGAATGGAATACGTAGTTGGATCATTGGGAATTTTATTATTATTTACCGTTTGTATTCCAAAGTGCCTCAAGGTTGTAATACGCACGTATATCACCCTTGAATAGATGCACAACTATACCGCAAGTGTCGAGTAAGATCCAATCACAGGTTGCATCACCCTCGACAATGGTATCCTTAATGCCAAGTGTTTTTAATTCCATAATTAAAAGTTCCGCCACAGCGCTGATCTGACGGCCTGAACTTCCTGTCGCGATAATCATATAATCCGCGATGTTGCACTTATCCTTAAGGTCAATTAATAAAACATCGGTAAGTTTATGATCCTCCAGAAATCTGGAAATTGTATCGGCAATTAAATAGCTATCCTTCATAATAAAATTCTCTTCAAAAAAATTAAAGGGAAAAAATACGAAGAATCCTAACTTATAAGGTTACCGTTTCTGTCGTACCTTTTTATTTCCCCGACAATATTACCCATCGAGTATACCCTAATTTCTTGCAAATTTCCATCATCATAAAAGATTTTTGCAATACCATTTATTTTTCCGTCTTGGTAATCCGCGTATTCATGCATAGCGTTATCAAGCCCAGGGTAGAACGAGACACTGACTCCGTTCAATTTACCATTTAAATATGTCTCCGATTTTAATACTTGGTGATTAGGAGCATAACTGACGGACTTGCCATTTTTAAGGCCATTTTCGTAATTCTCTTCCTTAACAATATTTTGGAAGGTGTCATAATACGTAAGTTTTCCGTCGTATTGACCGTTGGCGTATTGTCCGGATAGGATTAATTTTCCATCCATATAAAATTCACATGGGCCGCTTAAAACACCGTTGTCGTAATTAAGCTTTGCAGTGATGTTGCCAACTTGGTCATAGACAATCATCTCGCCATGCAACTTCCCTTCTTTGAATTGCATGTCTTGAACTTTTTGTCTTGTATTCACGTCGTATGTGATTCCTCGCCCATCAGGAACACCGTTCATGTATTCGATCTGCTGAATAACAACGCCATCATCGTTTGTGATGTCAAGCATTGTCCTTTCTTTGCTGTTTACAGCAGATTGTAATTTTTCGACTGAATCAGTTGTATTACCTTGCATTTCCATAAATCACCTCTTATAAATTAATTTTAAGTTTTCCGTCCTCTATACAAAAATCGAACGCCCTGATTATATTATCAATATTTATATTAAAAAACTTTGAAACTGTACTATATATTTTATTTTTTTTATATTGTCTTCCAAGTACAGCATCAAACAACCCAACATTATTAAGAAGCATCTTAAATTTTGCATTCAGAGGTTGAAATTTTATCACAGTTCCGTTAATTTTAAAATCTGATTTTTTATTAAGATTAAAAACAGCCTTTGTCCTGTATGTTGAATCTTTAAGTTTTATAACAGAGAGTTTCACCCTTTCGAAATCAACATTTCCAAATTTCACATCGTTCGTTGAAATCTTATACACAGGGAATTCAGAAACCTCTATCGAGAATTTAAAAGGATTCTTCACAGAAATCAAAGAAGTTTCTTTGAAAAATATGTCATACGCAACTCTGTTTTTATCGCGATCACAAAGTTTTAAAATATCCAAGGACGAAGCCAAGCGAAATGTTCCATTTAAATCGGAGAATTTTTTTGTTACATCAAAATCAGAAAGTTTTATTCCGTAATTTTTAAAATTCAGGCTTTTAACCGTGACACGAAATGTTTTATAAAAATCCTTCACATCCAAATTTATATTTTTGGCAGATATTTTATTTTTTGTCTCCGTCATACTATTCGCAGAAATGTTCAGCATACTTGGTTTCAAAAGGTCAAATTTCACAACCACGACTGGGCTTTTCAGCATGTAATCATCTTTTTTAAAAACCATATTGTGAAATTCTATGCTAGATTTTTTCAAGTTGATGACACGATTTTTATATGAAACACCGTATTCCGATAATTTATAATCAAGCACACCTATTATTATCAAAGGTAACAACAAAACAAGGAAAGTAATCGATATTGCTAGTTTTTTCATTTTTCTCCATTCATCCTATTTTGAAAAGCCGAGGTGAGTTTTGTCATGAATTCATCTTTATCAAGTCCAGGTTTTATTTCTTCCAGAAAATCCACAGTAACAGTTCCAGATTTCTTTAAAAAACTTTTTCTTGGCCAAAATTTCCCAGAATCAAGAAATACAGGAACAACAGGTAATTTGTTAATGGAATAAGGTGCATAAATCCCACTTTGTAAAGTATTTAAAACACCAGGTTTTGCCCTTGTTCCCTCTGGAAAAATCACAATTGAATTACCTTTTTGCACAGCAGCTTTCGTTTCTTTCACAATTTGCCTTACAGATTGAATTGCACTTGTTCTGTCAATCGCAATCATTCCAACATCTGTCAAGAATTTACCAAATACAGGAATTTTGGTAAGCTCTTCTTTCAAAACAAAAACGCACGGAGAAAATACATGGATAAGTGCCATCGTCTCCCATGCTGATTCATGCTTTAATGCGTATATCACAGGATAAGGTTTTTTATTTTCCGTATTAAAAAGTTTATAATCAATCCCTGCAAGATATTTTACAATCAAGTGAAAAACCCTTGAATAGGCTCTTATCAGATTTTGATATTTATTTGGACTTACAAACTTGTAAACAATCGCAATACTAGCAACATACGGGAAAAAAACTAGGTTAAAAAGACATGACCTTATGAAATAAATAACATAAGTAAAAAATTTTTTAATACAGAGCATCTTCCTGTATATAATATCATTTATTTTTTTTTATGCTATAATTTCGTTTATTTCTTCGTCTGAACTTCCGATTTTTCTGTAAATTGGGAGATAGAATTTCGTGTATTTATTCTTACTAAATGCGATTATTTTTCCACCGTGGATTTCTATAATCTTCATCAAGTTTGCAGGCAATTTATCGATAATACCGTTCTTTATAATCTCATCTTCATCTGCGATTATATTTTTAATTGTGAAGTTTATATTTCCCTCGTCTTTATCCTCTTCAACATCAAGAATTATTTCATCTGTGACACTTCCGTAATAGGAATTGATAATGAGATTTACAAACATATGGCGCAACCTTTTGTAATCCCCGATCAACAAAATCCATTTATCCGCATTATATTTCAAAGTGATATCTTTATTTATAATCCTTTGTTTCGAGATACGGACCGAGTCTGAAATCAGAGCATCAAGGTAAAGTTCTTTATTCTCGACATGAGACAACCCATTCTCGATTGACACGAAATCTTTGAGGTCTACAATTATTTCTTTAAGCTCATTCGAACAGACGATTATCTCACTTGAAAGTTTATTTTCCAAATTCGACGACAAAGTTATAATTTTATCAATCGGTTCTATCAATTCATCAGACAAAGCATTTATAAATTTAGATTTAATTGTATCTGATTCTTGTAAAGCGTTGTTTCGTTCAGACAAAGCTTTTTCAACTCTCCACGAATCTGTGATATCTATATAACTGTGGACATGCGTTCCGTCAGATAGAGGAATGTATGAAAAGTTAATCACCGAATTATCCGTTCTGAAAATTTTTCCGGTTTTTGGAATACGATCCGTCAAGTTCTCAACCAAATTAGCTTTATAAAATTCCCAATCATCACCGTAATTCATGAATCTCTTCATTTTTTCAACAACATCAGCTATATGGAATCCTTTTGAAACTTCACCATTTTGCAATCCCCAAATTCTCGCAAAGGCAGGATTCACAACTTTAACCTTGCTGTCACTTCCGTAAACAGCAATACCTTCGTATAGATTTTCGATTGTTTCTTTTTGTGTTTCGATCAGGCTGTTGTGCTTTCTTTCAAGGATCAAGCTATCCGTTATATCTTCGTACAAGAGAATAATTCCACCGAGAGGATTTGGATATGTCATCACACGCAGACATTTTCCATTTGGAAGATATTCGCATTCTTGATAACTTTGGAAAATCGATGTGAAAAGATTAATTTTATCCTTTTTATATTTTTTAAAATCTATTGTATCTGGGATTTTACGACGAATCCTCATCTCTTCCAAAACCTCAGCAATTTTCGGAGTCGAATGCAAGAAAGTTTCTTCCATCTCCATCAATTTTTGATATGAAGAGTTGAAGAAGCGCAATTTCATATCTGCACCAAAAATCACAATTCCTGTTGAAAGCATTTCGAGAACATCTTGGTTTGCAATAATTGTTTTATCAAGTTCTTTCAATGCAATTTCTTCATGAGTTTTATTTAATGCATACCCGACAGTTGAATTGTCATTCATTGGAACCTCGACAAAATCAAACGTCTGACGTTCTCCATTTACATTAACATTTTGTAGGATTTCCTGCTGTTTTCCAGTCTTTTGAACATTTTTTGCAAGAGAATTCCCTCCTCCGAAAATTTCACCTTTTACAATTGGAATGTTATCGTTTATCACATTCTCTTTCGATTCACCAATTATATCTGCATAAAAAGCATTACAATACCGTAGTTCAGCATTTTGATTTCTCGCCCAAATTGGCATAGGAATTGCGTCAAGTACAGCGTTTAAAAGATCAACCGAACCTTTCAGGATTTTATTTTCTTTTTCAAGTTTAAGATTTCTGCTTGTAATATTGGTAATATCTTGCATCACAAAAATGTAAGAAATATCACCATTAACCGCAAATTTCCTGGCCTTTACATTAAAAACTTTTTCAGCATTTTGGATTGTAATATTCATTTCCTTTCCAAAAGTCTTAAGATCAGAAAGTGCAATATTAAACTCTTCAAATTTTAAAGAATCTTTGAAAATATTCAGAAAGCGACTGAGACTTACCTCTGCATTTGAAACACCAAGCAAATCCGCCATATTATCAGAAATTCCTTTCGAGAAAAAATCCTCATCAAAAATCACCCAATAATCATCGATTGCGAGAATCACAGATTTATATATTTCAGAGATATTAGAAATTTTATTTAAAGATTGCTTTATATTGTGAAACTTATTTAATAAATATTTTGCAAAAAATCCAATCAACACGCAAACAGAAAGTATCAAAACATTCCTAATATTAAATACTGACGTTCCATAAAAAAATACAATCGTCCCTGCTATAGCTATAATATTAAAAACCAAAATAAACTTTTGCAGCATAATAAAAAATTAATAAATATGCATCATATAATATTAAATGAAAGTTAATAATTTGTTAACGATTAATTGATTATTATATAAAAGACTTCAATCATAAATATAAAATCCTTCATTTACTTTTTTTCCTATTTTGTTATTTTCAACCATTTTTATCAATAAATTTGAAGGTTTGTACCTGTCTGTTTTTAACTTTGCATAGAAATTATTCATAATATTCAAAATTATATCAAGCCCAATCATATCGGCAAGTTCAAGAGGCCCAATGGGATGTTTTGCAGCAATTTTCATAGCTTTATCAATATCCTCTTTTGATGCTATCCCAGACTCGTATAAATTTATCGCATCATTAATCATTGGAATTAAAATTCTATTCACAATAAACCCAGGAGAATCTTTTGCAATGATTGGATTTTTTTCAATAGAAGTTAAAATTTCAATCGCTGTATCGAGACAGCCTTTATCAGTGAAATCCGATGGAATCAATTCAACCAAATTATTTTTATTCGCAGGATTCATAAAATGCATACCGAAAAACCTCTTCGGGTTATTTATCCCATTTGCAAGATCATTAATCGAGAGAGATGAGGTATTCGAACATATAATTGCATTCGGTTTTAAAATAGATTGCAACCTTTTATAAAGATTTATTTTCGCATTGTAATCTTCGTATATTGCCTCTATCACCAAAGAACAAAAAGCCAAATCCTTTAAATCATTTGTAAACCTTATATCAAAGCCAGCAAGTAAATCTTGATTAATTGTTCTGTTGTCACACAGGATAACATTATACTTTGCGGCAAAAGCCTTTGCGATACCCATGCCCATGACTCCAGCACCTACAATTCCTATGATTCTCTCCATTCTTCTATGCCCTCTATTTTGCCTTTTATATAAATTATAACTAAAAAATATAAAAAAAAGATTAAGCTTGAAAGATAAAATTACTTACAATAATATTTGTGCATGAAGTACTTAGAAAACTTAGATCTTAAAATGATCTATGACATTGCCACGGCTGTTGGAATTATTTTGTGTGTGTATTTTGTAAGAAAACAAATCTCATCACTTTTAACAAAGCTTATTTTGAGACGAATAATCAACATCGAAGAAATATCACCAAATATCATCAGGTCATTAGACAACCTCGTGATAATCATCGGATTATTTTTCGCAATTGACTTTATGCCATTCGTTGGGAAAACTGCAATCACGGCAAACAATGTAGTAATGTCAATTATAATGGTGAATATTTTCCACTGTTTAATTCTTATGTCTGACCCTATCATAACATTTTTCTATAAAGGTGTAATCCCAGGGATAAAAGAATGGATCGTCAGGATTTTAAGGTTATTTATATTGTGTATTGGACTTACAAGTATTTTAAATATATGGGGAATCCAAGTCGCCCCTATCATTGCAGGTTTCGGTGTTCTTGGTGCAGGTGTTTCATTTGCTGCGAAAGATTTCTTTGAAAATGTCATATCCGGAATTGTGATCATGACTGAGAGGAAATTCAGCGTCGGTGATCTTGTTAAAATCGAAGGTGTTGGAACAGGATTTGTAAAAGCCATCAGAATAAGATCAACAGAGGTTATACAACTTGATAAATCCCCTATTTTCGTTCCAAATTCCAAAATCGCAAGCAACTCTATCACCAATTACACAAAAATGAAAACAAGAATTATTGAAACAATGGTTGGCCTTGAATACTCTACTAAGATGGAGACTTTGGTGAAAATAAGAGACAGGATATTAGACTTTATAAATAATTCACCTAATTTTAATCATTCGCAGACTTTATCAACTTATGCAAAAATTTTTAACCTTTCTGATTCATCAATAGATATCAAAGTGCAATGTTTTACGAATACGAACGCGTTAAAAGATTTTTATGAAACGAAGGAAATCCTGAATATTAATATCATGAGAATCGTTGAGGAAGAGAAAGCTTCGTTTGCTTTCCCAAGCCAATCAATATATATAGAGAAAAGTTAACTTTCTTTTTATCCCTTTCTTGAAAAATGACAAAAATTATCGGTATAATGTCTGTGATATTTTATAGAAAAATTTCATGAACAAAAAATTATTTTTATCAGCATTATTTGCTGGTTCGATGGTTGTTAATAGTTGGGCTGAGTTTCGCAGTTTAGATCAATTAACTGAATTTGCCGAGGAGATCATGTATAATAATCCTGATATAGTAATGGAAGATCATCTTACAATTGATGCATTACGTAATCTTGATACAGAAACGCTAGTCGAGGCAATGGATATTATTAGATAAGTATACCTGACAGAGGTACAAAAACAAGTATATGAAAATTGCAGAACAAAAGTTAATAAGATTAACTTTCTTATTTTTAACGTAGTAGTTGCATCAGAGCCAAGTCTTCGTACTATTATATCTAGGCTCGAATATTCATTAGACACACTTATCTATGCGATTATAGATAATGAATTTCTTATTGATTTTTTTAAAGATCCAGATAATTTATCCAATATATCTAGAAACAACCTTATTATATTAATTGATTCTTTGAGAGGTTGGCAACGTTATTATTCAAGCATATTGTTTAGCAAACCTAACGTAAACAAGGAAAATATTGATACACTTGTACAGACTATTACCGAAAGTACGTACACCATATTTTCTAAATATCGTGCAAATAAATATGAAATTATCTTTGATACCTCACCAAATACCGCATGCTATTTTCTTGATATTTATGGTGAACGTGGATTGGATTTTATCACTAAAAACAGCATATCTAATCTTTCTTCAGATGATTTGATTGCATTTGCGGTAAAAATGAAAGGACTATGTTCTCCAAAGGCAGATGATTTTTATAATAATATTATCAAAAATAAACT
Source organism: uncultured Holosporaceae bacterium (assembly GCA_949290705.1). Classification (GTDB taxonomy): domain Bacteria; phylum Pseudomonadota; class Alphaproteobacteria; order UBA3830; family CASESI01; genus CASESI01. The sequence goes on along the minus strand of CASESI010000013.1, from coordinate 2,293 downwards.
TAAAACTATCGACGCAGAAACTCTTTCGTATTTTATAAAGAGATATCTTGTAAAGACTATGCAAGGAGTTTTTGAGGTTATAAATGATATAATTCCTAATTTCTCACTAATAGAGTTGACTTCAATAGTGAATAAGTTACCGAAAAAAGGTGATGATAAAGAGAAGTTGTGTATGGCAACGATTAAAGATATAATTTCGCAACAAATAAACGCAAAGAAAGAGGAACTTGCCACACAAACAGACACTATCACACGCCAATAAACAAGGTTTCTATACAATGTACCGGCAATGAAGGTGAACTTAAGCGCCCAAGATTATAAATTTTAATTAATTTCTTTTTACCATTTTTTTAATTCCTTTCTAGATCTTCTTGAAAAACCGAAAATCCTTTGTATAACGTAAGTATAGAAATAAACAAGGAAAAAACTATGAAAAAAAATTTAATTTTAATGACGGCGTTATTTGCCGGATCAATGATTGTTAATGATGGATTTGGTAATAATAATAGGAGTGGATTTATAAAGTTCCGTAGTAATAATTCCTCACTTGCATCTACAAGTGCACAAGTTCCTACTGTAGTTGAAAGATCTAATAACAACACGCAACGAGATGAGGAGCAAGAAGATGAAGAATTACCTGCTGATAGAGAGCAATTAGAACAAGAGGAAGTGCGAAATTTACAAACTCAATTAACAGAAACACAAGATAAGTTAAAAGAAAAAGAAGAAGGTCTTGAAAGTGCACAAAAGGCAAAAAAGGAATTGGAAGCTAAAGTTAAGGAATTAGAAGAGTCAAAGGAAAAAATACAAGCACAATTGTCAGGAAAAGAAAATGACTTAAAAAAATTAACAGGACAAAACGATAAATTCCAAAAACTTCAAGAACGACTAAAAGAACAAGGTGCAGCTTTAACAAAGGCTCAAACTCAACTGAGCACAAAAGAAGAAAAATTAAAAAAATTACAACAAGAACAACAAGAACTTAGACAAAAATACGATGAATTAAAAACACAACTTGAAAGATTGCAACAATCATATAGTGATTTAGAACAAGCATTTGTAGAAGTAAAAAAAGAACCCCCACATCCAGCAGATGAAACACAACGTAAACATGAAGAATTCGCAGCTCAAAACAAAAAATCTTACTGGATACCTGGATGGGTAAAGACTATAGGAGTAGGAGTAGGATTAGTAGCAACTGTATTGGCAAAACAGTATCAAAATTATTCCGTAACTGTACCTGCAACACCTGTCACAAACTCTTTAGGTAATGCAGCACATGATGTTATATGGGATAGAGATACTGGTTCTATGTTGTATCTTAATGGCACCAAATACCAACTCGGAGAATTGGACATAGAGCGATTAAATGCAACTTATCCTGAAGAATTCAAGCTGTATTTTAATGAACCTCAAATATCTCATGAATCACAATGTACATCTTGGTTTTCATGGTGGCAAACGGATAATAAACCAAATGAAGGAGAATTATGCAATGATTACTACGAAGAAGGTATAAAGAATGGTACCGCAACCATGCAGGAAGAGCTTAAAAAATTACAAACACAAAATAGTGAATTAAATACAAATAATACAGCTTTAGAAAGACAGTTGGAAACAGCTGAAGCAGAAAAAACAGCAGCTGAACAAGCAAAAAAAGAAGCAAAAGATGATTTGGAAAAGTGTAAAGCAGAAAAAGATCAATTAAATGACAATGCTTTCTTTTTAACACAACAACTTGATAAATGCACAAATGATAAAACAAAGGCTGAAGAAAAGTTAAAGCAGTACGAAGCCGAAAAAGCAAACATATATACCAAGGAAGAATATGATGCACACTATAATGATGGTATAAAGGAAGGCGAAGATGAGAAGAAATCCCCTAATACAGGAAGTAAAATTTCTGAAGAAGATAAAGAAATAGTACGACGATATAAAGATAGAAACACAAAAGTCAAACAATTACAAGAAGAATTAAGAGCTACTAGTAATTTTAACGTTTTAAAGTCTTTTATACTTATTGTAAAAATAATAAAAGTACGTTTCTTTGATCTTTAATTCTCCATTAATTTTATTCTCTATATTTTTTAATTTTTTCCTTGAATCGACAAAAATCCTTTGTATAACATATAAAGTTACCGATTAAGACACAGTGTTTTAATTGGTACTAATTTTACTTTAAGGAAATATAATTATGAAAAAAAATTTAATTTTAATGTCGGCTTTGTTTGCTGGCTCAATGTTTATGAATAATGGGTTTTGTGCAAATAATGGCATACCGTTTGATCCAACA
>CASESI010000012.1 GCA_949290705.1 uncultured Holosporaceae bacterium | reverse complement strand
ATAATTTATTGCAATTGAGTGTTAAGCGTTCTCTTTCCAAAAACCTTAAGAAGAAACATCACTGATTTTTTTATATCGTTTTATACAAGGAGAACAGTATGAAATATTTTATAGCTATTTTCTGTTTTATGTCTGCAATTTTGGCAAATTCCAATGTTCGCAAACTAACCACCATTCAAAGAATAACTTTCGCCATTCCAATTACGAACACTGAGGAATACGACAGTTTTCAAAGATTTGTAAGGTTTGAAAATGATGAAGGTAGCCCCCTTTCACAGCAAGCAAATGAGATGATGCGCGACTATAAATCAAGCCATCCGGAAGAATGCGATGTCCCACGTCCAAAGAAGAGAGCAAGGCATATTCGTGAAGATAATGCGAAAAGATCAGAGTTTTCTATGAACAAGCATTCGCCTGTTTTGCGTTATAATTTCAGGGCCTCGACAATTGAAAAGATATTTGCTTCGAATAATTTATTGCAATTGAGTGTTAAGCGTTCTCTTTCCAAAAATCTTAAGAAGAAACATCACTGATTTTTTCTCTCATTTTAATCCTTTTTTAATATTTAAATGTTAGAATTAGATATATGAGGTTTAAAATGAAAAAAGCAATTTTATTTACATGTGCAACTGTTTTGTGTTCGAACTTTGCATATTCAAGCAATGACTTGACAATGGACAATTTGTTACCTTGCGAGATAGAGTGTATAGAAACCAATGGGACTTTGTACGCTCCGCCTGAAGGGTCGCTTTATCTGCAAAGCAGGAATGATTTATATAGTTTCTATGATTCCCTTGAGCAATACGGGATGATTTCTATCGACCAAGAATCCAACAGTGCGAAAATCGGAGGCTTCGTTTTCTTGAATAATTTTGAATACGAAGTAGATCTTCTTGGCATTGCCGCTTCTATACTGGATTTATGCACATCGCACAGCAAATTCTCGACAGCAAAAACAAAAATTGAACAATGGCAGAAAAATCTAATAAAAAATAAAAACAATCAAAAATTATATAAAGATGTAAAATACCTTGAATTCGTGAAATTATTCACAGAGATATTTTTCGAAACTACCACCAACAAACTTGCAAAATTTAATTCGGTTGAATTTGATTTGAAACTCGTGTATATCGATCCTGACAAATGTTGTACTAAAAATTTCCAGAATATAATGCACTACATAGCTCTTGCAAGCGATAAGGTGACATCGATCCAAGAATTGTTTGTGAAAAATTCCTTTATAAAAGGAAAATATAAGTACAGACAAGAATCAAGTACAGAATTTTCATTAATAGCTGTGGAGTAATTGTATTCGACGAAAATACTGGATAAATCCCCTTATATGCTGTATAATATCGGCATAGTTTTAGGGAGTTTATCATGTATGTATTGTTGTTTTTAAGTAATTTGTATGCTGCCGATGCCACTGCACCTTCGCAAGGCGGTGTTATGGGAATCGTTCCAATCATATTAATAATGGTCGTATTTTATTTCTTGTTGATCAGGCCACAACAAAAGAAGGAGAAAGAGAGGGTTGCAATGATCTCTGCGACAAAGGTCGGGGATAAAATCGTCACAAACGGCGGAATTGTTGGAACCGTGAAAAAGGTCTCTGATAATAACGAGATAGAAGTGCAAATTGCGGAAAATACAATTATAAAAATTTTGAAAAGTCATATTATTGAAAATTACACTGCAACCGCTGCTTTAAATAATTCTAAGAATCAACCTTCGAAATCAACAAAATAAAATGGAAGAATTGAAAAGTCTGTCCGATATTGCTTCGTCAATTTGTACGAAATTAATCGAAAAGGACGGACTTTTTTCCGCAGATATTTTTCTTTATTGGGATGAGATTGTTGGAGGGTATGCCAAGCTTTGCGCACCTTTTAAACTTACAACTGTGAATGGAGCAAACCACCTTTTCATCTCGCCAAAAGACAATTGTTCGATCCTTGATTTGCAATATTCAACGGAAATTATAAAGCAAAAGGTGAATACTTTTTTCGGAAACCAGGTAGTCAATTCCGTGAAAATCTATAAGGAAATGTGAGAGTTATTTTGTTCTTCTTTTCTTGTTTCCTGTGACAGATACCTCAGTAACCACTCTTTTAGAATTACTATTGGTACATAATTTACTCGATCTATATTTCTCTATCATATAATCAATTTGCTTTTTCTCTTCTTTTGAAAGCCCTTTTAATTTTTTAAACGTTTTTAATACTTCGCACTGATGCTCACATTTCGGAAATTTGTTACACGCAAGATCCGACAATCTATAAGCATGCTCTTTGCAGTATTCACACGTTAAACTTCCAAAACAACTTTGCCAAACAAGAGCAAATGAACAAAATACAATCTTTTCTCTCATAACGATCACCATCTAATATTATTACACATCTTACCTATAAATATTTAATCTTACCCGAAAAACTCTTGATAGAAATCTCTTATATTCCAGAAAGTTGTTAAATTATCAAACTCGCCTTCCAATTTTTTCGAAGTCACGGCTGAATTAAAACCGAGCTTTGCAGCCTCGCGGATTCTGATATTCGCCTGAGTAACATTCCGGATTTCACCCGTCAACCCAAGCTCACCAAAAATCACATACGAAGATTTGATCGGCTGCCTTCTGAACACAGACAGCAACGACGCAGCAACGGCAAAATCAACGGCAGGATCTGAAATCTTTATCCCACCGACAACACTTACATACACATCTTTGCGTTGAAAAGACACTTTGCAAATCGATTCCAAAACCGCAAGAATCACGTAAAGACGATTGAGGTCTATGCCAACGACAGACCGCCTTGGAGCGGGGAAATTCGTATCCACAAGAAGAGATTGAATTTCAAGCATCATCGCACGACTCCCTTCGATAGAGGCAAAAGTCACAACCCCAGGGATATCAACCTTTCTGCGATTTATAAAAAGTTCAGAAGGATTGCTCATCTCGGCAAGACCATCGGCACGCATTTCAAAAACGCCAATCTCATCGGATGAACCGTAACGATTTTTAATCGCCCTTAAGAGTCTGTAATTATTAATTTTCTCGCCTTCAAGATAGAACACGGCATCAACCATATGCTCAAGCAACTTTGGCCCAGCAATATTCCCATCCTTCGTGACATGGCCAACAATTATCACCGTGACGTTGTTTGTCTTCGCAAAATCAATCAACACTTGCGTACTAGTTTTTATCTGAGTAATGCTCCCCGCAAAAGAATCATTCGAAAGATTGGTCAAAGTCTGGATCGAGTCTATCACGACAATCGTATCTTTCGATTTCAAGATTTCCTCTTTGATGCTCTCTATAATTGAATCCAAAGAATTTGAAGAAGCAATTTTAAAATCAGAATTATTGTGTTTGATACGCTCGTACCGTAACTTTATCTGAGCGACGGACTCCTCACCAGAAAAATAAAGGCAATTTGCAACATTCGAAAGGTTCGAGGAAATCTGAAGCAAAAGCGTGGATTTACCGATACCTGGCTCTCCGCCAATTAAAACGACAGAACCTTTTACAAGGCCACCTCCCGCAACACGATCAAATTCCTCTATCCCCGTTTTATAGCGGATTTGGTGCAGATTGTTATCGATTTCCGAAATATTTTTCAAATCTATCTTCGAGAGACCAGATGTAACACCACGATTTACAGGGTTTTTCGAAGTATCAACATTCACTTCGTTAATAGAGTTCCAAACACCACAATTGTGGCACATTCCTATCCATTTCGGATATTTCGCACCGCAATTCTCGCAAACATATTCCTTTTTTAATGCCATCGTAAAATTTTAAAGCTGGAAATTTTTAAAGAAAAAACTCCCTTCATTGAAAGAATAATAATATATTTGATCATCTATTACAATCTTAGTTGTTTCGAAAAATCTGCTATTCTCGTTTGCAATAGCCTTCTCAGTGATCAATTCGTCATTATTCCTTAACATCAGCGGATGCATGAAGATATATTCAGGAACGACATTATTTAAAACCTCCGCAAATATTTTATTGTTGTGTATTACGGTTTGTTCATCAAGCATCACGAACTCACAACGTTTTCCTTCCGCGGATTTCATAATATAGCTTCCATTATCATCCACAGAATAAAACTCCACTATATCATTGTTACATACCAATTTATCAAAAGTTTCAAAAAAATTATTATTCGACAAAATATTCGACAGATTTTTGTGATTTTGTAAATACTTCGAGAAAATCGAAACAAAAAATTTATAAGAAACCGAGGACAAAATTTCTTTAAATTTATTCCCGAACATGATGATATCCTTAGACAGGAATGAATCTATTGAATAAAGTTTCCGAAATGAACAAACCGAAGTGTAATTCACAAAAGCGGACATAAGTATCTTTCTGACCCATGTATGCTCAAGTTTATCAAAAATCTCGATCCCATCACATCCTGGCATAACGAAATCAGAAACTATCACACTTATTATATTATACCTGTCGTTATTATTTAAAATTTTAGGTAAGTTGTATTCCGACAATGAATCTATTAATTTTTCACTCTCCTTTATTCTTTGAATCACTAATTCTGTATCAGAAGAAATTTCTATCCTTCCTTTATCAGAAAAAACAAGATCGAACGCACTCAACCAATCTTGATCATCATCCAAAACTTCAACCTTCGTTTTAAAAAAACAAACCGGAACAAAACTCTCCATATGCAAATTATACAATATTTTTATAAAAACTCAAAACAGTATTAAAATTTAATAAAAATAACTATATTTTTCTGTGTATTATTTTTGTGGCAATTTTTAAGGAAATATAAGTGTAAATTTTAATATTTTGTTAACTTTTTTTATGTTATATGTTAAATTATGACTCGGGTTTCTTAAGAAGTTGTAAATATTTCACAAATTGATCCGTGTGGTAATAGTGTTATAAAGGTTTTAAAACATGATGAAATTATGTACTGGCGTTTTGCTCGGTGGGCTTGTGCTCCTCTCTGCTGACGCAAAATCTATTCGAAATTCAAAATTAAACAATAATGATTTATCGTTATTGAAAGAACAACTAAAAAAAGAGTTAATTGCTGAGTTAAAATCGGAAGGTTACTCAATCAGCAAATCCATCGGAAAAGAGGAAAGCATCAGGGAAGAACAAGGTTCATACCGTGTCACCGAGGCTGAAACAGCATCCGAAGAGAAAAAAGATTGGGACGAAGCAAAAAAGCAAGGAAAATCTGGCTCCTCTGTCGCAATTAAAAAAGGGTTTATCCCTATCCCAGGAACAGAAAGTTATATAAGGCCATACGGATTTGCAAACATTAAATGTGCATTCACAAGGCATCAGAATGCTTCTGGATATGCATCTGACCTGTCCGTTTTTCCAGCAAATGTCGCCCATGACGATGAGGGAAGACGTAAAAAGAATGACTATAACTTTCTTGCCAGCGATTCCCGTATCGGTCTTGAAACTTTTTCTATCGCAAAATTTGATGGTAAAGAATATCCGTTGAAGACACTTTTTGAGTGCGATTTTTCTGGCGGAGATGACAACAGCACAACGATTACTAACAAATATAAATTGAAAGTCAGACATGTTTATATGACATTAGGAAATTTCTTGGCTGGTCTTACAACTTCGACATTTATCGATCCTGCTGCTGCCGCTGAAATCAATGGACCTGGCGTTACTGGATCATCTACAAAGCGAGTACCACAATTGAGATACGTTGTAAATTGTAATAATGTTGAAGTAAGGTATGCACTTGAAAGAGTTTTAACCGCTTATTATTACACAAAAACTACGGACTCGGGCGATGTTGTGCTTAAGAAAAAGGATTCATATAGCCCAAAGAATTCCAAAAAGGATGACAATAAATACCATTCCTCGGATATTCTTCCTGCAGCAGTTGTCGCAATCAAGGTGAAAAACGAGAATTCCCATTTCGGTATGGCAGGTGTTCTTCGTTATTTGAAAGTCACAAACAACACATATTACAATGCGGACAAAACTGTATTTAGGCCATCAAGAACCGAGAAAGGACTTGGGTTCGGCGCAAGATTGTCAGGTAGCTATAAATTCGCAAATAAGGATTCTGTATTTGGTTCGTTAACTTTTGGAAACGGTATAGGACTTTTCTTGGCAGATGCTGAAAAATCCTCTGTTTATATGAGAGGCAGTGGCGAATTTTTGGAGATGGAATTAAACGATTCATACGGCGCAGTCCTTGGATATAGGCATTTCTGGACAGAAAAGTATAACACAAGATCTACACTTGTTTTCGGTTTCACTCATCTCTGTCAATCGAAAAAATTGTTGAGGGATTTGTCGAAATCAGTGTCTTATCCAGAGGTTAACAAGAATTTGTTCACAGCAAACCTAAACTTGCTTTTCGACATCACGAACAAATTCACATGCGGATTTGAATTCTGCCACTCTATGAGAAAATTGACAGATGGAAGAAAAGGAACCGCGCAAATCTTGATGTTCACGTCCTCCATATCATTCTAATTAGTTCAATTTTTCTATTTTTTTACTTTTTTCTTGTATCATTACGATATGAGCAAGTTTTTGGAATTTATATTAGTCATCGCATTTTCATGTTACCAATGCTATTCAGCCAATGAAAACAGCACAAACGATGAGGGATGGAAGGTTCAAGGGAAAAATGGAAAACTATTAAAAGAAGAAACTATTGCAGAAAAATGTGCAAAATATGCAGAAAAAAGCAATTCACAGATGAAGAGTCAAAAGAAATTTTTGATACTTTAATTTTACCAGGGATAGAAAATAATAAAAATGGGTTAAAAATTCATTTAATAAAACAAGGTCATTGTGGATTTACAAAGAACTCTTTTGATATTAATGATGAAAGCAAACCTTTTTTCATGAATGAAGATATTGCCAATCAACAAATCATTACCAATAAAAGAATTGCATCACCTTATCCGAGATCTTATTTTTCTAATAAAATAAAAGGAGATAATAAAACACTCTACGAAGATTATATCGAAGCTTTAAAAAGTGACAAGACTGCTGCAGAGCAACTTGCAGATCAAAAAAAGCTAGCCTCAAAAGTCATCATGGAAATACTCATAAACAAAAAAGCCATCATAACAAAAGTATCACTTCGACGTGATAACGGCGATGTAGAAATAAAAGCATTCCTCACGGAAGAAGCCTTATTCACAGGATACAGCCTTAGCAAAGACAACAAAACATACCAAAATACAAAAACAATACTGATCGTAATACCAGCACATGAAAACAAACTGATAATAAAATCAATATACCACTATTAATACAAAACCTGACGCAACTCTCCATCATTTATAAACTTTTTGAAATCCTCTTTAATCTTACGTTCACCGCTAGCATTAACATTACCCTTCATAATCGCTATTATGTATGACAATATTCCATCATATAGATCACTATACTCTTGCTTTTTCAAATATTGTAAATGCTCTTTTTCTTTACTATAACCCTCATGCAACCTGTATTTGGTAAACATCTTTCCAAAAGTATAATCTATATCGTCATAAGCCTTAGAATACCGTTCTGAAATTTCATCTCCCATTCCGAAACAATTTGAAGACAAAACAAACGGGATTACAAACTAAAATTTCTTCATCTTCCACCTCTAAAATCTGATTTTTTATTGTAGCATATTATTATTAAAATGTCAAGAATTATTTTTATTTTATAAAAATACGTAAAAAGCGCCATCTCCTCCATCTTTTAATTCTGCTTGTTTAAAAGATCTGATTAAAAGAGACAATTCTGAATATTGCATCCAAGATGGGAATTTGGATCTTAACACACCTTTTCTGAATTCACCATGCAATGGATTAGTATAACCTTTTCCAGTAACAATAATCACTCGCTTAAGGCCGCTTTTTTTCGCCAACACAAGGTATTTATATATTTGATCATATGCTTCATCCTCGGTATATCCGTGAAGATCGAGACTTTTCTCACAATGCTCTTTCGTTTTATCAAATTTTTTTCTAGAATGTTTTTTAGGTTTTTTAATGTCTGATATATTATTAACTTTAACAAACAAACCCCATATCTTCTCTATATCCTGATCCATTTTATTACAAAAACCTTGATAAATTAAAAAGTCATCCTATATAATATACATGAAGTTAATGAAAAAGACACTCGTTATTTTATCTTGCTTGTATGTAGTTTCATGCGACAGGATCCAACAACCACCAAGACACCACATTACTGAAAAACCTTATACAATTTTTGGGTCAAAATATTATCCGCAGACAACATATGATTACGATAAAGTTGGATATGCAAGTTGGTATGGAGAAAACGACCACGGGAAACCAACAGCAACGGGTGTTACATTTAACAAGTACTCTATGACGGCTGCGCATAGGACTTTGCCTCTCCCTTCTGTTGTGAAAGTCACGAATCTTGAAAATAACAGAAGCGTAGTATTATTGGTAAATGACAGGGGACCATTTGCGAAGACCAACAATAGAATCATCGACGTTTCCGAAGCCGCTGCAAAAAAATTGGGATTCCATTACCACGGAAGAGCGAAAGTAAGAGTTCAATGTCTGCGTGATAAGAGTGTTGTTGCAGCACTTTCTTATAACAAAACCCCTTATGCTCCCGCAACCTATAAACATTACGCTATGGTAAACAAATTGCCGAAACTTTCAATGTATAATGGTTTTTCTTATTCCAAACCAGTTATGGTAAGTGCAAGGAACTCAAACAACCGCAGAGGTGATTATATTTCTTTCAACACCATAAGCGACAGGATAAAAGCACTTTTTGGAATAAAAAGAATAAATAAAGCATCCGTTGCGAAAAAAACTGTAAGAAGCTCACTTGCAAATAGGGTTATGTATTAATTACTCTATAATTTCTCCTTTTTGTACTGATGAATGATATTTCTTACCAAGCAAAACCGCCACAAATATCCATACCGCTATGATAACAACGAATATAGCAGCTGTCCAATGGTTGAAAGCATTTATACCATACTTCGCACCGATATCAACCAAGAATTTATTTACACCTTGACCTGACAATTTTGCACTTTTCGCACCTATCGAATCTATCCAGGCTTTCACCTTAAATTTGATATCACGAGAAGTTATAACGTACAAATTCTCCCTTAAAGGATACGCCAATGCATAACTTAAAACATGCACACCTGTATATGCAATCATCAATTCCCGTGCACTCTTGGTAATTAAAAATCCCATAACAAGTGCAAAAATAAAAACCGGAACAAGCACCAAAGATTTTCTGATTCCAAGCACATTAAAAAAGAACGTCGTACCAATGATAGAAATTACCAGCCCACACGCGTGAGTAAAGAAAATCTGTCCAAAAAGCATCGAATTCAAATCACCAAGATTACTTGCCGCAGCAACATCGTTAAAAATCAATCTTTGATAATTTATAATCTGATTTACAATTTCAAAACAAAAAACAGTTGCAAAAATCCCAAGTGTATATGGTTTTCTTATTAAAATCTTAAGGCCATCCAATACATCAATCTTCTTATCTTTTTTGTTATATTTTTTTTGCGGTAAATTACCGACATCCAAATGCTTTAACAACTGTTTCTGACTACCAAAACATAAAACCAATATCCCAGAAAGAACAATACAAAACACACTCACACTCATTAAAGATTGAGTCCTTGTCACATCTGTAATATTAAACACAAATGATTTAGAAAAAAAGTACCCTAACAATGCCGCACACATCCCGCCAAGTTTCGAACTTGTCACAAAAAAAGAATACGACTTTTTCGCCTCATCAGTGTTATGAAGTGAATTTGTAAATGCCCAAAAAGTACTTACAAAAAGCGGGAAAAATGCATCTATATACCAATAAAAAAGCCACCCAGTGATCCTCATGGTATTTTTACATTTGTTATAAAGCCCTATTGTTTCATGTCCACAAATTATCGTAAAAACAGCACCAAGCAAACCAACCAACAAAAGCGAATATCCAAGCAGAACACGATTGGTATATTTATCAACACAATATGAATAAAAAAACACAACTGGAATGACAATTATGAATGACAAAGCTTTCGCGATCGGAACATACTCAACACCGACCATAGTCATAAAAACGGAACTTTGCAATTCCTTCATCAATGTATACGCCCCAATAAGCAGAAAAAACACTGTACAAATCAGCAAAAATTTCTTTGTTGAGCAAACTTCTAAAAAATTATTCACAATGCACCAACCGATTTTGAAATAGAGAAAAAATTATTGGAAGCGAAAAACGATGACAAATCATACACCAAAATTTCGAAGGTATACGAACAGGTTTTATTATACACATCCTGAGCGAAAAGTATAAAACAAATGAGAGCAAAGCGCAACTATAAAATTAACTTTTCGTTAAGAAATATATAAAAAAAATTTTTCCTTTTTAATAAAATATTAACCCTTTTAATGTATGATGAAAATAATAGTTAATGTTTGTAAATACTCTGTTAAATATAGGTTTAAAATGTACGACACCAAATTATATTCAAAAGGATCCTTTCAGGAAGGCAAAACATCTGTAATCGGATTATTATTCAGAAGAAGTTTGGTATGTGCAATTATATTTCTTTCGTTTGTAATTGTTTTTAGATAAAAATAACTTTCCGAAATTTACTCTTTTTTAACTTTTTTAGATTACTATAATTATCGAATCAAAGTTGATTATTTTTTTTCATATAAACTTCCATGAAAGGTTCGGGTGAACCTTTCGCAACAAAATTTTTTTTCCTAATTATATTCTTTTTAGGCTTTATTTTTTAATGTGTGTGAACTGATTTTATAAGAGCAAAGAACTATAATTAGAAAAAATCAAGATCAAGTGGGAAAAAGCCCCACTCTCCCTGAATTAGAAGTGATATGCATATGTTGCAGTGATTGTATGCATAGAAGCCTTTAACTCGTGCTCACCACCATCTTTTGTCTTTGTCTTAACACCGGTGAATTTGTATCCCAAGCTGATTTGGCTATTTTCACCGAGGACATAAGAAACAGCAACCTTTGCAGTAAAGCATGGCTTTGTTTTGAATGATTTATTTGCATCAATAACAGCAGCGTTGTGTGCATTCAAAGCAGTTGCATAATATGCCAACTTATTAGCGATAGAAAAAGCACCAGCAGCAGCAGTTGCCTCAGTAGCTGTGATATCTTTCAAGAACTTTCCCTTAACAGCTGCACTTTCAAGTAATGCTTTTACAGCAGCTTCAAACTCAGCTTGTCCAGCACCACCTACAACAGTGGTATTTGCAGTTGCAACTTCCTCTGGTGTGTAATCAACATCTTTTACCTTTGTCCATGCGACACCAGCACCAACACTCAATACCAAGTTATCCGTCATGTAATATGTTGCGGTTGGCATGATTGAGAATGAATTTGAAATTTTTGAACGATCGCCTGTGTTCTCATCTTCGATTTTTGCATTTGCAACACCAAAACCAAGATCCAATCCAATTCCGAATGAATCAGTGCACCAATATGCACCACCAGCAGTCAACTCAACAACAGCACCCGTCTTCTTTTTGAAATCCTTTGTTGCAGGTTCAAAGTTTGCACCATTACCAGCGCCAGCGGCACCACCAGCAGCAAACACAGATTGGTTAACAGCGTTAGCAACAGTTGCAGCCTTTGCCTCGGTTACGCTTACGCCACCAACAGCAGTTTTTCCACTTGTCTTTACATTTGAAGTAAATGCAACACCAGCACTTACAGCAACCTTACCAGAAACGCTTCCAGCTTGTGCCTTTGCACTTAAAGAGGAAGTCATGAACAATGCACCAAACATTGTTGTCAATAAAACTTTTTTCATATCTGTTTGTTCCTTAAAAACGAATTAAGTATATCATAAAAAATAATATTCTTTAAAATTTAATGAAAATATTTCCAAAAGTTGCAAAATTACAACACCGTTGTTAATAAACTGTTTAGAATTTCACCGACAATCCTACCCCAATCGTCACACCGGAAATCGAATGAGCCCCATTGCAAGCCGAGACTTTATCATTAAACGGCTTTACCAAACTTATTTTCATAAATTTATTTTTTGAAAAAGCTGTCAAGTTTTCTATTTTGAAACCATTTAAAAATTTTGTTGTCGAGGATTTTTTAACGTCCTGATCTAAATTCTGATCCCCCGATGTATCCTCGAATTTTATCGTCATATTCTCACAAAATGTCCCGATGGAAAGCAAATTAAAAGGTGCAGTAAAAATACCTATTCCAATACCTATGCCATATCCAAATGGCCCTTTCGTAAATTTCGTTTTAACCTCACCAGATGTTTCAGAACTGTTAAGTGTGTTAAGTTTTGCAAAAGTTTCTGTCATAAACATAAAATACTTTGATAATTCAAATCTGTTGGCCAGAGAAAATTGAAAACTTTTAGGAGAAATACTTGTTTTTGCATCTTTTTGAGCAGCATCCCCTTCGCCTTCAAACGATCTTGAACTTTTTATAGAACTTTTTTCCGTAAGAACCTCTATTGAAAAAGAATTCCCAACGAACGGACTTTTCGCAAAAATATTTGTGACAAAAACTAACAACCAAAGTAATATCTTCATAACGATTATATTTCTAAACCAAAATCGTTAATATATGATTGAGAAATTGAAATTATTTTTTTATATCCTCGCCCCAGGTTTCCACCAGTTTCAGCAACTCTTTTTTTAAATCATCCCGCTTTTTTTCGTAATGCTTCACAATAACTTTTACAATTAATTTTGATACAAATTTCGCAAAAACGAAACCAACGCCCGCTGGAACATACATTATTAATAAATTCTCAAATGTAAACAAATAAAAGAAAATATGTTCAAGTGGGATGTTTTCCGCTCCTATTGCTTTTATAATGAACGGTAAAACTCCACACAAATTAAAAATTCCAACACAAAGAGCCAGCAATTCACTCTTTAACATCAAAAGACAAAAAAATGTTGGTAATAACCCAAATACGAATGTCAATAAAATTGTAGGTTTATAACATCCGCATGCTATTACGGCAACTATGAAGAATGCACTTCTGACCATTATTTATCGCCCTCCAACAAAGACATTAAGAATAATAATCAAAATAAATATTGCTATAAACATGCATAAACTTAATGTAATTTTATCAGCAAAATAGGATGATATAGAATGCCTATTTAAATAAATAGCTGAAATCCTTGCGATGTTCATGCATATATCTTTATATTTTTTTTTTGCAATTCTGAACTCGTCTATATCTTTCCTTAACAACTGTACATTGTTAATCATGTTATAAATTTCTTTAAAAGACATATTAATTGTGTCTGGATCATCAATCAATTTCTGTAATTTTTCTTTTGTGTCTTTATTTTTATATTCATTAATAAACCCTTTAGAATAATTAATAATAATTTTCGATAATTCTTGATGAGGAATAACTTTTCCATTTACATTTTCAATCGACATTAAAACTTTTATTTGCTCTTCGATATCTTTTAAATTCTGAAAACCATAATTTGAGCTACTAGAATTTTTTAATATTTTGTTTATAAATGTCAATATATGAGAATCTATAATTTCATATTTTTTGATCGATTTTACATTTCTTTCAAGTGCAGGTAATATATCTTTTATATTAAACGCAACTTGAGAAAATATAATTGGACTCATGCAGGGAATACCATTGTTGAATCTGTATAGACAATACTCCAATCCATTAAAGTTATAACTTATTTCATGCTCTAAAATTTCGTAAGAATCTTTCTCGGGTAAATTAAAAAAACTTGCTATTCCACTTAAAACCTTTGTTCTTACTAATTCTTTCAATACATCAACAGAATCTTCTTCGAAAAAACAATATAATAATAATTGTGAAATAGAATCAGGCATAAACACCCATTTACGCCATACTAAAGGTCCTTCTCCTGTTATGGCAAAACAAATTGCAATCAATGCTAATTCACTGAAAGATATTGAAGATAGGTGCATTTTCCTTATATAGATTATATTATCTATCTTCTCTACCAAAGTTTTATCAGAGAAATTTTTAACAATCCAATCCTTAATCCTCTTTATATCTAATTTTGTAGACAGTGATTTCCAATTATTAATCACGAACAGTAAAAACTGTATTACAGAAGAAATTTTTGTATCTACTAACACAATAGGAGTTGTTTTAAAATTACGTCTTACAAAGTTCCTTATCTTAATGACACCACTAACCCATTCTTTTAAATCTTTTACTTCCCACCGTAATTTTTTCTCATCCTGCAATAATCCCTGCAAAATTTCTTTCAAGTCATAACTCACTAAATTTGATTCTGCGACTAAAGCAAAAAAACTTCCATGTTCAAATTTTTTCTCCGCAATTTGTTGATTGGATAACTTTTGAAAAGGCTCTTTTCCGCTTACTAAATTTACGATTAAAATCCCCAAAGCATACAAATCCGTCGCAGTTGTCCCTTCTCCTCGTAAAAATGGGATACAGAGTTGTCTGTTAATTTCTTCGTACACAGCAGGTTGAAACATACCAGGAGGCGATGTTACACACTCGTTCAACATGAAAGATTTATCCGATTCATTAAAAAAGATATTATCCGCCCTGATTGCTCTGTGAGATATATTCAATGAATTTAGTTCTTCTAGTGTATCGCAAATCCTTGGGATAATGATTCCACGTAATGACTTTAAATTTACTTGCTGGTTTGGAGATAATCTTTGAGCTGTGGGTTTATTAAAAATGAAGCAAACTTTTTTAGAGGTTTTATCATATGGAACATCAATAGAAAATACATCCAAAGGTGTAAGTAAATTCCTGACATTGGCTCGTCTTAATTCTTGATACACATTATATCTTGGATAATACGAATGATCGCAAATCATGGCAAACAAAGAACCTTTTGCTTTTACTTCAAAAGCCCTTGTTCCTGGTGATGCTAGATCTGGTAATTCACGATCGAATAAAACTTCTACCATAATTATGCCCTATGTCATAGAATAGTTATCTCCTTTGCTTCTTTTCCTTTATTAGTAGTGATAACTTTCATCAACAATTTTTGACCAGGTTCTATTGATAACAATCCATGATTTCTCAACAACGACGCATGAATAAAAACATCTTCACCTTCTTTGTTAACAGCAAAACCAAATCCTTTGGCAGGGTTAAACCATTTCATTTCCCCCTCCACGACTTCCACTTTTAGGACTTGAAATTTATTTGTGTCATCCGTATCACCATTTTTTTTGATATTATGAATTGTTTTTACTTGCAATCCACCAGGTGTACGGACAAAATCACATAAAAGTTCGTCTCCTATATCCAAAAATTTCTCTGATAATTTGTTAACTAAAGAAAAGTGTATAAATATATCTCCATCAACTTCCTTTGATATACCAAAACCATATCCTTTAAGTGTACTGAACCACTTAACATAGACAGTTTGGTTCTTATATTCTTCTGCGGCTGACATCTTGTTACCTTATAATTACTCCCTATATTATTCATTTATAACATAAAAATATAAAAAACTCGTTAATAATGATAAAAAAATTTGAAAAAATGTACCTTTTTAACAAATGCCTAGATACCATTAGATTTTACTGGTTCGCTCTGGGCATGAGACTCAACATTAGAGATAATATTATTCACTTTGGTATTAGTATTTTCTATCTGTAACTTAGTATTATTTAAAATTTTTAATAGGTTATCAAGTTCATTCTTTTCTATATTACTATTCCCTAGGATTAATTCATAGTGCGTACAAATCGTTTTAAAATGATTGAAAAACTTTTCAATAGAAGCCTTACTAACAGACATTTTTCCATCCAATTTATTCTGGATATCTTCTATCTCTTTCGCTATTTTTACCAGAGTAGAAAGTAATGAATTCGTTTTAGAATAGACTTTATTTGCTTCACTTGTAAACATTTTTACTGTATTAATTTTATTTAAAACATTGTCTATAATTCCTTGTAATTTATTAGCAATCTTTTTTGAGTCAGTATTTTCTATCGCAGAATTTAAAGTCAACAACTTAATTTCACTTACTAATTCAAGAAATACATTTTTTACGTTATCAGCTTTAAAAGATAATTCATGAAATTTCTCAAATAAGTACGAAAATTCTGCTGCAGTTATTTCATTGGCAGCCTCGAACGAATCCAATTTGTAAAACGCATCAATTTCTCGCATACATTGTTTCATTTCCTCATTAATATCTTTTGAAAGATTAAAATTTGCAATCTCACATAATTTTTCTCGTTTAAAATTCAGAGAATTTGCTTTTTCTTTCATAAACTTGATATTATCAAAGATCTTAGAATTACAGAGATTAATCTCCCTTACAATTGTACATATATCATTGAAAGCATTTTCTGATACATATTCTGTAGGACTTTCTTCATCATTAGTATTGATTGACGTAATAGGCACTATATTTGAAATATCAATATTTTTAGATGAATAAGAAAAATTTTCTATATACTCTTTTGCGGTGTCCATAATATCAGATATAAATCCAAGTGTTTTATAGTTATATCTCGCAACATCCTCATTGGTTAATTTTGAAAACTTAAAAAATACAATCAGATATCTAATCACCAATAATATTAAAACTATACCAACCGCAGCGCAAGCAACAGCGAGAAGTAATTTATTAATGTTATCGTCTTCCTGAACATCTGTTCTTAAATAGGAATTTTCTTGAATATTCAAAAATTTAATTTGAGGAATAATAGAATCGACAATTATTTGAAATTCGCCAATGTCGATACTAGAATTATTTATAGTCTTCTCGTGAAATTTTTTGTATATATCACATAGATTTTTATAATTAGACGTTATCTGAGTATTTTGTATATTATTTATCTCAATTATGTTTTTTATATTTCTTAAACTATTTTCTATATTATTTGTGGTATTTGCAGTAAGTACAACCAGGTAATCTTTAATATTTTTATGAAGAAGAATATTATGCATTACGTACTCTGTACATAAATTTATCAAGATGTCGTAAACCGCAAAATTGATTTCTGCAAAGTAATTTTTATTATTAACTATACCAATATCATTTTTAAATTTCTGTATCAATTTGTGCGCAAAAACACTCCACTCATTTATATCAAGGATTTTTTTCTCCCTCTTTATATCATCTAAAATTTTCTGTCTAGAAGTTTGAACATTATTTTTAAAATCAATAATTGCATGCTTCAGAAACTTCAACCTTTCGTTTAAATGTACATTTTCAGCATAACAAGCAGAAAATCGACTAATTTTATCATTTAAAAGTTTTGTATATTTATTTATATGATCTTGAAGCTTTTTATCAGGTTGATTTGTGTTTAATGCTATTTCTGTAGATGACTTTTCGTGAACAAATGTTAATAAAATATCCAAAGAAATATCAACTGCCTTCTGCATTGCTATCTCTTTTGTTCTTAAATCCTTAAATTGCAATGTATCATTGTGCATTACAAACGCTATTAAACCTATACTCAACAACAATAGAGCAGCATAGTTCAAAAGCTTTTTTATTTCTATTTTTATACGCATATCCAATCTATGAAAGGATATTATAAAAATGGTTAACGAAAGGTAATTTTCAAAAAATAATCAGTGTTTCCTCTTTGCTTTTTTATCAACTTCAACTTCTACAAAAAGATGCATGTTATGCCCTGTTATCTTAGAAATCAACTTCCTTGAAGATTCTCCTATCTTTTTTATTTTCGCACCACCTTTTCCAACAAGAATAGGAAGATATTCACTCTTTGGAACAAATATAGTTTGATAAATACGATCTTTGCTTATTGCTGTCTCAACCCGACATGCGTAAGGAACTTCTTCATGAATATTTTCATAAATCTTTTCACGTGTAATTTCAGAAAATAAAAATTTACGCGATAAATGCGTATATTTGTGCAATTCATCTCGATCAAAATCATCGGAAGTTTTAGAAATAACAAAATCCTTTAATTCTTTTATTCCATCTTTGTGTAAAGCAGAAATCATAAAGAATTCCCGCATATCAGAAATCTCTCTAAAATTCTCAACAATTGATAATAACTTTTCTTTTTTCACCTTATCAATTTTATTAATAATCAGATAAATATCGTTACCCTTCCCATTTAATTGATCGTTGATAAAAGCCTTAGACATTTCTAAATTACGACGGTTTGCATCAACAACAAACAAAATATTTCTATCTCTAAGGTTATAAAAGTTAACATTCTTTATATTGATATTTGTTTGAAAATCTTTTTTGAAAAGACCAGGAGTATCGAGCAAGTATACTATACTCTCTGCATTTTCAAACGAGGCATAAAATGGAACATTGGTTGTTTGTACCTTGTGAGTTACTATCGACACCTTTCTCTCTGCAAGAGCATTCATTAAAGTCGACTTACCAGAATTTGTTTCACCCATCAAATAGAAAAAAGCAGCTCTTTTGTGAAAATTATCTTCCATAAATAAAAAAAATTACTTGCTGATTATAGCATAAAACAATGTAATTTCCTAAATCTCATTTTACAAAAATACGTTTAACTCTTTTTGGTTTTTATATTCATAGCATGATATTTTTCCAATATTACCTTCTATCTCCTCTTTTTTTTGAAATGATATAGAAAGCCAATAATCAAGGTCTTTCGCCATACTTAGTTTATTTCCATTGCGATCAGCATATTGGACTAAAGCGGAAAAATTACTTACAATTACATCATCATATTCAAAATTGCGAATCAATTTTTGAATTAATGTCGCCGCTGCCGCTAATTCTGAATAATGATAAAACACTTTATCTGCAATGGATGAACTTTCTTTTCTTTGTTTTGAAGCATCATCCTTTAAAATTTGCAGAATTCGTGCCTTTTGCTCATGAGAAAACCCTTTCTTTGGATCACAATTACCAATGATAGACTCCAAATCTTTATTCTCGCTTGTATTATATTTTATAAAATCAAAAAAATCTAAACCAGTATTTGATGGCGCTAAAATCCCTAAATCATCAAAATATACTTCTTCATTAACAGATCTTCTAAACCTATCTTGCAAAATTGCATAATATTTCCTTTGCACATCATAATATACATCAATTAATCTGTCTACGCCGTTCGCTCCAAAGTTTACAATTCCTTCACCAAAACAAATTCCATCTTTAAAAAATGCCTGAAATAAATTTGCAAAATATGCAATAATATCAATTGCTGGAAATTTTTCTCTATCGATTAAAGCCCTAAAAAATCTATCCCCAACTTCGTGTAAATATAAAAATTCTGAAAAATTCTTTTGTAAAGAAAAAAAATCATTTCTACTGTGATGCATTTTTAATTGCATCTCAATTAAAGATTTCACAAAATTATTACATTCATTGTATGGGGCAAAATACTCTATACTTTCTTTAAGAATAGGTTCAATATAATTTTCTTCGATATAATTCGATATTTCGCCAGAAAATTTTTCAAAATTCGTTGGTTTAGAACTAATATTTAATACAACCAGCGATAATGCAAAAAACAACTTATTCATACCTTAATGTTAACAAAAAAAGGTAAAAACAAACTTAAAATTACTTTTTTATTTTTGCATAAAATGACTCTTTTACTATTTTTAAAACCCTTATTAAATCATCAGCTTGTTCTTTATCTTTATGACGATCAATATATATAAGCTTATTAAAACATATTCTTAAAATTTTGCATAAAGAGGGAAGTTTATCTTCTTTTATATTTACCACCAAAAATGACAATATATCACTTACTTTTGTTAGAGAGTAAAAACGCTTTTCAACATCCTTATCATCAATAGCTTTTTTTATATCATTGATATATTTGATAGCTCTATTAATTAGCATAATAACGATTTCTTCTATTGAGCAAGAATCTATCTGATTTGCTAAATATTTCTGTGCATCATCCATTTTAAATGGATATTACATAAAAATAATTAACATTTAGTTATGAATAGAAATTTTATTTTTTGGATAATGGGTGAAATTTTTTATAAGCACTCAACAAATCGTCCGTCAGCAATTTTGTATACTTTTCAGTTGTAGCCAAAGACGAGTGTCCCATCATTTCCTCAACTGCTCTTATATTCGCACTATTCTGTATCAAATGTGTTGCAAAACTATGTCTTAATGCATGAGGGGACAAACGTGAATCTGAATGAATATTCTGTCCTAATCTTGTTAAAAGAGTGGCACAAAATGTCCTGTTGAGTTTTTTGCCTCTTTCACCCCAAAATAATAATTCATCAGAATTCAAAGTTTTATCGGTAATGTATGGACATACATTAGTATAAGGAAATAAATATTCAAAAACAACATTCAACAAAGGAATCACTCTCTCCTTTCTACCTTTTCCTAAAATTGTTAAATAATCATTTTTAAAATCAGAAACTTTAAGATTCAAAGCTTCACTAATACGAATTCCAGTTGCATATATAAGTACGTACAAAAAGGAATCCCTTCTTGCAATCCACTCGATCTTTGATTTATCAGAATTTATAATTTTTATAATATCATCCAAATCTGCAGGGTGAGGAAGTTTCTTTTCTAATTTAGGCCTTTTGATTTGTTTTATAATATTGTCTGATATCAAATCCATCTCTTTCAAAAACTCAAAAAAAGAAGACAAACCTGAAAGAACCCTTCCATTTGAAGAATTGCATTTATCGTGCTGTTTTCTATCTGCAAGGAACGCACGAACATCCTTTACGTCACAGTTTTTAATGTCAGAAAGAGTAATTTGTTTAGCATCATATTCTGATTTAAATTTTATAAAATTTACCACATCAAACAAGTATGACTCAACAGTATTACTGCTGTACCTTCTTTCATTAAGCAAATGATTTTCCCAACTCTTTATCAAATCTTTAATATCATTTGAAGAAGTTGCATTAAGATTATATAATTGCGACGCTTGCATTGTTTTATTATGAAACTTAAACTTTTTACACTTGCTGAAATAATTATAATTTCAACATTAAAATTGTCCAGTGATAATATTCATATAACAAAGAGCAATGATCAGCAAACTATTTCTAACAAAATAAAAGATCTTGAATCAAAACTTTTTCAATTCGACACAGACATAACAACACTTAAAAAATCTATCAAATCTTATAAATCGGATCTTAATAAAGCGAAAATTAAGTTCTCTGATGTTTGTTATACCATGTATTACATTTGCAACCATATTAAATACGGCATTAATTTATCATATGAAGTAAGTTCTGTTCTATCTATGGTTGCACTTAACAATGCTATTCTTAATTTGTGCAACGAACAAAATTGTACTTTATCTAAAATAAAAAAATTACAAGAAGTTCAAAAAAACATTATCGAACAATCAAAAGAACTTAAGAACAATATTACTGCTCTCCAAAAAGACTACGAACTGTCTGCAAAGAACGAAAAACCTACAAAAATAAAGCAGCAAGAGCAAGAATTAATATTTTCCAAAATTTCATCTATTGATGAATTATTGCATGAACTTGAAGCAGAAGAGTATGTCGGATTTTTAAAAACGCCTATCGCTAAATTACAAAATAACAAAAGTCTGAAATTTTCAAATCCGTGTTTTGGAGAAAAAAGATCTCGTGGAAATCGAGTACAATTTATCACAAAACCAGCATCAAAAATTTTTGCCCCTGAATCCGGAATTGTCTTATTTTTCGGAACCATCGATGATGAAAAAATCCTTGTTCTGCAACATTCGCAAAAATGCAAGACTATATTCTTTGGAATAGCAAATGCTTTCGTTGCAGTTGGAGATTATGTTTACAAAAATCAGATAATAGGTGAATTGTATGATAGTGTACAATCAAAAATTGCATTAGAAGTCCAAGTGCTTGAAAATGGCTCTGAAGTAAATTCATCTCTATTTTTCAAAAATTAACATTTTCTTAATTCAAATATACCATCATGATGATATGAACAATGATGAGTTAATAGGCTATTACAACAAGGAAATTAATTACCTCTTAAATGAAGGAAAATTATTCTCTAAACAATTTCCATCACTTGCAAGCAAACTTATCGAACTTGGGAAAAAGCCAGAATCAGGGGGTTCTTCGGTAAATGATGGAATTAATAGACTAATTGAATCGTTTGCTTTTTTAACGGGAAGATTACAGAGACAAACTGAAAATTTATTTCCAGAAGTTTCGTACAATTTGATTAATTCTATATACCCCAATTTATTAACCGATATTCCGTCAATAACCTTGCTAAAATTCGAAACTGATACAAAGTCGCAACAAAAAATTAAGTTCAAAGAAATTCCATCTCGCACGAAATTGTACGTAAAAAATACAAATGGAATAGAATGCACTTTCGAAACATTCAACGATTTTAATTTTATTCCTATCAAAATCACAAAAGCAAAAATAGTTAATGGAAACGAAATTGCAAAATCTGGATTTTATCTCAAACTTGAAATGAATTTTTTCGGAGAAAAACATAATATTCCAACCGAAATAAACTTTTACACTTGTGGAGGAAATAAATTTGGTATATGGGATTCCGTAATTTCATCTATCGCAAAACCTGCATTTATAAAATATAACAATCAAGATGAGAATGAATTAATTGAAACAAACCTTTTATACAACTATATAAACAATTACGCAAATGTTACAAATTCAGATTATAGAAATTTTGAAATCTTAAAAACTTTTTTCACCTTTCCAGAAATGTTTTTAAATTTTTCAGTCAACATCAACCGATTCGAAGAATTTTTCACATTATTCATTCCGATAAATATTGATATAACGAATTTTGAAGTTTCCGAAACGGATATAGGTACAAATATAATTCCTGTTATCAATGCCTACAAAAAAACTTCGGAACCTTTTACAACAGAATTGACAAAAACAGAATATCCGATAATTTCTGATGCTGAGAAATTGCAATTTGAAAAAGTTTTATCAATCAAAAAAATAATAGGTATTAATCCTGTAACTTCGGAACCTATGGAAATTAAAAATTATTTCAATAATAAATCTCTCACAAATTTTTACTGGATAGAAAATTATCATAATAACTATTCATTAAATAAACCTCTTAAATATATTGCTTTTGTTGCTCCAAATGGAGATATAGAAAAACTCGATAATGAGATTTTTTATTCCGAAATAATTTGTACAAATCAAAACGAAGCTGAATTAATAAATTCTAACTCTGAATTTAGTTGCGAAATATCGCTGCCAATTACAAGCATTCATTCATTAGGAAATGTATCAGAATACAAAACAATATCTCAAAATGGAAATTTATTATTGCAACTAATATCCTATCTATCATTGAATTATTTATGTTTTTCAACTGATGCTGATAATTTTAAGGACAATATAACAAAATTACTAAATTTCTTTTCAGAATTCTTCGCAAATAAAAAATTCACTCAAAAAATAGATGAAATAAAAATAACAGAGAAAATACGAAGATCGTCAAACCAAGTTTGGATTTCTGGAATCAGAGGACTTAATATCGATATTTCATTCACATATGAAAACCTAACATCGAGTATTATTTTAACAGGAGGAATAATAGCTAAACTTTTATGTAATTACGTAAGTACAGGACAATTTATAGAGGTAAATATTTATCAAAAATGGAATCTACTGAAAACATTCAAATCCTCAAACGGAATAGAATTATCGCTTTGATCAAAGATATTTCTCTCCATGCGAATAAGTATTCTATGGATGGAATTTTAAAATTATTAAAAACGGTACTCAAAGAAAAATTTGAAAAAACAGTTATTATAAAGAACAATCCTTATTTTAATTTTAAGTCCAATGAAGTTGAAAGTGTTACCATAAAAAATGACAAAATAGAAATTCTTGTAAATCGTTTTGGCATAATGCACACCGATAACATTATTCCAGATGAAGACATAGAAAATTTTTTTGTTCCAGAACATTCCGATAATCTTATAGATGATAAAGTTGCTGATTTTATAAATGTTTTCAACAATAGGCTATTATTACTATCTTTTAAAATTTCAGAAAAATTTATCCCTTCATTATCATCTACAAACTTTTTAGATTCATTTTACGGAAAAATTTTAAATGCACTTTCTGGTGGAATTTTGAAAAATTTTTCGAAAACAAATATAGGATATAATAATACAAGCCAATTATGGGCAAGTGAAAGAACAAATTCCAACTTAAAACAACTTCTCGAAACATTAACAAATTTGAAAGTGGAAATTTCTGAACCAAAAGGAGGGTTTCAAAAAATAACAGAACCTCTTTCATTCCTTGGACAACATAATAATATACTATCTCAAAACTGTTATTTAGGAGAATACATTTTCAACCCAACAAAATATATTCAGATTTTCATATGCATAAACAATGATAAATTATTATTCTTTATTTTCAACCAACTTGAAGCAATTATAACTTTTATAAGAAATTATCTGCATTTTGTGATTGATTTTAAGCTTTATTTAAAAATTGAGAAACGATCAATAATCCCACTCGATCTTAAAAGTAAACACATATTCCTTGGTATTAATTCATTCCTTGCGACAAATGATTGTAATAAATACCACAACAAAATTCCAATCACAGATAAAATACTAAATCGAGTAATAAAATTTAAATAATTTGTGTAATTCTCTGCAAAATAATTTTATAATCCTCTACATGGAAATAGTTGAAATTTTTAACGATATACCCCTCGAACTCACAAATGTGCAAAGTGTTGCAATTGACACAGAAACTATGGGGCTTAACTTATCACGTGATAGGCTGTGTCTTATACAAATGAATTTCGGTGATGAAAAATGTTATCTCTTAAAATCAGATAATTTAAAAAAAGCAGATAATCTTAAATCTATCCTGCAAAATAACAATATCCAAAAAATATTTCACTTCGCAAGATTCGATGTAGCAATGCTTAAAAAATCACTTGAAACAAACATAAATAATATATATTGCACCAAAATCGCATCCAAAATTGCAAGAACTTATTCTCCAAAACATGGACTTAAAGATTTGGTGAGAGAACTTTGTGGAATTGAATTAAACAAAGAAGAGCAATCTTCGTATTGGGGGAAAAGCGATATTTCTGACACTCAAAAAATTTATGCTGCAAACGATGTTTTATATTTACATGCTCTCAGAAATAAATTAAACGAAATCCTCATACGAGAAGACAGAATGCAACTTGCAAACAGGTGTTTTGAAATTATAAATTTGATCACTGATATGGACATACTAGATTTTAATTTTGAATATACGTTTTCACATTAATTTTGTATTATGATTATTAAAATTCCTTCAAAATCGTTGCTTTTTGGGGAATATGGAGTGCTTTATGGTTTTACTGGGATTGTTGTCAATAGTTGGACTTTTTATTGCGAGTTTGATTTTCAAATCGTTAAGGATAGCAACATCATTGGTATTTATTCTGATTATTTTAGCAATAATGCTATTTTCTTGAATAAAAAAAAAATCATTACAATCGCAAATTATTTAAAATCTAACCCTTCTGATCAGAGTTTTTTTAAAACCATAACAATCGATAGAAATGAATTATTTTTCACTTATATATTAATTCCATATTCTGAATTTTTGAATGATTTTTCATTTAATCTATATATTAATAAATATTTTGATAAATCTCTTGGGTTCGGGTCGTCATCTGCAATTATTGCATGCATAAATCTATTTTTCCAAAAAACTATGAATTTATCAGAAACTGAAGTTTGGAAAAATATCCGATATACAATGCAATTGTCCCAAGGAAAAGGAAGTTGTTATGATGTTTCCGTGCAATTTCATAATGCTGTAGTTGATGCAGATATTCCAAATACAATGCAAAAAATTTGGATGTTCAAAAATACTCTCCCTATACCATATTTATCTCAATTGAATTTTCATGGAGATTTTGGCACAATTTTAAAAACAGGAGTATATTCAGACACCAAAAAAACTCTAAAAAATTTTGATATGAATAATCCTTGTAATTTTAATTTTGCGCAAAAAAATTCTGAACTAGCTGAAAAATTTATAGAAAATCCACATAATATAAACAATTTGATAAGGCAATCTTTTACATTGCAACAAAGTCATGAACTTACGATTAAAAATGTAGATCTTTTATTTTCAAACTTAAATTTCAAATATCTTGGATCTGGAAAAGGTGATACAATTTGGACCACCACATCAGAACTTAATAAAATACAAAATCAATATGTTTTATATAAAATAATATTGTAATTTTAACATTATCATAGAATTCAAATGCAATTTATTATATTATATCGCTATAAGTTTTGTGCTCACAGAATGAAGGTATTTTATGGATAAGACAATGCTCATTGAAGCAAATTATCACGATGAGGTAAGGGTAGCTGTTGTTAACGAAAAGTCTGAACTAGAAAATTTTGAAATAGAATCTAAAAATAAATCCAATACAAAAGGTAATATTTATTTAGCAAAAGTACTTAGAGTTGAACCTTCTTTACAAGCTGTATTTGTTGATTACGGGAACGAAAGACAGGGTTTTTTAAGTTTTTCAAATATTCACCCTGATTATTATCAAATTCCGATTGCTGACAGACAAGCTTTGGAAAAAACAAAGGAAACTAACAACGATTTTGCAAGTCTCGAACAGGCGATTGAGGAATCACAGCAAATGTTAAAAACTCTCAGTAACGAGACTCAAAGTAATGAAAATTTCAACGAAGACTTACAAAATACAAATGTGAACAATACCGAAGATGAAGATTCTCACGCGTCTCAGCAGGAACCTATCCATAAAGAGTACAAAGTACAAGATGTTATAAAACCTAAACAGATTTTACTTGTACAGGTTGAAAAAGAAGAACGTGGAAATAAATGCGCAGCATTAACGACCTATGTCTCCTTGGCTGGAAGATATTGTATTTTAATGCCAAATGCAGGAAATAGAAACGCTATCTCTAAAAAAATTACCAATCAAAATACAAGGCTCCGCATCAAAAAAATTTTAGATGAGATCAACAGCGAAGGAAACTTTAATGTTGTAATAAGGACAGCTGGGGAGAAAAAAACTAAAAATGATATTAAGAAAGATTATGATTTCTTGATCAAAACTTGGACCGATATAAAGAATAAAGCTCTTCAATCCAACGCCCCTTGCTTAATATATAAAGAATCGTGTCTTATAAAACGCTCTCTCCGTGATTTATACTCAAAAGATGTAAAAGAAGTAATTGTGTCTGGCGAAGAGTCTTACAAAATTGCAAAAGAATTTATGGCTACATTACTTCCAAGTCACGCGAGACGAATAAAACTTTACAAAGGATCTTTGCCTTTATTCACAAAATACGGCATTGACCAACAGGTCGACTCAACATATTCGAGTAGAGTACAATTACCCTCCGGTGGATATATCGTTATAAATCCAACCGAAGCACTTATTTCAATTGACGTGAACTCTGGCAAATCGACTAAAGAGCGTAATATTGAAGAAACTGCTATATCAACTAATATCGAAGCAGCAAAAGAAATTGCTAAACAAGTCATGGTCCGTAATATGTCTGGACTGATCGTTATTGATTTTATCGACATGACATCAAACGCCAACAATACAATTGTTGAAAAAACTTTGAAATCTCTTTTTAAAAATGACAGAGCAAAAGTACAAATCAGTAAAGTGAGTAAACTTGGTCTTATCGAAATTTCAAGGCAAAGACTACGCCCAAGTATGGTTGAAACTTTCTTTTCATGCTGTCCACTGTGTGATGGTTTTGGCCTTGTTAATGACGCAAGTTTTGCAGCATTGAGGATTATAAGAGCAATCAATAATTATGCTATAAGAAATAAATCTAAAGGTGAAATAGTCGTATCGTTAAATTTTGAAATACTAAATTACCTGTTCAATCATTATAAGAAACAGTTATTGCAAATTGAGGAAGATTTTAATACCAAAATTGAGCTCCGCCCGGACAGGACAATATCTTTCAACAGTTATAAAATTGAAGGACGAAATAACGTGAATGAGCAACAGAAAAACCGTGCAAAAGATATAAGACAAAAACAAAATAATAGGCATTCTAACAACCACAAGCCTGTTGTTAAAGATAATTCTGCAGATGAACGTAAATCAGCTCGCAATAATGAATCTGAAAATACTCAAAATAACAATATAAAACAAGAAAAATTTAACAAAAATAAAAAGGTCTTTTCAATCGCAAAACCTACAGATAATTTGATAGAGGAAGTTTATGATTCTTCTGCTCAAAATATAAATCATACAGAAAACTCTTCTGAAGGAACAGAAAAAAATTCACTTAAAAATAAACAAAAAGTTAAAAAGCAACCTAAGAAAAATAAACAAGTGAAAAAAATCGAAATAATTGATGTGTCGAAAGTTGATAATATACAACATGATGATAATAAAACATCTGAACAAAAATCTGAGAATAAAGTAAATACTTCTGAAAATTCTACTCCTCAGGCTAATACGTCTTCTAAGCGGAAAAAAACTAATAAAAAAAATAGTACGTCCCAGAAAACAAAGCAGGATGAAAACACGAGTGAATCTGAAGTAACAAACAAAAATAACAAACCATCTCCACAAAGGAAAAGACGTCCTAACAAGAGAAATCAGGATAATACTCAACAGCAACACAGTGATACAGATGTGAACAACAACGTTATAGTATCGGAAGTTTCTTCACAAAACCCAGCAACGGTTGTACAAGACAATAATTCTGATAATACTCAACAATCAGTGAGTATTTCAACAAATGATAAACCTGCAGAACAAGAAGACAAACCAAAGAAAAGAGGATGGTGGAATAAACTTATTAGGAAATAATTTAAAAAATGAAAATATGCTTTATTACAAGTGGAACGAAGGAAGCCGACGTTGAGTCTTCCAAATTCCAAGAAAAATACGGTCAATACTCTTTCCAAGATGCCGATGTTGTAGTTGTATTTGGAGGAGATGGTCTTATTTTACGTGTACTGCATAAAATTATTTCACTAAACAGAAATATCCCAATCTATGCTATGAATATGGGAAATCTTGGGTTTCTTGCAAATATTTTTGATAAGCAAAATGACCTCATTGAAAAAATCGAGTCTGCAACTCAGACACGATTTCCCCCATTGAAAATGATTGCAAAACTTAATGGTGATCAGATCATTGAAGAATATGCCATAAATGAAATATACTTATTTCGGCAATCGCATCAAGCTGCAAAAATACGAGTCTGTGTCAATGATATTACAAGGTTAAGTGAATTTGTTGGTGACGGAATTATATACTCAAGCCCAGTTGGAAGTACTGCATATAATTACTCCTCACATGGTCCTATACTACCTATTGATTCGTCTTTAATTGCGCTTACACCAATAAGCCCTTTCAGACCAAAATCATTGAACAGCGCAATACTTGATGATAAATCTATTATAAGATTCGAAATCCTAGAGAATAAAAAGCGCCCTGTAAACATCATAGCTGACTTTATCGAATATCAGGATATCTTGGAGGCAAAAGTGCAAGTAGATTTTTCCAAAACTCTCACATTGCTATTCGACAAAGACAACCAATTAACAGAAAAAATCATGCACGAACAATTCAGTTAACTTTATTTTAAATTGCTAAACTCCATCTTCATCAAGGCAGATTTCACACCGTTCAATTCTATCTTTGTTGAAAAATTTACCTTTTCATTCGGCTCAAGCACAGTTTTTGAAAGTTTTACATAATTATCATCTGTGAATGATAAACATTTCAATGGATCATTCATCAAAACGTTGCCAAAACTTTCAAAATCCGGAGTTAATCTTATCTTCAAAAATTTATACTCCGTCCTTCTATTGGAAAGATTCACAATCTCACCATTAATCAAAAGCTCATCCCCTTTTATTTCTGTCGATAAATTCTCAATTTTTGGCAATAAAGGATCAGCAGCAATGACATCAATTATTTTTCCGAGCAAGTTGTCTTTATAAACTGTGCGAAATTTATATAAAGCATAATCTTTAAAATACCATCCAAATGCTACGAATATCAATAACACCAAAAGAACAATTATCCTTGAGCAAACCGACGTCTTTTTTGTATTTTTATTTACAGTCATTTTATTCTGTACTTTTTTCACAACATTCTGCTGTTCAGGTTCATCATTTTCTTGATTTTCTTTTATAAAATTTTCAGCACTATACTCATTGTTGGAATGATCTTCTATATCATCAATTGCATTTGAATCATCACTTACCTGGGCAATATCTTCGTCATTCATATTGGCGTTCAAATTCTCCATAATGCCTTCATCATCATTTTCTTCTGATTCAGGAACATATTCCCACACTGTTCCGCAAGCGACACATCTTAACTTTTTATTTGGCACCAATTTAGAATCTTCAACAGAATACTTTCTAGAGCAATTAGGACAAGAAACAATCATTAAATTTCTCAACAAAAACCTTCTCACATTATAGAATATTTTGGAAAATTTATATATTCAAAAATAATTTTGTACCAATTAAAGACCGGCTTTTATTTTAGTAAACATCTTTGCCCTTTTTCTTTCGTATTCCATACTTCCTATCTTCTCAAGGTATGTTTTTTGAAGCATCTCCTCTGTTGGATAAATTATAGGATCATTAACAATCTCCTCCATAATATATTTTTTTGATTCAGGAACAGCATTTGCAGCAGCAGTAAAATTAGAAATCTCTGCCATAATAATTGGATTACAAATAAACTTTAAAAATGCATTTGCATTTAGTACATGTCTTGCCCCCTTTGGGATAGCCAAAACATCAATCCAAAGCAAAGCTCCTTCTTTCGGAAAAATAAACTTTATATTAGATTCAATACTATCCTTTTTAGAATCCAACATAACCTGCCTTATATCACTTGAACTTCCAAACGCTACAACCGCACTTCCATTGAATAAATCATTCATCGATTGGGTGTTAAATTTATATATATATTTACTTAAATTTTTCAACTTAAGCGCTACTTTTTCTAACTGTTCCTCTTCGATTTTTTCATCTCCAAACATATAATGTGCAAGAGTCGAAAATATCTCGGACGTAGAATTCGAAAATGACACATTTCCTTTTGTTGCGACTTTACGAATAACATTTTCGTCCAACAATAAATCCCAACTTCCTATTTTGATATCGTCATTGTTCACATCAAGTTTTGAAGTATCAACAGCATACCCCATAATTCCCCATGTGTATGGAATGCAATACTCTGCATTTTTATCAACATTCTTAATCTTATCCACAATAAATGGATCAAATTTTGGTAAAGCATCAAGCAACGCCTTATCCAATTTGCGATATATTCCAACACGCAACTGCCTTCCGAAAAATGGCATTAAACTTGGGCAAACAAGATCATATCTCGATTTATTAGAGATTAGTTTAATCTCCAGCATTTCGTTCGAATCGAAGACATCAACATAAACCTTTATCCCTGTGATTTTTTCGAAAGCGTGAATCACATTATTTGGAATATATTCTATCCAATTATAAATGTACAAAACTTTCTCGTCATCAAAAGGACCAAGATCGCGCTTTGAAACGCAAAATAATCTTTCGTCAACAGAAATCTCACCAACATCTGAGCGATTGTAAAAAAATACACAGACAAAAACCACAACACAAAAACAAAGAAGAACAATTCTCCGCCAAATCGCCTTTACCATAAACGGCATTATAATTCAAAAATGTAATAAAGGAAGAAAAAATAAAAATTAATTTTGATCAGAAGTATCGGAATCTACGGACTCTACTACCCCCAAAGAATCCTCTTCAAAAATCACTTTCTTAAAAACTTGCTTTTTCAATTTCAAAAATTCAGGTGTCAACTTATGATTTTTTGCATTTAACAAAAATCCATCAATCCCACCAAATTTTTCAATTGTTCTCAATCCATTAGGGGTCGATTTAAACTTTATAACACGCCCCAAAATCTCACTTCTTAATGAAGCATTCTGCAAGTTTGGTAAAAACACCCTCTTCGTTCTGTTGCGCGCATGGCTAACATTGTTACCAAACATCAACTTCTTCCCAGTAACAGCACAAACCTTTGACATAAAAACCTTATCACCAAATATTTTTCATTGTAGCATAAAAATAACAAAAAGTCAAGTAAAATTTAACTTTTGTTTACCTTTGCTCTTCCTCATCATTCTTTAAATGGAGATATTTTTTATCAACCTTTATTCCAAGTTCCCTCAATTGGTCCTCGGTCACTTCGCAAGGAGCATTCATCATCAAATCACAAGCCTTTTGGTTCAAAGGAAACGCAATCACCTCGCGAATATTAGGTTCATCAGCAAGTAACATGATCATACGATCAATCCCAGGAGCAGCACCACCATGAGGAGGAGCACCAAAAGTAAATGCATCAATCATACCATGGAACTTTGTATTAACTTCATCCTTCGAATAGCCAGCAATCTCGAATGCTTTATACATTATCTCTGGGCTGTGATTTCGAATAGCTCCGCTTGACAATTCAATTCCATTACAAACTATATCGTACTGGTAGGCATTGATCGTCAAAGGATCCTTAGTTTTCAAGGATTCAAGCCCACCTTGTGGCATAGAGAATGGATTATGGGAAAATATAATTTTTCCAGTCTCCTCATCAAGTTCATACATTGGAAAGTCAATAACCCAACAAAATGCAAACCGATCTTTATCAATTAAATTCAAATCTTCTCCAAGCTTTGAACGCAACACTGCACCGTATTTGCAAACATTTTTATACTCATCACAAATGAAGAAAATCACACCATTTTGTTTTCCATTCAAATCGTGCAGATAATTCAATTGGTCATCATTCAAAAATTTCACAATAGGACCTTTCTTATTCTCACCATCAAATGTGATATAACCAAGTCCAGCCATACCTTCATTCAATGCCCACGAATTCAATTTATCAAAAAAGCTTCTTGGTTGTGATTGGATATCCTTTACAAACAAACCTTTCGCAACAAATTTTTTATCATTGATCAGATTTGCAAAAATACTGAAATTAGAATCTTTGAAAAAATCCGTCAAATCGAAAAGCTCCAAAGGATTTCGAAGATCCGGCTTATCGCATCCAAATCTGTTCATAGAATCCTTGTAAGTAATTCTCTTAAATGGATAACCATCAACTTTTTTAGATGAAAATTTTGTAAACACCTCATAAAGCACAGGTTCGATCGCTCTAAAAACATCCTCTTGTGTTGCAAACGACATTTCAAAATCCAACTGATAAAATTCTCCAGGAGATCTATCAGCACGACTATCCTCATCCCTGAAACATGGTGCAATCTGGAAATATTTATCAAAACCAGCAACCATTAACAATTGCTTAAACTGCTGCGGAGCTTGAGGAAGGGCATAAAACTTTCCCTTATTAATCCTGCTTGGAACCAAGAAATCCCTTGCCCCTTCTGGTGAACTTGCAGTCAAAATAGGTGTTTGAATTTCCATAAATCCTTGCTCTGTCATTTTCGACCTGATGAAACTTATCACCTTTGATCTTAAAACAATATTATTATGAGTCTTCTCACGACGCAAATCCAAAAACCTATACTTTAACCTTAAATCCTCTGGGAATTCAGCATCATTGTTAATCGTTATTGGAAGAGGCTTCGAACGTGCAAGAATATCAATCGAATTAATCTTAATCTCAATCTCGCCTGTCTTTAAATTTGGGTTAATCGTATCACTTGATCGCTCAACAACTTCCCCTTTTATTGTGACGATATCCTCGTTTTTCAATGATTCAACAATCTTAAAAAATTCCCCCTCAACTTCGGTGATACATTGAGTTATACCGTAATGATCACGAAGATCGATAAAAACTAAATTTCCGTGATCCCTTATCCTGTTCACCCAACCGGATAAAACGACAACCGATCCAACATCCGACTTTGATAAAGCACCACATGTATGCGTTCTATATTTATTAGACATAATAATTATCAAGGTAAAAACTACCCAGATTATACCTTAAATAAACTCACAAAAATATAAAAAAATAAAGAATTAAAATTTTTTGAAAATCAAAGAAGCATTCGTTCCGCCAAATCCAAACGAATTCGACATTGCGTATTCCAATTTCTTTTCCTTTGCAACAAGAGGGACAAGATCAACCTTATTTCCTTCTGGAGCATCGTGCAAATTCAACGTAGGTGGTACAATCCCATCCTGCATAGCCTTTACACAGAAAATTGCTTCAATCGCACCAGCTGCACCAAGAGCATGCCCGGTTGCCGATTTAGTGGATGACATAGTCACAGACGAATCATTGCCAAACACACGTTGTACAGCATTAAGCTCAACCATGTCACCAAGCTGTGTCGAAGTACCATGCGCATTAATATATCCAACCGACTCCTTCGAAACGCCTGCCGTCTTCATCGCCATCTCCATCGCGAGAATTGCACCCTTTGATTCTGAATGAGGCGCGGTAATATGGTACGCATCACCTGAAAGGCCGTATCCAACAACCTCACCATAAATCTTTGCGCCACGCTTTTTCGCATGTTCCAATTCCTCAAGCACCAAGATTCCGGACCCCTCACTTATCACGAACCCATCACGAGCAGCATCCCATGGTCTTGAAGCCAACTCAGGCGTATCATTAAATGATGTTGATAAAGACTTGATTGCAGCAAACCCGGAAACACCAAGCCTGCACACAGCCCCCTCGGAAGCACCAGCACAAATTATGTCGGAATATCCACCACGTATCAAATTGAACGACTCCCCGATTGAATGAGAGCCAGACGCACACGCCGTCACAACCGACATATTCGGACCATTAAAGCCGAACTTAATCGACACAAGTCCAGCAGCCAAATTGATCAAACATGACGTAATGAAAAACGGACTCACCCTGCGTGGCCCCTTTTCGTGAAGAGCAACCGCATTGTCGTATATCCTGTCCAATCCACCAATTCCTGAACCAATCACGGTCCCAATTGTTGAAAAATCAACACCTGACTCACGAAGTCCGGCATCTTTCACCGCTTCTTCGGTTGCGGCGACAGCATACCATATAAAGCTATCGTATTTTTTAAGTTCCTTCTCATCCAAGTATTTCAAAGGATCAAACACATCATTCTCTGAAACATCAGCAAATCCATATTCCTTCCTTACAACCTGGCCAGAAACTTTTGACGTAATATCGGAGACATCAAATCCAGCTGTTTTCCTTAAACCAGATTTCCCAGCAATAAGCTTATCCCAAGTTCCTTGAACACTATTAGAAAGTGGGGAAACCATCCCCATACCGGTAACAACAACTCTTCTCATGGTAGGCCCCGATTTGAAAATTTAATTTTTCTTGCTTGTGATGAAGTCAATAGCATCTTTGACGGTTAGAATTTTTTCAGCATCAGCATCAGAAATCTCAATACCGAATTGATCCTCAAGCTCCATCAAAAGTTCAACATTATCAAGACTATCAGCCCCAAGGTCCTCGATGAACTTTGCATTATCAACCACTTTTGCAACATCTACGCTTAACTTTTCAGCGATGACATTACGAATTTTTTGTTCTAATTCACTCATAAAACACATCCTTTACAGACAATAATAATTTAACCAGATACTCCGGCAAATTGCAAGCAAAATCGTTAACCATGTGTTAACAATCCGCAGAAACAAAACCACACACAATAAAAACACTAAAAAAATTTGAATGGCACAATGGAATGCCACACAAAAAAGATTACCTCTTTGAGAATTGGAAGCTCTTACGTGCCTTCTTCTTACCGTACTTCTTACGTTCAACAGAACGACGATCCCTTGTCAACAAGCCTTCAATTTTCAATGCAGTCCTGTATCCAGGATCCATATTGCACAAAGCTCTGCTGATACCATGACGTAAAGCGCCAGCTTGAGCAGAAATTCCACCACCGAGCAAAGTAACAGCAACATCGTAAGATCCAACCGTATTTGTGACCTTGAAAGGAATCACAGCGATTGCCCTCAATGCCTCGAGAGGAAAATATTCCTCAAACTTTTTATCGTTGACGATTATATTACCCTTACCATGCTGTAACCAAACTTTTGCGACAGCAGTTTTTCTCTTTCCTGTGGCATACGCCCTTCCCTTGCTGTCCAAGACAGGCTTTCTTGTAATGCCATTATCTTTTGGCTCTGTAGAAGCCGTAGCAGTCTTTAATTCTTCCATTCCATCCATAATAATTCTCCTTACCTTTTGCTATTTTTTGAATTCATAGCCGCAATATCCAAAACCTCTGGGTTTTGTGCAGCATGAGGGTGATTTTCTCCGACATAAACTTTTAACTTTGACATGACATTACGTCCAAGTGTATTTCTCGATATCATACGTTCAACAGCTTTCACAACAACATTCTGAGGATTTTTACCTTCAAAAATCTGTTTCACACTGCGTTCCACAATACCACCAGGATATCCAGTATGATAATAATAACGCTTGTCCATATATTTCTTGCCGGTCAAATGGATTTTATCAGCATTCACAACGATCACATAATCACCGCAATCCATATGAGGAGAATAAAATGGTTTGTTTTTCCCCCTTAAAATGTTCGCCACATTCACAGCCAACCTTCCAAGAACGAGATCCTTCGCATCAATCAAATACCATTTCCTTTTGATGTCGGCAGGATTCATAACAAAAGTCTTCATAAAAATATCACCTTAATTTTTTACCATTATATAACCAAAAGCTTACATTGACAACTATTTTTTTAGCTTCACCCATAAAACATTAACAACACGTTAAAATGCAAATTATTTTGCTAGCTCTATTTTTTTATACCGTGACTTTTCCCCTGATAATATCTGCACTTTGGATCGCGCAATTCCAAAACGAGACGCCAACAGTTTTTTTAATTCACCATTTGCCTTTCCGTCATCAGGAGGAGATGAAACATACACTTTTAAGTATTCCTTCCCCAAATATTCAACAACTTCATTTGTCATAAAAGACTTCGAAGCATTTGGAATAACCTTTACGAAGAGGAACATCTTTTCAAAAACGAGTGGTGCCTGGGGGCGGAATCGAACCGCCGACACGAAGATTTTCAGTCTTCTGCTCTACCAACTGAGCTACCCAGACATCAACTGTAAAATTATTATATCACATTTTTTTAAAAAGTCAAGAACTTTTTTAAATCTTTTTAATTTTTTCTTAACAATTTCTTAATAATTAGTGGCGGTCTTTGAAAAACCAATTATAATATTAATATTTTGGTAGTTTGTTATTTGGTTTTATGTTGTCTATTGATGAGATTATACGAAACGTAAGCGAGTATAACAAAGATGCTGATTTCAACCTAATCAGAAAAGCATACAATTTTGCAAAAATTAAACATGAGGGACAAATCAGAGCCTCTGGGGAGCCTTATATAATTCACCCTATTTCTGTTGCGGAAATACTCGTCTCTTTTAGGATGGACACGGAAAGTATCTGCACCGGACTTTTGCATGACATCGTTGAAGACACAAAAACTTCACTTCACGAAATAAGATCTGAATTCGGAGACACAATTGCAGAATTAATCGATGGCGTAACAAAAATCGGAAAAATCAAATTCTCATCAAAAAGTCATAAGCAAGCTGAAAATTTTCGGAAATTTGTTCTCGCCATTGCAAAAGACATAAGGGTGTTGATCATAAAACTCGCAGACAGATTACACAACATGCGGACATTAAAATTCCTAACACCTGAGGCAAAAAGAAAAAGAATTGCAAATGAAACAATAGAGATTTATGTTCCACTTGCAGAAAGAATCGGTATGCAGTCCGTGGTTGAAGAATTGCAGGATTTGGTGTTCAAAGAACTTAATAAAACTGAACGCAACGAAATCATAAAAAAAGTCAAGCATATATACGTCAGAGAAGAGCAACTTATAAGTGGGATTTTGAAACAACTTAAAGAATTGTTCGAAAAGTATAATATGTACGATATAGAAATCACTGGCAGGGCAAAAACACCTTATTCGATATGGTGCAAAATGCACAAAAGGAACGTTTCCTTTGACCAAATTACCGACCTTGTTGGTTTCAGGGTGATTGTGAATACTATTGCAGAATGCTATAGAATCGTTTTTATTATACATACACATTTTTCTGTTCTACCGTATAAGTTTAAAGACTACATAAGTACCCCTAAACAAAACAACTATCAATCAATCCATACTTCCGTTCTTGGTCCATTTAATCAAAAAATTGAGATACAAATTCGTACAAAGGAAATGCATGAAATCTCGGAACATGGAATCGCCGCACATTGGAATTATAAACTTAATTCAAATTCCAAACCATCATCTGATAAAAATGAACCTTTGAGATATCGTTGGATAAGAGGATTCTTGCAAATCGTGGAAGATAATCAAAACCCAGATGAATTAATCCATGATACAAAATTAGAGATGTTTAAAAATGAGGTTTTCTGCTTTACTCCTCAGGGAGAATTAATTTCTCTTCCTAAAAATGCAACAGTTGTTGATATGGCATATGCAATTCATTCTTATATTGGAAATACTTGCGTCAAAGCGAAAATTAACGGAATTATGATGCCATTAAACACAAAACTTAACAACGGGGATAAAGTTGAAATTATTACCTCCTCTACTCAGGTTCCACAAAAGGAATGGTATAACTTTGCTGTAACTGGAAAAGCAAAAGCTGCGATTAAAAAATTCATTAATATGAATGAAAAATCGGAATTCATTGCACTTGGGTATGCTATTTTTGTGCAAATGCTTTTTGATAAAAAAATTTCAATTAACAATACTGCCTTTATTTCCGAATTAGTTGCAGTATTTACGGCTGATAAAAATAAAGACGAATTCTACAAAAGTATAGGTGACGGAACAATCAACCAAAAAGTACTTAAAAATATGATTGATTCTATGGCGAAAACGCTTCTCCCGGATACGAAGATGATAGAAAACACCAACAATGTGATAACCAGCCCTTCCATTAATGTTGATAATAAAAAAATTGTTTTTGCAAGATGTTGTATGCCTATATCCGGCGATGATATAGTTTCTGTGCAATTAAAAGGCTTTGGAATAGCTATTCATCGAGAAAATTGTAAAAAAGTTCAAAAACTTAAAAGGTCTCATCCAGGTGCCGTCGTAAAAGCAAATTGGTCGAATTACAAAAATAAAATATTTGCAACAAAACTTAAAATTGTGATGCTTAACCAACCTGGAAGTTTAGCCCAAGTTGCGAGCGTTATTGCATCCCACGGGCTTAATTTGGTAAATGTTGCAATTAAAGATAACTTTGTGGATTTTGTCGTCATCCAAGTCGAAGTTAACGTCGATGGCCTTGAATCTTTCCAAAATCTTTGTGCTTCATTAAGAACAAATGTTAGGGTAAAATCTGTCGAAAGAATTTAATTTAATACTTATGGTTTCATCATTTGATCAAGTTTTTGTCGTCTTTGGCCCAACTGCGAGTGGGAAATCTGATTTGGGAATTTTTTTATCAGAATTAAAAAACGGAGAAATTATAAATGCGGACAGTGTGCAAATTTATGATGCTCTGCCAAATCTCACAGCACAACCATCAAAAGAAGATATGGGAAAAGTCCCTCATCACTTGTATGGAATCTTATCACCTGAAGAAAATAACTCTGTCGGAACTTGGCTTTCTCTTGTTGATAAAGAAATCAAAAATGTTATTGCGAATGGAAAAACTCCTGTCATTATTGGCGGAACCGGAATGTACGTAAGCGCTCTTCTAAACGGAATTAACCATATTCCAGAAATAGAAAAATCAATCAGAGATAATGTGAAAAATTTATTTTCAGAGCTTGGAATTGCTGGGTTTTATGAAGAATTAATTTCGCTCGACCCAAAAGTAATCGGAATCATTTCACCAAAAGATTCTCAGAGAATGATCCGGGCATACGAGGTAAAAAAAGCAACCGGAATATCGATCACAGATTGGTGGAAAAATCCTGATCGGAAACATATAAAATATAATTTCTACAAAATTTTTGTGAATCCTCCTCGGGAAGATTTATATGCAAAATGTGACGCAAGGTTCATTAAAATGATAGACAATAATGTCATCGATGAGGTGATATCTTTAAAAAGGAAATACGAGAATTTAGAAAAACTGTGCATTTACAAAGCTATCGGTGTGAAGGAAATTTTATCAATGCTGAATAAGGAAATAACAATCAATGAAATGATTGCAAAAGCTCAACAAAGCACAAGAAACTACGCTAAACGGCAAATCACATGGTTCAAAAATCAAATTAACTCTGACGCAATAATAGATACATCAGACAAACAAGAACAAAAAAATATGTTAAAAACATACCTAAATAAATTGGTGTAATTTATTTAAGTTTATCTTTTGAAGGCACCCTCAAAAACAATAATAATACTATCGAAACTATAAGGATTGCAGACAACACGATATAGGATACCTCCGCACCAAATTTATCCCAAACATGCCCTTGCAAAGAAGATGCAACAATCATCCCGATCGCCGTCACAAAACTTAAAACACCGAAAGATGTACCTTTCAAATGCTTTGGCGTAAAATCTGTAAGCATAGCAAAAAGCACAATCTGCACCGTTCCGAAATGCCATCCATATATAAAAAGACTTATAAAATTTGAAGTCAAATCATCGTACACAGCAAACATTATATACGATACCAAAAGGCACAAAAACCCTATCAATAAGCATATTTTTCTTGAAATTTTATCAGCAACAATTCCCATCAAATATGCAGAAATTCCTGATGCGAAATACGTTGTTAAAAGCACAAGTGTATGATACTGCACGGATAATCCCAATTCCTTCGCCCTATTCACAAGGAACACCTCTGAACTACGTGAACACATGAAAATAAATGCTATAAAGATAAAAAACCAGTAATGAATATCAAATTCCTTAAGGTCGGCTTTTTTTATTGGAAATCCCTTTCTGTCTTTAAGTTTTGTATTGGATGTTGGGTCTTTCACAAAAAACATCAAAACCAACACACAAACAGACAAAGGAACAATCGTAAACCAATACGCACTTCTAACAAGCTCTATTTTACCCGTACCGCTTGATGAAAGGTATGTAAGTAACAGGTAAATGGCAAATGCCCCAACTGTCGATCCAACAGCAGACAAAGCTTGACGTAAACCAAATGCCAACCCACGATATTCTTTCGGTGCAATATCAGCAATCATAGCATCACGCGGAGCATCACGTAATCCGTTTGTTGTCCTATCAAGTGCTTGCGCAGTAGCGTAGGCAACAATAGAGTGCGCAGTCGCAAATATCGGTTTTACAAGTATGCTAAAAAAATACCCGCACAACACTATCGGTTTTCTCTTTCCAACATAATCACTTATAAATCCTGTAAATAATTTAACTATGTAAGCAAAACCTTCTGTTATTCCTCGCACATTCCCAAGCACAGACACATCTTCATGTAATATGTCTATGACAAGTGTCGGAGAAAATGTTGATACAATGACGCTTGCAGCATTGGAAAACATGCTTACGATTCCAAGCATAACAACGCCCATTGGCAGTTTACAGATACTTTTAAAAACGGTTTTCATATCAAGATTTCTTTACGTAAATATTAGACTATAATTTTTCATTTTATACAAGATATTTTTTTTATTTCTAGTATAATATAAATAGGTGTTTTATTCGTTACTTGTCCCAAGAAACATCGATGTTACTTATCAGTATGAGAGTGAGTTGATTTTAAACGTTGGGCAAATTGTTGTTATAAATTTTAATAATAAATTAACTATTGCCGTTGTAATATCACATGATAATGAAAAACAGTTTAAAGAACTGAAAAAGATAGACTCTGCCACCGAATATAAAATTTCACCTAACCAGATAAAATTTTTAAAATTTTTCGCAGAGTATAATTTACAAAAATCAGGAAATGTCCTGAAAATGATGTTGAATAACGACATAACGAAAACTAATACTAAAAAACTTTCACTTAACCAAAAATCCGACGAGAATTTTTTATCCCCTGCCCTTTCCTCGGAACAAGAAGAAATCTTTCAAAAAGTTTCCTCCAAAAATAATTTTCAGGTTTTTGCACTTGAGGGGGTGACAGGATCAGGGAAAACAGAAATATACATAAAACTTGTTATCGAAAAATTACAACAAAGTAAACAGTGCTTACTGTTATTGCCTGAAATTGCACTTACAGATCAAATATGCGCAAGGTTCAAACAATACGGTATTTCTCCAAGCGTATATACGTC
This sequence comes from uncultured Holosporaceae bacterium, assembly GCA_949290705.1. Lineage (GTDB taxonomy): Bacteria > Pseudomonadota > Alphaproteobacteria > UBA3830 > CASESI01 > CASESI01. The sequence continues at coordinate 4,648 of CASESI010000012.1, read as the reverse complement.
ATTTACAACTCCTGCTCAAAAACGTGAAATCTGGAAAGCTGTCGCAAAAAATGAGTGTAATTTCGTGATTGGGACAAGATCTTCTCTTTTCTTGCCATTCCAAAATTTTGGCCTCATAATCATTGATGAAGAGCACGATGCCTCCTATAAACAAGAAGAGAATCCGATTTACAATGCCCGCGATATGGCTGTTGTTCTTGCAAAAATAAATGATATTCCGATGTTGCTTGGAAGCGCAACCCCTTCAATAGAAACTTTTTACAATACAACCATTGGTAATTACGAACATCTCCTTCTTACAAAAAGATTTTCAGGGACAGAGCTACCTGAATTTGAGTTAATCACAAAACAACAGAATGAATTATTTTCTGAAAAAACTCTATTAGAAATCCAAAATACACTCGATAAAGAAGAGCAAGTTTTAATTTATTTTAATAAACGTGGATATAACCTTATTTCAAAATGTACGAGTTGTCTGAAAATTCTTGAATGCCCATTCTGCTCTTCATACCTCGTAAAACACCCATTCAAAGGTGTATACGAATGCCATTATTGTTTTTATCAGCTGAAAATTGATGACACATGTCCTTATTGTAAATGTGAACACTCGATTGAATCTTTCATTGATGGTATAGAAAAAGTTGCAGAAGTAGTACAAGAAAAATTCCCAGGATATTCAATTGGCATAGCATCGTCTGACACTTTTACAACTTTAAATAAAATCAATGATTTCTTAGAGAATGTCCGAAATAATAAATTCAACATAATCATCGGTACGCAAATAATTGCAAAGGGACATCACTTCTCGAACCTGACCTTGGTATGTATATTGGATTTGGAAGCAATAATAAAATCCCCTGACATAAGATCACTCGAAAAAGCATATCAATTCGTAAATCAAATTTCTGGCCGTGCTGGACGTGAACAAAAAAAAGGCAAAGTCCTTGTCCAATCATCTTTACAAAATTTTGATATAAATTTAATTTTAGACCGGAATAAATTTTTTAACTTTGAACTTGAAAATAGGAAAAAATTCAACCTCCCTCCATTCAAAAGATTAACCTCCATAATTATCTCTAACAAAAATCCTAAATCCGCAGAAAACAAAGCTTTTAACATAGTTTCAGATTTATCTTTCATAAATGGAATCAATGTCCTCGGGCCAATCCCGGCCCCTATATATAAAATCTCTGGAAAATACAGATGGAGAATTTTAATCAGGTACGACAGGAACTTTAGCATTCAAAAAATTTTAAAAACTCGAAAATTCACCCTTGATAAGGATGTAAAAATTGATATCGACCCGATCTCATTTTTTTAAACAATAAAAAAGCAAATATGACAGATTCTACCATCGTTATAAAACAGCATCTTTATATGTTTAGTAACTTTTAAAAATGCATCGTGTTCAATTTGCCTGACTCTTTCCGCAGAAATGCCAAGTTCGGAAGCCAACTCTGACAATGTCTTTGGTTCATCTGCCAACCTTCGTGCACAAAAAATTTTATGTTCCTTTGGAGAAAGTATTTCAAGAGCTTCCTTTAACAATTTAGATTTTTTCGCAGTCTCATTCTTTTCTACTATCTCCTTTTCAATATCCACAGGATCTTTTATAAAATCTTGAAATTCCACCGATTCATTATCGTTTGTAACTTTTTGATTCAAAGACACATCTCCGGAATAAATCCTTTCATTCAGAGCTTTAATTTTATCTTTTGAAACTTGTAAAGATTTTTCTATTTTTTTTAAATCTTCATCAGAAATATCGTTGGTGGAAGACATTGCAGAATTTTCATTAACTTCCTTTTTTACCCTTTTAAGTTGAAAAAATATTTTTCTATTATCATTATCAGGTTTTATCGACACAACGGATGACAGCTTCATAACAAGTCTTTGGAGAAAATTCTTAACACACCTTGTAATATATGTCGAAAATCTAAACCCATGTTCAGGTTTAAAATTGTTTGCTGCCTGTATTATTCCTACATACCCTTCGGAAATTAAATCTTCCATGCGAATTCCATATTTTGAATACCCTCTCGCAATTTTTTGCAAAAGTTTTTGATGAGATTCTATAAGTCTCATTAATGCATGTTTGTTGGCTTTCTTTTGCCATTCATCAATCAATGTATATTCTTCATCTTGGTTTAATTTTTCAAAACTAAGCTCCCTTGCAAGATGTGGCCTTATACTTACTGTATTTTTTAACTGAGGATATCCCATAAAACCTCTACAACAAACGTACCTCTAATATACACGGTTTAGGTAAATAAAATATGAAAAGAGAATCTAAAAATATTGTATTTATAAAATTTAGAATGTTATAATAGGGTGTTTTTATAAGGAGTTTATATGGATTTTAAACCTTTACAGGATAGAATCGTCGTTAAAAGAATGAAAGAAGAGGAAAGAACTGCGGGTGGAATTTTAATTCCTGAAACTGCAAAGGAAAAACCTCTTAAAGGAGAAGTCGTTGCCGTTGGAAAAGGCGCTTTGAACAGCGACGGAAAATTGATTCCTATGGAACTTGCTGTTGGAGATATTGTTTTCTTTAATAAATGGGGTGGAACAGAAATCAAAATTAATAATGAGGATTTCTTGGTCATGAAAGAAAGTGATGTCTTGGGTGTTTTTAAGAAATAGTTTGTTAGGTGATTTATATGACTGCAAAAATTGTTGAATTCTCTAATAATGTAAGAGAGAAAATTTTAAATGGTGTTGAAAAAATTTCTGATGCTGTGATTGTCACACTTGGCCCAAAAGGTAGGAATGTTGCTATCGAAAAATCCTATGGTGCACCAAGGGTTACAAAAGACGGTGTTAGTGTCGCAAAGGAAGTTGAGTTATCCGATCACTTTGAAAATATGGGCGCATCTTTGATAAAGGAAATTGCTTCAAAGACTGGCGACAATGTTGGTGATGGAACAACGACCGCAACTGTACTTGCAAAAGCTATTACCAAAAATGGTATTAAGCATGTTGTTGCTGGCGCAAATCCTATGGATTTAAAGCGTGGCATAGATATCGCTGTGCAAAAAGTTCTTGCAAAGCTTGATTCTATGTCGAAAAAGATCGATTCATATGATGAAATCTCTCAGGTTGCAACTGTTTCCGCTAATGGAGATAAAGAAATAGGTAATTTGATTGCCGATGCTGTTTTGAAAGTTGGAAAGACTGGCGTTATCACAGTTGAGGAAGCAAAATCCTTTAAAACTGAATTAACAGTTGTGGAAGGAATGCAGTTCGACCGTGGATACATCTCTCCTTATTTCATTAACAACAACGAAAAAATGTCTGTTGAGCTAGAAAATCCTTATATTTTAATTTATGACAAGAAAATTTCTTCTATCCAGACAATTATCCCTATTCTTGAATCTGTTGCAAGAAGCGGAAAAGCTTTGTTGATTATCGCTGAAGACATCGACGGTGATGCACTTGCAGGACTTGTCATCAACAAATTACGCGGTGTATTAAAAGTCGCCGCTGTAAAGGCACCTGGATTCGGTGATCGCCGTAAAGCTATGCTTGAGGACATCGCAATCTTAACTGGAGGCCAATTAATCAGCGAAGAACTCGGGCAAAAACTTGAAAGCGTCACACCTGATCTTTTCGGAAGTGCCGGAAGGGTCGTCATCACAAAAGAGCATACCACAATTATTAACGGGGCCGGAGACAAAGCAAACATTGACTCCCGCTGTGCCCAAATTTCCGAGCAAATCTCATCCACAACTTCTGAATATGATAAAGAGAAATTGCAGGAAAGACTTGCCAAACTCTCAAACGGAGTTGCCATAATAAAAGTCGGTGGAGCAACAGAAACCGAGATGAAAGAACGGAAAGATCGTGTTGATGATTCCGTTTCTGCCACCAAGGCTGCTGTTGACGAGGGAATCGTTGCAGGCGGTGGAAGCGCATTGCTTTTTGCCTCAACCGTCCTTGATTCGATAAAACTCGACTCTCCCGACCAAATGGCTGGCGTGAAAATAGTAAAAGACGCCCTTTTGATGCCTATCAAACAAATCGCAACCAACGCTGGATTCGACGGGTCGTATGTCGCACGCAAAGTCCAGGATTCAAGCAACGAACAATATGGGTTCGACGCACGAAACGAGGTTTACGGCAACATGATCGACATGGGTATCGTTGATCCATTGAAGGTTGTAAAAATGGCACTTATCAACTCTAGCTCGATCGCGTCATTGCTGATCACAACCGAAGCCGGCATCGTTAGCGTTCCTGAAAAGAAACAGCCAATGTCTATGGACCCTTCACAAATGGGTGGTATGGGCGGTATGCCAATGGGTATGTAACCCACCAAGTTGCATTTTCGCAACTTTTCTATTTTTCATTTTTCAATTTGATTTTCCTAATTACACGGGGATTGGTTACCTATTTTATATGTAATTATTTCATGTGCCATTCCCCACTACGTCCCTTTTCGTGGTCTCGATAGTGGGCAGTGGAGGCACTTTTTTTCACCTCCACACAATCCAAACCCCGGAGGGTTAAGCTCCGTCAGGTTTTAGATTCTTCGCCTATTGTACAATCTTCTTTAATCTCTATAATTTCTTCTCTTCTTCGAGGCGGGATATGAAAGCCATTTAGAGACATTCACCTTGTTTTTTTACAAAAACTTTTGAGTACTCGA
>CASESI010000011.1 GCA_949290705.1 uncultured Holosporaceae bacterium | reverse complement strand
TCGAGTACTCAAAAGTTTTTGTAAAAAAACAAGGTGAATGTCTCTAAATGGCTTTCATATCCCGCCTCGAAGAAGAGAAGAAATTATAGAGATTAAAGAAGATTGTACAATAGGCGAAGAATCTAAAACCTGACGGAGCTTGATACTCCGGGGTTTGGATTGTGTGGAGGTGAAAAAAGTGCCTCCACTGCCCACTATCGAGACCACGAAAAGGGACTTAGTGGAATTATAAGAGCATAATTACATATAAAATAGGTAACCAATCCACGTGTAATTAGAAAAAATTAACATAATTATGCTATTATTATAAAATGGCTTTTTGGAAAAGTTTTGCCTTGATAGTATCATTATGTTTGATTTGTGTGAATCCCAAAGGTGGATTCGTTTGTTCAAATGAAAACTTTGAACTTGTCCAAGACATAGAAACGGAAAATTTCCTGAAGGCTATAATAAAAAAAATATATTCGGCAGGAAATATAAATAAGCCTATAAAAATTTTTATAGTCAATGCCGACGTGGTTAATGCTTTTGCAACTTACGGAGGCAATATATATGTCTTCACTGGATTGTTAAAGCAACTTGATTCGGCGGCCGAGGTGTTTGCTGTGCTTGCCCACGAAATTGGGCACGTTATTTGTAAACACATCGAACTGCTTGAAGATTACCAAAAGAAACAAAGTAAATTGGCTTTGCTTTCCATACCAACTTTAATACTTTGCCCATTGGCACTGACTCTCCTTGCCGAGGAAGGGTTTAAGTATTCAAGAAGTAAGGAAAACGAAGCTGATAACTTTGCGATAGGTATTTTTCAAAAGTGCCACTATTCATTGGAGCCTATGAAAAAACTAATGCTGTTTTTCAGAAATGAGAAAAAGCTGAATGTTTCAAATGACTTGACCAAGAATATTTTGAACAAACTTACTCATCCCGCTGATGATGAAAGGCTCGCTAATATTAAAAATCATTTATTACATGAAAGAAAGGGTGAAACAGTGCCCTTTGATAAGAACTTGGAAAAAAAATTTCAGTTCATCAAATATAAGTTAATAGCTTATACGGGCGGGGCTGATAATTTTATATCCAACTATCCAGAAAATATAACAGATGAAATTAAATACGGGAAGGCAATTGCATTCGGAAAGATTTACAACTTGAAAAAATCAGTTGAACTTTTCGATATTTTGCTTAGGAGATATTTCAAAAACAATGAAATGTATTCCTATATATTGGACTCGAAGGCGCAAATTCTTTTCGAGAATGGAGAATTAAAGAAATCTTTAAAGTGTTATGAAAATCTGTTTAAAAGGCTTAGTGATCCGGACGATATTATTAATACAAAAATATGTATCGCGAGAATCAAAATGTCTTATGATGACTGGGATCCAGATGAAATTTTAAAATCATTAAATTCCAGTCTAAACAAGGATTCAAACATTATAGAGAAATTTAATTTTAACATTGAAATATTGAAAATCCTAACAGCTTGCTTTGGTAGGCTGCATGACAAATTAATGAAAAAAATTTGCATCTTAAAAAGAGAGTTCATAATTGCAATTGAGCAGGAAAAATGTGACTTATCGTTTCTTGAAAACATAAAGTCAGAATTGAAATCGTGCTTAAAAAAACTGGACTTAAAAAGCACTGAAAATTATGAGTATAAAAAACTCATGATTGAAGATTTCCTGAACAACGTAGAAAATATGATTACAAAAATAAGTTAATCAGTTGCAAAGCTGGAAGTATGACTCTTCCCCTCTTTTACTCTTATATATTGTTCTGCCGCAGTTATCAAAAATTGCAGATATCCCGGCGTTTGAACACCTTATAAGAGGAGTGGAAGATTCAACTGCGCGAAACCTTGAAATGTAGAACAATTGGTCTATCCCTTTTGTCCCATCAAACCAAGCGTCATTCGCTATATTTATTATGCAATCGTATTTTTTATCAAAGATTGGGAAAATCACTTCATAGCATATTAATGGGAGAAAATTCATATTTCCTATTTTTATTAAGTCCCTTTTGCCACCTGCTTTGAAATCTCTGTTATCATTTGCGATTTTATCTATAAAGGGTAAAAATCTAAACGGGATATATTCTCCGAATGGTGTTAGTTTTACCTTATGGTATATATTTGTCATTTTACAATTAGAATCTATCGTTACAAGAGAATTATAGTAAGCGTCATTTTCATTAAATATTGTGCCGAATAATAAACTCTGACCATCATCTAACACCCCGCCAAATACTCTTTTCAAATTAGAATTTTTGGTAACAAGATAAGGAAAAGACGCTTCTGGCCAGAGTATTAATTTTGACTTATGATCTTTCTGAGATTTGAAAGTCAAAGAAATATAATTACGAAGCTGTAACGCGGCAAAATACGGATTCCATTTTTGATTCTGAACAGTATTGGTCTGAACAATGGATAAGTCAACAAACTTATTTAGGTTACAAGAATTGCAACAGTATAATTTATAGCTGCCATATAAAAAGTTTACTGCAAAAATAAAAACTGCAGCTATTATAAATTTTACTTTTTTGGAATTCAAAAAAAGACCAATATATCCCGATATTAAGAATAATAAAAAATTTATTCCGTATATCGTTAAAAAGGATGCAGATTGAATAAATGGCAGAAATCTTGCACTTGAATACCCTATAAAATTCCATGGAAATCCACCAAACAAAGTGCCAATTAATAAATCCATTAACGTAAAAATTATTCCAAATAAAATTGGAGAAAACTGTGGATTTATATGATTCGTATTTATAAGCTTTATGTATATATATCCTCCAAACAAATGAAATAGAGATAAATATAAAAATAATATCAGCAATAAAATCGGCATTATAAATATATACATATCCGCAATGAGAAAAGGCTTATAAAGCCAGTACATGGAACATCCATTGAAAAATAGCAAAAATAATAATAAATTTAAGACCTTATCACGATCAGATATACCTTTTGAAATTAATAAATTGAAAATCTCTGCATATGATAATATAATGAGTGGGGTTATACAGAGTGGAGGCATTGAAAATCCTGAAACTATTCCGAGTATTGCGAATTTTTTCATAACAAAGATTTTTAATAAATTGAACTCTAATGTCAATGGGTAATTTTTATGGCTAGGGTAACTATAGAAAAATGTTTAAAAAATGGTATCAATGATAAGTTTGATTTGGTACTTGTTGCATCAAAACGTGCTAATGATCTTGAAAAAGGAAAGAAACCTTTTGTGAATGATAAAGCGAAAAATACTCTTATCTCTTTAGTGGAAATAGAAGAAGACAAGCTTGACATAAATGCGATTAGAGACGAAATCGTCAAAAAATACAGAAAGTACGGTGTTGCGCAAAATAATATTAATCAAAAAGATGAAGATGAAGATCACCATGACATGATCAACGCAGAACATGATCACTATACAGAGGCAGATGCTGATGATGACGAGCAAGATTACGAAGATGATGCATCAAGCGATAACGATTCTGATGAGGATGACGAGACATCACTTGCCCCTGATGACGACGATACCAACGAATTATAATCCTTTTCTAAATTTCAATTATTTCCTTTACTTGCCTTTCGAGCACCACAAATGGAAGAATATATGAAAAAGAAAAAACCGTAAACCACTACAGTTCTAATTGTGGTGCCGAAAAGAGGAATTGAACCTCCGACCTACTGATTACGAATCAGCCGCTCTACCAACTGAGCTATCTCGGCGGATAAGTCAATAATTTCTATGGCTCCCCGGGCCGGACTCGAACCAGCGACAGAGTGGTTAACAGCCACTTGCTCTACCGACTGAGCTACCAGGGAACTTGAGATATATACTATCTCATTCTAAATTATAATGCAAGCATCTTTTTTGTATTTTTATATTATTTTATAAATACAACTTCGTAAACATTTGCATCTATTTTTTCCACTTTCTCTATTTTAAAATTTTTATCAGATTTTTTCATATTTATAATCAATTTATCCAAATTTTTCTCATCATTTGTTTCTAGCTTTAATGATAACCTAGCTTTATTTTCATTATTCACAGAACTAAACTCATAGTTATAAGAAATCAAATTAACGTCTTTTGGTAAAATCAACCCTAAGTTTATAGAATTATCAAATTTTTGTTGGCTAGAAATGACAGACAATCTACTCTTATTGATTGAATTCTCCAAATCTTCCAATTCTTTATAAAGTTTTTTATAGGAGTTTTTCAATCCAGAATATATATTATCAAAATCCTCAAAATCACGAGAAATAAAGTCCTCTGTTTTATCTTGCTTTCTCGATCTATCTATCAATCGGTTTATTTTCTGATCCAATTTTTCAATAGATTTATTTACGATGTTTTCCGTATTTTTTATTTTAGCATTTTCAGATGAGCGTTCATAATTTTTTTGTACATATATAACAATCAACAAAAGCACAACTGGAACTAAACAAATAAAAATTTTTCTAATTATTTGACCTATTTTCATTTTAAGATACTCCTTATTATTAATCACTAAAAATGGTTTTGATGTATTATATGGACGTAACCTACGCGCAATATACACATCTCCATATTCATTATATACCTCATAAGTATTTAAAAAAGTGTTTTTTATTTCTGAAGATTTTATGAATGCTATTCTTGCTTTTATAACATCTTCTGTCAATCCAAACTTTGATAAATAATGCTCTGACTTTTCAATTTCAAGATGTATTGAATCGAGTGTATCTATACATCTGTATAATATTACTCCATCATTATATCCAATAATTATACTGAATCCACCTATCAAATTCTCAGATACAACGAGCCAATACAATTTTAAATTCAATACAGAAGATACAGTAAATGCAAAGTGTTCAATTATCCCTATATTTCTACACTCATCAGATAATTTTCCTGTATTAGAATTTTCAATTAATGCGAGAGAATTTACAAAGTTAACTTTTGCAGGTTTTTTATGAGAAATTAATTTTACAGCAAAAAATTTTAATTGCTGTAATTTTGACTTTTCATAATTTTTTACAAAATCTCTTCTATAAAGAACGTTTACATATGGAACTTCTTCATAGTTAATGAAAAAATCCTTGTTATTACATATTACTCTATCCTCTATTGATGATAAAAATTTTAAGAATGAAAAATCATCTTTTATTTTGTAATTGTTTTTATCTACAACAACACAAGATTTATCACCAATTATGATTACAGACAAAGCTCATCCTCAAAATTATAAAAATAATAAGAGAATTATATTAATTAATAATTAAATTACTTTTTTATATTTCCACGAGCAATCGAAACACATTTATTGATCACTTCTGGAATAGCGTTATCCTTAATAAGATATTTAAGATCCTCTTCCAAAGCGTTGATTTCTGATTTAGTTTTTCCCACAAACTTCTCTAAACCAAAAACACCATTTTCAATCTCTATTATTTTTTCATGCATTGGAGAAAATTCATTTATTTCTTTTTTATTCGTGATGTCATCAAAGTAGTTTATATTTGTACCTATTTGTAAGCCTTTGATGTTGAGCAAAGTTTCAACCAACTCTAACAGCGATTCCTCATTATCTTTTGGGTTTACATGAATAATATTTTTGGAATTCAAAGTTGCAAGACGAATTGCATTGACAAATAAATTGAATAAAGTACTTGTAAGGTAATTACTTTTAAAAGATTCTGGTATTGTGATTTTTCCAGTTGTACTGATTTCCGAAATTAAAAAGTCATCTAATGTTGCAATAGAAATCTTTGATTTTGGAATTCTTATCACATAAGATTTCAACATAGAATCTGAGACCTTAACGGCCAATTCACCCAAACGTTGTGTGACATTCACCCAGTTTGTACATTTTAAATTGCTGATATCTGAAATCAAAAATAATCCAGAAATATTATATTTATCAGCCATGGCTTTTAACTTTTGCACTTCAAAAAAGTTTTTATCGAGTATCGCAAAAAAATTATCCAAGCTGAAGCATGGATCGTTAATCTCCATTGGATAAAAAATATAGTCAGGAGCATCAATTTGGTTACTTCCCAACAACTCATGCATTTTTTCAAAGTGGTTTGCAAATGGCAATGCGTTAAAACTTTGTAATAATAAATTTATTTGTGATGCATATTGCTCTGAACCAACAAAAACATTCAACATTCCAACACCAGATTTAGCAATTTGTCTTATCAGTTCAAGAATAATGTCTTCCCCATTATAAGAAATCCAAACATTTTTATTTCTAAAAAAATTTATCAAAAAATGTTTATTAGACACATTTACCATAAGTTGAGTTTCAAAATCCTTAAAAGAAAATGGTATTAATGTAATTTTTTCATCTAGATCTATGTTAGCTAAATTTTCAAGGTAATTAGTCCTCATAAATTGAAAATTATATTTAACCGAAAAGTTTAGAATTTTCTTTATTCTATCTTGATTAGGAGCACCTGCAACATAAATTACTTTTCTTACGCTATTTTTAAAGAAAAAATTTTTAATTGAGTTAAAAGATTTTTCAAAATCCTCAAGATTGTTAAAGGTTTTTATATGATACTTACTTAAATCAAAATCACTTAAATTAACTATATGCTTTATACGATATTGCCTGTTTAATATATCTAGCACTTCTTTTTGAATTTTTGAAAAATTATCCTCTAAAACAACATCGATATTACAATTTTCATAAGAGGATTTTATGTTGGCTTTTAAGTTATACACAAACCTTACAATTGGTTTCAAGATAAAAAAGTAACCTATCAAAATGGTAGTAAAATATGCATAAAAAAGTACAGTATTATCTTTATAAAACAAAAATGCAACAATCAGAAATACCGGCATCAGAACTATAGACTTCAAAGCATCGTTAAATTTTTTATCATTCTCATTTTTATTTATAAATAGTGAAGATATAAGAACTGTTGAAAACAAAATTATTAATTCATTCAAAATATCATTGTTAAGAGAATATTTGACATTAAAATTATAAAATACAAAATAATAAATTCCCGATAATAAAACCAAATCTATCAGCAATTCCAAATTACAAATTGCTATGCAACTGTTTCTCAAAAAATTAAATACTTTACTAAACATAATACCACCTAGAACAATATACTAAAATTATAAACAAAAGATAAATAAAAAGATTAATATAAATAAGAAAAATTAAGGTAACTATCCAGAATATTTTTCACAACCGTAGCAATAATTATTCTATTTTTTCTGATAGATTCATCATTGTCATTAATCAAAACATTTGTAAAAAACTCTTCCGACACATTCAAAATAGTATTTGTTTTATCTAGTAAAAATTTTATTCTATCTTTTCCGTTTAAATTATTTTCTGATAGTATTTGAAACTCTGTGATTAGACTTTTTTCATACTGTGTCAGCAAGGATTTATTTACAGAACTAAAACAACAGTCTTCATTATCAGTAGCAAAATTTGAAAAACGTTTATAGATATTTAAAATTTTTTCTAAATTTTCATTACTCTCTTGGATATTTAACATCTCAGCTGAATCTATAATATCACATACAGCATACTTATATGACGAATTCACCAAAGCGAGTAAATACTTTTTGCTAACATTTACAAAATTTTGCAACTTATCAAAAATAAAATCAGTACATAAATCGATGTGTTCCGTTATGTCGATAGCATCAGCAGAAACTTTGATAACATCCGATAAATCTGCAACCAATTTATTATCAATGAAAATCTTTAATACAAAAGTTGCATACCTTTTAAGTCCTAATGGATCACTGCTTCCACTTGGAATAATCCCAATATTAAAGAAAGATAACAGATATTCTAACTTATCTGCCAACGAATAGATAATAGAATATTTATTAGATGGAGATTTATCATCCAAACATTCCGGTAAATACTGTTCCTTAATTGCGACAACGACATCTTTATCTTCGTTCTGATTTTTTGCAACGTAACTTCCAACTATTCCTTGTAATTCTGGATATTCAAAAACCATAGGGCTTGCCAAGTCACACTTTGCTAATAACGATATTCTTTCTATTTTCGATTTATCTATTGTTTCAAATTTATCAGATATCGCACATGCAACTTTTGCAATGCGTTGTAATCTATCTTCAACTGTTCCCAAATCCTTATAAAAATTTATATTTTTCAATTCATTATAAAAATCGAGAATTGGAGTTTTGATACTTTTTTCAAAAAAGAATTTTGCATCCGATAATTTTGCATTTAAAAGTTTAGAACTTCCGATTTTTGGATTGGTTGTATCAACGATATTTGCAACCCCAACAAATTTATTAAGAAGCTTTTTATCAGCACCCAAAATAGGGAAAACTTTTAATGAGTGAATCAAAAAACTAATCAAAATCTCATCTGGTAATGTTAAGAATTCATCATCAAAAGACGATATAAAGACAGTAGGATATTCAGTAATCCCGACAATTTCTGTGATTAAATCTTCATTCTTCAAGACAGAAAAGCTATTAACATCTTCTAGTTTTGTTATGCCTTGGATAATAATTTCCCGCCTACAATTCTCATCAAGAATTGCATAATTTTCTTCCAACTTATTCTCATAATCATCAAAAGAAACAGGAGTAAATTCCTTTCCCAACAATTTATGAGAATGAATAACATTCTCAGATGGAATATCAAATAAATCAACCTTTTGAAATGAATGATCAAACATTACAAAAATATTACGTAATGGCCTTACCCATCGAATTTTTGATGACCATTGCATAGTTTTTGGCCATTTAAAATTTTGCAAAATATATTCAACTATTTCATTTATAATTTCAGTAGTATTCTTTCTCTCAATGACTTTCTTAAATATATAATAATCTTTCCCATTAATATTCCTGATCTCACATTTATCAATTGAGTCAACACCATTTGCACTTAAAAATCCATCAATTGCCTTTTGGTTAGCAATTACCTGAGGTCCTCTTTTCTCAACAATCGATTCATTCGTAAACTTTGATAAATCGCATTTTAAGACCATCCTCATTGGGGTAATAAAACTCTCTAAATTATCATACTCAACAAGACCTCGCACTTTGGTTTTGAATAAATCCAATAATTGTTTCTTGGCCGAGTCTTGGAACCTAAATGGCAATTCCTCCGAAAACAGTTCTATGAAAAATTCCTTCATCTTTTATCACCACCTTTTAAACCTTTCTGCTTCAAAAATAAATCACAACATTTCATAACAAGTGACCTTATTAGTAAAATCATATTTGTCCTTTCTGTATGACTTATGGCATTTCTAGAATCTAATATATTAAAAACATGACTTGCTTTAATACAATGTTCGTAAGCGGGCAAAACAAGACCTTTCTCGACAAGAGAGTCGACTTCTTTTTTGAAATCTTCAAATTCCCTTTTCAGTAAATCAACATTCGCATAATCAAAATTAAATGCAGAAAATTCTCTTTCAAAATCGTAATTCAAATCTCTGTAATAAATTGGTTTATCACCAGCATATCCCCAAAGAATATCGTATACATTATTTATACCCTGAATATACATCGCTATTCTTTCAAGACCATACGTAAGCTCAACAGTTATCGGGGAACAAGTTATCCCAGCAATCTTTTGAAAGTAAGTAAACTGTGAAATCTCCATGGAATCACACCACACTTCCCATCCAAGCCCTTTGGCTCCAAGTGTAGGACTCTCCCAATCATCCTCAATAAATCTTATATCGTGTTTTTTTATATCAATACCTATCTCATTTAAGCTATTCAAATATAGTTGTTGAACATTTTTAGGATCAGGTTTCAGAATAACTTGAAATTGGTGGTGCCTGTACACTCTATTAGGATTTTCACCGTAACGACCATCACAAGGCCTTCTTGATGGTTGGACATACGCTAAGTTAATATTATTAGGGCCAATTGCGGAAAATACAGTTTTAGGATTAAACGTTCCAGCCCCAACTTCCTGATCTTGTGGCATTACAATCACACATCCATTAGAACTCCAATATGATTGTAATTTAAATATAATATCTTGAAAAGTCATTGTGGGAACAATTATACTAGTATTGCAAGATAAGTTCAAATATGTAATAATTTTCACGATTATGAGAGCAGGTTATATAGTTTTTTTACTAATTTTGATAACAATCACTTCTTGTGGAAAAAGAGGAAAACTCATTCCGGAAAATGAGTTACTCGAAAATATGTGGGAAAAGAATTAATCGTTCCCATTTATTATGCAAAAATTGTGTATTGCGTTTAGTGCTATCTTATCGCAACAAGATTCAACCCATACTATGACCTTTGTCCTAAATTGAGAGATATTTCTTGCCTTGATATTCACGGATTGCAGAGTTAACTCGACTTGCTCCACAAGTTCAGGCGTTTTATGTCCTATTATTGTAATTTTAGATAATTGAGGTTCATTATTCATCCTTGTTAGATATTCTATCTTCCTAACCAAACCAGAATACTGCAAACTCTCTGTAATATTGTGCAACTCATCCTTATTGACGAAAATTGTCATATAAGAATCTGTTTTTACACTAATATCGAATTTAATCATGTTTTCATTAAAAAACTCGACTATTTTATTAAAATGATCTTCATTATCAAAGAATACACTTATTCTTTCCAAATTATCAGAAAGTGCCAACCCAACAACAGACTTCGTTTCAAAATGACCTATAATTGAACCTTCTCCATTAATGAAACTGGATTTTACGCGCATTATAACATCGTTATTAATTGCGTATTCCACAGCTCTTGATTGAAGTACTTTTGCGCCACTATAAGACATTTCAAGCATGTCTGTATAATCTATGCTATTTATAATCTTTGCATTTGGCACTATCATTGGATCAGCAGTAAACACTCCACTAACATCTGTATATATATCACATATCTCCGCCCCCAATGCTGCAGATATAGCAACAGCCGTCATATCGGAACCGCCTCTTCCAAATGTTGTTACTCTTGCACCATCGCAAACGCCCTGAAATCCAGTAATAACCGGTACTCCTCCATTTTTTACATATTCTTTCAAAGCATATGTATTAATGGATTTTATATTCGCTTTTCCAAAAGAATCATCCGTCACAATAGGCAGTTGCCATGCCGTAAATGATCTAGATCTTATTCCGAGCTCCTTTAATGATTGTGCAACAAGACCAGCTGTAATCTGTTCACCTGATGAAACTATTGCGTCGTATTCTTCATCTCCCTCAAATGCACCTAGTTGTTTTGCAAGTGATACTAGGTTGTTTGTAACCCCCGACATAGCAGAAACAACAACCACAGACATGTTTCCATTATCAATTTCTTGTTTTATAATTAAAGCAACTTTTCTAATCCTGTCTATATTAGATACGGACGTTCCGCCAAATTTTTGTACTATTAAAGACATCTATATGCGTCAAACCTTTGGGAGATTATACAAAAAAAAAGTAAAAAAACATAGAAATAGTTATAAAAACACTATTTAATTAAACTTTAAAGCCTGAGTATTTACATCAAGTTTATTTTTTGTTTGCAAATATACAAAGAATTGACTTACCAAATCAGTAACTATTTGCTTATTAACAATTTTTTTAAATTTATCAGATTTTTCATAAATTGCTTGTTTTCCTGGCTTATCAGAATGCAACAACTTTATAACAACATAATTATTACCTACTTTTTCTACATCTGCTTCCCCATCTTTAAGTCTAAATATCTTCATTAATCCTTCTTTGTTTATTTCTTTCAGATTTAAATTGATATCTGACCTTAAGTAAGAATAAGACGTACCAACAAAATCCGATTTATCATCATTCACAGAATTCATATAATTTTCAGCTGCATTACGTGCAAGTTTAACTTTTTGGTCTTCAATATACATTTTTTCGACCATTTGTTTAACCTCATCAAATGATTTCGTATAGGGCTTCTGAATATTTGTAATCACAAACAATAGTTCGCCTCCATCATCAGTATCAACAAAATCGCTTGGAGAATTTACTTTGTTTATCTCAAATACACTCGATAACAATACCTCTTTGAATTGGTCTTTTATCACTATTTTGCCATTTTGATCAGTATTATCCTTTGAGAAGGTACTTGTTTTAAATTCCACACAATCATACTTTTTAGCAATATTTTCCAATTTTTCGCCTGACTTCAAAGACTTGGTTATTTCTTTCATGATGTTTTCTAAGTATGCATAATTCAAGTCTTCCTCAACATCTATTGATATATCTGATTTTACAGTCTCATACTCTTCTTTAAAAAGCTCTCCAGATTTTACTCTCTTATCAAACTCTTTTTTAAGTTGTTCTTCTGTAGGTTTTATATTGACTTTCGTTTTATCTATATAGATGTATTGAACGGTCCTTAATTCTTGAACATAAAACAAATCAGCGTGTTTTTCATAAAACTTCTCTAATTCTTTCTCTGAAATTTTTTCAGTAAAAGTGAAAGATTCTGGCTTAAATTCCTTCAATTGTACATACCTTCTTTCATACTGAGATTCTATTAATTTTGCAGCATAAAAATCAGATACCTTATATCCGTTAAACAGGACATTTAATAACATCAACTTTAAAGATTCCCCGTAATTCTCTATAAAAGCTTCTTCAGAATTATTCTGTGTGTTAATTAAAGATTTTAATTTGTTAATGTCGAATTGGTTTTTATTATCCAAAAATCTTTCATCTTTTGCAAGAGAATACGAAACAACATTACTGTTAAAAAGTAAATGATTATTCTTTTCAAAAATATTCAGTAAAGACTTTGTAATCAAATCCTGAATTGTTTTTTCGATAATCAATTGTTTTTTCAAAGATGCATCCTTAATATTGCTCTTTTGTATCAATGTATTATTGATTGCAAATTGCGTATTAAATTTTTCAGCATCTACCTTTTCTGACCCGACTTTAATTATATAATTTTTATTTGTGAATCTGCCTATCACATCACCAATTCCCCACAAAAAAACGAAAGTCAAAGCAAGTAATCCTAATAGTACTTTTGAAATTGTAGAATTAGAATATTTCCTTATAAATTTTATCATAGCTCTAAAACCTTTAATTATAACGATTATATTACATAATTACTTTAAAGTAACCTTTAAAAATGTCATTATATTTTTATTTCAATAAAACAACACTTGTCATCACACGATTTATTATATTTTCCATCTTTTACACAATTATCTCCATAAGCTTTAACTCTACCTATCAATGGCATACCTGTATCTATTTTTTTATCAATTAATTCAGCTTGTTTAGGTGTTAAAATTCCACCTTCATTCAAGTTATGAACTTTAAAAATAATTCCTGAATCATCATAATGTGCGGAAATTACACCTCCTACTTTAGTTAAAGGACGATTATTAGAAAGTTCAGCAGTTATAAAATCATTTTTTATAAGATCATTCCAGAAATTTTCTTCCGAAAAATTACCATTTTCCATACCAGGAGTTCTTCCTTCTGATTCTTCAAACAGTTGTACAGCAATTTTGTATTGATTGATTTGATTAACAAGAGAGGTTAAATTGGCACTTTCAATCATTTTATATCCTTTCACACCAAAGCTTAAAATTATTCCTATAATTAATATCGCAATTGAAATTTCAATTAAAGAAAACCCTCTCGAAGACTTTATTGACTTTATAAATTCATTAATTTTTTTTATCATTATTTTCACCTTTTAATGTTGATGAATATTTTTTATATAATTTTTTGTCTTTACTTTTGACATAATCTTTTTTATTTTTCACTATCTTCGCTTTTAACAAAATTATTATCTCTGTTAAATTTCTATTTAATAAATTATTTTGCAGATTCGAATTTTTCACTATACCAAAAAAGTTGTCACTGTTATTACTTTCGGACATATCTTGCATCAAACCACCTAGCATAATCACTTCATCTGATCTAGTATTTAATACAGAATCTATCTCTCTCACCTCAACAATTGGCACTGATGATTTTGGTGGTTCCGACAATGATGATCTTTTTGCATTCCAATTCATCGCTATACTAGGATCAAATTTAAAGCCAACAATTTTAGAAATACTAGGTCTTAATGTCATAGTAATCCTTCCAGTATCAACATCTATCACTGGATGCACAGACAAAACGACTCCAACTGGAACTGTATTAATATTTGAATAAAAAACCTCATTATTTCCCACTAAATCTCTGTTTAACCTGTAATTATATCCATAATTAGAATTGTTGTTATAGACAAGATTAAAATAAACCTCCTGTTTGGCAACCTTTAATATTGCTGTTTGATTGTTCATAACAGTAATTCTTGGACTTGATAAAGTTTTCACAGCACCAAATTTTTCTATAAACTTTATAAATCCATTTAAGTTTTTTGATTTTATTCCTATTGCGAATATACCGCTTTCATTATTATCGTGCGTAGGAGAAAATTGCGTTAATGATGAAGAAAGTTTTCTCGTAAAATTCCAATCTATTCCATGCATATATTCTTTATTCAAAGATAACTCTAAAATTTTCGCTTCAATTGTTACCTGGGAATTAACTACTTTTATAATCTTGTCTAGGTATTTCTTCACAAGATCATGTTCTTTTGATGTTCCCTTTACAGTAATTAGACCAGCCTGTTTATGAATTGAAATTTTTGAAGTCACAAAATTTTTTAAATTGTTTTCAAGTTCATTCCAAAAATCACTACTATCAGAATTAACAACATTATTTGAAGAACCATTATCAGTAGAAGATACATTATTATCACCATTATTACTTGAATTTTTTGAAAATATATCTGTATTTGTTGAAATTGAACTATTACTTTTTCTTAAGATATTTAAAAATTGTAAATTATAAGTCTTAGTGTATGGCACATCCTTGTCTATATATATTACTCCGTTTTCTATTTTGTATCGCAAGTTGTTTTGATCACAAATATTTTTGATAACATTTATGTATGGTTGATCTTTAACATTAATATATACTTTAGAGTTAATGTCACAATTTATCTGAATATTTACATTTATCATATTAGAAAGTCTTATAATCACCTCTTCTAAATTGATTTTCTTTCCAAATGATAAGCTAACTTTTTGCTTAAATTGACACGGAATATCTTTTAGCGTCTCATCAGATGCCTTTTCTTCATCTGTATCTTCAAAAAAATCATCAGATTGAAGTTCTTCAACCTTGAAAAAATCATCTTCGTTAAGTGGAGAAATAACTTTTTTCGACTGATTATAAGAACACCCAACAACTAATGCAACAAACCAAAAACGAAGAAAACACCTCATCTCAATACCCAACTTCAACTGGATATTAAAACTACAAAATTAAAAAATAATTAAAAAACAAAATATAAAGAAATTTTATTCAGAAGACTTCTCTATTGTAAGGTCAGGCGCATCTATTGCTTTCATTCCAACAACATGAAAACCACTATCGACATGGATAACGTCTCCTGTCACCCCTGAACTCAAATCGCTTAATAAATAAAGTGCTGTTTTCCCAACATCTTCAAGTGTAACATTTCTTCTTAATGGTGAGTTATATTCATTCCATTTGAGCATATACCTAAAATCTCCGATACCAGCTGCAGCGAGAGTTTTCATTGGCCCTGCGGAAATAGCATTAACACGGATTTTTTCTTTTCCTAAGTCCATAGCCAAATACCTAACGCTTGCCTCAAGAGCCGCTTTCGCAACACCCATTACATTATAATGTGGCATCACTTTTTCAGCGCCGATATATGTCATTGTTAGAATACTTCCGCCTTCATTCATGACTTTGTAAGCTTCTCTACACACAGCTGTTAAAGAATAACACGAAACTTCTAACGCTGTATTAAAATTAGACCTAGATGTATTGACATACCTTCCTTTTAATTCTTCCCTGTCAGAGTACGCAATAGAATGCACAACAAAGTCTATTTTGCCAAATTTCTTCTCAATTTCAGAAAACAAACTTTTGATGCTCTCATCACTCGAAACATCACACTCCACTAAGGTACCCCCACCAAGTGTATCAACAAGTGGTTGAACTCTTTTCAAAAACACTTCCGATTGGTAGCTGAACGCAAGCTCTGCTCCAGCCTTTTTAAGGGCAGATGCGATACCGAAAGCCATCGACCTCTCGTTAGCCATCCCCATAATCAACCCTTTTTTACCTTTCATTAAGCTATCCACGATTCTACTAACTCCTTAATAATTAAAAATTTTTATTGACATTTCAATTTCATTATGATACAATTCGATCAAGTTTTTTGCAAGTGGTATTGTAAAAAAGTTATTTTGGGGAATGGCCAAGCGGTAAGGCAACGGGTTTTGGTTCCGTGATCGTAGGTTCGAATCCTGCTTCCCCAGCTCTGGATTTTTAGTACGTGGGAGATTGTTATGTCTACAAAACGCACTTATCAACCAAGTAAGTTGATTAGGAAAAGAAGACACGGTTTTATGGCTAGAACGGCCACTGTTGGTGGAAGAAAGGTTTTGAGAAACAGAAGGGCTAAGGGAAGAGTTAAACTCTCCGCCTAATTCTCTAGATTCTTTTTAATCAAATGCGGTTGTGGCGGAATTGGTAGACGCGCAACGTTGAGGGCGTTGTGGACAGAGGTCCGTGGAAGTTCAAGTCTTCTCATCCGCACCATAAGTTGTCCTTAGTTTTAGAAATTGCTTGTTTTTAGAGTGGTTTTGGTTTAACATTAACGACCGAAGATATTCAGTTATGACAGAAGTTTTAGAACTTACAAAAGATTTAATCAAGTGCAGGAGCGTTACCCCCAATAATGACGGCGCTATGCAAGTAATAGAGAGTTTTTTACGCGGGGCGGGATTTGATGTTGAAATTTTTGAGTGCTCTGATCCTGATGGTTGGAATGTGAGCAACTTGTACGCTTCGTTTTCAAAAGGAAATGGTCCTAATTTGGCTTTTGTGGGGCATGTTGATGTAGTTCCTGTTGGTGACATTTTAAATTGGTCATCAAGTCCATTTGAACCTTCAGTTGTTGATGGAAAATTATTTGGTCGTGGCGCATCGGACATGAAGTCTGCTATTGCTGCTTTTTGTGTAGCGGCGAAATCTTTTATAATGTCAAGTGATTTTAATGGGACAATATCGTTTTTGATAACTGGAGATGAAGAAGAAGGATCACCACAAGGAATGCGATCTTTGATCAATTGGTGTATAAAAAATACCAAGCTGCCGAATTTTGCTATCATAGGGGAGCCTACGTCATCAGAAAAAATTGGCGATTATGTCAATATTGGCAGGAGAGGAAGTATAAACTTTAAAGTGATTTCGAATGGGACCCAAGGACACGTTGCTTATCCGGAATTTGCTCATAACGCTATCAACCCCATGATATCATTTTTAAATACTATTTTGGCAAAAAAATGGGATGATGGTGACTCTGCATTCGAGCCTACAAGTTTGGAAATTACATCGATCTCTGTGGATAACGATGTTACAAACATAATTCCTGGGCGTGCAGAGGCGAGATTTAATGTTAGATTTAACAATAATTATACAGCTGATTCCTTGATAGCACTTTTCAGGGATATGGCATCTCTTATTTCATCTACATTGGAAGTACAATCTTTCCCAAGTGGTGATCCTTTTGTTACAGATTCTGAGAAGTTAATTGATTCCATCAAGTCGGCGATTTTTGATGTTACTGGAATAAACACTTGCACAACTACGAAGGGTGCAACCTCAGATGGAAGATTTTTGATAAAATATTGTCCGTTGATTGAGTTTGGATGCTGTTACTCTTCTATACACAAAGAGAATGAATTCGTAAATGTTGACGATATAGGCGTCTTAGTTAATATTTACACTAAGTTTTTGGAGAGATTTTTTTTAGATAATTAAGAATATGATATTTTTTGGAGGTAATTATTAGAAACTATAAAAATAATAAACATCGCTTGAATAGGGATATAAAAGCTAAAGAGGTGATGTTAATCGACCAAGATGGAACACCTGTTGGAGTTGTCGATATAATTGAGGCGATGAAACGTGCCAAAGCTGTTAGTTTGGATTTAGTGGAGATTGCACCGAAAGCAACTCCACCTGTATGTAAGATCCTTGACTATGGCAAGATGATCTATAATGAGCAGAAGAAAGTTGCCGAAGCTAAAAAGAAACAGGTAAAAATCGACTTAAAGGAAGTTCAGTTTTCTCCATCGATAGGAATTCACGACTTTAATGTTAAGTTAAATAAAGTAAAAGAATTTATTGCCGCAAAACAAAAGGTGAAAATCTCGCTACGTTTTCGTGGAAGAGAGATGGCGCATAAGGACCTTGGATTTAAAATTTTTGAAAAAATAAAAGAACTTTTATCCGATAGTATTAAGGTTGAAAAACAACCTACAATGGAAGGAAAACAAATCACAATGATTATTTCAGAAAACTCTTGATTTTTTCTTCTCTTTTATAGATTTTCACGTTTCTTTATGGTACAATCTTTGTGTGGGTTTTGTTTATCCGTGTAATTTTTTCAGGATGCTGTTTTTGGAGTTATGTTTTGGTGTCCTGATTTTAGTTTTTAGATTTTACTTTAAAAATCTTAATTGATATTTGTTAAAAGCTAGGCTTTTGTGGCATATCTGTATTATTTATGCCATTTTCAATTAAATGGTGGCTTATGATAGAAAAGTTGAAGAATGGATTTTATTTCATTCCAGTTGGAGGTACCGGAGAGTTCGGCGCTTCACTAAATCTTTATGTTGTTGATGGAGAGATAATTATAGTTGATATGGGTGTATGTTTTGACAATGATATTGCGACAGACGTATTAATTCCTGATCCATCTTTATTGATTGAATTAAAACCTTATATAAAAGGTATCGTTCTAACTCATGCACATGAGGACCATTATGGGTCCATACCTTATATTTTACCGTCACTAAACGTTCCAGTGTATGGATCAAAATTTTCCATAGAAATGCTGAAAGATAAAATGAAGGAATTTGGACATGTAAAAGGAAAATATATTACATTTAAGCCAGGTATTTTGGAGATAGGTAATAATTTCAAATTGGATTTGGTCCCTGTTGTTCACTCTATACCTGATTCATATGCTATAATCTTACAAACAAAATACGGTAACGTTCTACACACTGGAGATTGGAAATTTGGAAAAGACATAAGTACTGGATACGAGTTTAATGAAAATGTCCTTAAATCCCATTTCGCAACACTACCTCTTGCTATCACGTGCGATTCTACCGGTGTGTCTACAAAAACGGGATCTGAAGTATCTGAACAAGAAGTTAGAGAGAATTTATTTAACTTGATAAACCAAGTCAAAAATGAACGTGTTGTTGTGTCATTGTTCTCTTCAAATATTACAAGACTCGAAACATTATCAATGATCGCTGAAAGGTGTAATAGAAAACTTTTAATCTCTGGAAGGTCATTAAAACGTGCTGAAAAAATTGCAAGAGAATGTGGGTTTTTAAAAAATTGTCCTGAATTTGTTGACGAATCTCAGTTCAAAAATACTGCACGTGAAAAAGTTCTTCTTGTATGTACAGGAAGCCAAGGAGAGGAAAGGTCTGCAATGTACAGAATCGCGAAAGGGATACACAATTTTATAAAATTAGATGCTGGAGATCATGTCCTATTTTCTGCAAAATCAATTCCTGGAAATGAAAAAGAGATTATAGCTCTTCAAAACTATCTTGTATCAAAAGGAATAAAAATAGTCAGTAATACAGATGCAAGAATACACTCTTCCGGACATCAAACAAGAAATGATTTAAAAAAATTATATACAGAATTAAAACCTGAATCTATACTTCCTGTTCATGGGGATTTTATCCATTTGTACAACCATCGTGATTTCGGTTATGAATGTGGTGTACAATCTGTTCCTGTTTTGAAAAATGGGGACTGCTTTGATCTTGTCAATAAAAAAGTCTCATTCAAAATAAAAACAAATAAAATGTCCGTTGATGGCGTAAAAATTATCCCAATAGATGGAAGAATAATTTACGAAAGAAAACAAATGTTCCAAAATGGACTTGCTAATATAATTTTGAAAAAATCTACAAATGTTGCGGACACTAAAAATGCCGAAGAAAAACCAAACAATAAAAAATCTAGTACATTTGAAGTTGCTGATATCCAATTTATTGGGCTTTTCGAACTTGGAGAAGAGAAAGAACAAAAAACAATAAAAAAATCAGTTATTTCAAACATCAACAAGAAAATTAATACTTTTAATAAGGAAAAATCCAGAAATCAGTACATGATGGAATGTTTGCAACGTAATTTTTCAAAGCTACGAGGTAAAACACCTTTTGTCCAAATTATTACAATCTAATTTTTAACCTTTTTTCCAATTTTTTGTAAATATTTAAATTATTACTGGTTTTTTGATAGTTTTTCAATTCTAAGAATATTTTTCTTGACGATAATTTTGTTTATTCCTATACTGAAAATGGAATGCGAAAGCGAGTTTGTTTTCACTTTCTATATTTTATTAAAGGAATGTATTATGAAAAAAAATTTAATTTTAATGACGGCGTTATTTGCCGGATCAATGATTGTTAATGATGGGTTTGGTAATAATAATAGGAGTGGATTTATAAAGTTCCGTAGTAATAATTCCTCACTTGCATCT
>CASESI010000010.1 GCA_949290705.1 uncultured Holosporaceae bacterium | reverse complement strand
ATACCTATAAACGCACTTGCGGCTATAAGTAATGCTTGACATTTTTTATTTTTTAACATAAAATATATCCTCCATGTAGCAAAGAGGGCACAGGAACACCCCATGCGATCTTCGCTACGTATTTTTGCAAACTAGAACGAGAAAGTTTTTACACTTTCGCGTTCCACGGCGAGTATATATCATAAAAAATTACACTGTCAAGTGGAAAATTAAAAAATTCTTAAAAAAATTAAAAAAGAAAGTTAATGATTTAAAATCTGGAATAATTTGGATTCGTCGAGACGAAAAGGACTATCGTGGTTTGCGTGCTACGGTTTGTACTAATTATTTTTTTTAATTTTATCTTCAGTTTCTGTAGTTTTGTTTTCATGACCTAATAGTTGCTCTACACACAACGATTTGTCATCACTGATTTTCTCAGCTTTACCTATTGGTGAGATGATTGTTGGTTTCCGAACAGAAAAATGATACCCATCTGGTGTGATATACATTAAGTCAAAATCCATGTGAGTATACCATTTCTTTTCGGATTCTTTTGTATTGTTTTTTGCTTTTAAAAAATTTTCATATTCTTCGCGGGTATTATAAGCATATATGTTTGGTACAATTTGCGATATTACTTGACGACAAGAGAATGTGCAAGTGTCGGGGAGAGTGGATAATACATAATCCTTATACGTATTATAATCAGATTTGCAAAATGCTTCAATTTCTTCTTCCATTGGCACGGTTAGTAATTTATTATCATCATGGCTCGAAAATTCGGAAGATTCGTTTAATCCAGCATTCCCAGCAAACAAGGATGCTCCCAAAAAAGTACATAAAACTATTTTTTTAAACATAAAGTTAACTCCTATTAAACTAACGATTAAAAAATAAATGAAAAAGATTAAAGAAAGGTTAATTATTTTGATCTATTTTTGCGGGCTTTTATTACCATTTGCAACATTGAATTTACAATATCTTTTATTTCTTTATTTTTCTCGTATATAGTTTTAAGCGTGTCACGTGACTCCTTAAATTCATAAAGTATGGCTAGATCATGGGATGTCTCGGAAAGTTCAGAAATTTTTTTAGCAACAGCAAGTTCTTTCTCTATTGAATCATCATGATTCTTAGTTAATAACTTATGCACTTTTTTCATCGATGACGTCAAAAATTCCAGTTCTTCATCGTTGTAATATTTTCTATCTTCCCATCCGATGAGGATTACCTCCACAAGGTCCTTCATATCGAAAAGTGGTTCGTCAATATATTTTAAAAGTTCTTGGTCATTCATTAAGAAACCTTGATTCGACTCCGAGTCGTGCCGAATTTGAGGTTTTGAAACAGCATCTGCATTTTGGTCAAGATGTTTCTTGGTTGGTTGGAAGCTAATTTTCTGACGTGTATTGTGGGTTGCAAAATCATGCTCGTACATCGTTTCTGAAGCAAATGCAAACGAAAGTGGTAGAATAAATAATAATTTCTTCATAAAAGTCCTTTTGTTTTAATAACAAAAAGAATTATAAAAAAGAAAAGTGAAAAAAGAGTTAATTTTTAAGGTAACGAAATTTTTCTTCATCTGTCATTTTGAATACTTCATCACCTCTCGTTGAATAATTATGAATTATACCTTCTTCAAGATTTCCTTCATCGTCAAAAAAATCTAAGTATCTTGATTTTATATTATAATGCCATGAATAGTATGAACTTATTTCGTCCCCGTTAAAAAAATCGATAAGCCTGAAAATATATCTATTGTCGTACTCTGGACGCCACATCAAGTAAGATCTTGAATTAAATAACGTAATTATATAGCGTTCTGTGTCCATAACGCGATCTAATGATAATACGGAGTCGTACCCTAATTCATTCTTACAAAAATCTGTATTTAAAAAATTTTTAAAGTTCTCAAGTATTTGACTAATGTGGATTTCACATATTTTTACATAACCATCCATGGACATAACATTACTACTTGAACATTTGTATGGGGAAAAATCTTTGGATTTTTTTACAAATTCCAGTACATGCTTTTCTACGGCAAATTTTGCTCCATAGTCCGAATCTGCATGGAAGTAATCGCAGAGATAACATTCATTCACAGAACGCTTGTTGAGGTTACCGTGGGAAAGTAATGGTTTTCCCGCAAGAGATTCATCTACAAAAGATCCAAATATGTGAGAGACCATTTCAAAACGTACATTTGGAGAAAACTCTTCTGGAAAGATATTATCCATTGCCTTTGTAAGTTCGGTGAAAAATCTTTGTCTATTGTTTTGATCATTAATATCAAATGGTCCAACATTTTCAGCTATATAGTCATTTTGAAATTGTTCCGGTGTTTTCACGAACTGTTCTAATCGCACCCAGTTACAATAGTCACAAAAAATATCAAAATTATCACCAATTATTGGACGGAGTCCTGACTCAATTTCGGTCCCTTTTTTATATAGTTGGTGGATAAGTTTGAAACGAGGATCATTTTTAAAGTCTCTCTGAAAAAAGTCATCTCTTGTTTTAGATATATATTTAAGAAAATCCATAAAACCTTCTTCCAAGCCAGTATCTTGTGACTGAGATATTTCACTTAAAAGAATGTATCGTTGACGATCCAAATATTTGTAATCCTCTTTTACATCATCTATGCTCAAATCTGTGTCAGAGTCCGTGTCAGAGTATTCATCGCTCAGATCGAACAACTGAAACCACGAATTGCGAGAGAATCCATCGATCAGATCGGACAACCAATACACCGACCTGTAAGAGTACACATTGTTCAAAACAAATCCGCAAAACAGCGCAGATAATAATATTTTCTTCATAATGTCTAAATCTTACACAGCGATATTATACTCAAGATGATCAAAATTATCAAGGAAAAAATAACAAAAAAGTTTATTCAACAATAGAAAACGAATATTTTTACACTTTCGCGTTCGTGTCAAATCTCGAAAACAGATCAGTCGCACGATAATTAGAATTTCGATACAACTTCGTTTTTCGCCAAAGAAATCTGCCTCTGCCTTCGACGTCGGATTTACACTCGTTATTAGAAAGAGTATAGCAATACAACTTCGCCTCTCCATCCATAGTTCCGGCACTCACCCCACAAATTCTGACACAACCTATATAACATTCACACGCCTACATACAACCGTGCGCCAGCCTCTATAAACATACTCGATCCAGAAAATCATCCTCCAACCCATAAAAATCCTGGCACAACCTATGCAACATCCACACATCTACATACAACCGTGCTTGAGGTTAAGGAACAATTTTGAAAATTGCGCCCCATCCTCCAACCCACAGAATTTCTCGCTCTAACAAATTTTAAAAAAATCTTAAAAAAAATTAAAAAAGTACTTGACATTTGAAAATTTTTGTGATACAATAAAAAAATCATTAATGGAAGGGTTGCGAAACCCACGGGGTCTAACGATCCTCGTCGAGTACTCAAGAGTTTTTGTAAAAAAACAAGGTGAATGTCACTAAATGGCTTTCATATCCCGCCTCGAAGAAAAGAAATTATAGAGATTAAAAGATTGTACAATAGGCGAAGAATCTAAAACCTGACGGAATTTACACCTCCGGGGTTTGGATTGGGTGGAGGTGAAAAAAGTGCCTCCACTGCCCACTATCGAGACCACGAAAAGGGACGTAGTGGGTGGATTAAAACCCGACTGGCGTTACTTCCGTTGGGCTTTTAATTATGCAATCTATGACTCGTTTAGAGCGTAGGTTGATGACCGATGCCACTTGGTTCAACTGTGCATTCTCTAAAAGTTTGCCGGCCGTTTCGAGTTTAAGGTTTTTGGTCTTGATGGATATTACGACTCTCGTATTTTTTTTGATAATCTCCGGTTTGGACAGGTCTGTGTCGTAAACAGGGGATAGTGGCTTATATCGTGCGGATAATTTTAATCCGATGATATTTTGTGGAATTCTGATAACTCGATCGGTGATAGAGTCGTTTCGGACATATTTATATGATATGTCATTTTCGGTTAATAACTCGTTAGTTGTACGATTTATTACAGGTATCTTAACGATATTAAAAAATGACCCATACAATGGGACATGTACTCCATCAAAGACGCAGACAGCTTTGAATAAATTTCGGGATGTCTGTACCTTTTGAATCCTGATTTTTTCAGCGCTACACATATACTTGTCGATTTTATTCAATGAGGATGTTGTGAATTCGATGGAAAAATCACCGTTGAGGTTTTGTAAGATGCCATTTGCAATTTTGTCAAATGACTCAGCCTTTACTTTTAGTTTTTGTTGTTTTTCGTTGGTATCATCTTTTTCAAAGATATTATCGTTAAACTCTTTATCTATGCTGCTGATTTCTGAGTAACCAGAGTTCAGCAGAAATAGTAGGGGTAGTATGGATTTTCTATACATTATAAAACCTCAATTAAACACGCTCTGTAAGTGCATTTTGCATTTGGCCATATTGTTGGATGACTTTTGTTAGGAATCCATAAATTTTGCTAGAGCTGTTTATGTCCATAATATTTTTCAATGTGCTGGTATTCGAGGATTCATAGGCATATTGAACAACAGACCCATAGCCGTCACTTTCTGGCGTTGCGATAATTGCTGTGCCGGACGCGTCGGTCTGATCCAAGAGGTTATTGCCTATTGCACGCAGACCGTTTTCGTTTGTGAATACAGCAATTTCAAGTTGACCGATTTGTTGTAATTCAACTTGTCCGTCGACTTTGACGAATATTTCACCATTGGATTTTACCGTTAAGTCGGTAACTTCCTGAGGGACTGTGATTTCAGGGATAAGTAAATTACCCTCTGTTGTCACAATTCTTCTTTCTTTATCAAGTGTGAATGTTCCATCCCTTGTGTAGGCGATTGTACCGTCATTTTTTTGTATTTGGAAGTATCCTTTACCCCGTATCGCGAAATCGTATGGGCTTTCTGATTGTACAATTTGTCCGGATGAGAGAAGTCTAACCGTGGAGGCTATGTTTGATCCCATGCCGTATTGTATACCTTGGGCGGCCATGTTATCGGTAAAATTATTGGCACCTTTTTCATATTCATATCCGATATCTTTTATAAGAGGTATAAAGTCTTTGTATCCTCTTGTTTGTGCGTTTGAAATATTGTTTGTGTGAATCGCAATCTTATTTTCAAAAGTACTCATACTTGATGCTGCGATATAATTTGTATTTGTTGTGCTCATTTTTTATCTCCTAAATGTTACGCCCATGTTTTTACTAATTTTTCGGGGGTCTGCTCTTTTAGCAGAGAATCAGATAATCTCTGATTTGTGGCAAGTCTTTTTATTTGTAATCCTATATCTTGGACGCTTGCCATTTCATATACGGTATTTACGTTGGATGCTTCATAACCCCCGTCCCTTAGATTTGGGAAAGTTACAGCCACAGCTGTTTCATTGTTAGGTTTGAAAGCACTTGTCCCTATGTGGGTTAAGTTATTTAAATTTTCAAATTCAAATACTCCAAGCCTTGCAATGATAGCATTGTCAGAATTCATAATTTCCCCAGTGGATCTTATGTGAATGTCTTTTGCTTCTGTGGGAATAAGTATTTCGTTGCCGTCCATATCAAGGACAGGGTCACCGTTGATACTGATTAGTCTATTTTCATTATCAATGCTGAACCTTCCATCGGATGTGTAA
Organism: uncultured Holosporaceae bacterium; assembly: GCA_949290705.1. GTDB lineage: Bacteria > Pseudomonadota > Alphaproteobacteria > UBA3830 > CASESI01 > CASESI01. The sequence goes on along the minus strand of CASESI010000010.1, from coordinate 10,448 downwards.
ATTGTTCCATTACGGTCAGATTTTACGGCAAAAAATGCATTTCCACCTGCCATGACATTCAAAGGATCTCCGGTTTTTATGAAAGTACCTTTTCGAAAGCTGTTATCAATGGCAATTTTTTTCAAAACATTTCCATGATGTTTATGCTGATGAGAGGTACGAATCAAGAGCGATTTATATCCAGCTGTCTCGGCATTAGCTATGTTTTGCGTGTGGATTCTGAATTTTTCAAGATATACATTAACTGCAGACGTAATTGTTAATGCGGTATCTATGTTAGTACTGTAAGCCATATCAAAAAGTATTATGCATAAACCGTGCCAAAATTATTTTTTTAAAGCGTTAATTTATTGTTAGTAATTTACTAATAATATTTTTATATGGCTGATAAAAACGAAGTTGAAACAAACGCAATGATCCCCGATGAGAAGGAAAGTTCCGTCTTTGAGGAAAAAAAAGGTGGTAAGAGTAGGGTTCTTATGATACTCGGTGTTGCCATGTTGGTTGGCGGAGCTGCTACATATTATTTTGGCTTTTACAATAAAGCTCCTACAGAAAAAGTAGATGGAGATAAACAGGAAGCATCAAAAGCAGATAATGTACAAGAAGCCAAAGTAAAAGAAGAAGCTGATAAAAATGCTTCTGTTGAGGGAAAATTACTTTATTATAACCTCCCTGAAATTACTGCAAACCTGAGGAGTAAAAATGGTTTTATGAAAGTAAGTTTCATTCTTGAATACTATAACAAAGCGAATGAAAAGGTTATAGAAGAAAAAATTCCGCTTATCGTTGATCAATTGCAATTGTTCCTCAGAGATTTGCAAAAAGAGGATTTGCTTGGAACAGCGATGCTTACAAAATTGAAAGAATCAATATTGATAAGGATTAATAACATTTTGGCTCCTGTAAGGATTAATGCAATTCTTTTGCGAGATTTATTGGTACAGTAAATAGCTGATTTGGTGATCAAAATGGCAGAAGATGAAAAAAATAATAATTCTCAAAATCAAAACAATAATAAAGAATTGAGAGGAATAGATTTATTACTTAACAATAAAAATGCTAAATATGAAAGATTACCAATGCTTGAAGTCGTTTTTGATAGACTTACAAGATACATGACGAAAAGCTTGCGAGGACTTACTTACGAAAATGTTGAAATTTCAAGTGCAAAAATAGATTCGATGAGGTTTGGAAATCTTTTTCTTGATAATACAGAACCGTCAGTGATTGTTGTTATAAAAGCCGAGGAATGGGGCGGAATGATGTTAATGCGAATTGACAGCTGCCTTGTGCAATACTTTATAGATGTCCTTCTTGGTGGTCATAAAATTGGAATGCGAAAGGAGAAAATCTCCACAGATAAACGTTTTTCAAACCTTGAATTTAAAATTATAGAAAGGATTGTGGAAGTCATTTTTACAGATTTGACATCAGCTTTTGATCCTATCACATACGTAAATTTCACATTTGAAAGAATAGAGACAAATTTTAAGTTTGCATCTATTACACGTGAAAGTAGTTCTGTGATAAAAATTTCTATGAATCTTGATATTAATGGAGTTGGAGGTTCTTTGGATTTTGCGATTCCTTATTCCACGATTGAGCCTGTACGTGAAGTTTTGTTGCAGATGTTTTTCGGTGAAAAACTTGGAAAAGATAATATATGGGAAATGCATCTTGTGACGGAATTATTGGAAACAGATACAGAGATAGAAGTTGTGCTTCATGATTTTACAATGCCACTTGGGCAGGTTTTGAATTGGCAGGTTGGAGATACTATACAACTTAATCTTGCAGAAGACCCTGATGTTGAAGTGAGAGCAGGTGGCGTAGGGTTATTTACAGGCAAAATAGGAAGAATAATAAACAAGGTATCTGTGCAAATACATGACAATATAACAAGTGGGGAGTAAAATGAATTTTAGCATTCTATACGACATAATAGTAAGTGTATTCCTGATAGGCGTATTATTTGTGAATATATACTTTACGTTTAAATTAAATCGCAAGATAAAAGAATTAAAAATGTACACAAAAAAACTTCCTGAATTAACAGCTTATGTGCAAAAAACTTTAGAGGCTTTTGGTAAGAGTTTGGTTGATTTAAGAGATTCAAGTGAAAAAATTCAAACAGATGTTGGTGAAAAAAATGAAAAGGCAGAAGAGTTAATCGAGGAATTGAAAATTCTTATAAAAGCATCCGAAAAAAATATTGCGTGCTTAGAGAAAGTTAATACAAGTTTTAACAGAGCTGAAATAAATATTTCATCTAATCATACGACAGGACCAAGAAATCAAAAAATTAATTCAGTGTTGGATTTGATAGATAATAGGTGATTTTATGAGAAGGTTATCAAGAACAACAATCATTATTTTTATCTTAAGTTTTGTCGTGATATATGTAAAATTTATGAAAATCGAAGATCAACTAATGTCTGTATTCGTTCCAGAATTAAGTGCTAAATCAGATAATGTTAAAACAGCAACTGTTAAAGATGCTTCTACTTTAAAGAAAGAACCTGTGAAGTCAAAAACCTTGATAACAGCGGAAACTGATAATGATAAAATATTACAACAGGCAAAAGTCAATAAAGATGCAAAACCTGTACAGAAAGTTGAACCTAAACAACAGGTTCAACAAAATCAAAATGCTAAGAAACAATTTAATGAAGATACTTCGTTTGAAACTTGCGATTTTTCAAATGTAGAATTTGAAACCGCGAAAGAGATTATCAATCTGCGTGCTTTGAGGGATATAGAATTTTTCGATAAAGCTATAAGTAATATTTCCGAGAGCAAGTTGGATGCCAAAATTAATGAATTGAAGGGATTGGTAAAAGAATTAAAAAAAGTACAAGCAACAATTAACAAGGATATAAAAAGAAAAAATCAACTTGAAAATGAAAATATCGATAATTTAGTTAGAGTTATTGAATCTATGAATCCTAAACAAGCTGCGACAATGTTTGCGGGCCTGAATATTGATACAAGAGTTCTTCTTGTTAGAAGAATGGATCAGGAAAAATTGTCAAGCATCGTGTCGTTGTTGGATCCAAAAATCTCTACCGAAACATTTGAAAGGGCATTACAGAAGGATTGAAATGATAAAGTCATTTTTGAAAATATTTGTGATTTTGATACTTTTGAATGGCTGTGGATATATTAATGGTTTATTTTCATATAAGGTTCTTCTTGAAAAAGTTAGCATACTTGTCGATAAAAATGTAAATGATAATTCCGCTGTGGCTTTGGATTTAGTAGTTGTATGTGACGAAAGTTTAAATTCTGAAATTGGAAAAATGACAGCAGAAGAATACTTTCATAAAAAGTCTGACCTTGTTGCGATAAATGCAGATAAGATTTTAGTGTGGCATTGGGAAGTTGTTCCTGGGCAAAAACTTGTAAATCTTCCAATTAATTTTGATGAATTTGATCCGATTAATGGATATGTGTTTGCGTATTATGCTAATGATAAAGTTAACAGAGTGAAAATTCCAGATGTTCAAGAAATAAAAATTGTTTTATCAAAGGATAGGGTAAGAATTGTGAAAGTTGTGTCTGAAGATAATTAATTGAGGCCTTGATAAAACTGTCATATAATTTAACATATGGAAAATAAGTTGAGGCAGATCAAGAGTTACGGTCGTACTGTTGCGAAGGCGTTAAGTGAAAATCAAAAAAACGATCTTATAAATTATGTAAACAGTTTTGATTTTGATACTTTTAAAAATAATTACAAAAAATTTATTTTGGAAATAGGTTTTGGAAATGGCGAGAATATTTTAAAACTTGCAACTGAGAATGAAGAGTATGGCATTGTCGGAGTTGATCCTTTCAAGAATTCTTGTATAAAGGTGATTCGTGATATACAAAAATTGTCTATCAAAAATATGTGTATTTTTAATGATGATGTAAAAAATTTAGATAGGTTATTTGGAGAAAAGTTTTTCGAGAAAGCATATATTTTATTTCCAGATCCATGGCCTAAAAAAAAGCATAATAAAAGACGTTTGATTAATGAAGATTTTTTTAAATGGTTAGTGACGAAGGTTTTTGGGGAGATAATATTTGCAACAGATAATCTTGATTACTTTGAATCTGTGTTAGAATTTGCATCGAAATACGTAAATGTAAAAAGAATAGAAGATGGCGACCAATTAATTGCAAATACTAAATATAAACAAAAAGCAATTGCAGAAGGCAGAAAGTGTAATTACGCTGTTTTCTGTGTTTAAATATATCTTTATTAATTATTAATCTTTTTTTTGTATCATTAAATGTTAGATAAATTTTAAGGTGGAAAAATGCTACGTATTTTTATGTTGCTGTTTTGCTGGATTCTCAGTGTTTCGTGCAGAATGAACGTCCAGAAAAATGATGTAAACAAGATAGAAGAGAAGAAATTACCTGCAAAATACGTGGAAGTAAAAAATAAAATTATTAATTCAACCCTTTTTTCGAAAGCTGAGAAGATACAACTAGGTCATCATTTGGACGAAATGTACAAGCCTGAATGTAAGCAATCAGAGACTAAAAAACAAAACTAATACTCTTCCTATCTTAAATAATACTATTTTAAAAACACTGATAATATAATATAATCAAGGCAGTTTGGGATTTTTATTATGAGTAAGCTTTTAATGCCTAGGGCGACTGCTGTGTGGTTAATCGATAATACAGCACTTTCATTTGAGCAGATAGCTGATTTTTGCGATTTACACATTGCTGAGGTGCAGGCTATTGCAGATGGTCAGTCATCGATTGGACTTAAAGGGGCGGATCCTATTATAGGAAAAGTTTTGACAAGTGATGAGATTCATAGGTGCGAGAAAAATCCTAATGAAAAATTACAAATGATGGATGAGGAATTCAAAGTAAAGTACAAGTTGAGAAAAAAGTATACTCCATTAAGTAAGAGAAAGGATAGGCCAGAAGCTATCTTGTGGATTTTGAATGAATATCCAAATGTGAAAGATATAGATATTACAAAGCTTTTGTCCACAACAAAGAATACTATTGAATCGATCAGGAATAGAACATATAAGGATTTTGAGACACTCGTTCCAAGGTCTCCTGTTATGCTTGGGTTATGCTCTGATGCTGAATTGGCTGCTGTGATAAAAAAATATAGTGATTAAGTTCCTGGAGATTATGGTATGGGCGCTTTATGTAAAATTATTTCTTGGAATATAAATTCAGTTCGTTCAAGAATTGGTATTTTTAAGCAATTATTGGCAGAAAGAAATCCTGATATAGTTTTGCTCCAAGAAACAAAGGTTACAGATGATGCGTTCCCATATCAAGAATTTGAAGATACTCCTTATAATATCTCTGTTCACGGGCAAAAGTCTTATAACGGTGTTGCGATTTTCTCTAAAACGGAAATTGATGTGATACAAAAAGGATTTGATAAGGATTTCGGTGATTTCAATGGAGAAGCTAGATTTTTGTATGTGGCAACAAATGGATTGCAAGTTGCATCACTATACGCGCCGAACGGTCAAGAAGTTGGGGCATTTCAATATTATTATAAATTGGCTTTTTATGATGAATTGCTATCTTTAATGCGTGAGGAAAAGAGTGAAGATTTTTTGATAGGTGGTGATTTCAACATTGCATTGACTGATGATGATGTTTACAATCCTGTTGCTTGGGCCGGAAAAAATACCTGTTCTGAAGAAGAACGCAAAAAGATGAGAGCTATGATTCTTGATTTGGATTTTCATGATGTATGGCGAGAAATGCATGGTGAAGCAAGAGAGTATTCTTGGTGGGATTACAGATTCCAAGGTTTTCAAAAAAACTATGGCCTGAGGATAGATTATTTTATGGCGTCTGCAAGTTTAAGCAAAAAAGTTCAGTCATGCTCTGTGTTAAAGCAATATAGGGCAATGGAAAAGCCATCCGATCATGCTCCGATAGAAATTGAAATAAGTATATAGACTAGAAAACAGAATAAAAAGCAGTTTGTATTGCAAGGTCGAGTGAGTCGTTATTGACGTTAACACCATAATCTTTGAGGGATGTAACACCGTATTCTTTTATCCCACACGGAATTATTTGGTTAAAGAAATTTAAATCCACTGTATTATTCAAAGCGAAGCCGTGCATTGTGACACCGTGCGAAACACTGACCCCAAGTGCGGCAATTTTCTTGTGTAATCCCGTTTCTGGCATTTCGACAAATACACCACGTAATCCTTGCTTCCTGAACCCACGTACGCAAAAATTGTTGAGAGTTCGGATTACAACCTCTTCTAGCATCCATACATATTTCTTAATGTCGATATTGCGTTTTTTTATATCCATCATGATATAGCAAACCCTTTGCCCAGGGCCGTGGTACGTAACCTTTCCACCGCGTGAGGTTGAGATAATGGGGATATCTTTATAAGGACTCTTTGGATTATCTTTAAACAAAATGTCGGCCTCCGAAGCCATCTTCCCGGAAGTGTACACAGAATCCATTTCAAGTATCCAAACGGTTTCACTTTGGTATTTACGGTGTACCAAATCCTGCATAAATTTCATATGTTCAAACGTGTCTTGGTAATACTCCATATTTTTTGATATAATCCAAGTTATGCTTGTATCCAACTTTAAATTTGGGCTATTGACAAAAGTTGCGGAAGTTTGGTCAACTTGTTTATTTGTAGGATATGTCAAATTCATGCCAGGGACAATATGCTCCACTCTGTCTCTGATTATACTATATTTTTTTGATATCTCATACAAGAAAAATCTAGATGTTTTGCTGTTCGGAGTTGTTTTTATAGTATCACTTTATATGGTGAAAATTATTTTGGAAAAAATAAACAAAAAAGATCCATCTTTTATCGTAATAGACGAATTATTGGGGATATATTTGGGCGCATTATTTTGTTTTTCTGAAAAAAAAATCTTAGATTATTTCTTATTCCTTATTTTTTTTAGGATATTCGATATTTTTAAACCATTCCCTATAAACATTTTGGATAACTTATCTAAAAAAGGAAGCTACTGGTTTCAATCTTTTTTCGTGATAGCAGACGATATTCTCGCATCTGTTTTTGCGATTTGTGCATTAAAAATCGTAAAGGCATATCTCTTTTAAAAATTCTCATTAACCCATTTAAGAAAATTAGAGAAAATATTATCATTCAGGTACTTATTATCAGAGTAAGAAGCATTATTTTGATCGTAAATGTTCACGAAATTCATCAACCCTATTGCGATATGGGAAGGGTATTTTTGCAAATTAATATTTGCATTTTTCACTTGTTTTTTAAATACCCTTTTTGCAAGATCTATCAACCCAGACATTGATGAAGTTGCCCCGGCAATCACAACATTACTGTACCTGAACGATTTAATATATTCATTAATCATTTCAAGCATTTCATTAATTCTTGGTTCTATTGCTTTTATGATTTCAGATTTTGAAACCTGTTTTAAGTTGATAAGATTATCACTTTCTTTTGGGACCAACACAAATTCCTTTTCATCAATGATTGACCTGAATGCGCGACCGTAAAGTGTCTTTATTCGTTCTGCATCCTGGAATGGAATGTCCAATGCATAGGAAATATCCTTTGTAATATTTATACTTCCAAAAGGAAACACTTTAAACTCCTCCAAGGAGCCATCGAAAAATATTGATACGGTTGTAAGGCTTGCCCCAAGATCTATTAGAATAGTACCATTGTTAAGTTCTTCATTCGTGAGGGCGCCAAGACCAGCAGCAAGAGAGGAGGCAACAACCCCGGATATTTTTATGTGAGATTTTTCAAATGCAAACAATATGTTCCGAAAAATACTCTCGGGGATGTATATTATGATTGCCCTCATGGTAAGGCGAGTGCCAACCATACCAACAGGGTTCTTTATTCCAGAGATTTTATCAAGTGAGTATGAAAGTGGAATTACATGTAGTATCTTTTGACCTTTGAATTCTGACAGATTTATTAACGAAATTAATTTAGAGATTTCCTTATTTTGAATAGGTTTTTTAGGGAGTAGAATAGAAGACTCACGTATACAATAATTCAATTCCTTACTTGCAATATTTATAAAGGCAGACTTAATACTTTCCCCAGATTTTTTTTCAAGCTTTTCCACAGATTCTGCAATCGAGTTTGCAAATAATTCAAAATTCTGAATTATTCCTCTGTTTATTCCTTCACTTTTCGAGTTTTGAAAATCAACAATCCTAATTTCTTTGTTCTTGATATAAGCAATACTGGAGCAGATTTTTGATGTGCCAATATCTATGCAAGAAAATTTCTTACCAAATTTCGTTTTCATTTATCTGCCCCAATCTATCAAAATGATATTAATAATTCCTTAATGTTAAATATGATCTTTATTGTACTATATTTCGTTTTTTCTGCGAAGTATTTTTTTAGTCTGGATATGAATTTTATTGTCCTTTATATACCGCATATCTATTGATGTTATTTGCTCTGAATCAAGAGGTGTACTTGCAGAAAGAGATATGTATTTTTGTATAGCTTCTTCAATATTTTCATCAGGTAATTTCACAATTATATCATTGTCCATAACGGCATCCCATCTCCTTTCACCTATGTATGTTGCATATTTTATTTTGAAAAATTTGTATTTATTCAAAAGTCTTACAAAATTAACAGCATCTTTATTCGCGCCTTTCCCTATTAATAAAGGTTTTCCGAAAAAGATTTTTTTTGTCTTGATAATATTCCCGAATGTGTCGATCAAATGTATTTCATTGTTAAATTGCCAATAGGCGATAGGGCATCTTTCTGTGATTCTTATCATTATTGAATTTGGTACTTTTTTGCTGATGGCTGCTTTATATACCCACGAAATATTAAGGATTTCTTGCAATCTTTTTTTTGTATCTATATTGTGTAAAGGATTGTCCAGGTCCTTTATGAAAATCGCAACAATCTCTTTCTGATCAAAATTTTTACACCCAAAGACGGAAACTTTTTGCAAGGTAACATTATACTTTATCGCTGCCTGCTCGAAAAATGCCGCAATTTTTGACGAAACAGTCTCATGGTTATAAAAAGCAATGGCCACGATTAAGGCAAGTATTCCGTAAAATGTGAATTTAATTTTTTTTATCAAAAGTTTATTAATCGACATTTTCTTCGTCTTCAATGATTCTTACAATTTTCTTTATTTTGCGAATTGCCACATCTCGTTTAAGAGGAGACATATAATTAATCATTGTAATTCCGTCAAGGTGGTCTATCTCGTGTTGAATGCACTTGGCAAGAAGACCATCCGCATGAATTTGGCAAAGGTTAAAGTTCTCATCATAAAATTCTAAATCTAATTCTTTTGGGCGGATTATATTGGCACGGATAGAGGGTAACGACAAGCATCCCTCGTTCATTGATAATTTGTTATCTGAGAAATTTGTAATGACAGGATTGATCATTTTGAATAATTTCTTGTCGCTTTCTTTCACTTTGTGGTTTTCATCGTAATCATCAACTCCGCGCAGGTCAATTACAACAAGCCTTTTTCCAATATTTACTTGTGGTGCGGCAAGCCCTATACCATTCAAAGTTCCAAGAATTTTAACCATATCATTAAGGATACTCTTCGAAGATTCACCATCGCTAAGGACTTCTTGTGCTTTTTTATGCAAACAAGGATTAGGTTCATATACAATTTTTAATGTCGCCATATTTTTTTATAGATTTTTTATTTTTTTATATTATAATGTATCGCATGCTTTAAGTAAAGGCATAGTCATCCGGTCCTGTAGTTCAGTGGTTAGAACACTCCGCTCATAACGGAGGTGTCGTAGGTTCAAGTCCTGCCAGGACCACTTCGGTTTATATTTCGAATTTTGAAAAAAAATAGAGAAAGTTAAAGGAAAGAAAGGTTAATGTACAAAGATTTTGCCTGAATATCTTGCAGCAAATGTTTTTAAACTTTTATTAATTAATTTTATTTGATCGAAAAGATTCCTCAAATATTCATATTCCGCAAGCATGGTCAAATCGTAATCATGAAGCGGTGTTGATAATATTATCGAATTCAATTTTGCACTGATTTCATTTTTGCAAAGCGCAGAACCTATTGGCTCACCAATGGAAGAAACCACCGCTTCATACTCATCCCCTTGGCAACAATAAACATCTGCAGCATTTTTGATTTCCTTGCCATAAGCATCCTTTATTTCCTTATCATATCCTTTTTCTTTCCAAGAATTATTGATTGTCGTTTTGATATCTTTCACTTTGTCAGAGTAAGATTCGAAATCCTCCTGCAGAGCAGAAACAACATCATTAAATTCTTTTATATGTTTTTCCATTGATTCATTGAATGCTCCAAAAGAAAACATTCCAATGAAAGTTAAAGTAAGTAATTTTCTCATTTATATACCTCTTGTTTTAATAACGAAAGGGATTATAAAAAAGAAAAGTGAAAAAAGAGTTAATTTTTAAATACTGAATAATCGAACATTT
>CASESI010000009.1 GCA_949290705.1 uncultured Holosporaceae bacterium | reverse complement strand
AAGCTCCGTCAGGTTTTAGATTCTTCGCCTATTGTACAATCTTCTTTAATCTCTATAATTTCTTCTCTTCTTCGAGGCGGGATATGAAAGCCATTTAGAGACATTCACCTTGTTTTTTTACAAAAACTTTTGAGTACTCGACGAGGATCGTTAAATCCCGTGGGTTTCGCAACCCCTTCATCAATGATTTTTTCATTGTATCACAAAATTTTTCAAATGTCAAGTACTTTTTTAATTTTTTTAAGAATTTTTTAAAATTTATGATGAAGTGAGGAATCTTGTGGGTTGGAGGATGGTTTTTCTGGATCGAGTATGTTTGTAGAGGATAGTGCGCAATTTTTAAAATTGTTCCTTAACTTCAGACACGGTTGTATATTGGCACGAAAGTGTTTTGTAGGTTGTACCAGGATTTTGGTGTGAGTGCCGGAATTGTTGAGGGCGACGCGAAGTTGTAAAAATATTCGTTTTCTATTGTTGAATAAACCTTTTTGTTAATTTTTGTTGTTAAATTTGATCATATTGAGTATAATATTGTTGTGTAAGATTTAGACGTTATGAAGAAAATATTATTATCTGCGTTGTTCTGCGGATTTGTTTTGAACAACGGATATTGCTTTAATGGAGAGCATAAAATTACTGAAGATGATGTAGCTCCGACTGGTGTTGTGGATGCCTTGAAGGATAGGTTGGTCGGGATGGCTAATGCAACGTCATGTACGGCGAATAGTACGAATGATATTTCGGAGAACGGCATACCGCAAACACAACCTTTTGTACAACCATCTCTTTTGGAGAGAAATTTTCAATGTAATTATGGATCACAACAGACATCATATTTTAATACAGTTCCTTTTAATGCTGTTCTAGGGAATGTGTTTCAATCAAATTGTATGCCACAAGTACCGAATTGGGGTTATGTGCCGTATATTCCAGAGAATGGTATTCCGTATAGTGCTCCTCAGCAGATGCCATCTTTTAACTATGGCAATACTACTCAAGAAAATGGTTTTGTTTCGAAAAGGCAAAAAACTTGTCCAGAAGAAAAACTTCTAACAATGGATACTTCTTATGAAAAAGGTTCTTGTGATTTTGAATCGGTATTGTCCGAAAAGTTTAAGAAGGTAAACGAAATAATTTATAAAAATCCCGAGCGGATGTACATGTTTGTGGATGCTTATGGACATTCAATTAGGAAAGCTATTTTAGATGATTTATTTAAATACTTTGCAAGTGCCAGTAGATTGTTAGAGATTGTGCACAATATGCAATATGAAAAAAAATCATTAGAATTACGAATAAGCATGGATAAAAACAAGGACTCTGATTACACTTTGGTAATGGATAAATTGGAAATGAAAGAGAAACTATCAGCATTTTGTCGGAATTATTTGATTTTTTATATACAACAAATTGATCTTTGTATCTATTATCTTCGATCTTTTTGATCGTTAATTAATTTTTAAAAATATTTTAATTTATATTAAACATTCTTTTACTTCTATTTGATATATTTATCAAGGGAGGATTTTATGAAAAATAATTTATTGTTATGTCTTATTTTGGGGCATATGTTTTATGCTGAATCCGCTTGTGATGATACGGCGACTATGGAAGCAGAAAAGTTTGGATTAGAATCTATCGAATGGTTAAATTCCACGGTTGTTGATTTTTATAATGACGATGTAAAACTGATCAGAGAGCTTATAGAAAGTAATAAATACGAGTTGGATGGCGCGGAGCAATTATGTGAAAACTTTGCAAAATTTAAAATATTTTCAGGAGAGTGTTATGCTATTCAAAAGGCATTAATTGATATGAAGAGTGGGATAAGTCCAGAATTGTCCGAGACAATAGATAATGTATTTTTTCAATTATGCGACGTATATTACGAATTAGAGGCGAATGTCAGAAAAGAGATTTTGGATTATTATACTACTTTGAATTTAGACATAAAAAGAGGTGAAATCAACGATGGTGCTGTTGACCCAAAGATGGAGGAATTGTATAAAACCATTGATGCTCAGATGACGGTGATAAATCAAAAACATAAAAATCTACTGGATGGGTTAAAATTACTTTCGAAATGTTATTCCCAAAAAAATGCTTGATTATTAGTAAATAAAGTGTTAATATTACCTTATTCTTTGACGCGGGGTAGAGCAGTCTGGTAGCTCGTCAGGCTCATAACCTGAAGGTCGTAGGTTCAAATCCTACCCCCGCAACCAGTCGTTTTTTAAGGTTATTTGTTTGATGCTTTGTCGATAAGTTTTTCGATTTCTTTTTGGATTACTTCCTCAACGATTCTGTTTAAATTTGCATCGATCCATTGTTTAAGCATAGGAGTTAAGGCGGCAAGTGCCAGATCATCAATTGTTGTGCGCATCCTCATCTGAGCTCTTTCTTCTTCATCCTGCATTTTCTTTTTGGTACTTATAATTTTTTCAATTGAGCGTAAAGATTTATTTTCTGTTGCCTTAGAGATTAAAGATTTATCAGTCTCGGTTGAATCATCCGCTGTATCATTATTTTCATTAAATGACAGAGTTTTATCACTTGATTTTATCATTTCCAAAAATTTATCAATTTCATCATTTTGATTGCTGACAGTGCTTTTTGAAGATTTTTTCTTATTAGATTTTTGAGGTTGAGGTTTTGAAGGTTTTGTGTCGACACTCTTCCGCTCATTATTATTGTTGGATTTATTCATCGAATTTGAGATAGATTTCGTTATTTCCCGGAAATCGTAATTCTCATTATCAGTATCAGAGTTTTCCTCCGTAATCTCATCGGTAAGGTCCAAAGGTTCATCGTCATCAACGTTAACATCTATGGAATCGTCTTCATCAAGCAGATTCATAACTTCCTCGTCATTAATGTCAGATTCATTATCATCTTCAGAGCGATTATCAACATCGAACTTGTTATAAGGACTTTTCAAAATATCTGTTTTTATTGACGTCAATATATCCTTCATAGACAAATCTTCGAAATCTTTGGCCATACAAAACTCTCAAAAAAACACACTCTACATTATATAACATGTTTTATTAAATGGAAAAAGTATTTGTGAATTAACAGAAGAATTTATTTTAATCATTTAAACCATTGCTTGTTCTTTTGTGATTTTTCAATTTTAAAAATATTTTTCTTGACGATAATTTTGTTTGTTCCTATACTGAAACTAGAATGCGAGAGAGAAAAAAATTTCGCGTTCTATTATTTTTATTGAGGAACAGTTATGAAAAAAAATTTAATTTTAATGTCAGCTTTGTTTGCTGGCTCTATGTTTATGAATGATGGATTTGGAATCATAATGTTAGCAAGTAATAAACCTGCTGTTCCTGTTGTTGATTATGTTGCGATTGGGAGAGAGATGCAAAATGCGTTTGAAACTGCTAATTCTGTTATTGAGCATTATGCAGATAACCCTATGGAGGATCCTGTTGCTGTTTATACTGCGATTGTTAATTTTAACAGTACCTATGAAGCAGGGCGGAATCGTCAAGGCGTGGATAGAACGACTTTTGATAGGGAATTTTCCCATTTTCCAGCGGATCTTATAAAGAAGTTTAGAGATAGTGTTGCAGCCAAAGCCAAAAAAGAGTGTGAGGCGGAAATATTGAAAAAGGCGGAATGCGATAACATGGATCAGATGATGAAAGATATCCAAGATTCTAGGCTTTTTTATGAGAAGATGTTGTATGGCTATGAAGTTGTCGATGAAGAAGAGGTCGCTGAATCAGTCGCAGAGGAAAAGGAGGAAACAAATCTTACACTAACGGATAGTGCTGACACTGAGGCTTCAACAGTTTTAGAAGTTAATACGAAAGATTTGTTATGTAATGCAATGGTAGCAGAAATTAAGAGAGCGGGAACTTATGAAAATATAATTGACTATGATCATGTAAAACGGTATGCAAAAGGTGAAGTTGAGAAAATAATTGAGGATAAGATTGCAGCACCAGCACCAGCACCAGCACCAGCACCAGCAGCCATAAATGCAGCCCTCAAAGGTGAGGTAGATGATACGCTGTTAGGCAACGCGTATATTGATGCTATTAATGATAAAACAATAAAAGATGAGCGACAAAAACTCTTAAAAGAATTATTAAAGGAAAAAATGGTAGAAAAAATTACTAGTGTGAAAACTTTTACAGAGTTTGTAAAAACTACCGATGAAATGATAAAACAGTATGCAAAAGGTAAAGTTGAGGAAATAATTGATGATAAGATTAAAGCACCAGCAGTAACAGCCGTAAATGCAGCACTCAAAAAGGAGGTAAAGGATGGGCTTAATGCAGCGATGGCCGAATGTCAGACGGTATATAAAAACAAAAAGGCAGAACTTACGGCAAAGGAAAAACAAGAAATTAGTGGAAGCGGAAAAGCAATGTCTTCAAAAGAATTATTGCAACGCAGAAGAGCGTTAAGGGAGAGGTAAAAAATGAAATGCGCATTATTAAGTACTTTATTAGGCGTTTGTGTGACACATTTTGTGTCATCAAATATTGATAGGAGCATTAATGTCAAGGTTGGATATTCAAAAATTGGCAATATTTATAATTTCTTTATATTCCATCTGTTGTGAATCCAGAACCACATTTCAGGGTTTGCGACGATCCATCTTTCGAATCTTTCGTTGATAAGTTTGGTGATTTTATCGACGTCATTTGAAGAAAGGTCGATTTCCTTTTCAACAACAACTTCGAAATAATATTTGTTGTATCTTTTCACATACACCGGGATGATTGGCACATTGTATTTAAGCGAGAGAATGGCTGCACCTTTCGCGGTGAGGGCTTCCTTTCCGAAAAATTTTATCTTTGCTCCTGTCGACATTTTTTGGTCATTTAAAATGAAAATAGATTCATGTTGCCTTAATGCGGTGATAAGCTCACGTGTGGCATTTCCCGTTCTGTCGACCATTTTTTTCGGAATTCGCTTTTGAGTATATAATCCGATTGCATTAAAAATTTTATTATTCGCCTTTCGGTATAGTTGCGACACTTTTATTCCAAGATTTGCGAGGCATAGGACTGCGATTTCAAAATTTCCGTAATGTGCAGAAACATAGATGGCGTTCGGTGTTATCATGTCTTTATTCTTAATCGTCACATACTCATCAAGATGATTATAGATGTAATCCAAATTGCAATAATCAGATGTTGTTCTGCCCCAGTTATCCCACATGTCGGATGTAATTCTTTTTATTTCTTGTTCTTCTATATTCGGAAATACAGTTTTAAGATTAGCGATCACAATGCGTTTTCTTGGCTTTAGTGCATTGCCGAAAAATTTAAAAAAGTTAGCTATAAAATCACTTCCATGCCTGTATCCCAATGTTTTCGAGGATAGGTAAATAAAACCAACAACAATTGTTTCCAATGGGTATTTAACATATTTTTTCAAAAAAGGACTCATCGAATTTTTCCCAAACTATATTTAGTTTCGCAACACTTATCTCATTATAATATTTTTGATTTATTTTTACTATGTCCTTTTCGGTTGTTACAAGCTTTGCATTAATAGATTTTGCCTCGGATATTAAAGTTTTTATATCAAAATCATTGTAGTCATAATGATCAGGGAAAATTTTGGTTTTTAATAAGTTGTTGTTTTGAGATTTCAAGCTTTGAAAAAATTTCCATGGAAATCCTATTCCGCAGAATGGGTATACATCAGAATTGCAAATATCAACACACGCTTTACATATAAATGTTGGTTTTTGCTTTTGTATGAAGTCATAATATTTTGATTTAAAAAAAACATCATCATCAGAGTGTTTTATAACGACAACAAGGTCGGAATTTTCGATTCCATTATAAAATGGCTCCCTCAAAGGACCAGAAGGGATAAGTTTACCATTTCCTATGTTTTGCATAGAATCGATGACAATAATGTCGATATCTTTTTTTATTCTGTGTGATTGATGTCCATCATCTAAAATAATAATACGTGAAGGATCAATGTTTTCAGCGAGGGAAATAGATTCTTGCTTATTCGCTCCGATTATTACATCGGAATATTTCGAAATGAGCAAAGCTTCATCTCCGTAAATTTTAGAGTTTTTGTTCGAGGTATTTGATTGTTGAAGCAGAATTGATTTTTTAGATGAGGATTTATATCCACGCATGACAACAAAAGTGTTTAATCCTTTGCTTTTAAAAAATTTTATTAACTCTATTGTGATTGGTGTTTTCCCAGAGCCACCCACGTTTATTCCACCGACACTTATTATTTTATTTTTAAAATTTTTGACTGGTGAAATTTTTTTGTGAATTAAAAAACATAGGTGATACAACAGAGAAAACGGCAATAAAAGCACAGAAATAAATTTGTTAAAGAAAGAATCTTTGTACCAAAACTCAGGAGTATTTAACATATAGAAATGCTCTCAAAAATAAAAAATAAAATATATTTTTATTTAAAATAATTCTTATTAATTAATTGCATTGCTTCTTCAATAACGTGCTTATTGGAAGATTCTGCAATTTTATATGCGTTTTCAGAGAATTGTTTTATTAAATCTCTGTCACAGATAAATTGCTTTAAAGTATTATATAATTCTTCCGCATTAGAAACTTCCTTAGAACAATCTTTGAACAAGATCTTCATATCAAGCTGATTTGCCATGAAAGGACCATATATCACTACATTTTTCCGTATAGCAGGCTCGAATATATTATGCCCACCAATATTTTTTACCAATGACCCACCAACAAAAGCAATTTCGGATTTTTCATAGAATTTATTCAACTCACCAAATGTATCCACAGCATACACATCCGTAGAATCATTAATTTTCTTCGATTCAGAATGTAATTGATACTTTAATCCAAATTTTTTTATCAGAGGCACAACTTCGGTTTTTGTTCTTTCGATATGCCTTGGAACAAGCACAAGAACAATATTTTTATTAAATAACTCGGTCAGTTTTTTATATGCTTCCAAAACAATCTCCTCTTCACCACTGTGGGTACTTGCCGCAATTATCATTAACCTTGGGGAGTATTTTTCGATTGACTCTATCTTTTCAGAAGCGAATTTTAAGTTTCCAACATAAATGATATTGTTTTGTGAGAAATATTTGAATCTTGTTGAGTCTGATGGAGATTGAGTAATAATCAAATCGAATCTATTCAACAATTTCCTAAAGGTCCGTCTTAATAATTTCCACCTGTCAAAACTTTTCTGCGATATTCTCGCATTAATAAGGTAAAGCGGGATATTGGCTTTTTTGATCTCAAATATTGTGTTTGGCCATATTTCTGATTCGAAAAACATCACCATTGCAGGAGAAAAAATTGATAAAAATCTTCTAATAAGAAATGGCAAGTCAAAAGGAATATAAACAGCGTTCAACTTTTTAGATTTCAGAGTTTGATATGCAGATTGAGTTTTTGTTGTAAAAAACACTTCAAATCCTTTTTCAACTAGAAAGCGTGAAAAATTTATTGCGGTTAAGGTTTCCCCCATGCTTACACCATGGATCCAAATCACCTTTTTATCGGGCGACAGTGTAAACGGATTCTCGGAATATGCGACAAAGCTTTCACGCATGAAATCAGCAGGGGCATTTTTGTATTTATAATAAAGGTACAAAAACGGATAAATTATGTAAGTTAAAAATCTATAAATAATACACATAGAACACAAGTATATAACCCGAGAATACTACTATATAAAAATGAAATCTTCAATAAAATTCATGCAAAATTTTAACTAATAGGTAAAAGAAAGTATGGTGTGAAAATAATTTAATTATCGATAATTTCTTTCACCTTCAAAGCAAGATCTCTTAACGTGAATGGTTTTTGAAGGAAGCAAGTATATTTATCCTGCACTATGCTGTTGTTTAATGTATCCTCGGCATATCCGGAAATGAAGATAACTTTTATAGTTTTTCTATTTTCACGTGCTCTTTTTATAAATTCAACACCATCGATTTTTGGCATCACGACATCACTGATAATCAGGTCAATGTTTTCTTGCAAAGTTTCAAGGATACTTAAAGCATGAACACCGGATGAGGCTGCAATAACCTTATATCCTTTATCTTGTAAAGCTTTTGTTGCGAAACTTCGGATAGAGTCTTCATCTTCAACTAGTAATATTGTTCCGGATCCTGTTAAGTCTTTGAAAATAGGTCTTTTGTTCATCACGGTTAATTGTTCTTGCGATAATTCCTCGCTTTGCTCAACAACTGGTAAGAAGATTTTGAATGTTGTTCCGACATTTACTTTACTTTCGCATAATATGTAAGCATTGGTTTGTTTTATGATTCCAAACACGGTTGCAAGCCCAAGGCCAGTTCCTTCTCCTTTTTCTTTTGTCGAGAAGAATGGGTCGAATATTTTAGGTAGGTTTTCTTCTGGGATTCCTTCACCTGTATCAGAAATTTGTAATAATACAAACTCTTGTGCAGGGATTGTGACATGCTTTGTAATGATAGGGGAGTCTAATTTTATATTCTGTGTTTCAATCGTTAAAACTCCACCTTTCTTCATTGCATCACGTGCATTTACGGCGAGATTAATCAAAATTTGCTCTAATTGAATAGGATCAACTTTGATCAATTTTAGATTGCGTCCGTTAATAAGTTTAAGTTCAACTTGTGTTCCTATCAACCTTTGTATAAGAATGCTAACCTCAGAGATATTATCGGTAATATTAATAATCTGAGGTTGCATTTTTTGCTGACGAGAAAATGCCAATAATTGTTTTATCAAATTTGATGCACGGCTTGCATTTTGTTTTATCTGCATGACATCATTAAACGACGGATCTGTTGGAGAATGCTTTGCAAGTAAAAGATCACTGTACCCAATCATGGCTGTTAAAAGATTGTTAAAATCATGTGCAATTCCACCTGCAAGTTGTCCAATAGCCTGGGTCTTTTGTGATTGGAATAACTTATTTTTATATTCAGAAAAATCGGATATATCAAGGAAATAGATGACCAAATAATCCGATGACTCATCTTTATCATCCTGGATTGTATTCGATATCGTATGCAAATCTATATCGTTTTTTAAGTAATTTATATATGCAAGATAAGTTTTTGAATTTTTAAAATGTATTTCAATAGGTCTTGTTGAACTGTGAGTTTCATCAAAGTTTGCAATATGTGTTGATAATGTTGATTTATCCTCATCAGATATCAGATCAAACAAGCTTGTATTTTCGTAAATACTTTGCTTTGTCTCGTCATCTGACACAATTCTTTTAAAAGTTTTATTAGAAATTTTTATCGTAGACCTATCTTTCAAAATAACAATTCCAACAGGGGATTCTTCAAAAATATAATCTATAAAAATTTCATACCTCTTCATAGTTGTAAGAGCTTTCTTATTAACCTCATCACTTGAAATAGTGTAGACATTTATTTCGTCATTTTTAAAAATCAAGTTTGCTATTGCTTCATCATTTGATTCATTTAAAAATGTGACAGGAAAACAATCAGCATTCTGTTGAAATTTGAAAAAATCTTTTATATATCTTGAAAGGTGGGAATTTTCTTCTAAATCACTATTTATAAATATATTTTTAAATTTCGTGTTGGCATACAAGATATTAGAGCAAGACTTATCAAGGATTATTATAGGTGTTAATGTGTGTGTAATTATTGACTTTAACAAGAAATTATTATTTTCAAAATCTGATTCCTCTTGAATTTTGGGAGTAATGTCAGAGATTGATAAAAGGAAATGGTCTGGTAAATTATGCACGTATGTCGTTTCAACTTTCCATACGATAGAAGTTTTTCCATCATTTATTGCAATATCTTTTTTAACATACCTTTTTGCGATTGTGAATGCTTTGATCTCTGCAAAAGCTGCGAATACTTCTTGGTTACCTCTGAATCGGTTCATGATTTGGTCGAAGTTACTGCAACTCACTCCGAAAAGATTGCTTGCAAGGTCATTTTTAAAAATACAATTTAAATTTTTATCAAAGCATATATACGCCGACTTTGCAGAATCTATACAATTTTCCAGTATTTTACTTTGTAGAGAAAATAATTTTAATTGTGAAGAATTCGACTTTATATCTTTAATTAAATTCACAAGTAATAATATAAGTAATAACGCAGAAATAACTGATATAACATTGAATTCCGTAATAACAAACGAAATTGTAATTAATAGAGATGCAATTACGTAAATAATAATCTTATTTTTACCAAGATTTTCCAGCATAAACATATTTTATAGAATTTATTGTATAATACAAATAATTAAAATAAAAATTAAGGTAAATATGGATCTACATAATTTTACAGATGACGGTGTTAATGTGCAGTATGGGATTGCGAAATCGAAAGAAGCTCCTAAAAAACTACTTGTTCTTATTCATGGGTATGGTGCTGATTATTCTGATTTATGGCCATTTGCGATTGAAATTCAAAAGGAAATTCCGTTTCTTGAATGTATTCTTCCAAATGGTTTAGAGCCTTGTGATGAAGATAAAAACTACAGGCAATGGTTCAGGATGGGGGATTGGAATATAGACGAGCTTAAAAAAAATATTAATATCTCAGGAATAAAGTTTTCAAAATTTTTAAATTTTATAGCTTCAAAATATAACATGTCATTGCAAGATATTATCCTAATGGGTTTTTCCCAAGGAACAATGATGGCCTTGCACAATGGTATTTTGGACAATGTTCGCGGAATACTTGGGTATTCTGGGATGATAGTCGATGATAATATCCTTCGAAATCGTACAGAACTTCCAAAAATTTTAATGATACACGGCGAGGCGGATAACGTAGTACCTTTGTCATCTTTGATTAACTCTGTTGATTTATTCAAAGAAAATGGCTTTGACTTGAAATACGAAATAATCCCACGTGCAGAGCATATGATAGAGACAAAAGGCCTGAACAAAGGGATAGAATTTATAAAATCACTTATTTAAATTTTAAGGAATTTTAATTTCCACTCTTCAATTGGATATTCAGTTGGAAAGGTTATAATATGCCTTATATCATTTTTTGTTGCGATAACAGAAGGTGTGATGTTGGCAGATTCACACGCATTGCAAAGATTTTTATATATCTTATCAACTCTTTCTTTTTCAACAAAGAAATCTATATTTTTCGAGGCTTTAATTTTATGTATATGATTGTTAAGCCTTTTTATAAGGTAATCACAATAAATATCCACTCGATTTAACTTCTGCAAAGATTTTCTCTGCGCAGCGTATATGTCATGCAGAAACTCAACATCTGTAACGGCATAAGAAATTTGTTTATCGATCAAAGGGCGTTTCAACCAATTAGAGTTCTGGTAGTATTTGCTTATACTTTTTCCGCAATATTTTTGGACCAGCTCTTTATACGAAGGAGTGCCATTTGTATAATAATTTATGAAAAGTTCCGCGATTTGTGTATCGAAAATTTCATCCTTAGAGATTTCAAAATTAACAAAAAACTCGAACGTCTCAAGATCTTGTTTTGCATCGTGAAGAATTTTTACAATTGACTTATTCTTAAACAAATAAGATATAAAATCCCCAACATTATGGCATTTTAATGGATCTATTGCACCTTTGACAGTTTTTGTTTTGAATTGCAACAAAGCCAATTTTGGGGGAGATTCTCTATCAAATCTTAAGAACTCAGAATCAATAGCGATGGTATCAACATTAGAAAGATGAGATTCAATCAATCTCGTTAACGAATCATCATCTTCGATAAAACAATAATCTCTGTTACGAGAATTATTTTCCATTGTTAATTCCTTTCAAGTCTTTTGTTAAATTGTAAAGCATCATAAGTATAAGGATAAGGTATCCCCATGTAAGTATTGGTTCAAGCAAATCCAAAATACTCTGTAACCCAAGCAATGAAAGGAAATACGTCAATACAACAGAGATAAGTAACACAGCGTTATAGCTTACTTTAACAACCTTATTTAAAAGATTTGTAATGAACATCGTCCATGCAGAGAGTAATCCAACGGCCGTTGTAAAGCATGAAACTATGATCGTCACACCAACAACTATGGATATGCTATTTCCCATGCATTCTCTTGCGATCACAGGGAATAAATCCTCAGGTAACAATCCTTGAATGCTGTCGTTATAAAACACTCCCATCAAAAGAAATCCTAAATAAAGCAACATTAAGAAAAAACTTCCGAATATTGATGCACGAATTCCAAATGATAAAAGAGCTTTCTTATCAATATCTGCAGTTGGATTTTTACGGCGAATATAATCCAATATAATTGTACCATAAAAAATTGATCCGATAAGGTCCGTCGTCTGATATCCGCTGATAAGTCCGTAAAGCAATACATCAGAGGTAGAGGCGGTTTTCGAAACAATATGTGATCCTTCTGGGATGAATAATAAACAAAAAATTACAACACCTATTAAAAGTCCAAGTTTTGGAGGGGTTAATATTTTCCCAATGATTGGCATGATTTGATCTTTTTTGCAAGTCACAAAATATAATAACGCAGCCATCACAAAGTAAAATATGTAATCAGATCCGCTTGGGCAGATTGCTTTGAATCCTCCAAAGGCAACGGCAAGGCATCTTGGTGTGATACCGAATGGTCCGATGATTGCAAGTAAAAATAATTGCAATGGGATAATCAAAAACCCAAGTTTGAATTTCGAAAGACATCCGAAAAATTCATCTGAATTTCCTTTCTTTAAAGATATAGAGATAAGTCCCAAGATAGGAATCAACACTGCCCCTACAACAAATCCGAAATACCCAGAGACCCAGTTATTTGCATATTGTTGACCGATAAGTAAAGGAAGCACGATGTTACCTGATCCAAAGAACATTGCGCAAATCGATGCTCCTGTTAAAAATGCGTCTTTTGTTGAAATCATAAAATACCTATATAAAGTTACACAATGTTTAAACGGTGAGATTATAAATCTTATTGTGGGTAAAATCTATAAAAAACAGGCTTTTCGTGTCATTAAAAAAAATATTAAAAAAATTAAAAAAAGTTCTTGACTTTTTAAAAAATGTATGCTATATTGAAGTTTAACAATTGCACATGGGTATGTGGATTGTTCGGTGACTGGTTCATCGTAATGGTTTTGGGATGCTGTGTTGGGTCCCGAATTTATAGTCCGCTAAATTTTTTAGGGAGGTATATTATGTCAAAAATTATCGGAATTGATCTTGGTACAACTAATTCATGCGTCGCTGTCATGGATGGTGCAAATGCAAAAGTTATTGAAAATGCTGAGGGTGTAAGGACGACTCCTTCTATTGTCGCATTTACAGACAAAGGGGAGAGGCTCGTTGGTCAGGCTGCAAAACGTCAGGCTGTAACGAATCCTGAAAATACATTCTACGCTATAAAGAGGTTGATTGGTAGGAAGGCTACTGATCCAGAGATTTCTAAATACAAAACACCTTATCATATTGTCTCAGGTGATAATGGTGATGCTTGGGTTTCATCTCGCGGTAAAAAGATGAGTCCATCAGAGATAAGTGCTGCTGTCTTGACAAAGATGAAGGAAACTGCGGAGCGTTATCTGGGACAAAAGGTGACAGAGGCTGTCATTACTGTTCCTGCATACTTTAACGATGCGCAAAGGCAGGCAACACGTGATGCTGGTAAAATTGCTGGCCTTGATGTAAAGCGTATTATCAACGAACCTACCGCTGCTGCGTTGGCTTATGGTTTGGATAAAAAGGGTAATGCAACGATCGCTGTGTATGACCTTGGTGGTGGTACATTCGATATTTCTATTTTGGAAATTGGCGATGGTGTGTTCGAGGTAAAGGCAACGAATGGTGATACCTTGCTTGGTGGTGAGGATTTTGATAACAGGCTTATCGATTATTTGAATGATGAATTCAAGCGTGAAAACGGAATTGATTTAAAGGCTGATAAACTCGCATTGCAAAGGTTGAAGGAGGCTGCTGAGAAGGCAAAGATTGAACTTTCAAGTGCTATGGAAACGGATGTCAACTTGCCATTCATTACTGCTGATGCAACTGGTCCAAAACATTTGAATGTAAAGATTACAAGGGCAAAGTTTGAGTCTTTGGTTGACGATTTGATTCAAAAAACTTTGGAGCCATGTAAGAAGGCAATGAAGGATGCTGGCGTTACTGCTTCTGACATTAACGAGGTTGTGCTTGTTGGTGGTATGACACGTATGCCAAAGGTTATTGATACGGTTCGTTCATTCTTTGGTAAGGAACCACACAAAGGTGTAAACCCTGATGAGGTTGTGGCTGTTGGTGCTGCAATTCAAGGTGGTGTTTTGAAGGGTGATGTTAAAGATGTGCTTCTTCTTGATGTTACACCTTTGTCACTTGGGATTGAAACCCTTGGTGGTGTGTTTACAAAACTTATCGAGAGGAATACGACGATTCCTACAAAGAAGAGTCAGGTATTCTCGACGGCGGAAGATAACCAAACTGCTGTTACGATAAGGATTTTCCAAGGTGAGAGGGAGATTGCGGCACATAACAAATTGCTTGGTCAATTTGATTTGATTGATATTCCTGCTGCTCCTCGCGGTATGCCACAGATCGAGGTGACATTTGATATCGATGCTAACGGTATTGTGCATGTCTCGGCAAAGGATAAAGCAACCGGTAAGGAACAATCGATCAGGATTCAACCATCAGGTGGTCTCTCTGACGAGGATATAAAGCGTATGATCCGTGATGCGGAGGAGAATGCTTCGGCTGATAAGACTGCGAAAGAGTTGATCGAGGCAAGGAATCAGGCTGATACACTGTGTTACTCGACCGAGAAATCGTTAAAGGAATACGGTGACAAGATATCCGCTGATGAAAAGTCTGCAATTGAAACTGCAATTGCTGATTTGAAGGGCGTGAAGGATACTGACAAACTTGACGAGATTAAGTCAAAGACCGAGGCTTTGCAAAATGCCGCTATGAAGCTTGGCGAGGCAATTTATAAAGAGGCACAAGCAAAGCAACAGCAGGAGGCTGCTCAAAATGCCGGAAATGCCGGTGGATCTGATGCTCATCAACACGACGAAAAGGTTGTTGACGCTGAATATAAGGATGTGAAATAATTCACTCCTTTTTCTTTTTTATTTTTTAAAAATTTTTGAGAGGTGATTTTATGGCGAATGATTATTATGACACGCTGGGGGTTTCGAAAAACGCATCTGATGCCGAAATAAAACAGGCATTCAGAAAGCTAGCTATGAAGTATCACCCTGACAAAAATCAAGGCGACAAAGCGGCAGAGCAAAAGTTTAAGGAAATTAACGAGGCTTATGATGTCTTAAAGGATCCCCAAAAGAAAGCCGCATATGATCAATACGGAAGTGCTGCATTTTCGAACGGTAGTTCCGGATTTAATGCCGGTGGTGCTGGATTTGGTGGCGGAGCTGGCTTTTCGGATTTTGGATTCGGTGGCGGTTCATTTTCCGATATATTCGAGGATCTCTTCTCTGGTGCAACTGGTGGAAGAAGGTCGCAAAGGTCGCGTGAACCTGGAATTCGTGGAAGTGATTTGAGGTATAATCTTGAATTAACCCTCGAGGAAGCATTTAACGGTAAGAATATCGAAATTACTTTGAATAAGTATGATAAATGCGAGAAGTGTAATGGATCCGGTGCGGAAGCCGGGTCAAAGCCACAAGTCTGTCCAAAATGCCATGGGTCTGGTGTTGAACGCACACAGCAGGGATTTTTCGCGTTTGAAAGAACCTGCTCGGCCTGTGGTGGTGTTGGATCGATTATTAAAAATCCTTGCGCTGCCTGCCGTGGATCTGGCCGTGTTTATAAAAAAGCAACGGTTGCTGTCTCAATTCCTGCGGGTGTTGAAGATGGTGTCAGGATCCGTGTTCCAAATGCCGGTGAGGCTGGAACTTTCGGCGGTGCTTACGGTGATCTTTATATTTACACGAAGATCAAACCTCACAAATTTTTTGAGAGGGATGGCAAGGATCTGCATTGCGAGGTGCCAATTTCCATTGTGAAGGCTGCCCTTGGATGCGAGGTTGAGGTGCCGGGGATTGACAATGTAAAATCTATTGTGAAAATCCCGGAAGGTGCTGAGAATGGCCAAATCCTTAAATTAAGACAAAAAGGGATGAAGGCGATGAGGTCGAATGTAAGGGGCGATTTGTTCGTCCATATACATGTGGAAACACCACAGAATTTAACTGCTCGTCAGAAGGAACTGTTAAGAGAATTCGACAGTATATCCGATACGAAAAAGACCTCTCCAAAATGTTCCGGATTTTGGGAAAAGCTTAAAGAAATGCTTTGAATTTTTATTTAATAGATTGTCCAAGTGCTCCACCTGGATGATATTTTTTGAAATCTTCTTTACGAAAATTTTTTGACATGGAGACTGTGAGAGCAAGTGCGTCTCCAACGGCAAGCATAGATGTGGAGCTTGTGGAAGGTGCAAGTTTTAATTCACCTGCCTCTTCGAATTTTGGAAAAAGAATCCGAAATGTCGAAATTTTATAAAGTGTACTTGACGAATTTGACGTAAATCCTATGACAGGTATTTTGTTGAAATGAGCAAAGTTTAAAAGGTTTAACATTTCAATCGTGTTTCCCGAAACGGATAGTGCAAGGATTATGTCGTCCTTTGTTATCATGCCGAGATCTCCATGAGAGGAGTCTGCTGGGTGTACAAAGAAGGACGGAGTGCCAGTTGATGCAAAGGTAGATGCGAGTTTTGTCGCAATGTTACCACTTTTACCGATACCGGTTGTGATCAAGTGCCCTTTCAAATTTAATATGGCATCAACAATGGATGAAAATTCTTCATCCAAAGAATTCATGATTTGAATTATTCCGTCACTTTCTTTTTGTAAAATATTTTTTGCAAAAGTTAGTTTATCCATTTCTGGATTATAGCACAATTTCAGAATGGCGATTATCAAAAATTAAATTGATAATTAATAATATTTTAATAGTTAATTGATACAATGTACTTTTAAGGAAGGTATTATTGTGACTATCGAGATATTTGCGATTTTTGCATCGATTGTATTGTTGATGTATTTCGCGTACAAAGGGGTGTCAATACTTATTCTTGCCCCTGCTCTGGCTTGTATAACTGTTTTGTGCAGTGTGGACAGCAGTTTGCTCGCATCGTATACAGAGATTTTTATGAAAAAATTGGGCGGCTTTACGGCAACCTACTTACCAATATTTATGCTAAGCGCTATTTTCGGTAAGGTTGTAGAGGTGACAGGTTCTGCAAAAGTTATCGCAAACAGTGTGACACGATTTGTTGGAAAGGAACACGCCGTGATGTCTGTGATTTTATCCTGCGCAATTATGACGTACGGCGGAATATCGCTGTTTGTTGTGGTTTTCGCGGTTTACCCAATTGCTTCTGAATTGTTCAGAAGTTCGAATCTCCCAAAGAGGTTTATCCCTGCTGCGATTGCGATTGGTGCTTTCACATTTACTATGACTGCACTTCCTGGAACGCCGGCAATACAAAATATTATCCCGGGATCTTATTTCGGGACAAATACTTTTGCCGCTCCTGGGATTGGTCTTATCGCATCTTTGCTGATGTTATTTTTGGGATACGGCTGGATCAGCTGCAAGATAAGGAAGGCAATAAGCCGTGGGGAAAAGTACAGATCCGAGGATAAAAAATCCGCTACAATCGGACGGGTTGTGCATTACAAAGCCAACCACGTAGCTGCTGCTTTTGTCCCTGTTGTTGCTGTGATTTTGTTGAACTTTATTTGTTCAAAATATATTTTCCCAAATGTTGGGGGAAGTATGTTGAACCCTGCAAAGTACGGAAACGTTGACTTGAAATCGGTGATAAGCAATTGGGCAATTATCACAGCTTTGTTCTGTGCAATATTTTTAAGTGTAGCTTTCAATTATAAAAAATTTAAGACCCTAAAAAGATTTTTGAAAGTTTTGAATGAAGGTATCGAATCATCCTTCGCCCCAATTTTCAACACCGCTTCGGTTGTTGGATATGGCGCTGTGATTAATTCCTTATCGGCATTTAACATAATCAAAAATTTTATAATAGGAATCAACGCCGGTGTCCCAACTGTTTCAATCGCAATTGCAACTGGCGTTTTGGCCGGTATCACTGGATCCGCTTCTGGTGGTATGATTATCGCGCTGGACTCTCTCGCAAAGACATATATGGAGATGGCAGCTGCGTCCGGCATAGATCCAGAGTTGATCCACAGAATTGTTGCGATCTCATCGGGAAGTCTCGATACTCTGCCTCATAACGGTGCGGTGATTACTTTGTTGGCAATTTGCAAACTTACCCACAAAGAGTCTTACAAAGACATATTTATCGTGTCGTTGTTGGTCCCAGTAATCGTGACTGCCGCAATTATCATAATAGGTGCATGCTTCGGATCATTTTAATTTTTTGTTGTTTTTATAAAAATTTTTAATGTTTTTTAATATAATTTTATTAAACATTAAAATATAATTTTTCGTTATTTTTTATTGAAAAATAAAAATCTCGATGTATAATAATGACATGATGAAAACAACATTAATTAATTTGGCTTTTTGTGGAGTTGTTGCTCTCACAAATTGTTTCGCAGGTAATGGATTGCAAAATCATGATACAACATCGTCTGATTCGGATACTCAGTCTCCAACATTGACGGAGAACCAAATTATCACAAATTCGAGTGATAGTGCTGAAAACAGAGGTGATGCTGAAAACAGAGGTGATGCTGAAAGATTACATGCAATGCGTTACGAAGAACTCAGACGAATACGCTGTAATGCTCTAATTAATAGGGCTCTAATGTGTAGAAATCATGTAGCTGACTATATTAATCGGGAAGAGCTGAATGCCTATATAAATGCTTACGGTGCAATCATGGTGAGAGGAGAAGATAGACAATATTATATCATTACTAGCAATGCTAAATTATACAAAATATATAGCTGGAATAATTGTCGTAATGTCGAAATATTTAGGAGAGGCGTAGTTTTTTACAGAAATGGTGATATAGCTGATATAAAAGGTATTCCTGAAAATTTGGTAGATATTATAAGTATAGTCGACAGCATGTATCGCCATAAACAAGGAAGAAATTAATTTAATTTTACAAATTTTATTTTCTTTTTTCCTGATGCGATTTTCAAGGAGTTGTTAACAAAATCCTCTATTTTCGCCCTATGGTTAATATCCGTGATTTTCGCATCGTTCAGGTAAGCTCCTCCTCCGAGGATGAGTTTTTTTGCCTCTCCCCTTGATTCAGCAAGGCCGGTTTTGGTCAGGATATCAATAATTGAAATTCCATCCTTGATATCGTGTTCGGAGACCTCAAGTGAGAAATTATTGACGTCGAGCGAATTTTGGTCGAATATTTTCTGGGACTCACGCAATGCTTGTTCCGCGGCATCTCTTCCGTGACAGATTGCGGTTACTTCCGTTGCGAGTATTTTTTTCGCCTCGTTCAACTCATGTCCTTGCAATTTTGATAATTTCTCAATTTCATCGAGTGGCAGATCGGTGAATAATTTTAAGAATTTTATTACGTCAAGGTCAGAAACGTTTCTCCAATATTGCCAGAAATCATAAACGGAGAATTTGTTTTTATCGAGCCATACTGCGCCGGATGCACTTTTTCCCATTTTCTTGCCATCGGAAGTCGTCAAGAGAGGGGATGTCAAACCAAAAGCTTCCTCGGAATTACGTAACTTTCTAACCAAATCGATTCCGTTGACGAGGTTGCCCCATTGATCTGATCCGCCAAGTTGGATTCTGCAGTCGTATTTATCAAACAGGGTCAAGAAGTCATAGCTCTGCATCAGGGAATAGCTGAATTCCAGGAATGACAATGGCAGGTTGTTGTGGATACGAGTTGCAACCATCTCGAGTGTCAGCATTTTGTTGACCGAAAAATATGCCCCGATGTTTCTTAGGAAATCTATGTACGTAATATTCGAGAGCCAACGGTCGTTATTTTCAAAAATTGGTTTATTTTCGCAATCGAATTTAAAGAATCTACGCAAATTCTCTTCTATACCTTCGATGTTTTTTGCGATCTGATCGTTGGTAAGCATAGATCTCGACTTGTCTCTTCCGGATGGGTCACCGATTTTGGTTGTGCCTCCTCCTATTAAAACGATAGGGGTATAGCCGTATTTTTGGAATAATCTTAAGATGAAAATTTGTGTTAAGTGTCCAACATGAAGGCTGTCTGCAGTTGCATCGAACCCTATGTACGCTTTTGCATTTTTATGAGAATTGAGGTATTCATCAAGTGCTTCAAAATTTGAACATTGATATAAAAAACCGCGTTCTGAAAATTCATGCAAAAATTCTGATTTAAATTTCATAATATATCCCTAAAATACACATGGATTTTATTATGTAAAAGTTAAAAAATCAACAATATATACGACGTTTTAGAGGTTTCGGGAAAAAATAAAAAAGAGAAAAATAGTTGCATTAATTCTCTGTTACAACGTCTGTGTTGATTTCATGTGGATCTGATGTCGTTGATGTGATAGAGGGTTGAGAGATTGGTTGAGCATCAGAATTCTCGTCATCGGATAATTCCCCAGAGTCAACTGAGTCACTCTCTAGAATTTCATCAAGTTCTTCTGAAATTGATTTTTGTGCCTCTTTCGATTCATCAACTTTTGCTTTTTTTGCATTACTTGCTGCTGCTTCATCAGCACGTTTGATTGATTCTCTAAGTTTTTCAACTTCTGCTATAGCAGCTTCAATATTTTTCTTGAGAGTTTCTGCATCAATTTTTGGTGATAATTTAGGAGAGTCAGGTTTTTTGCATGGTTCATTTTCTTCAGCGACAGGAGTGAACGGCGTTTCGTCTGTTGAATCAACAGGAATTAAATTAGAACCGAATAATGGTGCGCTGAGTACAGCGGCGATTAAATTAAATTTTTTGTACATTTGTTTTATCCTTAATAAACATGAGTATTCTAAAAAACAAAGGTAAAGAAACAGTTAAGATGAAAAATGTTATTTTTGACCTTTGAATTCCACGAAATCCGCAAGGTTTGTTAACTTATATAAAATTTTAATAAAAATTGTTGCGATTGTTTTTTTATTTGATATACTGAAAGTTGTGGTCAGAGTGTTCATCGGTTTGATCACTCTCTCCGCATTTTGTTCTAATAAGGAAGGATATATGTTAAAGAAGTATACGCTTGCTGCTGTGGCAGCATTTTTAGTAGGCATTTCTACAACTAGCAATGCCTACTGTTCTGGCCAGAGCTACCCAAATGGGATTTACCCAGATGGTACACAACCATGTATGGATGTTAAGACCATGATTGATTCCATAAAGAGTAGAATTAAAACTGTGGACGAGTACAATAAATTGAGGTTTGGTTATATAAGGAACATAGAGTCCATTGGATCAATCCTTCATCAACGTAATTTGCCAATTGATGTCATGAAAGAAAGAATTAATGAACTCCAATGTCCTGTTCTTGATCCTTGGCCGACAGATGATATAGAAAGGTTATCTACTCTTAAATTTTCATACGGCGTGTATAAAAAAGTGTTTAGTCGCCCAAATCCAAAGACGTGGGATCCTCATCATGTTGATATAGGTTCTTTTGAAATGGCGGATATGGACGAGAAGGCCACGGCGAGTTATAATGCTCATTTAGTGTTAGAATTCCAAGATACTTTGCCTCCTATAGAAAAAATTTACAAAAAGACATCTCTTGCCAGGGATTTGAGCATGTCTTTGCAACGTGAACTATTGAAAGCAGATGATTTGTTGTCAATGGATTACTTGTGCAATAATGCAGCAACTCTACTAAAATACGCATTTTAAATTAACTTTTTCTTAATTTTCGTTTTCTAAACTTTTCTTGTTTGTTAGAGATAGAAAAATGAACAGGAAAATTTTAACAGTATTATTGATCGGTACTTATGGTTGTTTTGGATCTTTGGAAGATGCGGATCAAGCGCTTGAAAATGTTATGAGCAGAATGGCGAAAATGGTAGAACTTAGCAAAGAAAAGGATAGAATATCATGTGAATTAAACAAGTTGGGTGATGAAATGGAAGAAATAGTCGCGTCGTCCATGTCAAAATTTAAAGATAAAGATAAAATATTGGAAAGAATTTCTGCGATAGAAAATGAATTATCTGCAGAAATTAGAGAACTAAATAAATTCAATAAAATGGAACATGATCACACTGAAGATATGTATGCTCATCCTGTAATTACCTTTAACAATTTGTTTAAAGTTACATCTGAAGTGTTAAATGATAATTTGATTCCTTATTATACCGATCAAGAGGCAATCGAACATATGGAAGAATATATGGAATACCACAGAAATGTCGCTTATCACCCAAGATTCACTATGGATTTGGTACCTATATTTGATGATATGTATACGAATGAAAGGGTATACTTTATACATGATAAAAATTTTGCAGAAATATTGTCGAATCCGTACCCAAGAGACAAAAACTCTTTATACGGGTATGCTTATAATTCTCACATTGGAGCTTTATTGGATGAAGTTAAATCAGAATTAATAAGAGATGCTGGATATGACGTGGATAACTTGTCCAGAAACCAAAAACGATTGATAGATTTTCGTTGGGAAAGACTTCAGGATTATATTGAAGGTGCAATTGCTTATCACTTGCATAATGATGATGCTTTTAAAGTTCAAGATATAACAAAGGATTTCATTATTGACATTCTTAACATATTCAAAAATCACGAACAGTATGCAGAAAGGCACAACCAATATGAGAAGTGTATTCCGAATTATCGTACTACAAATGATTATAGCTTTTATCTCAACCAATTCCAAAACTCTTAACCTTTTCTTTACTTTTTCTTTTTAAACTTTTCTTGTTTGTTAGAGGTAAAAAAAATGAACAGGAAAATTTTAACAGTATTATTGATCGGTACTTATGGTTGTTTTGGATCTTTGGAAGATGCTGATCGAGCGCTTGAAAAGGTTCAGAGCAGAATGGCGAAAATGGTAGAACTTAGCAAAGAAAAGGATAGAATATCATGTGAATTAAACAAGTTGGGTGATGAAATGGAAGAAATAGTTGCATCGTCCATGTCAGAATTTGAAGATGAAGATCAAATATCGGAAAGAGTTGCTACGATAAAAAGTAAGTTAGCTGCAGGGAGGGACAAACTTAATAAGGAATTCCTTGAGTCTAAAGATAAAATAAATAAAATAGCATCATCTTATAAAACGGGATTAAATGATGAGCAAAGGCGTTTGGCCGAGAATGGAGCGAAAATGTTCTCTGATTACGTGGATGGCTTGAGCCAGATGTGCGATAAATTCCAAAACATGATGGATAAAATAGTAACAAATCAGCATGCTATCTATGAGAGAGTGAAAAAGGCAAATCCAAATGCCAACATTACATTAATGCCAGTGAAAGAATTTGAGAAATTACAGGAAGAAAAAAAATTAAAGCAAGAGAAGGAACTAAAACTAAGGCAACACAAAATTAAGAAAGTATATCGCAAGGTTAAGAAGTTGATTGATTCATTAACCCCAGAAGAACGTGACGCTTTTTTTGAATACGGTGATCAACAGTACGAGAAGAACAAAACAAATTAATTTTAACCTTTTCTTAATTTTCGTTTTCTAAAATTTTTTTGTTGTTAAAGGTAAGAAAAATGAATAGGAAAATTTTAACAGTATTATTCGTATGTACTTATGGTTGTTTTGCATCTTTTGATGAATCGAAATCGTACAACGATGCGATTCATAAGTTAGCAGGGTATTTGGTAAGAATGGAAGAACTTGCCGGAAAAACCGTGGATTTTAATTTACCCGATGAGAAAAAGAAAAGTGATACTTCATGTTTCCCGTCTTTTGAAGAGAAGTTAATAGCATCAGGTTCGTCAGAATTTAAAGATGAAGATCAAATATCGGAAAGAGTTGCTGTGATAGAAAGTGAATTAGCTGCAGAAATGAGAAAACTGAGAAAATTAAATAAAATGAAGCATGATGAGGATGAAGCAAAGTGTAAAGCTACTCAGTTTTTAGATAATTTAGGAAGAATGCGAGATCTTGCTGAAAAAGCTAGTGGAGAAATTTTATCGGACGCAGATCGAGAGAGAGTCAACAAGGAATTTCTTGAGTCTAAAGGCAAAATAGATAAAATAGCATCATCCTATGAAACAGAATTAAATGAGGAACAATGTTATTTATTTCAAAAAATTATTGTCGATGGCTTTGAAGATATGATAGGAAATTAACCTTTTCTTAATTTTCGTTTTCTAAACTTTTCTTTAAATTATTTAAGAGGTTGTTATGTATAAGAAAGTTTTAATTATTGCTGGGTTAATGTTCGGTTATTTTGCGTCGGAAAATGTTATCGAAAAATCAAAAATGGATGGAATTACTGAACTCATTGAATCATCTGACAAGGAACCTTTTTTGGAACATATGCGCGACGATGGATGTTTCATTGTTACGGATGATTTCGATTCAAATAAAAAAATTAAATTTTCAAGGGAGGGATTTTTTAAAAACTACCATTTTAAAAATAATGTCAGTCAACAAGATGCAAAGAACAAAGCAAATTAATTTTAACCTTTTCTTTACTTTTTCTTTTTAGACTTTTCTCATTTGTCTTTTATCGGAAAATTAACACTTTTGTGATAGAATTGATTATTGAGGTAGCATATGGAAAAAACTAATTCTGTTGAATTAAAAGAAAACCAAAAATACATTATGGATGATAAGGTAATTGAAGAATACACAAAATACCCTTTGGACGATTATTATGTCGAATATTATGACACTTTGGCTTCTGGTAAAAAATACAGAGGCTTTTCGTGGAAAGCTTTCTTTTTCAGGTATTATTGGGCATCATTTCGTGTCATGAATCCAAGTGTAATTTTTTGGATGCTTTGTTTGACATTTTTGATGATGTATTCCTTGTACGGTATTTTGGGGATGGAATATACGAAAGTTTTCCTTGAAGATAAAAAGATCTTAGGTGACGTAATTGCTCTGAAAATTAATATCTTTCCATTTTCAAAAGTTATGCTTGGTGCTTTTTTAAGTTTTTGTGTGATAGGAATGCTGTTCATTGGTTGTGCAGGGGATTTTTTGTATGCTAAGTATGGTGTACTTTATAATAAATCCAAATGGGCACAAAAAGATAAATCATACCAATCTTATTCGCCGTGGTCTGTGTTTGGTGTGAAGGTTATATCTGAAATTTCGTTTTGGTGTTTGTTTGTAATTGCTTCATATAGAAATGGGGATAATGTTAAATTTGTGATTTGGTCAATGTTTTTAATTTCAATAGTAGGTTTAATATATTTTGCATATGATTATGTTTGTGCTGATCCTAAGAAATTATTAGATGAAATAGGATCAAGAAAAGATTACGAATATGCCGTAACTGTAAAGTCAGAAGATTATTTTAAAAAGCAATTCCGTAAATACGAGTCGGGGAAGTCTGTTGATTTTAACTGGTGTGCTCTTTTGGTAAGTATTCAATATTTTGCCTCAAAAGGGTTGTATAGAATTACACTTGCTACCATTTTGGGAATGTTTGTATGTTTTTCATGTCCAGAATACGTTAGGCTTGCAATATATGGTGGATATGTGTTTTATGGGTGGTTTGCTGCATGTTTTGCGGCTGGGATATTAATTTTCTTTTTCTTTTTTTGCAGGAATTTTAATGCGTTCTACTATAGAGAAATCAAAACACTTAATGAGTATCATAATAAAATCGAAACATTTAACGAAAAAGGTGCAAGGTTAAATAATAAAGCACGCATTATTTTCGCGGCGATTTTATGGTTTTTGGCACTATAATTTTTCCTTTTATTTATTAACGAAAAATTAATATTTTCGATATATATTGTTCAATAGAGCAAGAAATCTGCGGCTTTGTGACGATTAAATATTTTTATGAATTTTTTTGAAAAAAGGTGTTGACATTGGCGATGGAGTAGTATATATTTTTGAGCATCGACAGTGACTGTAACGATGTTACGGTGAAGAGATTCGGTGGATCATTGACAAGTAGAATAGATGATATGCATGGATAGCGTTTA
>CASESI010000008.1 GCA_949290705.1 uncultured Holosporaceae bacterium | reverse complement strand
TGATCCATTTCATAATGCATTCTTTTATACAAATGATCAACAGAATAATTTATTCAGTCAACAATTTAAACCAGAAGTCGTTATTCCAATGATGTATCGACGTCGTCATAAACATGAATTTGAACCAATTAGTCCAATTCCTGGTGATGCTCCACCAACTAATGTATATGGATCTAGATTTAATCATCCAGATAATACATTAACGTCTGATTTTGTAGCACGACCTTCAATAGAACAAAAACCTGCATTATTACCATTCTCGTTGAGATAAAAAAAGGAGATATTGAATTTTATTATTTTTCATTAAAATGGGTAAACGTAAAGGCAGAAAAAGTGGAAGATCACGACGTAAAGCAAAGAATTCTAATGATCAAGAACGTGAGCCTACTATTAAAACAGGTCAATCTAGACGTATAATTTCAAATGCACATGGATTTCCTAATTTATCACAATTTTCAGCAGGAACACCGCCATATATACCTCCTCAAACAATGCAACGTCTTGTTTCAGATAAAATTTCTGATGAACAACGTAAATTAAGAAATCTTGATGAGCAATTGAGTATATATAGTTCTCAATTGAATCAGATAAGAGATAAACATACAAGTAAATTAAATCAATTACATGAAGTACAACAACAAATACGTGAGGCACAACTGAAAGAGTTTAAAAATAAATTAGAACGTCAAAAAGAGAAAGCAAAATTCAATGAAGATATGAGAAACATTAGACTTGCACAAGATCTTCATTTAGAAAAGTTACAGAATCAACATGATTATAATATAGCAGTTATGAATAGTAATGCTAAAATAGCTATGAAAAAGAATTATTATGACACTAAACAAAATATTGCTCAATCGAATTTGACAATGGAATCAACAATAGAAGCTTTAAAGAATACTCATCAAATATTCAATACTCAAAATCAAAATGCATACAAATATAGAACTAAGGCGGCGCAATTATATACAAAAACTGAAATTGAAAACAATAATCGTCGAACTAATCGAAGTTTAAATGACTTGAAGAATATTAAAGAATTATTAAGAATTCAAGAAGATAATAGACATAAAGTTGAAACAACTAAAAATAATTTGGCTACAGAAAATGCAATTCAACAAGCAAAGAATCAAAATGAAGAAAATATTCAATCATTAAACAATGAACATAGACAACAACAAGCAGAAAAAGAAGCAGAACATAAAGAAGCAATGACAATACTTCAAAATACACAAGAAGAAACAATGAAAGAAAAAGATCACAAATCTAAAGAAAAATTACAAACTATTGAAAATCAACATAAACAAGATATGCAAGCAATGGATATTCAACAAAAAGAATTTGAAACTACTACTAAATTAAATACTGATGCACAAATAAGTCAATTACAACGTCAAGCTGAAATAAATCAGGAAGTATATGCTGCACAAGCACGAATTACAGATGCCAATGTAAAGGCTGCTGCTGCTGTTCAAAAAGCTCAAATTAAATCTGCAACTGAACAGACTATAGCTGCAACTAAGGGTAAATCTGAATTAACGTTAGATATTATAAGAAGTGCTGGAAATATTCGTAATTATATTAATGATGCTAATTTAACACAAACACGAGAATTGTATAACTTAAAAGATAAAATAGAAAAATTAAAATCAAATACACAAGATCCAAACGATGTGGAATTCTTAGATGGAAGTTTAGATGAAATAGATGATGCAATAAATCATATAAATAAGAATAATCCTAATGGAATAAATTTCACTCCAACGTTAGGTGCTCGTGATGGAA
>CASESI010000007.1 GCA_949290705.1 uncultured Holosporaceae bacterium | reverse complement strand
AAATGTTCGATTATTCAGTATTTAAAAATTAACTCTTTTTTCACTTTTCTTTTTTATAATCCCTTTCGTTATTAAAACAAGAGGTATATAAATGAGAAAATTACTTACTTTAACTTTCATTGGAATGTTTTCTTTTGGAGCTTCTGTTGATAAAAACCCAATCTGCCACGAAAATCAAAATCCTAAATATATGAATGAGTGTTTTACAGAACAAACTATTAACTCTAAAAGACATTTTGTATTAATGGATTTGATAGATACATTAGAGTATTACGCGTATCGTTTAGCGTTGACTCAACAACTTTTGGATTACAATATTAATAGATTCGAAGATGATGATCTGAACACATCTCTTAGAAGTTGTTTGCATGTTGTAACTGAATTGTTAAATCACGAGTTGGAAAATCATAAAGGACTTACTATTGATAAAGCGGTATCAGTATCGTTCGATTTATATAAAATAATTCCTCCTGAATATACGATGGGAGTTTTCAGCGATCTTTTAAACGGATGCATGAGAAATTATCTGGAAAATAATAATTGTGTTCAAGATGATATATCAAAAACTTTAAAAGATTGTTTTTTAAAAATAAGCGATTTGGCACAAAAGTACTGGGAAAAAATAGATCAAAATAATAATTAACTTTTCTTTAATTTTTCTTTTTTATTTTCTTGGCTTTCTCGGGAGGATTTTTGTTGATGTGGCAATTTTGTAAGCATAAGATATGAAGTTGTTACGTTATTAGCTTTCCATCATCATTCAAGAAAGGATACGGGCATTAGGCTGGCTGGAATTTAGTAAATTTATATGGTAAAATTAACTTTATATTAATTAAAATGAAACATTATTTTAAAAGGATTTGTTGTATGGGTAGATGTGCTTTTTTTGTGTTGAGTTTAGGTTGTATGATTGTTGTCGCGCCAAATGCCAGGACGGAATATATCATTAGTAATTCAAAGATAACTTCGGTTAATACCGGAAATTCAAGAGGTTTTGGTCAAAGGTCAAGCGGTGAATCCTCTTTTGGAAATACAGATCAGTATAACCGCAGGAAGAGTGAGGCGAGGGAATATAATAATGAATATGAATCGGCGATGATGCAGCTTCAGGAGCAGATTCTTCAGCTTTCCAAGATTGTAGAGAAAAATTCAAATCGGATAATATCCCTTGAAAAACAAAATGCTTTGCTTTTGCAGGATAACTTGAAATTGCAGAATAAGGTTGAGAGTTTTGCTGAAAAATTAAATACAAAACAATCAGTCACTAAGTCTCGTAAATTCGAGAAAAAAAGTGAAGTTACCATCTCACAAAATAAGATTAGCAATAAAAATGGAAAAACTGCCACTATACAACCAAAAAAACTTAAACCAAAAGAAAGATTGCTTGCTGCCAAAAAGCTTATATTGAATAAACAGTACACAGTTGCGATTAACGATATTACAGAGTTTTTGGACTTTAATGGAAATAGTACATATGCCGCAGAGTTTTATTTTTGGAGAGGGGTTGCATATTTTAAAAAAGGGAAGTTTTCATCGTCTTCTGAGGATTTTGTAGATTCTTATTCCAAAACGCCAAATAAAAATATCGCAAAATATGTTTTATATTTCCTTGGAAAATCTTTGAGAAGACTTGGAAAAACAAATGATGCTCAGATTATTGAGGGAAAAATTTCGGTGGATTATCCGGATTTTAACTTTAAAAAAGAGCATAATATTGCGGATATAAAATAATTATTTTTTATTCAATCCTATGATGTAAATTTCTTTGGACTCGCTTCTGCTTGATTCGGGTTTGAAGTATTCAATCTTTTGAAAAATTTTTTTCACTTCATCTACGAATTGTTTTTCTTTTGAGCCTAGGAAAATTTTTATCGCGAAGTTACATGAAGGTTTGAGTTTTTGTTTTACAAACTCGATTACTGAATAAGATAATGTCATGGATTTTAGGTGGTCGGTTTCTTGGTGTCCGCTTGTGTTTGGTGCCATGTCAGAGACAATTAAATCGAATTCGATATTGTTGAGAATTCCAAGTGTTTCCAGTTTTGTGAAGTCGCCTTTTATAAATTGAACAAACGGAATTGGATCCATATCAAGAAGATCGATCGCGATAATTTGCGGTGGTGTTTTTGACTTGCCTTGTAAATTTTGAAAAGTTTTAGAGATCACTTGTGACCATCCACCAGGGGCAGCACCAATGTCGCATACAGATGAAATATTGTGCAACAGCTTGTATTTTTTATTGATTTCCAATAATTTAAACGCAGCCCTGCTTTTATATCCCATTTCCTTTGCCATTTTTACGAAAGGATCTTTGTCTTGCCTTTGCAGCCAGGGATTTTTTTTATTGATTTTTTTGGTTTTTACATTCATAATTTATGATCCTTATGCTCAGCAGTATATTAAAATTTTTACCATTCACATTTATGGGACTTTCTACTGGCATGACTATTGCCATTTTATCGTCCATAGATATCTGGCTAGCGTTAAATGGAGTATCCAAAACAGTTATCGGGTTTTTTGTTTTGTGCAAAATTCCATACACCATTAAGTTTATCTTCGTTCCATTTATAGAAAGCCATAAACCTTTTAAATGGTTACCAATCAGAAAAAGTTGGATTTTATTCAGTCATCTTGGAATTACGTTTTCAATCATCGCAATAGCGCTCTCTAAGCCTTCTCCATCAAATATAACACAGCTTTTTATTCTATCATTAATGTTAATGTTTTCCAATGCTTTGCAGAATATTACGGCATATAATTTTCAGGTTGATAGAGTTAAGAGTGAGGATTTAGGATTTGTGACCTCTGTCGTTACATTTGGATATAGAATAGGTATTTTGCTTTCCACAGCTGGAGTTTTGTTATTATCGAACTATGTCGGCTGGAGATGGGCATTTATAATATATGCGAGTGTTTCTTTTCTATCATCTTTTTCCTTTTTTTTAAGACAAGAACCTCTCCAGAATAATTTTATGAAAGAGGGCTCGATTGCGATAAATAAATTATTTTCGAAAAGAAAAATAAGCATGATTAAGCGAATGTTTATTAAAACGATTATTTTGCCTTTGATGTCGACCAGGAATAAGATGCAATTGTTGGCAATGATGTTTATGCTTTCCATTATAAAAGTTCCAGATGATATGGCGCATAAAATGGCGAGATTGATGTATTTGGAGATTGGTTTTAATACATTGGAAATAGCGCATTATGTGAATAATTTGGGTTTTTTTGCAACCATTGCAGGGGGATTTATTGTTGGATTTTTGGTGAAAGGTTTTGGAGTACAAAAGGCATTGATAATGTCAGTGTTTATACATGCCGCTACATTTTTATGTTACATCTTGATTTGGAGTGCAGGGCATAATCCTTTCGTATTAGCATTTACAATAGTTTCTGAGAATGTTACAGGTGGAATGTTGATGTCTGCATTTATTGCAGAGTTGTATACTTTGAGTTCAACAGCAAGGTCACCGTCGTTCATGTATGCTTTTTTATGGTGTTGTTATAACATCATGTCGATGTCGAGTGTGGCATTTTCAGGCGTAATGGTTGAAAAACTTGGATGGGTGAATTTCTTTCTAAGTATGATGGCAATTGCAACAACTGGCGGGATTTTAATATGTAGAAAAAATAAATAAAAAAGAAAAAATCAATTATTCCACAGAGGGCTTATTGATCGGAGATTATTTACAACTTTGATAATTTTGTCAGCTGTATAAATGACTTCGTCTTTGGTTGAGAATCTTCCGAAACTTATTCTGAATGAGGCGTGTGATAATTCATCAGGGACGCCTATTGCGTGTAGGACATATGAACTTTCCAACTTTTCAGAAGAGCAGGCAGAGACGGATGTAAGAGCGATATCTTCGAGGGCGAAAATTAAACTTTCCGATTCAATACCTTCAAATGCGAGGTTCAAATTCTGTGGTACTCTATGTTCAAGAGAGCCGTTTACGTGTACACCTTTTAAATTTTTACATAAAATCTCTAGGAATAAATTCCTTAAATTCAGGGCATTTTCGTTATCTTGTTGCATTTCAGATTGGGCTATTTTTATTGCTTCGCCAATTCCAACGCAGAGTGGAACCGGAAGTGTTCCTGATCGAAAATTTCTTTCTTGTCCTCCACCACTGAACAATGGGACAAGGCGAATTCTTTTTGGGGATGTGGAGACATATAGTGCGCCAATTCCCTTTGGCCCATAGATCTTATGGCCGGAAATGCTTAAAAGGTCGATGCCAAATTTTTTTACATCTATATCAATTTTCCCAATAGCCTGAGCCGCATCAGAGTGGAACAGTACATCGTATTTTTTTGCAATTTTTCCTATTGCTTCGAGGTCTTGGATTGTGCCAATCTCATTATTAACTGCCATAATTGAAATCATCAAAGTGTTAGTTTTGATAGCAGCTTCGATTTTATCAGGCGAAATGATTCCATTTTTATCTGGATTAATAAGTGTTATTTCAGCATTGCAATTTGTTTCGAGATATTTAAGGCTTTCCAAAACGCATTTATGCTCGATCGTAGATGATATTATGTGATTTTTTTTGTTTTTATAATAGTTAAAAATACCTTTTAATGCTATGTTATTTGATTCTGTTGCGCCGGATGTGAAGATGATTTCTTTATCCTCAGCATTTATTGTTACGGCGATTTCATGTCTTGCATTTTCGACATCGTCTTTTACTTCTTCACCGAAAAAGTGGTTTGAATGAACATTCGCAAATTTTTCAGAAAAATAGGGTAGCATTTTTTCAAGTACTCTTTTATCAACAGGTGTTGTTGATTGATAATCCAAGTAAATCATAATTCCTCCTTTAAGTTTAGATTGAATTTTTTTTCCACAATTCGTTTTATGTTTCCAGCGATAACATTGAAAGGCTTGTTTGCCTTTATAAGTTTTGTTCGATAGGAAAAAGTATCAGCAATCCGTTTATATCCATCGATTATTGTTTTGTAATAGTTTTCGTCAATAGAATCAAATTTATCTTCAGATGTTTGAGTGGTTTCAGATTTTCTTTTTAAAACTCTTTCAATTGCAAGTTTTTCATTAATGTCCATGATAATTGTTAAATCCGGTTCAAAATTACCAAGGATGATGTTTTTAAGTTGCATGATTTTTTCTATATCTGTATTTTTGAAAAATCCTTGGTATACAATTGTTGAGTCATAGAATCTGTCGCAAATTACATATTCTCCGCGGGACAGTGCAGTGGAGATTTCTTTTTCGAAAAGTTCATTTCTTGCTGCAAAAAACAACAATACCTCTGTGAATGCCGATATGTCCTTTGTTCCGAGGATTAAGTTGCGGACTTTTTCTCCGAATATGGTTCCGCCTGGTTCTCTTAAGAGGTGTGTTTTGATTCCATTTGTGTTTAACGTATTCGCAAGAAATTCGGCCTGTTTAGTTTTTCCTGATCCGTCGACACCTTCGAATGTGATAAATTTACCAAGCATAATGCCAAGCATTATAGCATCAATTTAAAGTATAAAAGAGAAAATAAAATTATGAAAAAATTTTAAATTAGAAAGCATATGTGAAGTTTGCGGAGAAGACATGCAAGTTACCATTAACCTTTGATAAATGATGTACTGCACTGTCACAATCTTTTTCTTTCAAGTTGATTCTGTTATATTGATATCTTAAACCAACCGAGAAAGAATCAGCAATCTTTGTTGAGACTTCAAACATACCGGCAAATCCAAATTTCTTTTTCAAGTTATCGATTTTTGAAACAGAAGGAACACCAACACCTAATCCAAGTGTGAACAATGTGCAATCTGTTGCATTCCAGGATAGTGTGATCATACCACCCCAAACATTCTTAACCTTTAATGTTTGATCAATAACTGTTCGGTCAAAGTCAGCACTCATTTCTTCGAAAGCTTGCATAATTTCATTATACTTTTCTTCGGAAATAACGAGTTTACTGTTGTTTGGGACTGTTGCTAATTTAATACCAACGTTATCAATATCATCTACTATAGCTGTGTTAGCAGCAGCAGGTACGATAGCTCTACCCTCTGCATTAGTGATATTTACAGCCTTGGTTAAATTACAAATACTTGCAGTTCCACGTGTAGCGCCGAATGCTGCATTGCCCAAAACTGTTGGAAGTTCAGTTTCTACTTCTAATATTTTGTGATAGTTTTTTGTTCTGAGCATTTCAGCAGGAGCACCTTGAGCACTGTATGATATTAATTTTGCATTTAAATCATTCCAATTATTTACAGTAACTCCAGTAGCAGCTGCGACTTGTAAATTTGCGCTTGTTAAAACGATTGGACTATTCATAGCCAAAGGGGCAGAAAATGTATATTCATATTTTCCATCAGCATTCTTTTCCAATTTTTTCAATGCTTCATAACCCTTTCTATTAACGTTTAATGCGTACATTGCAATGACTTTAGCATTCGCAGCAGCAGCTGTTTTATCATCGTTATGCGCTATTGCAATTTTAGCACCAGCATTAGTTACGTTGAAATCATCATAGTATGTTGTAGCATCATCATCAATTGGAACAGCACCACCACCAGAACTAATATTTGCATAACCGATCAACATTTGAACTTCTCTCTCATTTTGGGCCGTTGCTGATGCAAAGTTACCATTTTTATCAAGTGGTGTTACAGAATAACTTACATCTTGCTTTAAGTTTGTAGCGGTAAAGAATGCCCTTGCGCCAATTTTCACGCATGGTGTTAATTCATAATGTACCCCAACATCAAGTCCAGCAGCAAATCCACCTTTTT
Source organism: uncultured Holosporaceae bacterium (assembly GCA_949290705.1). Classification (GTDB taxonomy): domain Bacteria; phylum Pseudomonadota; class Alphaproteobacteria; order UBA3830; family CASESI01; genus CASESI01. The sequence continues at coordinate 4,996 of CASESI010000007.1, read as the reverse complement.
GATTGCGAACGCTGTCTTTATATTCATAATGATGTCTTTCGTAATTTCCTTCAAGTGCATAATCCTTTGCAACCGATGTAACGTAATTTTGGTATGATGCTTTGGAACCAAATGTATTAACATCTCCACCTGCAGCGGCAACATCAGCGGCAGTCCAAGTTGCACCACCATCTTTTGACCAAAATTTGTTAACAGCACCATTAGTAGCATCTGATTCTGTTTGTAATCTTAACAAAGTAGGAGTACCCCCACCAGCAGCAGCAGCAAAATACCACTCTGGCGATAACAATGGTGCTTTTTTATTAATTTTTGATTTTACATTTGATAAACTTGCAGCTCCTACATTGACATTAACGTCGAATGTAACAGCTTTTGCAAAACAGAACGTCATTAAAGACGCGAAAAAATATAATTTGTTTTTATTGATCATAACTTCCTCGAAATTATTTCATTATTAAGGTTACAAGAAAAAGGTTAATAATTAATTAAAAGCATAAAAATTTCTGTAATTTTTTATAAAATGTTGTAAAAATACAACATTAATTGAAATGACTATGCCTTTATTTTAAATTGTCCTGCATTGCTGATTGTGATAAGCCCTGCATATGCGCAAAAAGTCATTGAATTTTTAAGCAAAATAGGAATCCCTTTTACAAGAACATTAGGTTTTGTCGGAATCCAAGGTGAAACAATGAGAGGGACGCAAGGAACAGGCATTCCTGCCGCCATTACAACCGCTGGATTAGCCGGGGATTGACACATTCCGAAAGTTGGAATATTCACAATTGGCATGAATTGCATAATATCTGCGACAGGCATCATGGATGAAGTAAAAACCATAGACTTTGGAAGTACAATAATAGGGGAGGAAATTTTTCCGAACAGACATTTACACATTCCACCAAATACGACAACTTCGCTCATAATGTTATTTTTTGATCTTTATTAAGATTACACCAAACAAAAACATCAAGACACATAGTATTTGCCCAATTGAAATATTTAAATATGTGACTAATGTCAAGTTTGATGCTGTGTCTGGGACCTTTAAAAATTCTATACAAAATCTTGCTACAGAGTAAAATATGCAGAAATATCCGGAAATTAAACCATAGAAATAAGTGCTATATTTAATGGACTTCTTTAATATTACACGTAACACTATGTATAAAAAGATACCTTCAAAAAATGCCTCATAAAGTTGTGTAGGATGTCTTGGAACATTGTCTACGTCTGTAAAAACAAAGCCAAAAATAGAATCGGTTGGTGTTCCGTAAAGTTCTTGATTTATAAAATTTGCGATTCTTCCAAAAAATAACCCGACGGGCGCGACTAGTGCTGTGATATCCATTACTTTCCAAAAATCTGTCGCTTTTCGTGTTGCAGAAAATTTGTGTATGCAAAATATTACTCCGATTAATCCACCATGAAACGACATCCCTCCATTCCAGATTTTGAAAATTTCTATCGGGTGATAAAAATAATAAACAGGATCAAAGAATATAACATGCCCAAGTCTTCCTCCGAGAATGATTCCGACGACTATGTAATTGAAAAGTATATCGATATCAATCAACGTCATTTTGAAAATGGAATATTTTCGAGAAAGTTTTTTAATTAACGCAAGTCCTATCAACAAAGAAACTACATAGGACAAAGCATACCAAGTGATCGAGAATGGACCTATTCTTATTAAAACTGGGTCTATCATACTTTTAATTATATATTCTTAATTTTAAAAGTAAATTATCAAAAATTAAATTAAAAAAAGGTTAATTTATCCAATATTTGTAAAGTTGACCAAAAGTTCCGTCATTTATAGAGGTTCTTATCTTTTTCATTAACCTGTTCATAAAGTGGATGTTATGTATTGTTATGGCACTCATATACAGCATTTCTTCTGATTTTATTAAATGATGTAGATATGCTTTTGTAAAATTTTTACATGTATAACAATCGCAGGTTGTGTCTATGGGCGACATATCATTTTTATATTTTGAATTATTAAGATTAATATGCTCTTTATCGTCACGATCCCTGTACTCTCTCATAACGAGTGCGCATCCATGCCTTGCAATTCTTGTAGGGTGTACGCAATCGAATGTATCAATTCCATTTTGTACACCGTTAAAAATGTCAGCAATATTTCCGATGCCAAGCAAGTGTACAGGACGATCTTTACGTAAACGTGACATTGTAAAGTTTACAATATCATACATTTGTTCTTTTGTTGCCCCAAGAGAACCTCCGACGGCAACGCCAAAGAAATCATTTTGATTTACAAAATCTGTACTGATGATTCTTAAATCTTCGTATACTCCCCCTTGAACTATGCCATATAAAGCTTGATTGTCAGTTGGTAATTTTTTAAATTCTTCCAAAGATCTTAATTCCCATCTGTGACTTCTGTGCATAGATTTTGTTGTTTTTTCTTTTGAAAAGCAAAAAGGCGTACACTCATCCAAAGTTAAAATTATATCTGCGCCAAGTTTGTTTTGTATTTGAATGGACAATTCAGGGGTAAGAAGTTTCTTATCACCATTTCTGTAGGATCTGAATATAGCGCCATTTTCATTTATTTTTAGTAGTGTTTTGTTTTTAAACTCTCTTGCACCTTTTATTTCGCTTGAAACAGATCCGTATCCAAGGCTGAAAATTTGGTACCCACCGGAATCTGTCAACATTGGTTTATTCCATCCCATAAATTTATGTAACCCACCATGTTCGGCAACTAAATCAGGACCAGGTTCAATAAACAGATGATAGGTATTTGAAAGAATGATTTGTGAATCATCGAACATATTTGGTGTTAAACCTTTGATTGTTGCTTTGGTGGCGCAAAAAATGAAAGCAGGGGTTTCAATGATTCCGTGAGGTGTTGAAATAATTCCTGTCCTCAATCCATTATTGTACTTAGTCTTGAAAGAAAAATTTTCATACATGTGTTTATATGGTAAAATAATAAAATGTAGTAATTTTACAACAGATTAGAGTATGGGTGAAATTATTTTTTTTATTGCGGTTGTTGTGATTTTGGCTTTTAAACTGTATAGTTTGTTTGGCAATCGCGAGAATGACTCTGAGGCTGATGAGGAATTACGTGAAAAATATTCAAGATACATCTGGTTTTTTGAGAATGATGAAGATAAACATGGTGAAAAGATTGTAAATGGTAATGAATCTGGTGATACAATAAACATTGTGACAGAGGATGATTCGCAAGAATCTTCGGAACATAACATATCTCAAAAAGTTAGGTTGTTTTTTAATGATTTTAATATAGACAAATTCAAGAGATCAGTTTCGATTGTGTATGAAATGTTGTTTACTGCATTGAAAACAGGTGAATTCAAGGACATTAAAAATCTTGTAACAGATGAAATTTTAAAACAATTGAAGAGTACTTTTTCTGCATTTAGGGAAAAAGGTGAATGTCTTGTTAATACAAATATCGATATCCAACAAATAACGCTGAGTGATGTGCAAGTTGACGATGATATAACATTAACAGTTGATATAATTGTTAAGCGTTGTTGTTATGTGCGGAGTATTGATGGAAAAACGATTCAGAAAGGTTCTGATGATAAATTGTTAACATTTAATGAGATATGGAAATTTAAAAAATCTAAAAATTCTTCAGATCCAGTTTGGTTTGTGTCATATATAGATCAGAAATAATTATGAAAAAAAAGGTTGTTGTTGGCTTATCTGGAGGTGTGGATAGTGCTTGCACGGCGTATTTGCTCCAAGAAGCAGGCTATGAAGTAGTAGGCTGCAGCATCTGGATGAACGAATACAATAATTTCGATGATGCGGAAAAAATTGCTCATAGTTTGGGTATACAATACCAAATTATTGATAGGCGAGAATTATTTCAAAAAGAAGTGAAAGATTATTTTATCAAAACTTATAAACTTGGCATGACACCAAATCCTTGCGTGAAATGTAACAAATATGTGAAATTTAAAACTTTATTTGATGTTATGTTGGATTTTGATGCTGATTTTGTTGCGACAGGACATTATGCGAGAGTAAATAATTCTAAACTTATGGTTGCATTCGATAAAGCAAAGGACCAGTCGTATTTTTTGTATGGTATTCCGAAAAGTTATTTTGAAAAAATTCTATTTCCATTGGGAGATTATTTAAAATCTAATGTTAAAGAATTATCTAAAAACTTTTCGGATTTTCTTGCTAAAAAAGAAGAAAGTCAGGATATTTGCTTTTTAAAAGGTGACTACAAAAAATGTTTTGATTCGTGCACTGGCTATATAATTAACGATAAAGGCGAGGTTTTAGGAAAACATGATGGTATTTTTAACTATACTATTGGCCAAAGAAAGGGACTTGGCGTTTCGTATTCTGAACCTTTGTTCGTAAGGGAAATTGATACTCAAAAGAATATTGTAATTGTTGCGACGAAGGCTGGAGTTCAATCCTGTAAGTTTTGCATTACCTCTTTAAATTTGCTTGATGAAAAGTTTTTAGAAATCAATAACGAGATCCATGGGTATAGATTTAAAATCAAGAATGCTGACATCAAGGTTAGGTATTCCAGTAAGCCAAAGAAAGGTGATATCTATATTTCTGAGGATTTTAAATTTGCAGAAATACATTTGCATGAATGTGAAAATGGTATTGCTAAAGGTCAATCTGCTGTTGTTTATATTGCTGATCAAGTTATTTTGGGAGGCATTATTAATAAAGTTTTTTACTAGTAGCGTGCAGTCTGGTAAATCGTTCAGTTTTTCAAAAATAAAAAAATCAATACTAAAAAGTAAATAAATCGTAAATAATTTTCCAGCAATTCTCTGTGTTATAAGAATTATGGAAGTATTTTTTTGGAAAAAATAATTTTTTTTGAAAAAAGGTGTTGACATTGGCGATGGAGTAGTATATATTTTTGAGCATCGACAGTGACTGTAACGATGTTACGGTGAAGAGATTCGGTGGATCATTGACAAGTAGAATAGATGATATGCATGGATAGCGTTTA
>CASESI010000006.1 GCA_949290705.1 uncultured Holosporaceae bacterium | reverse complement strand
TGCCATTTTCATATGGATGGCCAGCCTCTTTTTCTGAATACACAAATTTCGATTGGAACTTTTTAAGCTTTTCATCTTTTTCAAAAGCATTATTGGCTAATGAATTATAAGCCATAACAGTATTGTGTTTTAAAAAATTGTTAATTTTATTGAGAACATCGAAATACTTATAATGTGGAAGCCTATAAAGAGGGTTTGCTCTCTTGGTTTCTGCATTAAATTTGCTTTGAACATGTTGGAAGAAATACTTATATTTGAAATCGATAGTGTTTTCATATCCCCTATCCTTAATAACCAAAAGAATGGTTCTAAAGAACTCGGTGAAAATTTTTTGAAGGTATTGAAGATGAATACTCTTAATAACTTCATCATATTTTGCTTCACGTCGAATTCCAGCCAACAAAGCATCAAATTCAATATCATCTAGATCATCTAGTGATGAGGTATATGTAATTTCTTCCAAACGAACGTTGTCTTGGATTTCTTTAGGTGTAGTAATTTTATTAATAATAGTCTTATATTCTTTGTTCCAATCGCTACTCAATCTATTAAGTTGCTCTCTCATAATATTGATTGCATAGTCTGAATAATTTTTGTGCTTAGGAACAAAATAATGAGTGTTTCTCGGAGTAGTAAAAAGTTCTTCTGGAAAACATCCATCACAGTGAAGTTTTTTTAGTCTTTTAGTATCAATATGATATCTTCCATTTTTTATGTGGAAGCCAAAATATTCATAGTCATTTGGATTTGACTTACTATAGTCGAAAATTTCTCTAGTCATACATAAACCTCTCGTACTCATTAATTGTTTACTTAAACTAAGTGCAGCACACCACTCCTTGATAAATCAACATAGGTGTCGCAATGGAAACAACTAATATCCTTGCTCCTGCTGCGCATTAATCTTACCACATATTTTAATACGGTTAAATTCTGTCCCAATATTTGTCCCAAATCATACTTCGGGAAAACGAAACGGATGTTCTTTCATATCTTTAAGCATCATTTTTGATAGCTTGAATTGCCTCCATGCGCTTCTACGTAAACACTCCATAGACCACTCATAATATTGATCGCCAAGATATGCAAAAATGCCGCTTGTTTTCCATAGGCCAAACCCATTGCTAGGATTGTAATTAATATTGATAAAATCCCCACTAATCACATCTGAAAAAGGGACGCCTTCTATAATTAATAAAAAGATTTATGGAAGGAGTTGAACATGTTATAAGGAGATTATTGGATGAATATTTAACACGATTATTACATTAAAAAATAATCTATATCTGAAATTGCGAGAATTTATGGTATTGATAGAAAAACAGTAAGACGATAGTTATAGGCTTAAAGAGAGAGGTGATTATATAGTTATTAAAAACAAATAGCTGGGGAAAATTCCAGCGTGATTTTTGGGGAACATTTAAATGTAATTGACACTAGTAGGGTATCGTTTTTCTAGTAGACAAACGTTTATCTAGTAAGGTTTCATTTTCTAGTAAAACTAATTTTTAAAAATTCCCAGTTCGAGCGAGTTTTCATCTACTAGCAAGACGCTTGAAATGAAAAAAAGCCCGATTTCTCGAGCAAATATCGTTCATTTTGAGACCCTTACTTTGTATCAAAATGTTAGTTATAAAATGTCTTTGTGCTATCGCTTTAATACAAAATGACACCCCTACTAGCAAAACGACACCCTTACTAGATAAACGAAACCCC
>CASESI010000005.1 GCA_949290705.1 uncultured Holosporaceae bacterium | reverse complement strand
CAAAAGAATATACCTTTCAAAAACATCAGTAGCAGCTCACAATTGCCTCACCCCAAAATCTTCTGAGGAATTTCGCTCATTTGACGCAAATTGAGAATTAATTTTCTTTATTTGCCTTAAAGGTATTCCAATACATGATATTGAAAATGCACACTTTGTTAAATTCTGTAAGTATTTAAACCCAAACTATCTTGTTCCAATGCATAAAAAGCCTCGGTCCATGATACTTGAAATGGCGAAATACATGATAAATGATACTTTTCAGCAATTGCAATTTGAGAAATATGCATCAATTATGATTGATGGCTCAACTAAATATTACCATCATCTTGTTTCAGTTTTGATATATTCTCATTATAAAATATACTTTTATTCAATAAATAATCAATCAATACAAACAGCTAATGCCTTAAGTGAAATTATTGTAAAATGTGTTAATAATTTAACTCAGAATGGCTGTGTTGTCGTTGCTTGCACTACTGACAATGCTGCAAACAACATCGCAGCATTGAACTGTAATAATCCTCATGCAGCACAATGTTTGAGCCAGCAATATTTCGTTCGGCAAGCTTGCTATGCACATACAGTTGAACTTTCAATACATGACCTTTTTGACGATAAAATGGAATTTAATGAAATAACAACAACAATTATGAAACTATTAAAATATTTCAAATATCCACCAAAATATACAACTGTTCGATGGAAAAGTTTTTCGCAATGTATTAATTATATTTTAGAGAATATGTATAATTCTAATAAATTAAAGCAATTGTCAGAAAATGAAATGCAAAATTATAAAGCATTGATTACTCATTTAAATTGGGATGATGTGTCAACAGTTGTAAATGAAATGTGGAACTTAATAATTCAATTAGAGAAATCCTCATATTCAATTGAAGATGCTCCAGTTCCTCTTTTAGTGACAATTGGACGGTTAAAAGCAATGAATAGTTACTTGGCTAATAGGCAAGCTGAAGCTTTAATTAAAAGGTTTTCATCCACAGCCGATATACATTTGCCAATGGCAGCATTTGTGTGTACTTATCGCGGACATATTGTTTATCAAAAATCTGATGAAATGACCAAGTCTCTTATATTAAATTATGCTTTTCTTGGCATTGAAGAATATATTCATCAAACAAAGATATGCATTAATCCATCAAATGCTAAGAAGCTTTTATTTGAATATCTTCAAAAAAATATATATACTCAAATGTTTGAACAAGATGCAATAGCTTTTTGGAAAAATGAATCAGAAAATATATTAGGACCGATATTCTCACCATTAAGGGAGATTGCCTTAAGATTACTTAACATACCACCAACAGAAGTGCCGGTTGAAAGAATTTTTTCAAGTGTAGGACAACTACTAGATTTTAAAAGAATCCGAGAAAAAGAAGATCTATTAGAAGCGGAACTGATAATTCGTACAAAACTTACTTTGGAAGAAGCATATAGAAATACAAAAAACATTTATATGAGTACTGACATGAAAGCCTTTATACATGGGATATGGATAATGGCTCAAGATGAATTCGGATGCAAAAAGAGCTAATCATCATTGAATGATTTTTACGATGAAATTTCAAATAAAGTAATTTTGAAATCTCACATTTATATTAAATAAAATCCATCATAATTTATTATTTTATTTTTTTAAAAAAAGAAAATATTTATGTTTTATTTTTTTGAATTCTCTCAGAAACGATCAGAAATGAACTTTCTGAGATGCCCATTTTCAAATCTTGACGATAGAAAACTTTTTCAGGCGTACTAAAACGCCTCAGAAAAAAGTGAATTCAAAAAGTTATAAAATTGTTATAGTTCAAATTTCTGAAGCAAAGTAATCAAAATTGAATTCCTACACAATTTTGCGGAAAGCTTA
>CASESI010000004.1 GCA_949290705.1 uncultured Holosporaceae bacterium | reverse complement strand
GATGCATGGATTGATAAGAGCAAAACCAAAGTCGGATACGAAATTCCGATGACACGCTATTTTTATGAGTATCAGCCGCCGGAACCGGTGGATGATATTGTAAAGCGCATTAAAAAGCTGGAAAGCGAAATTTCCGAAAGCTTAAATGCACTGTTTCATAAGGAGAATGAACTTTGAGAGAAGTGTTGAGTTTTCTGTTTGACAGAATTACCGATCCGCTCGGTTTGCCCATTGCGTGGTATTGGGAATGGATTATTCTTGCAGTCATTGAATTAGCTGCATTCGCCATTGCGTTCCGGGCTGTGGGCGATTTATATGATGGCGGTATGATCAGCGGCAGCGCAGCCGGTTCTATCCTACATTGGATTATTCGTCTGATTGTATTTGTTGTGATATGGGCTGTTACCTATTTTGTGATTTGGCTTGCAAAGCTTATTTTTGCACATTGGATACTTATTGTAAGTATCCTTGGCGGCATTCTGGTGATTGCTGCAATTACTTGTCTGATTGTTCGTTATACCCGAAAAGGTGGTGAAAACAATGCGTAAAATGAAAGACAGCAGGATTGAATGGATTGGGAAAATCCCTGAGACTTGGGGTATCTCCAAGCTAAAATATATTGGCAAATATATAAATGGGTATGCTTTTAAACCTAGCGATTGGAGTGATACAGGAAGAAAAATAATCAGAATTCAAGATTTAACCGGATCGTATGATAACCCCAACTATTATGATGGTGATATTGATTCGAAGTATGTAATTAAAAATGGCGATATACTTGTTTCATGGGCGGCAACTTTAGATGCATTTATTTGGCATAAAGATGAAGGACTGCTGAATCAACATATTTTTAAAGCTATTCCAGATAAAAAAATAATAGATTACAATTTCTTTTTCTGGATGATTAAAATTGCCATGGAAAATATGAATAACGACAACAAACATGGTATTTTTATGCAGCATGTAACTTTGGATGTATTTAATAACTTTACCATTCCCTTGCCGAAAATCAGTGAGCAAAGCAGAATTGCGACCTTTCTTACTAGTCGATGCGATGAAATCAATGCTGTTCTGGAAAAAACTCGTGCTTCGATTAAAGAATATAAAAAATTGAAACAGGCTGTTATTACACAGGCTGTTACCAAAGGCATCCGTGGCGACAGACCAATGAAAGACAGCGGGAGTATTTGGTTTGGAAATATTCCTGTTGATTGGGATATGAAAAAAATTAAGTATCTTTTTCATATAAAAAAAGATATCGCAGGGCAGGAAGGTTATACAGTGCTTTCAATAACGCAAAAGGGTATTATGCCAAAAGATCTATCAAAAAACGAAGGACAATTAGCAGAAAGCTATAGCCACTATCAACTTGTCAATCCAGGTGATTACGCAATGAATCATATGGACTTACTTACAGGATGGGTAGATATTTCGAAATATACTGGCGTTACCAGTCCTGATTATAGAGTTTTTGTTTTAGATGATTTGGAAAGCAATAACCGATCTTTCTATCTTTATCTAATGCAAATGTGTTATTCCAATCGCATTTTTTATGGTTTAGGTCAAGGCGTTAGTGGAATGGGACGTTGGAGATTGCAAGCAGATAAATTTTTGAATTTTTCTATCGTCGTTCCATCAAAGGATGAACAGCAAGAAATCGCCGACTACCTTGACGCTAAATGTGCCGAAATTGACAACTTGATTTCGAAGAAAGAGCAATACATCTCCGAAATCGAAAATTATAAAAAATCACTCATTTACGAGTATGTGAC
>CASESI010000003.1 GCA_949290705.1 uncultured Holosporaceae bacterium | reverse complement strand
GTCAGGGAATGGCATGAAGGATGGCCGAGGTGGAAAATGGTCGAATGCGGCATTGATAAAGGGTTATGCCACATACGATGATAATATGCCGTATGATGCTTATTGCCAATGGCAGAAGGCATGTCTTTCAGAAATGATGCGATTGTTGAAAGATGATGGTGCTATTTTTTATAATCATAAGTGGCGTGTGCAAAATGGATTAATTCAGGATCGTAGAGAGATTGTTGCTGATTTCCCTGTTCGACAAATTATAATATGGAGACGGAAAGGGGGCATAAATTTTAATGCAGGTTATTTTCTTCCTACGTATGAGGTGATATATCTTATTGCAAAAAAAATTTTAAGTTGGCTCCGAAAGCTAATAGCTATGGCGATGTGTGGGAATTTAAACAAGAACAAAACAATACGCATCCAGCACATTTCCCTGTTGCTTTGATAGACCGGATAATCAGTTCAACAACTGGACGCATTGTTTTAGACCCTTTTATGGGAAGCGGATCGACTGCTGTGGTTGCGCAAGGATTGGGGCGAGATTTTATTGGCATTGAATTAAGTGAGGAATATTGCAGAATGGCAAAAGCTCGAATTGAGAGAGACAAAGTGTGTCATGAAGTAGCAAAATACCATCCTTTAACGTTGTTTGAATAAGATATGAACAACATACAGCTAATAACAAAAGAAGAGCTGATCGGCAAGCTTAAAGAAATAGAAACTCGAGGTTGGATTCGCAACACGCGAAATTGCATTGAATACTTTCATTAAAATAAGGCTTTAATGTTGAAAAGCGTGAACTTAGAGCGATTCATAGATAGTATAGAACAAGGAAAAATTTATATTGATTTCGATGCACGAACGGGGCATAATCATGGAACTAAATTCAGAATTAAATCGCAAGATATTCCATTGCTTTATAAAGAAGTAGTTAGAGTGGTATGATATTAGACATGTATAATTGCTGTAAGTGGAACAATATTGTTTGATATTGTTCGGCTACAATGCCCATTTTTGTTTGAATTGGTTGTAATGGATTTCTAAAAAATCCTTCTTAGGCAGGAACCTATCGGGCAGCGTAATTTTTTTGTTATTGATGTGGGATAAATAACTTTTAAAGTTGGTGTCATTGATATTATCAATGATGTCGCTTGAAATGATAATTGTATAATCAGGAGTAATGCCTATAAGGTGTGAATCGTAGGCTTTGTGGAAAAATGGATTCATGCAAAGTCCATTTTGAGGGTTAGTCCTATTGGCGGTATTTTCTGACCAGCCTACAATATGACAAGCTTCTAATAATTCAATATTGCCAATGCCCGAAATACAGCATCTATTATTGTATGAGCTTAAAACAGCCATACGAAAAAAGGATTGATTTATTCGTTGTTTTACAATGATTTCACGTTCCTTTCCTTGTGGCAAGGTTTTTGTATCAATATTTAAAGCTTCTTCAACAGATTGATTAGAGAATCGAGCTATTAGTTTCTCGCTTTCGAAAGCAAGAAGTTCGGGATTCTTGTAAAACTCATCCCATACTTCTTTTTCTATTTTTGCTCCATGTGTTAGCCCTGTGATGCCTTTTTCTTTCAGGTCAGGATCTAAGCGTCC
>CASESI010000002.1 GCA_949290705.1 uncultured Holosporaceae bacterium | reverse complement strand
ATCAGCCCTATCTCCTTTTTTCTCGATGAGTTGTGAGAGATTGGGATATTTTTCTTTTAAATTTTCTTCGTAGATGTCCCAATCCTGTGATCTCCATACAGTAATATAGCTTCTGAATTCAATTTTGCCATCGGCGTTGAGAGCAAAAGAACCTTCGATTCCTATTCGGTGTGTGTCATTGTTAAAATCTGTAACTATATCCCAGCCGCAGTTATTATTTTCAGGCCAATACCTCCATTGATAGTCTGTGAACTCTTGCAATGAACGACAGAGTTCATTAATGATTTTGTTTTCATCGTCAAATTTATGAAATGTGCGCTCAATAATGCCTTTTAAAGTTTTAATTTCTTCATAGCAGTTCTTTAAAAATTTTGTTCTATTGGACTCGTCAAGTGCAGCAAAGGGGATATTGTTTGGAGTTGAATATTCCTTAAAGATAGCGTCAACAGCACCTCTTCTCTCGTCGAAAGGTAGAAAAAATTCGTATTTTTCTGCTGTATTACGCAATTCATCTATTCTGGCCAATTTCAGCATGTTTAATTTATCCGTATAATCTCCTTCAACATGCAGAACCATACGGTAATGGGATTTATTAAAAAGATCGTTTTTAGATAAAGTATACCATTCAAAATGGATATTCCGATCAATACCATTAAGGAATATTTGATAATATCCATTGTTTTCTTGAATCTGATTGTTTGTCTGTGTGTCGTTGAAAGAATTCTTGGTACTAGTGTCCCAACTGTCAATTACGGGTTTTGTTATCTCCTCAGATACATTACGAAAATCTTGTAGAAGATTCTCAAGATTTTTTGTGCAGTTATTCAGTATTTGCCATTGCTCACAAGTAGTTTTGCCTTGGAGTAATTTTTCGTTAATGGTTTTATTCATGATAATTTTTATTGGTTCTTCTGATTTCCTTAAACAAAGCCGTCCTTCAAGGTAATCAATGTATTGCCTAATGCCGCTTTCTATTAGATGCTCTTTTATTTTTATTTCAGGAAGAATACTGTGTTTTAGCCATGGCAGTATATCATCCCTATAATTCATTTTTATAAAACGGTTGCTGTTTTCAAGTTCATCTCTTAGTGAATTAGGCAAACTGTTTGAAGAAACTTTTTTTGAGCCATCCAGTGTCAAGTAAATTACAAATATGTTGCAGTCTTGTATTCCGTGTTGTTTTACAGTGTTAAAATATCTGTCAAGTTGCAGTTCCTGATCTGTGGCCCAATTTATTTTATTCTCAATAATAATGGCGTAATCTTTGGACGGCTCTTCAATGAGTCCATCTATATTCTCCTTATTGAAACCTATCGAAGGTTTTTGTACGCTAGTGATGGGAAATGTCAAGTTCGGATTATGTTCACACATCATGAGGAGGAAGGACTTTAAAAATGCATATTCCCCTGAAATATTGTAGTTTAATAATTTAAGTAGAATACGGGTGTGTGCATTCTCGTTTGCGTGGAGCTCGTCAATAAGATTGAAATTATATGGTAATTTTTGACGTTCTTTTTCTCT
>CASESI010000001.1 GCA_949290705.1 uncultured Holosporaceae bacterium | reverse complement strand
ATACCAACAGAATAATTACCCCTTCCATCGAAAGATTTTGCAGAAAGCCCTCTGAAGTCACGCACCCTTGGCAAAGCTATATTGATGAGCCTATCTAAAAACTCATACATACGATCACCCCTCAATGTGACTTTCGCACCGATCTGCAATCCTTCCCTCAACTTAAAACCAGCAATTGATTTTTTTGCTTCAGTAATCACAGCCTTCTGACCAGCTATCAATGTCAATTCCTCAGCAGCAGCGGTCAAAATTTTACTATCTAAAATCGCCTTACCGACCCCCATATTCAAAACAATTTTTGATAATCTCGGAGCAGCAAAGGCATTTCCATATCCAAATTCCTTCACCAACGAAGGAAGAATGGTATTGAAATATTCATCCTTTAATCTTGCCATTTTTTTACTTTATAACATTACCAGAAAGTTTCGCATATCTAACTTTCTTTCCATTTTCATCAATCTTAAAACCAATTTTCGTTGGACGACCAAACTCAGCATCGATAAAAGCAACATTAGAAACATCAATACCAGCCTCTTTCTTTACGATACCACCTGGATCACCAGCAGTTGGCTTTTTAAATCTGCTTACGATATTTACGCCACGAACAAACACCTTACGACGCTTCCTATCGACACTAACAATTTCACCCCTCTCACCGGCACACTTACCACTGATCACTTGGACGAAATCACCCTTTCTGATTTTCCACTTCTCCATTACAAAACCTCCGGAGATAAAGATATAATCTTCATAAACTTCAACTGGCGAAGCTCACGAGCAACAGGCCCAAAAATACGAGTTCCAACAGGCTCCTTCTGCGCATTGATAATCACAACAGCATTCTCATCGAACCTTAAACTCGTACCATCCTTTCTCCTGATTGGGGACTTGGTCCTTACAATCACAGCGTCAAGAACTTCACCTTCTTTTATATTACCGTGCGGAATAGCTTCCTTTACAGAAACCTTAATAACATCACCAACACGAGCAAAAAACCTTTTTGATCCACCAAGCACCTTAAAGCACATCACTTCTTTAGCACCCGAATTGTCAGCCACCTTCAGCCTTGTTTGCATTTGTATCATAAAAACACCTCTATTATTTATACACAACCTGCCAAGACTTTCTTTTAGAGATAGGCCTATCTTCTATAATCGTGACCTTATCACCAACAGAACACCTATTTTCTTCATCATGAGCCAAGTATTTTTTACTAATCGTAATATACTTCCCATACTTTGGATGCATCAATCTTCTTTCAGTCATCACAGAAACAGTTTTATCACAAGCATTCGAACAAACTGTACCTTCCAATACTTTCTTTGGCATTTTTCGCTATCCTTATTTACTAACCCCTAGCATGGTAAAACACCTAGCTACAAGTTTCCTTAATTCCCTGAACCTATGAGAAGGAACACTATCACCAGAAGCACGCTTAATCCTTAAAGATAAAAGCTCCTTCTTGTAATTTTCCAAATCTTTCACAGGACTCTCTATCTGTACCTTTTTCATAACAACATTTTACCAGAAAAACATAAATTCTTCAATAACTCTTTTTTAACAAAACCGAAGAAAGAGATTAATTATATCAACCTCTTAACAAATTTTGTTTTTATTGGTAATTTTGCAGCAGCCAAATCAAAAGCAGCCCTTGCGACATCCTCTGTGATACCTTCAACTTCAAACATCACAACACCTGGCCTTACCCTTACGATCCAGAACTCAGGAGCACCTTTACCACTACCCATCCTGACTTCCGCAGGTTTTTTGGAAACAGCTACATCTGGAAAAATATTAACCCAAACCTTTCCTACCCTTTTCATATGACGAGTTATTGCACGCCTTGCAGCTTCAATCTGGGCAGCTGTAATTCTTGCTGGCTCTATTGCCTTAAGACCATAAAGACCAAAAGACAAAGAGGCATTTGCAGAAGCTTCACCATGGATTCTCCCCTTGTGAAACTTTCTATACTTTGTTTTAGCAGGTGATAACATAATTAACCCCTAATTTATCTTCTTACCTAAAAATACAGGAGAAATATTGTAAACCTCTCCTTTAAAAATCCAAACCTTCACACCGATAATACCGTAGGTAGTATTTGCCTCAGCCAATGCATAATCAATGTTTGCTCTCAAATTGTGTAAAGGAACTCTTCCATTTCTATACCACTCCGTCCTTGCAATATCAGCACCACCAAGCCTTCCAGCACAATTAACCCTGATACCTTTTGCTCCAAACTTCATAGCACCTTGCATTGCCTTTTTCACAGCCCTACGAAAATTAACCCTTTTCTCGAGTTGTGATGCAATACTTTCTGCAACCAACAGAGCATCAACTTCAGGTTTCTTTATTTCAACAATATTTAACCTTACTTCCATACCGACAAGTTTCTCGAGACGAACTTTCAACTTTTCGATATCCTCTCCCTTCTTACCGATTACAACACCAGGCCTTGAAGCATTAATATTTACAACAACTTTCTTTGCAAACCTTTCAATCTCAATCTTCGAAATACCAGCTGTCTTCATTGTGCTAGAAATAATCTCTCTAATCTTAACATCCTGGTTTATAAGTGAAGCAAAATTCTTGGAATTTGAAAACCATATAGAATCCCAATTCCTTGTAATACCGACTCTAAAACCACTAGGTCTTACTTTCTGTCCCATAATATCTCCTACTCTCCAGCACAAAGCACAACAGTGATCTTGCTAAATTCCTTTAACAAACGATTACCTCTACCCTTTGCCCTTGCACTAAACCTTTTCAAAGTCATTGCCTTTCCAACATACGCTTCCTTTACATACAATGAATCTATATCCAGGTTATAATTATTTTCAGCATTAGCAACACCTGACATTACAACCTTTTTCACATCATATGCAACCTTTTTGTTACAGAATGTCAACGCGGATACAGCTTTCGAAGCTTTTAATCCACGAATCATCTCAGCAACCAAATTCAATTTAGTAACTGAAGATTTTATCATTTTGTTCCTTGCAACAACCAAAACAGACTCATCATACTTCACTTTCTTATCCTTACGAGCATCTGCTTTTTTTGTTGTCTTCAAAGACTTTTCACCAGCACCGCCAGCATGAGAATTCGAAGACTCATTGTTAACAACAGCTTCTGATGACTTTTCTTTTTCAACCAAACTCATAGTTACACCTTAAATTATTTCTTAGCTTTCTTATCACCAGCATGTCCAGTAAACGTCCTCGTTGGAGCAAATTCACCAAACTTATGACCAACCATATCTTCCATAATGAACACCGGAATAAATTTTTTACCGTTATGAACTGTAAAATTTAACCCTACGAATAATGGGATAATCGTCGATCCTCTTGACCAAGTTTTAATAGGGGTCTTTCTTCCAGACTCCTGCATCTTCTTAGCCTTCTTTATTAAATATTCCTTAACATAAGGTCCTTTCCAAATAGATCTTGCCATTTTTCATTCCCCATTATTTACGCTTTCCGCTGTTACGTCTCGTCAATATATACTTGCTTGAGCTTTTCTTTTTATCTCTTGTCTTATACCCCTTTGTAGGAACACCACTAAATGACACTGGATGTCTTCCGGCAGCTGTCTTACCTTCACCACCACCGTGTGGGTGATCAACAGGGTTCATAGCAACACCACGAACAGTTGGACGAATACCTTTCAAACGCATCCTTCCAGCCTTTCCAAACTTTTCATTTTTGTGGTCAATATTTGAAACAGAACCTATAACAGCCCTACAATCTTCTTCAAATTTACGAACTTCACCAGAGGAAATTTTCAAGATCACATACCCATTATCACGACCAGCAATGCTTGCGTAAGTTCCAGCAGAACGCGCAACCTGAAACCCTTTCAAAGGCTTCATCTCAACATTATGGATGATTGTTCCAACGGGAATATTTTTTAAAGGCAAACAATTCCCAACTCTTATGTCAGCATTCTTAGAATAAACAATTTTATCACCAACAGCCAACTTGTTAGGAGCAATAATGTATGACAATTCGCCATCTTCGTATTTTACCAATGCAATGAACGCTGTTCTGTATGGATCGTACTCTATTCTTAAAACAACAGCAACAGCATCTTCACGCAATCTCTTGAAATCAATCCTTCTGTACATCTTTTTGACGCCACTGCCCTGGTGACGACAAGTGATATGACCATCAGCATTCCTTCCAGCTGCTGTCTTCAATTTTTCGGTCAAAAACTTATGAGGCTTTCCTTTCCAAAGCTCCTTCCTATCAACCAAAATCAACCCCCTTTTTGCTGGGGTATCTGGTTTAAAATACTTTAATGCCATCAGAATCCACCCTCAAAATCAATCTTACCTTCCTTTACCTTAACGAAAGCGCGTTTCTCATCGGACATTTTTCCTTTGATACCACGAAACATCTTCGTCTTTCCGGCCCTATTCAAAACTTTAACTGATTCAACTTCAACTTTAAAAGTTTTCTGCACAATCTCTTTTATCGACTCTTTGTTGAGTGATTTATCTACCAAAAATGAATAGATTCCCTTCTCCATCAACATCATCGTCTTCTCAGTATTGATCGGCTTTATAATTTTATCTATATTCATAATTAGTCCTTCAATCTCTCTTCAATCATCTTCACAGCTGATTTCGTAACAACCAAGTTCGAGTAATTCAATATATCGTAACCATTAAGACCAGCGACTGACAACACCTTAACATTGTTCAAATTTTTTGATGCAATTGCAAAATTACTAAATGCATCAACATCAAAAACCAACGCGTCATCCAATTTCAAGCGGTTCAATGAATTAACAACTGTCTTCGTTTTTGGTTCATCTATATTTATATCATTCACAATGACGAATTTGTTCTCTTTAATCTTTAAAGAAAGCAAGCTTCTCAATGCCAACCTCTTTACCTTCTTATTGAGTTTGAACTCATAATCACGAGGCTTTGGAGCAAATATGATACCACCACCACGAAACTGGGCAGCTCTCAAACTTCCACGACGAGCACCACCAGTTCCCTTTTGTTTGTAATTTTTTCTGGTTGTACCACTTACATCGGATCTTCCCTTCACACATTGAATAGCATTCCTTCTTTTTGCAAGTTGCCACCTTACTAAATCTGAAATAGAGTAGTAATTTGGATCAATTCCAAAAACATCCGAATCGAGTGCTATTTCTTCGACCTTGTTATTAGCCAAATCCTTTACATCAAAATTTTCCATATAACCTTACCTGCACTTCTTAGCACTTCTAACAAAAACCAAATTTCCTCTACTTCCTGTGACGCTACCACGGACCAGCAATAATCCACGCTCTTTATCGACAGAAAATACCTTTATATTTTGCAAGGTCTTGCGCTCATCACCCATGTGACCAGCCATTTTCTTATTCTTAAAAACTCTACCTGGATCCTGACGTCCACCAGTAGAACCGTGAGCCCTGTGAGAAACAGAGTTACCATGAGTTGCACGACCGCCGCCGAAGTTATACTTCTTCATCACGCCGGCAAACCCTTTACCCTTTGATATACCCTCTATATCAACTACAGATATACCATCGAATACCGAAAGATCCAAGTCAGACCCAACAGGAGCAAACGCGCCGTCATCAACTCTTACCTCCTTCATCGAGGTATAGTAATTCTCACCTAATTTTTTCATTTGAATATACAAAGGTTTTGTTAATTTTTTTAACGCATTCTCCTTCGTCAATTCACCATAACCAAAAACAACAGCATCGTAACCGTGTTTTTCTTGAGTCTTGTGGAACAACACCTTACTTTTTAAAACCTTCAGCACCGTAACAGGAACCATTTTCTCCCCGTCTATACACTGCGTCATTCCAAGTTTCTCAAACATTAAACCAGCTTTCATAAAATTCTCTTTTAGTTAATTAATTTTATTTTTACATCTACTCCAGCGGGTAAATCAAGCTTCATCAAAGCTTCAACCGTTTGTGGAGGACATTCTCTTATGTCTAGAACCCTCTTGTGAGTCCTTAATTCGAATTGCTCTCTAGATTTTTTATCAATGTGAGGAGATCTCAAAACAGTATATCTTTCGATCTTTGTAGGTAAAGGAATTGGTCCACACACAACGGAACCAGTCCTCTTTGCCGTCATCACAATTTCTCTAGTAGAATAATCCAAAATACGAGAGTCAAAGGCTTGAAGCCTGACCCTCATACATTGATTTTTTGTAGCCATAATAACCTTTATTATTTTATAATTTTTGAAACAACACCTGCTCCAACAGTTCTACCACCCTCTCTGATAGCGAACCTCAAACCTGCTTCCATAGCAATAGGAACAATCAACGTAACTTCCATCTTTACGTTATCACCAGGCATGACCATTTCAACGTTTGCAGGCAACTTAACATCACCAGTAACATCTGTTGTCCTGAAATAGAATTGTGGCCTGTAACCGTTCAAGAATGGAGTATGACGTCCACCTTCTTCCTTCCTCAAAATGTAAACCTCTGCTTCAAAAACTGTATGTGGAGTAATCGTGCCAGGTGCGGCCAAAACTTGACCTCTCTCGACCTCTTCCCTCTTTGTGCCACGAAGCAAACAACCGACGTTATCACCAGCTTCACCTTGATCAAGAAGCTTTCTGAACATCTCAACACCGGTAACAACAGTCTTTGTTGTAGGTCTAATACCAACGATCTCAACCTCATCGTTAACCTTGATAATACCTTGTTCAATTCTTCCAGTAACAACTGTACCACGACCAGAAATCGAGAACACATCCTCAATTGACATCAAGAAAGGTTTATCTGTTGCTCTCTTTGGATCAGGAATGTACGAATCCACAGCAGCCATCAATTCTTCAATCTTTTGTTTTCCAATCTCTGGCTTTGTATCTTCAAGCGCACACAAAGCACTTCCAGCAATTATAGGAATCGTATCACCTGGGAAATCATAGCTGCTGAGCAAATCCCTAACCTCAAGTTCAACCAAATCCAAGATTTCCATATCATCAATCATATCAACCTTATTGATAAAGACGACGATATAAGGAACACCAACTTGCCTTGCAAGAAGAATGTGCTCTCTTGTTTGTGGCATGACACCGTCTGTTGCAGAAACAACCAAAATAGCACCATCCATCTGAGCAGCACCCGTGATCATGTTTTTAACATAGTCAGCGTGACCTGGGCAGTCAACGTGAGCATAATGCCTACGATCCGTCTCATACTCAACATGGGATGTCGCAATCGTGATTCCTCTTGCTTTTTCCTCAGGGGCGTTGTCGATTTGATCGTATGCTCTGAACTCTGCACCACCTTTTTCTGCTAACACTTTTGTGATAGCAGCAGTTAATGTTGTTTTACCATGGTCAACGTGCCCGATCGTACCAATGTTACAATGTGGCTTTGACCTTTCAAATTTTTCTTTTGCCATTAGTCTATCCTCAAAAAAACTCTTCTCAATTATAATAAAAAAAAACAAAATAAGCAAAGGTTTTTTGCTTAAATCAGCTTAATTAACCTTGCTCTTCTCGATTATTTCGTCAGCAACATTCTTTGGAACAGCAACATAGCTTTCAAAGAACATACTGTACTGTGCTCTACCTTGGCTCATCGACCTTAAAGTATTAACATACCCAAACATACTCGATAATGGAACCAAAGCCTCAATCAACCTTGCATTACCACGCTGTGACATATCATTAATCTGTCCACGACGACTGTTCAAGTCACCGATAATATCACCCATGTAATCCTCTGGTGTCACAACCTCAACACGCATAATAGGTTCCAAAATCAAAGCTGTCGTCTTTTCCATAGCTTCCTTAAATGCAGCACGAGCAGCAATTTCGAATGCCAAAACGCTCGAGTCAACATCATGGTATGCACCGTCATTCAAGATACACTTCACCCCAACAATAGGGAATCCAATAGAAAAACCAGACTCTGCAAACATCCTGACACCTTTTTCAACACCAGGAATGTATTCACGAGGAACAGCTCCACCAAAAATACGACTCTCAAATTCAATACCTTTCGAATACTCGATTGGCTCAAACGTCATATTAACCTTTGCGAACTGACCAGCGCCACCAGTCTGCTTCTTGTGAGTGTAATCAACAGTAACAGCTTTACCAATAGCCTCCCTGTATGCAACCTGAGGAGCACCGACATTTGCATCAACCTTGAACTCTCTCTTCATACGATCAACAATGATTTCAAGATGAAGCTCACCCATTCCTTTAATCACAGTCTGTCCACTTTCTGTATCAGTCGACACTTTAAACGATGGATCCTCAGATGCAAGCCTCGATAACGCAATCGACATTTTCTCCTGATCAGCCTTTGTTTTTGGCTCAACAGCAACCTCGATAACCGGCTCTGGAAAGTCCATTTTCTCAAGAACGATAGGAGCGGAAACGTCACACAATGTATCACCAGTTTTTGTATACTTCACCCCGCAGATCGCAACGATATCTCCAGCGTGAGCAGTCTTAATATCCTCTCTGTTGTTTGCGTGCATCAAAAGTAAACGACCGACACGCTCCTTTTCATCTCTTACCGAGTTCAAAACATATGAACCAGCCTCAATCGTACCTGCATACACCCTTACGAACGTAATCGATCCGACGAATGGGTCGGTCATAATTTTAAACGCCAATCCTGTAAACTTTTCAGAATCCGAAGGATTTCTCACCAAATCAGGCTCTTCTGACTCTGATCCAACAGAATGACCCTTTATACTTCCAATATCCAAAGGAGATGGCAAATATGCAACAACACCATCAAGCAAAGTTTGAACACCTTTGTTTTTGAATGCACTTCCACAAAATACAGGAACAATTGCACTCTTCAAAACTCCATTACGGATACATTTCTGCAACTCTTCAACAGAAACATCTTCACCATTAAGGAACTTTTCCATAATAGCATCGTCAAACTCTACAACTGTTTCCACAAGTTTTGCACGATACTCTTCAGCTTTCGCAACCATATCAGATGGTATGTCAATCAAATCATAATGTGCACCAAGCGAATCATCAGCCCACTTGACATACTTCATCTTCAAAAGATCGATCACACCATGAAATTCATCCTCAACACCAACAGGCAATTGCATAGCAACAGGACGAGCACCAAGCCTATCAACTATCATATCAAGACAACGATAAAAATCTGCACCTATACGATCCATTTTATTCACGAAACAAATTCTTGGCACATTATACTTATCAGCTTGTCTCCACACAGTTTCAGATTGTGGTTCAACACCAGCAACACCATCGAAAACAGCAACAGCGCCATCAAGAACACGAAGTGATCTCTCGACCTCAACAGTAAAGTCAACGTGGCCTGGGGTATCGATAATATTCACACGATAGCCATTCCAAAAACATGTTGTCGCAGCCGAAGTAATCGTAATACCTCTTTCCTGTTCCTGCTCCATCCAGTCCATTGTTGCAGCACCTTCATGCACCTCACCAATTTTGTACGACTTTCCGGTGTAATAAAGGATTCTTTCAGTTGTTGTAGTTTTACCGGCATCAATATGAGCCATGATACCGATATTCCTGTACTTTTCCAAAGGAACTTTTCTTTCTTCAGCCATTTCGATCACCAACGATAATGAGAGAATGCACGGTTTGCATCAGCCATTTTATGAGAATCTTCTCTCTTCTTCATAGCGCCACCGCGTAAATTGAACGCATCAACAAACTCACCAGCAAGCCTGTCTTCCATCGTCTTCTCAGATCTTGAAGCAGCACTTTCGATTAACCATTTAATTGCCAGCGCCTGTGCCCTTGCAGGTTTAACATCCATTGGAACCTGATACGTCGCACCGCCAACACGACGAGACTTAACCTCAAGCCTTGGCTTAACGTTATCAAGCACCTCTAAAAAAACCTCCAAATGATCTTTTGAAGATTTTTCTGCAAGCACATCAATTGCCGTATAAAGTATATTCTGAGCAATGGATTTCTTACCGCTCATCATCAAAGCATTGATAAACTTTGAAACCACCACACTATCATATTTGTAATCAGGAATGATATCCCTTTTTGCCGTTGTTCTTCTACGAGACATAATTAAAACTCCAAATTATACACAAAATCAAGCCTTGGCTTTCTTTGCACCATATTTCGACCTTGCTTGCTTCCTTTTTGCAACACCTTGTGTATCAAGTGCGCCACGAATCACATGATAACCGACACCTGGCAAGTCTTTCACACGACCACCTCTTATAAGAACCACAGAGTGCTCTTGTAAATTGTGTCCTTCTCCTGGAATGTATGCAGTAACCTCCGCACCATTTGTCAATCTAACACGGCATATCTTACGCAAAGCCGAGTTAGGCTTCTTTGGCGTTGTTGTTGTAACACGGGTACAAACCCCTCTTTTCTGAGGACAAGCATTCAAAACGATAGCCTTGGTCCTCTTTTTTATACTAACCCTTGGTTTTCTAACTAACTGATTTATTGTAGGCAAAACAATCCCCTCACAAAACTATAACCTTTTTTAACATATCATAAAACTTTACAAATGTCAAGCAAAATTTGATTAATGTCAACCATAATCAAACCTGGCTTAACTCCATTTTACACTCCATGTTGGTTTGAATTATCATCACCTGCTGCGTTATCTTGATTACCTTGCAAGACAACATTTTCATCAACTGATAACTCATCGTCATTTTCCAAACGACTATTTTTCTCAGCCTCTTTAAAGGCAATATCCTCTTCAAGAGCCTTCTTCTTATAAAACATTGTATAAAGCCCCGTACCAGCAGGTATCAACCTTCCAAGTGTGAGATTCTCTTTAAGCCCAACTAAGTGATCGACCTTACCTTTAATCGCAACATCGGTTAACACCTTTGTTGTTTCTTGGAATGAAGCAGCAGAAATAAATGACTCTGTCTGCAACGAAGCTTTTGTAATCCCCTGCAAAACATCAATATACTTTGCCTTCTCTCCATCGACAGTCGAATTCCTCTGATTTACAATCTTACGATCTATAACCTCACCAATAAGGAACTTTGTATCACCAGGATTTGTAATCTCAACCTTACGAAGCATCTGTTTTAAAATTATTTCAATATGCTTATCGTTGATCTGCACACCTTGTAATCTGTAAACAGACTGGATTTCATTGACGAAATAATCCGCCAAAGCTTCAACACCCATTACGCGGAGAATATCGTGTGGTACAGTTGCACCTTCAACGATTAAATCTCCCTTCCTTACAGTATCACCATCCTGAACAGCTAAATACCTGTTCTTTGGAACAATGTATTCATAACGAGATCCATCATTAGCATTGAGATAAACCTGCTTTCTTCCCTTGAAATCTGCAGCAAACTCAATCACACCATCAGCATCAGCAATCACAAATCCATCTTTTGGTTTTCTTGCTTCAAACAATTCAACTACACGAGGCAAACCTCCTGTAATATCCTTTGTCGTGACGCTCTCTCTTGGCATCTTTGCAACGATATCACCCTTTTGGACGAAATCCCCTTCATCAACAGAAATCACAGTATCAACAGATAACATGATCCTTGTTTCCTGACCATTCTTCAACTTGATAACATTTCCATCTTTATCAGTTAAAACAATCCTTGGTTTCAAATCTGAATTCTTTGCATATTGACGCCAATCAATAATAGCTTTCGTAGAAAGACCTGTAGATTCATCTATCACATTATGCATTGACACATCCTCGATCACATCCACAAATTTTACATATCCAGATTGCTCCGTAATTAAAGGTATAACATAAGGATCCCACTCTGCAATTCTTGTACCACGATCAACTTTTTGACCTTCCGTTACGAAAAGCGAAGAACCGTATGGAATTTTATACTTTGCTTTTCCCTTACCATTTTCATCGGAAAGCAACAATTCTGCACGTTTGGTCATAACCACATCAACACCGTGAGTATTCTTTTCAGTATGACAGTTATCAAAATGCACATACATATCTGGCAATGGTGATTCAATCGAAGATCTTTCCGATCCACTCTGAGCAGCACCTCCAACGTGGAATGTACGTAATGTCAACTGTGTACCAGGTTCACCAACAGACTGTGCAGCAACGATACCAACGCTTTCTCCTATGCTTATCAAACGCTTTGAGGCAAGGTCACGTCCATAACACTTTGCACAAATTCCTCTCTCTGCCTTACAAGTCAATGCAGAGCGCACCTTTACGGATGCAACACCACTATCTCCAATCGCCTTCGCAATCGCTTCATCAACTAAAGTTCCACGAGTGTACAAAACCTCTCCTGTTTTTGGATGAACGACATCAGCAGCTAAAACACGTCCAAGAATTCGCTCTGCAATAGTAGCAATCAAATCACTTCCTTCGATCACGTCACCGAAATTCAAACCGTCTTCTGTTCCACAATCATGCATCGAAATCACACAATCTTGTGCAACATCAACAAGCCTACGAGTTAAATAACCAGAGTTTGCTGTCTTCAATGCAGTATCCGTCAAACCTTTACGTGAACCATGAGTTGAAATAGAATATTCAAACACCGACAAACCTTCCTTAAAGTTTGAAATAATTGGAGTTTCAATAATCTTACCAGAAGTACGAGCCATCAACCCTCTCATACCGACAATCTGCCTTAACTGTGTCACGGAACCTCTTGCCCCAGAATCTGCCATCATGAAAACAGAGTTTGGTTTCCCATCAGACATCATCTTTGACATCTCTTCCAACATGATCTTTCCGATCTCATCAGAACAATTGGTCCAAGCATCGATGACTTTGTTATATTTTTCACCGTGTGTGATCAAACCATCTTCGTATTGCTTTTCATATTCACTGATTTTCTTTTGTGTATCAGCAATAAGCTTATTCTTCTTATCTGACACTATCAAATCATCTTTACCGAAAGAAACACCTGATTCGGTTGAATATTTAAATCCAAGATTTTTAATCTGGTCAGCAAAAACAACAGTATCCTTTTGACCGCAATGTTCGAAAACATACGTAATCATTTCCGACAACGCAGACTTTGCAAAAGTTTTATTGATCATCGAAAATTCTACTTCTTTTGGTAAAATTCTTCCAAAAATTGTACGTCCAACAGTTGTATCGTATACCTTTCCATCTTTAAATTGATACTTTATTCTTGATTGCAAAACAACATCACCATTCTCAAGCGCAGCATCAATTTCGGCATCAGAAACAAACAAATGTATTTTTTCTCCGTCTTTCTTTGGAAGTTCCATTGTTAAGTAATACATACCAAGCAACATATCAATTCTGTGATCAATAATTGGCTTTCCGCTTGCAGGGCTTAATATGTTATTACTTGACATCATCAAAACCCTAGCTTCCATCTGAGCTTCTGTCGACAAAGGGACGTGTACAGCCATTTGGTCACCATCGAAATCCGCATTGAATGCTTTACAAACAAGAGGATGCAATTGTATAGCCTTACCATCAATCAAATGCGGCTCAAAAGCTTGAATACCAAGCCTGTGCAACGTAGGAGCACGGTTTAAAAGCACAGGATGTTCTTTGATCACTTCTTCCAAAATATCCCAAACCTCCGGTGTTTCACGCTCCACCATACGTTTTGCAGTCTTTAATGTGTTTGCAATACCATACCTTTCAAGCTTTGAATAAACGAAAGGTTTGAATAACTCAAGTGCCATATTTTTTGGAAGACCGCATTCGTGCAATTTTAGCTCTGGTCCAACAACAACAACGGAACGACCTGAGTAATCAACACGCTTTCCAAGAAGATTCTGTCTGAAACGACCTTGCTTACCTTTAAGCATATCAGACAAAGATTTCAAAGGACGATTCGATCCACCAGTCAAAACCTTTCCGCTTCTTCCATTATCAAACAATGCATCAACAGCTTCCTGGAGCATACGTTTCTCATTTCGAATGATAATATCAGGAGCCTGTAATTCCAATAACCTCTTCAAACGATTATTTCTATTGATCACACGCCTGTACAAATCGTTCAAGTCAGAACTTGCAAATCTACCACCTTCAAGTGGAACCAAAGGCCTTAGATCCGGTGGAAGAACAGGAATACATTCCAAAATCATCCACTCAGGTTTGCTGTTTGAATGCAAGAAATCATTTATAAGCTTTAACCTTTTCTCAAGACGCTTTTTTATAAGATCAGAAGAAACCTCCTCGATTTTTTCCATCACAAAACGCATCTCTTCTTCAAGATTTAAACTTTTAAGCATATCACGGATTGCTTCAGCGCCTGTACCAACAGTAAAAGTATCTTCACCATACTTATCCAAAGCATCATAATACTCATCCTCCGTCAACAAATCGTATTTGTTAAACAAAGTGACACCTGGATCAATCAAAACGTAACTCTCGAAATAGAGAATCTTTTTCATATCTTTTGCAGTGATATCAAGCAACAATGCAATCTTACTTGGGATTGACTTCACATACCAAATATGCGCCACAGGAGCAGCAAGGTCAATGTGTCCCATCCTTTCACGTCTCACACGAGATTGAATAACCTCAACACCGCATTTTTCACAGATCACACCTTTGTACTTCATGCGCTTATATTTACCGCATAAACATTCGTAATCCTTCACAGGACCAAAAATTCTTGAACAGAAAAGTCCGTCTTTCTCTGGCTTAAAAGTACGGTAATTAATCGTCTCAGGTTTTTTCACCTCACCATACGACCAAGATCTTATACGCTCTGGACTAGCTATGGAGATTCTTATAGAATCAAAACTATTCAAATCACGAACATTAGATCCACCAAATACCTTCTGAAATTTATTAAACATTCTCGTCTTCTCCATTCATATCTTCTGCAGTAGTTTCAATTTCTTCTCTATCAGACTCTTCTTCTAGTGATTTCTTTTCCAAAAATTCTATGTTAAGTCCCAACGACGAAAGCTCATTCACAAGCACATTAAACGATTCAGGAATACCAATCTCTATATCACTTACTCCTGACACGATTGCGTTATAGGCATTTGTTCTTCCCATCACATCATCAGATTTTATAGTCAGCATCTCTTGAAGTATGTAAGAAGCACCGTATGCCTCAATTGCCCAGACCTCCATTTCTCCGAATCTCTGTCCTCCGAATTGAGCCTTACCACCAAGAGGTTGTTGTGTAACCAAGCTGTAAGGACCGATAGACCTTGCATGCATTTTATCATCAACCATGTGATTAAGCTTTATCATGTACTTAACACCGACAGTAACCTTCTTATCAAATTTACGACCTGTCATACCGTCATAAAGATTCACCTGACCAGTTGTATCAAAGCCCGCCATCTTCAAATAATTTTCAATATCAGCAATTGTTGCACCGTTGAAAATTGGTGTAGCCATTGGAACACCGGATGTCAGATTATTAGCAAGCTCAACAACTTCGTCATCACTTAAATCATCGATATCCTTCACATCTCTTGGGTAAATTTCCTTAAGTTTCATACGAAGCTCAAGCAAACCTTTCTCATTCTCCTGCATATTCTGGAGAGTTTTTTCGATCACCTGACCAAGGCCACGAGCAGCCCTTCCAAGGTGAATCTCAAGCACCTGTCCGATATTCATACGAGAAGGAATACCCAAAGGATTTAAAACGATATCAACAGGGGTACCGTCTTCCAAAAATGGCATATCTTGAATTGGAGCAATTCTTGACACAACACCTTTGTTTCCGTGCCTTCCAGCCATCTTATCACCGACTCTGATTTTACGTTTCACAGCCAAGTAAACCTTAACCATTTTCAAAACACCAGATGGTAATTCATCACCACGACTTATTTTTTCAACCTTCGATTCAAAAGTCTTTTCAATATTCTTCAAGTGTCTTGTAAACTCGTTCGTGATATTGATAATCTTCTTGTTGACTTCTATGTCCTCAACAGAAATTTTTGATAAAACTTCAAGTTTCATGTGTTTCAAATTTTCTTCGGTTAATTTATCACCTTTTTCAACCTTACCAACTTTTCCAGATATCGCAGCGACAACTTGGCCTTTCAAGAGATCAATCATAGCTGAACGGTAATTGTTTTCCAAAATGCCTTTCTCGATATTCTTGTTCTTTAACAAAAACTCTATCTCTTTCTTTTCAATTTCAAGAGCCCTTCCATCTTTTTCAACACCGCGACGGGAGAAGATTTTTACATCCACAACCGTACCTGTTGTACCAGGTGGAACACGCAAAGAACTGTCCGCAACATCAGATGCCCTTTCACCGAAAATTGCCCTTAACAATTTTTCCTCAGGAGAAATCACAGACTCACCACGTGGAGTTACCTTACCAACAAGGATACTTCCAGCCTTAACTTTCGCACCTATCGAAATCACACCTGACTCATCAATATCCGTCAAAGCTTCTTCTGAAACCCCTGGGATGTCACGTGTAATTTCCTCGTTACCAAGTTTCGTATCGCGGCATAACACCTCAAATTCCTCGATATGGATAGAGGTAAACACGTCATCTGCAACAATTCTCTCAGAGAGGATTATAGCGTCCTCATAGTTATAACCTTTCCACGACACAAAAGCCGCAAGAACGTTATTTCCAAGTGCAAGCTCACCCATCTCAGTCGAAGTACCATCTGCGATTATATCGCCGGCATAAACAACATCAGACTTTTTAACAATTGGCCTTTGGTTGATACATGTGCTTTGGTTAGAACGATCAAACTTCCTGAGCCTATATATATCGACCCCTTCTATATTGTCATTCCCATCAAGAGCCTTTATCACGATCCTTTCTGCATCAACTTGTTCTACTATACCGTGACGTTTTGCAACGATACATACGCCAGAATCCCTTGCCACAACCTTTTCAACACCAGTTCCAACAAGTGGAGCATGTGGTTTCAGCAAAGGAACAGCCTGACGTTGCATGTTACATCCCATCAAAGCACGGCTCGCATCGTCATTCTCGAAGAATGGAATCATAGATGCCGACACAGACACCAACTGCCTTGTCGAAACATCCATATAATCAATCTTTGAAGGATCAGATGCCTCGACATCTGCCCCATGACGACACAACACCACATCACCTTTGAAATGCGACGTTTCATCGAGTGGCGAACTTGCTTGAGCAATTCTGTATTTCGCTTCATCAAGAGCAGACAAGTATTCAACCTCGTCTGTTACCAAGCCATCCTTTACCTTTCTGTAAGGCGTCTCTATGAACCCGTAATTATTAATTCTCGCATAAGTCGCAAGAGAGTTAATAAGACCAATATTTGGACCTTCCGGTGTTTCCACAGGACAAAGTCTTCCATAATGGCTTGGGTGCACATCTCTCACCTCGAATCCAGCCCTCTCTCTTGTAAGACCGCCAGGTCCAAGAGCTGAAACCCTACGCTTGTGGGTAATTTCGGCAAGTGGGTTAACCTGATCCATGAATTGCGACAATTGTGAGGTTCCGAAAAATTCTCTTACCAAGGACGATATAGGTTTTGAGTTAAGCAGCTCATTCGGCATAATGGAATCAATTTCCACAGATCCCATACGCTCCCTGATCATACGCTCGACCCTTGCCAAACCAATCCTGAATTGATTTTCCAACAACTCTCCAACAGCTCTCACCCTTCTGTTACCAAGGTTATCTATGTCATCAATCTCACCAACACCATCACGAAGATCGTGTAAAACCTTCATTATGATCAAAATGTCACTCTTCGAAAGAACACGAACAGATGTATCAACATTCATTCCAAGTCTTTGGTTCATCTTTACACGACCAACGACCGAAAGATCATACCTCTCGAAATTGAAGAACAGGTCATTGAACAGCTTTTCCGCAGACTCCAAAATTGGAGGCTCACCAGGACGCATAATCCTGAATATTTCGAAAAGTGCCTCTTCCCTGCAATTATTTTTATCAATCTCCAACGTATCCCTTATATAAGGACCAACATTTTTATAATCGATGACCAATAGCTTTATAGAGTTGATATCAAGCTCTTTGATTTTTTCCAAGAACTCTTGCGTCACAGCCTCACCTGCCTCCGACAAAACAATTCCTGTCCTCAAATCAACAACATCAGATGCAACAAAAGCACCGATGATATCAGCTTCATCAAGTTTCACATTACGCAAGCCATTTTCATAAGCACGCTTTGCCAAAACTTTAGATATCTTCGTACCTTCTTTGAAAACCACCTCTGAGTTATCGTAATTGATGATATCCTCATCAAGCCTTACTCCAACCCAATCCTCAGGGTTAAACCCTCTGTACCAATTACCATCTGCATCGCGGGTAACAACATAATTCTTGTAGAAATATCTTAAGATTTCCTCCCTCGACATTCCTTCTATTTCATCAAAAGATAATTCATTGATACCTTTTTCAGCAATCAATTTCTCGGTCTTTTCCGAATAGCATGCCATCAAGAAAGTAGTTGCGAGAATCTTACGCCTTCTATCTATCCTTATGTAAAGAGTATCCTTCACATCGAATTCTATATCAAGCCAAGAACCACGAACAGGGATAACATGGGCAGCATAAAGTAATTTTCCGAAAGTATTCGATTTCGCATTATCGTGATCAAAAAACACACCAGGTGATCTTTGCATCTGTGACACAACAACCCTTTCGACACCATTTATGATGAATCCACCCTTGTCAGTCATAACAGGGATATCACACATGTAAACTTCCTGCTCCTTGATATCCTTTATTGACCGAACGCCTGTATCTTCATTATTTTCCCATATGATCAACCTGAATACAGCGCGAAGTGGCGCAGCATAAGTAAGCCCCTTATACCTGCACTCCTCCTCGTCATACTGAGGCTGCTCAAACCTGTAGGAGACGAAATGTAGCTCACCCTTGTTTGCATAATCAGCAATAGGAAAAATCGAACTAAATACCTCTTGCAAGCCAACACGCCTACGACTATCTGGATCAACACCATCCTGTAAAAAATCGTCGTAAGATTTTTTCTGCAATTGAATTAAATTGGGAGTATCAAAAACTTCCCTTATACGCGCAAAATTTCTTCTAAACTTCTTTTTTTCAGTAAACGACCTTTTCATAATATTTATCCCTTGATAAGCAAAAAACTAAAACTATTGATTTTCTTTGGAAACATGACCGTACATTTCTATCATAACATATTTTAGATGTCAATACAAAAATATTTTTTTAAAATTATCAGTTGTAATCTCTGATAAATCTTCCACGCTAATTCCTTTTAATTTAGCAATGTACTCTGCGGTATACCTTACATATGACGGTTCATTAGCTTTCCCACGCAAAGGCGCAGGAGCCAAAAATGGTGCATCAGTCTCTATCAATAGTCTATCGGTAGGTACAAATTTTGCAACCTCTTGAACTTCTTTGGCATTCTTGAAAGTCACAATTCCGGAGAATGAAATGTAATAGCCCATATCCAATGCAAACCTCGCAAACTCCCTCGTTCCAGAAAAACAATGAATCAAAACTTTTTGAAGCGATTTGTTTTCCAAAAGAACCGACTTTGTTTCCGATTCAGCATTCCTTGTATGGATTATTAACACCCTACCGTTTTTTATGGCCGCATCGATATGTATTTGAAACACCTTTCTTTGTTCTTTTTTTTCAGAATCACCATTTCTGAAATCGAACCCACATTCACCTATCCCTACAGCCGCACCATCAGAAATTAATGTATTATATATACTTTCTTCTCCGTACTTGGCCAATTCAGACCTTGCATAATCAGGGTGTATTCCTATTGAATACCACAAGTAATCTGGATATTTATTAACCAAAGTTTTTATTTCGGATATTTCTTCAAGCTTGGTACAAATGGAGACGATACCGTCAACACCAGCACCTTTCGCCCTCTGTATTATTTCATCAATTGCATTTTTCAATTCTGGATAATTTAAATGCGCGTGAGAATCTATCATAGGTCGTACATTATAACATAACCAGAAAAAAAATTCAAGAAACATCCGTGGTAGCGAAGAAGGGATTTGAACCCCTGACACGCGGATTATGATTCCGCTGCTCTAACCAACTGAGCTACTTCGCCACTCAATCCAGAAAACTTTTTACACTATATCACATAATTTTTCAAATGTCAAGTAAAAAATTAATAAATTTAATGTGTTGCATTTTTGCAACTTTTTAGAAAAATTTTATTAACTAATTGAAAATTACATTTTTGGTGTTACAATCGATAACGTTATTTGAAGGAATAATAATTATGAAAAATATTTTATTTACAACTTTGTTCGCAGGTTGTTTCGCAGTTTCATCTGTGTTCGCTGATGATGCTGCTTCTTCTAAATCTGGTTGCATGACGGTAAATGCAAAAGTATCAACAGGTGTTGCTTTTGCTGGTAATGTGAAAAATAAATATATAACATATGGTACATCTGCTAAGTACGACTATGCTACTCCTGCTGCTACTTCAAACGCAGAAGCTACGAGCAAGAATACAAAGAAAAAGTCTTCTGCTTTCATCGGAATTACACTTGGTACGAAATATAATTTCAATGATCAATTCGCACTCGGTGGAGATATTTTCTATGATGCAATGAATGTGAAACTTCAATTGAAAAAAGGTGTTGAAGGTCTTGCTGATGAATCAAAAATTCGTGGAGCATATGGCTTGATGGCTGTTTTTGCTTATACACCACTCAGCAATTTGTCATTTGATCTTGGTGCAGGTATCGCAAAAACAACAAAGATAAAGGATTTACATATGTGGGACAATGATTTAAGGACAAAGGAAGAAGTTGATATGATTACTTCAGTAAAGTTCAGAAACAAGGTCGGATTTATTGCAAAGGCTTCTGCAAATTACGTATTCAATGATAATTTAGCATTGGGTATTGACCTTAAGATGCAAAAAGTAAAAGCAAAAAACAAAAAACTTCGCATGGATGATGTTGGTGAAGCTGTAAAAGGATTTGCTAAATTTAAGTGCAATCTTTACACAATCGGTGCTACTTTGACATACACATTCTAATTTGATTCTTTTATTTTTCTTTTTTAATTTTTTCTTTAATATTTTGTCGTTTTTTGCTACAATAGTGATATAAAGTATGAAAACGTTTGATATATTACTTGTTGAAGACGATGGGGACATGCTGGTCTTTCTGCATAATTCGTTGATGCGTGCTGGGTATAATGTTATTGCTGTTGAAAATGTCGAGTCTGCACTTGGTGAATTGTCTAAAGCAAATTTTAAGATTTTGATAACGGATATAAAATTGCCTGGCATTGATGGTCTTTCATTCGTAAAGTCACTTCCTGAATCCGTAATCAAGGATATGAGTATAATTTTCATCACAGGGTTTAATGCTTACGAGGCGGATGCGAAAAATTTATTTCCAGAAAACACAACACTGCATAAACCGTTTCATCTAAAGTCGTTGATTTCCAAAATTGATGAAATATATTCCAAAAAACATGACTTTGCGATAAATGACGACGGTGATGATATTGTTTAAGATTGAACAATTTTTATCTTATAATTTTGCTTTCTAGTAATAACGTTGTATAATGTTAAGGTTTTGTTAACTATTTTTTTATGTTTAAATTTTTAAATCTCCACCAAAAAGGTGATAATGCTATCGTGAGATTCGCGGCAAACGCGGCGTTTTTGATACCGTTTTGTATTATGTGCTTAAAACTGTTTGGGTATATAATTACCGACTCTATCAGCCTTAAAGCATCGTTCATCGACTCTGTGTCTGATATAATCGCCTCTCTCGTTATTATTGCATCGATTAAAATTTCCCAAAAACCTGCCAATTCTGCCTTTCAATTTGGGTATGGCAAGGTTGAAGCACTTGCATCATTGATACAATCGTTATTCATTTTCATTTCAGGAATTTATTTGTTTATGGAGGCTATACAAAGCTTCATACATAAAGAAGAAGTGAAATACTCTGGGATTGCAATCGCAATCGTTATAACTACATGCTTGTTGTTATTCTTGTTGACCAGAATCCAAAAGTACGTCATATCAAGGACCGATTCATTGATAATTAAGGCTAGCTTTTTGCATTTTCACCTGGACATTTTATTCGACATAGGTGTTCTTATAACATTGCTCCTCAACGATCTTTTCCATTTAAGATATTTGGATAGCATTTTTGGTGTATGCTTTACAATGTATTTGTTCAGGAACTCATTCACAATTATAAAGAAATCTTTCGAGGTATTACTCGATAAATCAATGTCGGAAAAAAGCAAAGACCAAATTAAGAATATTCTTCTCCGTTACCAGGAAATCAGGTACGTTGAATATGTAAAGACAAGGATCAGCGGTATGCAAAAGTTGATAACGTTGAAGTTTTATATGGATCCAAACGAAACATTGGAAAATGTTGAAAAAATTAAGGAGGCTGTGATTAAGGACATCTTTGCTGTTCATAAAAATTGCGTGATCGTGATAGATGTTGATCCACTTGTTCAAAGTAAGATAAATGAGATTAAAAAGCCGCAAGAACAAAGCAATGATAACCTTGAATCATTCTTGCAACATAGAATAGAAGCTTCAGAAAAACACTCTCATTAATATTATCTTTATTAATTTTTACTATTTTTTAATCTTTTTATGTCATAATTGGTTATTATGATACCTATATAGTGAAGACTATGCTTATAAATAACAAAAGCTGCAGATTGATGTTGACATTTTTCATGCTAGCCAATGCAAGTATATGTGCATCTAATTCTGAAAACAATCAAATGTCTGACTCTAAATTGTCAACTAGCATCAACAATGTTAATGCCGCTTTTGATAATGCTTCATCATCGATAGACTCTACAACAAACAATATTCAAAATGGAATCAATTCGTCTGTTTCATCTATCGCATCATCTATAAACGTCGCACAAATATCAATATTGTCTGCAGTTAATTCTTGTAAAACTACCGCAACAACTGCCATGACCAATGCCTCACGCTTGATATCTGAGTACCAATCAAGATTCAAAGAAGAATCAGAAAAATCAAGAGAAAAATTATCATCAATTAGATCAAACATAAAAGATGCTTTTTCAAATATTACGTCCAATATAAAAGACTCTCTCTCAAACATAAAAGATGCTGTTTCAAACATAACCTCTAATTTAAATCCATTCAAAAAGACTTATACAGAGCAAGAACTTGAATCGATGAGGAAGACTTTATCCAAAGAAACTGTTGAATTGTTAACCAATACCGGAAGTATGTTTATAAAGCAACATATAGACACAATTAATAATATAAAGTCTATTATATCCGACGATTTATTGACATCCTCGAAATCCTTTGAATATTCCGGAGGTAAGCAATTATCCCCTGGCGTCAGTAATGATATAATCGATGCAAATAATTCGTTACGCAATGCATATGATACACTTTTAAAAAATACTCCTAATACGTCTGTTGGGTTACAACTTTTGATAGATTCAACTGGGGGATCTCAATCTACAGGTGAATTGTTTGGTGTATCAATGGGTGTAGGACAATCCCATAAAGACGCATTAACAAGTTTGTATTCTTCAAAAATAAACGAATTGATAGAACTTGAATCAAGTATCATGTCATTAAGCACTGCAATTCAAGAATCAAAAGATGAAAACATGAAATCTAAAATGACAGAATTATTAGAACAAGTATCATCATACCACGAAGCGCTTGGGAATGAAATAAAACAAGGAATAATAGATTACCAAAAGCAATACGATAGTAGAAATTCCACAAAATCGGCAAATAACAATATATATTTTGATGTGGAAGGATTTTATAAACATGTTGATAGCGTTATGGAACTTGATCCTGTACAAAAAGTACAAAACACAATGCTTGCAAAACAAAAAGAACTTGAACAATTCGGACATTTGACAACAGAAGAGCAATATGAAGAATGTAGAAAGTTATCAGATGAGTTCTCCACATCATTAGAAACCGATAAGCAAACATTCATAAATCAATTGCAAAATACACTTGAAAATCTAAATTCAACTGAAGCATGTGTTAATTATCCAACCAGTGGAGATCATCTTCCACCTGAATATGAAAAACAATTAAAAAATGAATTATTATCACTTATCGAAAACATGCCTAACTCTTCGCATTGTTTGAATGAACTATTGCAACTTACTGGCGGATCATTTTCGAGTGACGATGGAACAACGAAAAGTCACCGCGGTAATATTAATGAGTTACTACAAGAAAAAATCACAACTGCAAAACAACTTGAAGCAACATTACAAAGCGGATATTTACCATCAAATGTATTTAATGAATATAAAAATAACCTCGATAATATAATATCTTCAATAAAATCCGACATAT
Organism: uncultured Holosporaceae bacterium; assembly: GCA_949290705.1. Lineage (GTDB taxonomy): Bacteria > Pseudomonadota > Alphaproteobacteria > UBA3830 > CASESI01 > CASESI01. Next base: position 86,759 of record CASESI010000001.1, on the reverse strand, counting down.
CAAATTATATTACGGAATCCCATAATATGCCAAACACAAAAGAGCATGTATATATAGATTACTCTGCCTTACACTCTTCCGTTGAAGAATTTACTCAAAATTCCCACGAAGAATTAACAAAGGTATTTGAATTACACGAAGGAAATGACTCCGCTGCGCACTTGGCATCAAGAACAAATGCGAAAGCTCAACAGGGCACAACGACAGAGTAATTTGGATTATTTATCCATATACTCTTTTAATAATTTATTCAAAACTTGTGGATTTGCTTTACCCTTCGTTTCTTTCATTAAAAGCCCCACGAAGAATCCAAACAATTTCACTTTTCCAGATTTATATTCCTGTAATTTATCTGGATTTTCTGACAATACTTTACGAATACTTTCCTCGATAGCGTTAGTGTCAGTTATCTGCCTCATACCTTTTTCGTCAACTATTTTAACCGCAGAATCACCTGTATCCCACATAATTTGGAAAACATCCTTTGCAATCTTTCCAGAAATAACATCGGTGTTAATAAGCATTACCAACTCTGATAATGCTTTTGGAGAAATTTTGGATTGTTCAATCGCAAGTTGTTCAGAATTGAGTTTTGCAAACAATTCAGACGAAATCCAATTTGTAATAAGCTTTATTTCTGATTGTTGAATTTCACAATTATTTACCAGGACAGTATACTCAGAAATTGCACTCTCAAAATAACCCGCAATCTCTGGCTCTGATATAAGAACAGATGCATCGTATTCCGTAAGCCCATAATCATTCATATACCTATTCTTTTTTTGGTCAGGCAACTCTAGCATAGAATCTTTGATCTTATTAACCCTATCCTCTGTAATTTTCAACATTGGAATGTCTGGATCCGTAAAATACCTATAATCTTGGGCATCCTCTTTCGTACGGAGCGATTTAGTCTCGCACGTAATACTATTAAAAAGCCTCGTCTCTTGCACAACCTTTCCACCATCATTTATAAGATCTATTTGCCTCTCAACCTCGTAATTAATGGCCTCAGCTATAAATTTCAGAGAGTTAACATTTTTAATTTCAACCCTTGTTCCAAGAGGTTCACCTTTGCGCCTTACAGATACGTTAATATCTGCACGCATGCTACCTTCCTCCATATTACCATTACAGGTTTTTAAATACCTTAACATTGTACGTAACTTGGACAAAAATAAACAAGCTTCCTCAGGAGATGAAATATCAGGTTTCGTCACAATTTCCATCAAAGGAACACCTGCCCTGTTCAGATCGACAAGAGAATAATATGGATCCTTATCATGTATATTCTTTCCAGCATCTTGCTCTACATGAATCCTTTCAATTCTTATCCTCTTTTTCTGCACATTTTTCGATTCTATATCTATATATCCATCAGAAACTAATGGAATGAAAAATTGAGAAATTTGGTATCCTTGAGGCAAGTCTGGGTAAAAATAATTTTTTCTATCAAAATAAGAATTAAGGTTAATATGCCCAGAAATGCCAAGTCCGGTTCTAATTGCTTGGTCGATTGCATGTTCATTCAGAGAAGGTAACATCCCAGGAAATCCAGCATCTATAAATGCAACATTTTCATTTGGTTCTTCACCGAAACTGGATGGAGCAGATGAAAACAATTTAGTTTTTGTAATAATCTGCGCATGTACTTCCATACCTATTACAACTTCCCAATCTTTTAATAAATAGCTCATTTATCTTACTCCTTCCAACTTTTAAAACCACTATCACTCTCTAGTTTTGCACCAATTTGGAATAACAAATCCTCTCTAAAATGCTTTGATATCACCTGTAACCCAAGAGGCAATCCATCATTTGTATATCCAAAAGGCACGGAAATAGCAGGAATACCGGCCAAATTCACAGTCACAGTAAATACATCGTTTAAATACATTTGAACAGGATCAGTAATCTCTTCATCAATTGCAAACGCTCCACTTGGGGCAGTAGGTGTCAAAATAGCGTCAACATCATTGTAAGCATTTAAAAAGTCATTCAAAATCAATCTCTGTATCTTCTTAGCCTTAATATAATGATCGTCAAAATGTCCAGATGAAAGAACATATGTTCCTATCATTATTCTTCTTCTCACTTCCTTTCCAAAAACATCTCTGCTATTTTCGTAAATCTCCTGTAATGTTTCACCTTCACCTTGGTACCCAAAACGTATACCATCAAACCTTGCCAAATTCGAAGATGCTTCAGCTGGAGCAATGATATAGTAAGCTGGTAATGCATATTTGGTATGAGGTAATGAAACCTCCTTTATTTCACAACCTGCTTCTCGCAATACATTAATGCCACGCTCCCAAAGCATTTCTATATCTTTAGAGGCAACTTTTTCTTTATATTCAGCTGGGATTCCGATCCTTAATCCTTTCAAACTTTTTCCTATGAATGATGCATAATCAGGAACAGCCTCTTTAGAACTTGTTGCATCACGATCATCATATCCAGCAATCGCTTTGAGCAAAATCGCAGAATCTTCTACGGTCTTTGTCATAGTACCAGCCTGATCCAATGATGAAGCAAATGCAATCATCCCATACCTTGAACATCTTCCGTAAGTAGGCTTAAGTCCTACTATTCCGCAAAATGACGCAGGTTGCCTTACAGATCCGCCAGTATCAGATCCCAATGCACCATAACACAAATGGGCAGCTACAGCAGACGCAGAACCACCAGAAGAACCACCTGGCACCAGGTCTTTATCGCTGTTTTTGGATTTCCATGGGTTAATGACAGGACCAAAATAACTCGTCTTATTACTTGATCCCATTGCAAACTCATCCATATTCGTCTTTCCAACAAATATAGCACCATTATTCAACAAATTTGAAGTAACCGTTGATTCATAAGGTGGGACAAAATTGTATAAAATATGGGAACCTGAGGTTGTTAATATATCCTTTGTACAAAACAAATCCTTGATCCCAAGCGGTGCACCGTCAAGAGGCAAATTATTTCCATTTGCATATCTTTGATCCGAATCTGCCGCTTTCTTCAGAGCGTTCTCGAAACATTCTGTAATATACACATTCAGTGGTTTAAATTTTTCACAACGATTGATAAGCGATTTCACGACTTCTGACACTGAAAATTGCTTTGTTTTAAAACCATCAATTAATTCAGATAACGATAAATAAATAAAATCTTCTGTCATAGCATAATACTAAAATAATCACAAAGAATTATCAACATAAATGATTCTAAATACGAATTGTGGTATCTTATAAATTAAGGAATTAATAATGCCTAATGATATAATTTTCGATAGATATCAGGAACTATCCAAACTTTTAAAAATATATGCAGATAAATATTATAACGATGATGCTCCGATAGTATCAGATGCAGAATATGACAGGCTATATTCTGAATTACTTGAAATAGAGAAAGTTCATCCAGAATTTGTTACAAAAGAAAGTATCTCTCAAAACATAGGCGGAAAAGCATCTTCGAGATTTACAAAAATTGAACATATATACCAAATGTTTTCCATACAAAATGCATATTCAATGTCAGATGTAGAAGAATTTTACAATAGAGTTATAAAAACCCTCGACGAACAACTCAGGGTTGATTTATCGAGACAAAACCTTGAAATGTATGCGGAACCTAAGATTGATGGGTTATCATGCTCTATCACTTATAAAAATGGAAATTTCGTAAAAGCCGCCACAAGGGGTAATGGATTGATAGGTGAAGATGTAACGAAAAATGTATTAACTATAAAAGAAATACCTTTAAAATTAAACTCATCAAATCCTCCTGAATTAATTGAAATCCGTGGTGAAGTGTATATGACGAAATTAGAATTTCAAAAATTAAATTTTGATAGAGAAAAAAATCATGAAGAACTTTTCGCAAACCCAAGAAATGCCGCTGCTGGATCATTAAGGCAACTTGATGCATCTATCACAGCAACCAGAAACCTGAAGTTTTTTGCATATGCAATTATGGGAGAAAACATCGGATTCAAAACCCAAAAAGAAATTTCCGATACATTGCATGAATGGGGATTTCATACAAATGAACTTAACACTATAACGAATAGCATTACCGAAATTGAAGTTTTCTATCACAACCTAGAAAATATTCGAGCTAAGCTTGAATACGATATAGATGGTGCCGTTTATAAAGTTAACAATTTAGAGTGGCAAGCATTGCTTGGAGCATCTGCAAAGTATCCTCGTCACTCAATCGCGCACAAATTCGAGGCAGAAACTGCCATCACTTACGTTAAGGACATTTTTTTAAGCATTGGACGAACAGGAATTATTACCCCTGTTGCTGTAATGGATCCTGTAAATATTGGAGGAGTAGAAGTTGCAAAAGCTACTCTTCATAACAGAAATGAAATCATCAAAAAAGATATCAGAATAGGTGACAAAGTCCTTATAAAAAGAGCTGGTGACGTGATTCCACAAGTGTTGAAATCTTTTCCAGAGAATAGAGATGCTTCATCAGTACCGTTTGCTTTTCCGGAAACATGTCCATACTGTGGAACAAAATTAGAGTACGACCAAACATTCATAAGATGTCCTAATTCTTTTGGATGCAAATCTCAAATTATTGAAAGACTTGCACATTTCGCATCTAGAGACGCGCTCAACATCGAAGGACTTGCAATTAAAAATATAGAATTTTTGGTGAATCACAAAATCATTGAATCCATGACTGATATCTTTAAAATACAAGAAAAAATTGATTTGAAAAAACTCGCAACATTTGATGGATGGGGATATTTGTCCGTAAAAAATTTGATAGATTCAATTGAAAGAGCCAAGACAACAGAATTATCGCGATTTATTTTTGCTTTAGGAATCAATCAGGTTGGAAAAACGACAGCAAAATTATTAGCTAAAAAATTCAAAAGTTTCCAAAATTTTTTAAACACTGTAACGCAAAAGTTTGCAATATCAAACTTATCAACAATCGATGGAATAGGTCCTTTGATTTCATCTGACATAGTAAATTTTTTCTCAAATGAAAATAACAAAAATACAGCAATCGAACTCAGTAAAATCGTAAATATCAAAGATGATATTGATACCATACAAAACAGTACATTCTGGAGTGGAAAATCAGTATTATTAACAGGAACACTGAAAACACTTGGTAGATCAGAAGCTCAGGAAAAACTCGAATCATTAGGGGCAAAAATCCTAAGCTCTGTCTCTAAAAAATTGGATATCTTAATCGTAGGGGAAAATCCAGGAAGTAAATTACAAAAAGCGCAAGATCTTCAAATCAGAATAATGTACGAAGATGAAATGCTATCATTAATGAAATAAAAAAGCGCGCCTAACAGGACTCGAACCTGTAACCTCCGCCCCCGGAAAGCGATGCTCTATCCAATTGAGCTACAGGCGCATGTGTTTCCAATCTATCACGAATACTAAAAAAAATAAATAAAATTTTAATTCCAAATTATAGGTTTATTGTGCTTTAACATAAAGTTTTTAACTTTTGGAGCAATGAACGTCCTCCACTTACTTCCAGAAAATACGCCATAATGACCAACACCAGGTTGTAAGTGATGTTCTTGCATATTTTGCGGAATATTTTTAAATATATCATGCGCCGCATAAGACTGGCCAGGAGCAGAAATATCGTCTTTCTCACCTTCAACTGTCATCAATGCAGTTTTTGTAACCTTTAATGGATCCACTGTCTCACCCTTGTACAGCATCTCACCCTTTGGAAATACATATCTCTGGAACACTTCATCTATTGTTTCAACAAACCAAGGAGCATCCATATCCATAACAGTTAAATATTCATCATAGAATTCGTTATGCTTTTTCATGGCAGCTTGATCATTTTTAATGTAATCCGTATGATACTTCACAAACTTCATAAAATGCTTATCAGGATTCATCATGATAAACGCAGTTAATTGTAATACACCAGGGTAAACCAATCTTCCAGCACCTTTATACTCATCTGGCACTTTATAAAGCATAGTCTGCTTAAACCGATCCAATGAATACCTTTCAGCAAGTTTATTTACTTCTGTTTTTTTAACTCTTGGATCAAGTGGTCCACCCATAAGTGTAATTGTTGCAGGAGCACATTTATCTTTGTGAGCATTCATAATAGATGTTGCAGCTGCAACTTGTACAACAGGTTGGCATACAGCCATCATATGCGTACCTGGACCAATTTTTTGTAAGAAATCAATTAAGTATCCTGTATTTAATTCTACTGAAAAATATCCATCTGAGAGTGGCACGTCCCTAGCATTTTTCCAATCAGTGATATATGTATCCATATCTGGAAGCATTGTCCTTACTGTATCTCTAAGCAAAGAAGCATAATGACCAGATATAGGAGCAACAATTAAAACTTTTGGTTGATTTAATTTTTTAGCTTTCTTGAAATGCAGCAATTTTGCGAATGGATAATCCAAAATCACCTCTTCTTCGACAGGAACAGTTTCACCATTCACAATCGTTTCATTGATCCTATAATCAGGTTTTTTTATATCATGGTTAACCCTTGCCAAAATATCGCAAAGTCCAGCGATATTTCTACCTATTAAAGGATCTTTAAATGTATTTTCAAAAATAGGAGCCTGTTTTTGAAAAAAACGCAAAATAGGATGTAAAAAAGTTTTCTTTAAATTATATAATTGATACAACATTTTATTTTTCCTCTATTACCTTATATAATAAAACAAAAAAGTTAAAAAAGTGTTAATTTGACAAAAATAATTATAGATTTCTATTTAAATCATGCTCTAAAACCTTCATTATATTACTTTTATCAATCTGTGATATTTTCTTATTTGGGTCCTTATTGACAATAAGCAAATTAGCTATTTTTTCAAATTTTTCAAAATTTGAATCCAAATAAGACAACGCATCTTGCTTTAAATGTAATATATTTTCGCTATTTGTATTATCCATAGCACTTGATGCCAATAACAATGGAGTTTGCAAACGCTCATAATTAACATTATAAGAATCATTCTTTAATGCATAGTCTATATTGTTTGCATCCGACCACATGAATGTATTTATGATATCTCCTGCCCAAAATAGTATACTTCCGTTTCCCTTATTATAATCTGGAATAATCCCTCTTTCACTCGCACCTGTTCCTATAGAAAATATATTGATCTTTTTTTCAGGAAAAAATTTGTGCATGGAATTGTACACAATTTGAGATGGGTTATTCAAACACATTCCTCCATCACACATCCTATGCTTTGCCTCTCCATTAACATTTTCTACATAATATGATGGAAAATAATATGGGGCAGAAGAGGTTGAAACAGCAACATCATGCAAATAATAATCGTATTTTGGATCTTCTGCAGCTTTCCAATTTTTATATAGGACTGTTTTTTCATTTGCTATATCAACAGCAAGTCCAATAAAATTTACCTTTTTAATATCACTTAATTTTGGATAATCACCTTCATCCTTCATCACATCTGACAATTTTTTCTTTGCCATTTTTATCAAATTAGTATTTGTATATAGAGGCCTTAATAACCCAAAACACGAAAACATATTCCTTTTAAAAATATCTGTTCCATTATCACGTAATAAATGGTATATATCTGATCCTGAATAATATGAATAGTTTTGATCATCTGTGACAGATATTAATGTAGCGATAATTCCACCAACAGAAATCCCAGAAATACAATCAACATAATCAGCAATATAATGCTCTGCTCCGTCATTCATCTTCTCAGTAATCATTTCCTCCAATGCAGCAATCAAAACTGCCGGAATGATTCCCCTTATACCACCTCCATCAATGGACAGGCACATTATTTCATTACCAATTGGTTTTACTATTTTTCTTTCATCAATCTCAAAAATTTTCGAACTACGTTTCTTTGCTATTTCTATCGTATCATCTTGCACAATTGCAACTGGTTCATTAATATTTTCACTGGCATTTAAAGAATTTTCTGATGCATGCGCTACATAAATACATGACACAACACCTAAAGAATATATAATTTTTTTCATAATCTGTTACCTCTTAAGATAACAATATTATACATTCCAATGTTAAATTTTTTATTAAAATGGCAATTTTTTTTACTGTAATATAAACCAAACGTATGTACGGATAAAAAACAAAAAAAGTATTTGACTATAATTTTATATTTTCATTAATTCTTTTTCTTTTTCTTCAACAATTTTATCAACTGTTTTATTAAAATCATCTGTTATTTTCTGAATTTCATTAGAATATTTTTTTGTTTCATCTTCAGAAATTTCTTTTGATTTCTCTAACTTTTTTAATTCATCAATTCCATCTCTTCTTATGTTCCTAATACTAACTCTAGTCTTTTCAGCATGTTTACCAACAACTTTTATAAGTTCACGACGACGTTCCTCTGTCAAATCAGGTAAAATTATCCTTATCGTTTGTCCTTCAACAATAGGATTCAATCCCAAACCAGAATCAGATATTGCTTTTGCAGCATTTTTCATTGCATCACGATCCCAAACTTGGACAATTATCATTTTTGGCTCTGGAACAGAAATATTTGCAACATTTTTCAATGGCATTTTTTGTCCATAAGAATCTACAACAACACTATCCAACAAAGTAGGACTAGCTCTTCCCGTTCTAATTCCATTAAGATCCTTCTTGAAAGACTGTATAGAAGCGTCCATAGAACCCTTAACATTAGATAAAACTTCAGATATCATAAATAATTACTCAACAACAACAATCTCATTATAACATTCTACAAAACTATTGAAAACAAAAAAGGAAAAAGAGAAATTTTTGATTTAAGCACATTTAGTATTATCGTCATTTTGTTGTGTACGACATGTGTCACAACCAGAGATATTATCAAAACAAACTCTCTCTGCGAATTCACTCTTCTTTCCTTTATTAAATGAACTTACACTTCTATGGTATCCCATAACTCTCGTCCATATCTCACAAGGCTGACGCTCAGCATCAGTCAACGCGATTTCAGTATCATTTACTGCATTTTTTACATTATTATCTTTTTCTTTCAACATTTTACACCTCAGTATAAAAACTCTAAAATCTTACTTACAAGAACATCTCTTCTTATTCATAATCTCTGCATCACAAATTGGGCAGAATTTATGTTCACCTTTCAAATATCCGTGCTTAGGGCAAATTGAAAAAGTAGGAGTAATCGTGATATATGGCAACCTAAAATTCTCTAACACTTTCCATACCAACTTTTTACACATCATAGGATCGCCAAAACTTTCACTCATGTATATGTGAAAAACCGTTCCACCAGTGTATTTCATCTGTAATGCTTCCTGTTTACATAAAGCATCAAAACAATCATCCGTATACCCAACAGGTAACTGAGACGAATTGGTATAGTATGGAGCATCTTCAGTGCCAGCCTGTATTATATCAGGATACCTCTTCTTGTCCTCTTTCGCCAACCTATAAGTTGCCCCCTCAGCAGGAGTTGCTTCAAGGTTATACATATGACCTGTTTCTTCCTGAAACTTAACAAGTTTTGCACGAATAAAATCAAGCACATTAAGTGCAAACTTCTGACCTTCTTCTGATGTTAAATCACATTCATCAGAATAAAAATTACGAACCATCTCGTTCATACCGTTCACCCCTATCGTTGAGAAATGATTTCGTAAAGTTCCCAAATAACGCTTCGTATAAGGATACAAACCATTATCCATATAATTCTGAATAGTCTTACGTTTCAACTCCAAACTTTGCTTTGCAAGTGTTAGCAAATAATCCAATCGTTCAAGTAAAGCTTGTTCATTTCCTTTATAAAGATACCCAAGCCTTGCACAATTAATCGTCACAACACCTATCGATCCAGTTTGTTCAGCCGATCCGAAAAGACCGTTTCCCCTCTTTAAAAGATCCCTCAAATCCAATTGCAAACGGCAACACATTGACCTTATCATTTTCGGAGAAAGCTCTGAATTAATAAAATTCTGGAAATATGGCAGTCCATACTTCGCCGTCATCTCGAACAATAAGTTCGTTAAGTCAGAATCCCAATCAAAATCCTTCGTGATGTTATAAGTTGGAATAGGGAACGTAAATACCCTCCCACTTTTATCACCTTGAAGCATATTCTCGATATATGCTCGATTGATCATATCCATTTCTTTCTGCAATTCACCGTACGCAAACGGCATTTCTTCCCCAGCAATCACAGGATGCTCTTCCCTTAAATCTTCAGGACAAACCAAATCGAACGTCAAGTTAGTGAAAGGAGTCTGGGTTCCCCATCTTGACGGAACATTCAGATTATAAATGAATGACTGAATCTCTTGTTTTATTTCTTCATAAGACAATCCATCATTTTTCACGAATGGAGCAAGATATGTATCAAAAGAGCTAAATGCTTGTGCACCTGCCCATTCATTCTGCAAAGTACCAAGGAAATTCACCATCTGACCAAGTGCCGTACCAAAATGCTTAGGAGGAGACGATTCAACCTTACCATTCACACCGTTAAATCCTTCCAGAAGTAACATCTTTAAAGACCATCCAGCACAATACCCAGAGAGCATATCCAAATCATGGATGTAAAGGTCAGCATTCCTGTGAGCATTCCCAATTTTTGCTGGGTATATATTAGACAACCAGTAATTTGCAATCATCTTACCTGACATATTAAGTATCAAACCACCGAGAGAATATCCTTGATTGGCATTTGCATTAATTCTCCAATCCAGCCTGTTTAAATACTCATCAATCGATGCTATAACATCAACCATAGCATGACGAGCTTCACGTAACTTTGCACGATTTTCACGATATATAATGTAAGACTTCGCTGTGTTGAAATGATTTGATGAAATCAACACTTGCTCAACAACATCCTGAATCTGCTCAACAGTTGGCTCAAGTTTTTCAAACCTATGTTCAAGAACTTTTAAAACCTGATATGTCAAAAGTTTTGCCTCTTCATGTCCAAACTCTCCAGTATCTTCACCTGCACGTTCAATGGCATACGTAATTTTACTAATATCAAAATTAATTTTCGCGCCATCTCTTTTGACAATATTTAACGGCAGAGTTCGAGACGTGATAAACATACTTTCAGACATAAAACACCCTCCTATCCAGAGAATCTATGGCTTTTCAAAAAACCAACACACTAATTATCACACGTTTTAAAAATAAAGTCATCAATAAATTATATTTTTTTATATTGACTTTTGAATAAATAATTCAACATCAGTTTTTCCCTCAATAAGAAAAAATCATATTAAAGAGAACAAATAAAAACCTAAAACTACCACAAAAAAAGTAATAATTAAAAATACCCACATGTGTTTTTTCAATAAATCCGAGAGCTTAACACCAAACTTTACAGACAAAAACGATAATAAAAAAAACCTAGAAGTTCTTGCTATAATTGAAGCAAAAATAAAAGTCGCCACATTTACATTGGAAAACCCACTCGTAATTGTAACAAGTTTATATGGAATCGGTGTCAATCCCTTTAATGCAATAATCCAAAAGCCGTATTTATTGAAACCATTGGTAAAAGTTGCAAATTGCTCGCCATAATTGTATGTTTCTATTAACCATTTTCCAACTGAATCAAACAAAAACATACCTATGTAATATCCTAAAATTCCCCCTAAAACAGATGACACCGAACAGTAGAGTGCGTATTTATAGGCATTGGACTTATTAACAACAATGGCAGGAATTAAGAGCACATCTGGTGGAATTGGAAAAAAAGAACTTTCCGCAAAAGAAACAGCACAAAGAACATGAATCAAATACTTACTTCTTGAATATGATTCTATTGTTTTATAAAGATTCACAAACCTAACTTATTCAACGAACTTTTTAATAGCAAACATGTTGTGCTTTACATTATTCGCATTTTTCAATAAATCTTTGATATCTGGTGTTTTTCCGACCTCATCCTTTCTCTCTCTGACAGCAGTCGTTGTTATACCAAACAGTGGTTCAACATTTGAACAATCCAAATCATTTAAAGTCTCAACAAAATCCAAAATCTGCTTCAAATCCTTCTGCAAACTATCGAAATCAGAATCCGCAACTTTTAATTTCGCCAATTTCGCCGTACGATAAATTTCTTCTTTTGTAATATCCATGAGATCATTATACAATATCCTAAATTAAGTACAAAAAAAATATGAAATTTTTTATAGATGAAAGCCATGACGGGCAAAAGCTGTGTAATTTTTTAAAAAAACAAAGCATTCCTTTTTCGATGATAAACAAACTTTTAAGAACAAAACAGATAAAAATCAACGATAGTACTATCTCATCAAATGTAAATTTAAAAAATGGTGATAAAATCGAAATCCTTGCAAAATTAGAAATAGAAAAAAAACCAAACCTAGAAAAAGACTTAGACGAATTGTATGAAAAATTCAAGTCCATGATTATTTTTGAAAATAAAGATTTAATAGCGATTAATAAACCTGATCATTTGGCTGTACAACTTGGAACAAAGGTAAAATTTTGCGTAGAGACACTAATGAATGCTTATACAATGAAACTCTCTGAGTTAAATAAATCTTCCGGATCAGAAAATTACCCTAAAGTGCAAAAACTACGCATCGTGCACAGGATAGATAAAGACACATCGGGAATACTTTTAATCGCAAAAACAATAGATTCTGCAAGAAAATTAACGAAAGCGTTTGAAGACAAACTAATTCATAAAACTTATTTTGCTATTTTAAGCTTTACAGATAAACAGGCTTACAATTCCATTCAATCATTTGGAACAATTGTTAACAAGCTGAAAAAACAAACTATCTCAGGGGAAGAACTAGTTGTTGTCTCCAATTCTGGTGATGAAGCGATTACTGATTATGAAGTCGTAAAAAAACTCAATCACAGATATATACTAATTAAATTTATGCCCTTAACAGGACGAACTCATCAATTACGAGTACATTCCAAAACTCTCGGAGGATACATTCTTGGTGACCAAAAATATGCTCTACAAAAAGATAATGAAAAACATCTACATTTGAATGCCTCTCAAGTTGTAATTAATAAAAAGGTATTCGGCCATGAAATTACTATAAATATCCCTTTACCTGATTTTTTTAAAAATAAACTATGACAATAAATTATTTTGTTTTATTAAAATAACACTATACTAATGTATAATTTACGATCGATATGAATGACAGTTTATTACCAAACCATATTGCGATAATCCCAGATGGAAACAGAAGGTGGGCATCTGCACGCGGAATTAATAAAATAGAAGGACATATAGCAGGATATAACGCTATGGTTTCGCTGATAGATGAAGCTTTAAAAATTGGTATAAAATATCTCACATTTTTTTGTTTTTCAACCGAGAATCAAAAACGTTCTGAACAGGAAGTTTCTTACCTAAAAAATATTTTTTATAAATATCTTAAATTAAACATACCTAAATTAATAAAGAACAATATTAAGCTTAATGTTATAGGTGATATAAGCTATTTTGATGATAAAATAATTACCATAATTAACTCTGCTGTCTCAAAAACATGTGAATGTAACAAACTAACACTTACTATCGCATTGAACTATGGATCTCATCTTGAAATTGTAAATGCAACCAAAAATATAGCAAAAGACGTGATTGCACAAAAAATAAGTATTGATGACATTTCTGAACAATTATTTGCAAATTATCTATATACAAAAGGTTTACCAAATCCTGACCTTTTAATAAGGACAAGTGGAGAATACAGACTTAGTAATTTTTTGCTGTGGCAGATATCATATTCCGAATTATTTTTTTCTGAAAAACTTTTCCCTGACTTTTCCAAAGATGATTTGCAGAACGCAATCGCTCATTTTCAATCTCGCACAAGAAGATACGGAAAATAAAAAAATAAAATTATTTGTTTACTGAAGATAAACTTTTATCTGATGTAATAAATACATTATGATAAGTTCTAATGGATTTTATTTGAATGCATCGACATCGATTGTGATGTCACAAAAACTTCAGCAAGCAATACAAATATTACAATTCAACAACATAGAACTTGCAGATTTCATAAAATCAGAATCAGAAAAAAACCCTTTCATAAAATTGATAGACAGAAATACCAGTTTACCAAACTCTCGAGGTAATAAAAATATTAATTCAGAAAATTTAAATTACATAGAAAATATCCCTGAAAATGAAAATATATACAATAGTATATCAAACCAAATAGAAACTCTATTTTCGTCTAAACTCTTAAAAAATATAGCTTTTACTCTAATGGAGAACCTTGATGAGCACGGATTACTGCAAATTCCATTAAAAATAATCGCTCTCAAAACACAAAATAGTGAAGACTTGATCGAAAGTGTTCTCAAAAAATTACAAAACAACATAACTCCTGTTGGAATATTTGCGAAAAATATCAAAGAATGCTTACAATTAAAACTATCCGAAAAATATGATAATAACATCCCTATAAATTTACAGAAAATAGCAAATAAAATCGATTTAATCACTCATAAAAAATTTGAGGAATTCATTAATCTATGCAAAATAAAAAAATCCGATGTGATGAGCTGTTTTAAAGAAATAATTCAACTGGGGCTTTATCCTAACATCCAATATGACGATGATATTCAAACAATAATTCCCGATGTTTATATAACAAAAACTAACAATAACACTTGGAAAATTGAACTCAATAATGAAACTTTGCCAAAAGTTGTTATGGATGAAGAGTATATATCCATAGTAAAATCTGTTCGAAAATCCACTAAAGAAAAAAAATACTATACGGAAAATATAAATTCAGCAAATTCGATTATCAAAGCTATAAACATGAGAGCATGTACCATAATGAAAGTTACGAAAGAAATCCTTGAACAACAAAGAGATTTTTTTGAAAAAGGACCAGAATTCCTTGCTCCAATGATTTTAAAGGACATAGCTGATGAAACTGGCCTACATGAAAGCACTGTAAGCAGAGCAACAAATAACAAATATATAATGACTGACTTTGGTATCTTCGAGTTTAAATATTTTTTCTCATCAAAAACTGAAGACTCATACGGAAATTCATTTTCATCAAACATGATAAAAGAAAAAATAAAAAACTTAATAAAAAATGAAGATAAATTTTCCCCATATTCCGACGAAGTTATCGCCTCTCTTTTATCAGAAATAGGTATCAACATAGCAAGAAGAACGATCAGCAAGTACAGAGAATCAATGAATATCCCTACTTCGAATAAAAGAAAAAAAAATAAAATTTTATATAAAATTTAATGCTTCGATAATTATATTGTTGTAACATTGAATAGGAGGTATAAGTTATGAATTGCAAAATTTCTGGAAAACAAATTAATCTTGGAGAATCTTTAACTGAATATGCCAAGAACGCTCTTTCTGATATTGTAAAAAAATATTATGGAAAGGATGCTGAATTTTCAGTGATAGTTAGTAAGGAAAATGGTAATTATGAATCTGATATTTCAGTTCATTTAAAAAGAGGGGTAACTATAAACGCTCATGGCGAAAATGCTGATCCTTATGCTTGCATAGAAGACGCTGGAAAGAAAATTATAAAGCAACTACAAAAAAATAAGCAAATCACCAGGTCCAAAAAAGACAGGATATCTGAATTTTTGTTTAAAACTAATTTGGATAACCCTGAAACTAATGCTGAGTTTTATGGCAGCGAGGAAAATGCACCTTTGGTAATCGCTGATATTATTGATAATATTCCAACTATGACCGTAAAAGAAGCAACTGAAGCTCTGACCAACACACCAAATCAAGTACTTGTGTTCAGGAATGGGAACAAAGTCAATGTCGTGTATTGGCGTAACGATAGAAATATAGGCTGGGTACAGTCATAAAAAAAATAATCATTTCATTTTCATTCCATTTTGTTTATCATTCTTCCTTGTTATTGGTCTTTTTAAAAATGAAGAAAATTTGTATGTTCCCAGGGCAAGGATCCCAAAAGATTGGGATGGGAAAGTCTTTTTACGATAATTTTAAAACTGCAAAAGAAGTCTTTGAAGAAGCTGATTCTGTGTTGAACAAAAATTTAACAGACATAATCTTCAACGATGAACAAGCATTAAAAAACACTGTAAATTCTCAACCTGCTTTGATGGTTGTAAGCTATGCAATTTTCTCTGTTTTAAAGCAAGAATTTGGTGTAAAAGTTTCTGACTTTTCTTACGGAATTGGCCATTCTCTCGGGGAATATTCCGCATTAACAGTTGCCGAAGCATTATCATTCAAGGATGCATTACTACTGTTAAAAACACGATCCGAAGCTATGGAATCCTCTGTCCCAAACAAAGCTGGCGGAATGATCGCATGCATAGGAATCAGTATATCTGACTTGAAAAAATTAGAGTTGGGAAAAGTTGAAATTGCGAATGATAATTCAGAAATGCAGGTTGTACTCAGCGGAATGCAGGATGATTTGAAACTTGCATCCGAAATACTACTCAAGAATGGCGCAAAAAAAGTTATACCTCTTGATGTAAGTGGTCCATTCCATTCATCTTATATGACGCATGCTTATAATGTATTAAGCAAAGCTCTCTCATCAACAAACGTTCACCAACCTATTATCCCTATTATTTCCAATGTAACTGCAAAACCTGTTACAAATCCTGATGAGATAAAAACTTTACTTGCCGAGCAAATCAACCATGGTGTCAAGTGGAGAGAGTCTGTTGAATCATTTACTGATCTTGGAATAGAATGTGCTATTGAAATCGGAAGTGGAAAAGTTTTATCTGGTCTTGTAAAAAGAATTAACAAAAACGTCAACGTCTACAACATAGAAACAATAGAAGATTTAAAAAATTTAAAAGAATTAAATATTATATAAAAATTTTTTTATTCCATTGGGATCAATCTCGACCTTTCTGATCTCTTTCTATCAATTACGAGATATGCCCTTTCACCTTTTTTAAGCATCACACTCCTACTCTGAACAACTGTTTTCAATCTACCATTGATATCCAATTTCACAGTATACTCATATGCCAACATTTTTCTAGATTGCTTTGTTGACTCTTGGATTGCAGAACCAGCAGCTGCCCCACCAAGGGCACCAACGGCTGTCATAGCAGAACGTCCATGACCTCCACCAAAAGCATTTCCAACAGCACCACCGGCAATGGCACCAATCAAACCTCCAGCTATATTGTTATTTGCATTATATCCCGAAACCTGGACGGACCGTCTACTTAAAACAGTACAAGCATACGTATCCATATCGTTCATTGACTCTTCACCTGTATACACATCCGGCTCAATTTGGAAATCAGAACAACTTGTCACAAAAAGTGCCGCAAGAACATAAAATATCTTGGTAACTTTATACATAAAAACTCCCACTAATAATGACTTATTTTACTATAATTTTTTGACTTGCTCAATTCTTAGTTACGCTTTCTTTTATCTTTTGTATATTATTGACAATATTTTTATTTAATCTCTTTTGAACATCTGCATTTATATTTGAACAAATGAAAGACTCCTTAACAACAGCCAAACTTGGGAATTCATCATAAAGAATAATTATAAAGAAAATAAGGACATATACACGAATCAAACCAAAAACAGCACCAAACATTTTATTAATGCTTATTAGGTTTTCATCATCTTTTTTGATCATCCTATCTTTCATATCAATGATGATTAAATGAAAAACTATAAAACTAAGCACAAACGTAACAACGTACTCAACGTATAAAAATGGGACAAATTCACTATCCGAAAAATACCCCTTCAATGCGTTCGTAATAAAATTATCATGACAAAAATAACTTAAAGCAGTCGGCGCACAAATAAGGATAGCATTCAAAATCTCATCAACAATTCCTTTTTTGCAGGCGTCGATTATGGAGACAACTGTAACTGCTATTATGGCATAGTCAAGAATAGAAAAATCGCTGATGAAACTTAATTTTACAAGCCAATAATCCAGCGAAAGTATTCCTTGGTAATCCATAATTATATATATAATAGCACATATTTATTAAAAAAATACTAAACTAGAAAAAAAAACAACCTGTTTTGAAAAATTTTTACACTTGGGTGTTATAGAGGATAGATTTTACAGCATCGACAATTTTTGTTGCATACATATTAAGTTGTTTAAATTCCAATTCAAGGTTATGTATACTTGTTACTAAATCCAATGAATCTATATCATCCGATGAGGCTATATTATTTATTCTTTTTTCAGTATCTTTAATCGAATTTATTTTTCTCCCAATAGCATTAATTATCCCATCTGATACAGTTTCATTATCTTTCATCACTGTATCAATCGTCATATCTTTGTTGATCGTTGCTAATTTGTTATCATTAAACACATTAATATTTTTAATAGTATTACTGTTCAACATGTTATTAGTATTAAAATATTGATTATCAACAAACTTTCCTTTTGGAGCTGTGATATTCAAAAAATTTGCAAAATTTTCACCTGAATTTTTATTTTTGATACTTTTCGCTGCTTCATTAAACAACCTTAATGTATTCTGATTTATTTTCAAAGTGCTATTGTCTGACATAATTCTTACCTATCATAAAATTAAACTATTTGTTTTCTTTTCTATATCAACCATCAACTCATACATTTTTAAACAGTTGGTATAATTGTATTTAGCATTAGAAATATCGACTGTTTCTATATTTGGATTAATGTTAAGCTTTTTTATAAAACCTCTTTCATCTGCATCTGGATCATTGGGGTTATATTCATATGTGAACGGATTTTTATCATCCTGTTTTATTCTTTTTTTGATTTTCAGCATATTATTACGCGTATTAACCGATGTGTTAAATACAGCAATTTTTCTCACATAATCATGATCTTTTGTACTTTTAAGTCCTGCATGAGCAAGGTTTTGCATTGCACACTTCATTGTAAATTGATGAGCTCTCATCCCTTCAAGTGCTGCATATCTTGCAAGATGTAACGATGATAATTGCATTTTAATCCCCTACTATCCCTTCAAAACTTCATTGAATAAATTCACCCATTTTTTATAGGCACTCATAACTTCTTGCTGATTCATATATGTCCCCTGGCCAGCTGCAAGTTGTTCATTTGCGTCAATTGGTTCAACTTTTGCACTTTCCTTATACCTATGTGTTTTTGGCATTTCTATATGCATTTGATTTGTTATTGCCATATCAATTTTTTGGATAGCTGGAGGCATAAAAAATATATCCTTCTTAACATGCCTTGAAGTATGGTGCAATGACTCAACAACATTGTCATTTATAATTTTAAGCTTATTATTATTGAAATTCATCCTGTCAATCAACTTATTAAAGGTTGATGTGTTCAATATAGTATTTCGCATATCCATAAATACTGTTTTAACACCTATTAAGTTAATAAAAAGTAAAAGATTGTGAATAATGTGAATTTGTGATAGATTCTCTCCAAGAAAGTTTTTTTGTTTATTATGGCATCATACCAATACATATATACCATGCGGGGTCTTGCGAAATCTTATCCAGGTGGAAAGAAGGTTTTGAAAGAGACTACATTATCATTTCTTCCAAACGCAAAGATAGGAATTATCGGAAGAAACGGTGCTGGAAAATCCACATTATTAAAAATTATGGCCGGAATTGATACAGAATATTCTGGTGAAGCAACTGCTGCAAAAGGGGCAAAAGTTGGTTACCTTGCACAGGAGCCAAAGCTTGATCCATCACTCAATGTTTACGAAAATATAATGCTTGCTCTTGCAGATAAGAAAAAGGTTCTGGATGATTTTGAAGCAATCTCGGCAAAGCTTGGCGAAGTGACTGACGAGAATGAAATGACAGAGCTTATCACAAAGCAAGGTGAGTTAATGGAAATAATCGAATCCCAGGGACTTTGGGATCTTGATCGCCAGGTTGAAATCGCTATGGATGCCCTCTGCTGCCCTGATGCAGATGCTGATGTTACAAAATTATCTGGTGGAGAAAAAAGGCGTGTTGCACTCTGCAAATTATTACTTGAAAAGCCCGATTTATTACTCCTTGACGAGCCTACAAACCACTTGGATGCTGAATCTATTGCATGGCTTGAAAGACATTTGAAGGAATACGAAGGTGCAGTCGTTCTTGTCACCCACGACAGGTACTTCCTCGATAATGTTGTCGGATGGATTTTGGAATTGGAGTACGGAAATGCATATCCATTTGAAGGAAACTATTCTGCATGGCTTACGTACAAACAAAAAAGGATGGAACTTGAGGAAAAGCATGATGCTGACCGTAAGAAATTCCTGGCATCTGAACTTGAATGGGTAAGAATGTCGCATAAAGCACGCCAAGCAAAAAGCAAGGCTCGTTTGTCATCATACGAAGAAATGCTTAAAGCCGATGCGGAAAAAGAAAATTATTACGACACATCTGTTATTTATATTCCACCTGGACCAAGACTTGGTAATGTCGTGATAGAGGCTGATAATTTGGCAAAAGGGTTCGGTAATAAATTATTATTTGAGAATTTATCCTTTAAACTCCCTCCAAACGGAATTGTGGGCGTCATAGGTGTTAACGGTGCTGGAAAATCCACATTGTTTAAAATTTTAACTGGCGAGGAAAAACCTGATGCTGGCACAATAAAAATTGGCGAAACGGTAAAAATGGCCTATGTCAATCAAGGAAGAGACGAGCTTAACCCCGATGCAACCGTTTGGGAAGAAATTTCCGAAAAGCATGACGAACTTGAACTTGGAAAAAGAAAAATCCCAAGCAGAGCATATGTCGCAAACTTTGGATTTAAAGGACCTGATCATCAGAAAAAAGTTGGGCAATTGTCCGGTGGAGAAAGAAACCGTGTGCATCTTGCAAAACTTTTGAAATCCGGCGCAAACCTTATATTACTCGACGAACCTACGAACGATCTCGATGTTGATACATTGCGATCCCTTGAAGATGGCCTTCAGAATTTCGTTGGATGCGCAGTTGTGATAAGCCACGACAGATGGTTCTTGGATAAAATCGCAACTCACATTCTCGCATTCGAAGGAAACAGCAAAGTAACATGGTTTGAAGGCGATTACACTTTCTATGAAGAGGATCTAAAACGTCGACTTGGCACGGATTTCATCGAACCACACAAAATCAGGTACAAACCTCTTCAAAGATAATTTTCTATTTTTAATTTATTTATCTTAACTTTTCAATTTTTATCTGCTATATTTGCGTTGTAGTGTGGATTTTTGATCATGATATATACTATTGGTTTTGTACTTTTGATTCTGGTCTTGATGGTTGTGTATGCATTCAACCACAGGGACAACCCAAGGATTTTCTTATACCATAATGTTTCTGACAAGGAAGTATCCTATAAAACGAACATGTCTTCCGCAAAATTTGAGCGGCAAATTGCTATGTTGAAAAAGTTGAATTTTGAATTCTATACCATCGAAGACTTATTCGACGATAAAGAAATCCAAAAACACAACCGAAGGGCGTTTATAACCTTTGACGACGGGTTCGAGGATATTTACACGAACGTGTTCCCTATTTTGAAAAAATACAACGTGAAAGCAACCGTGTACGCATGCAGGTCCATTGCTGGGAAAAAGGTTCTATCCGACGAGCAAATGAAAACCATGCAGGATTCCGGACTTGTTGAATTCGGTTCTCACTCAACGAATCACATAAATATGTTAGAGTACAGCGACGACATTGTTAACGACGACATCGTGAAATCTAAATCTACAATCGAATCCATCACAGGCGCACCTTGCACAAGCTTTGCGTATCCATACGGAAAATTTACCGATGCTCATGTTGAAATGCTTGAAAAAGCTGGCTACAAGACGGCTGTCATAATCGGGAAAAAATTGAAAAGCTACCAAGAATTGGAATCTGACAAATATCGAATCCCAAGAATTGAGCCAAGGGGAAATATGAACATTTTTCAATTCATAGTTTTAATACTTTTTGGTAAATACAAGATTTGAACATTTTCACGAAAAGTATTATACTGACGGTGTATGTCTGAAATTTTTAAAAAAGTTAATATTTCCGGGAGGTTTGATGTTTCAAACTCGCTCCCTATATTCGTGATTGCTGGGCCTTGCGTGATGGAATCCGAGGATCACGTGATGTTCATGGCTGAAGAGCTCAAAAAAATCACCGAAAGGTTGAAAATCCATTTCGTCTTCAAATCATCTTTCGACAAAGCGAACAGGACAAGCATCCGAAGTGCTCGCGGTGTCTCGATCGATGTTGGATGCAAAATTTTTGAAAAGGTAAAGAAAACGTTCGACGTACCAACGATTACCGACGTTCACGAGACATACCAAATCGACATCGTGAAAGATATTGTTGATGTATTGCAAATCCCTGCATTTTTATCAAGGCAGACCGACCTCCTCGTCGCGGCTGGGAAGAGCGGAAAGATCATCAACGTGAAGAAGGGGCAATTCATGGCACCAGACGATATGAAAAATGTTGCGGAAAAGATTTCATCGACCGGAAACGAGAAAATCCTCCTTTGTGAGCGTGGTGCATGCTTTGGATATAACAGGCTTGTGAATGATATGACCGCGTTACCTATTATGGAGGCAACAGGGTATCCTGTCGTTTTTGATGCTACGCATTCCGTACAAACACCGGGCGGAAACGGAACGTGCAGCGGCGGACATCGCGAATTTGTTGAAACTGTCGCAAGGGCCGCAACCGCTGTTGGTGTGGCAGGATTGTTTTTCGAAGTGCACGACAACCCCGACCAAGCTCCTTGTGATGGGCCGAACATGGTGTACCTCTCAAAATTCGAGCAGCTTTTATCCAATTTGCAAAAAATTGATTCACTGATTAAAAATTTATAGTCAAATTAACCATTTATTTACCTTTTTGTAATATCATTAATCTAAGTTACCAAAAGGTGAAATATGCTTAAACCATCTTTAATCCTGCTCGCGACTGTCTTATTCATTATTGAAACAGACTTCCCGGAACCATCAATTTATTACCAAAATACCGGAAACAATTCCGCAAATTTGACAATTATTAATAACTCTGGCAACGCACAATACAACGGGATGTTTTTGAACCAAACAAACCCATATTACTCTTCCTCAATATCACTTGCAAAGAGTTCGTTTCAGATTGACATGTTCGATTTCACGATTCGCAACATCATGAGACACAACTTATCGCACCAGTCTATCTACAAAAAATTCAACAAATACGTATACGATGATGCAAGCCTTCGATTCGCGCGAAATGTTATGTATTCGTACATTGTATCATCAGAGTATAAATATAATAACCTCTATGCACAGGTGGCACATGACTCCCGTGCTGGATGGTATAACATATTTGCGAAAACACGCAATATAATAAATAAAAACAAATTATCCAAAGTATCTGAAAAGATCAGATACCAAAACTCGGCATTATCAATACTAAACGAAGTATATCAAAATAATATTAATTTATATAATTATTAATATTATTAAAATAATACACGGCACAAGCTTGCTCTTTCTTCGGCACTAACTGGGTAGGATACAGCACGCTTGAATCTTTTTGTTGGCGTAAAAAGACCATTTTGCAGTGATATTTGATCACTAAATGAGAGATTTTGGTGTCTTACGCAAGTAACGTTTGCACTCAACACAAAAAGTGGACGTTGATATGATGGAATTTTTCTCATTCGTTTCTTCACAGGTGTTATAAAATCACTTGGCCCCAATACTCTAATATCCAAAGCTTTGCCATTGTCTATCGATTCATTCGCACCAAACAATGGTGGTGTTGGTAAATTGTTTATCTCACCATCTTCTGAATCTTCATAATTTTCTACTGGGGGCATACTTGGAGTGTTTGGTGTTTTTGGCAATCTTTGACGTCTTTCCATAATAGGTGTCTTGCATATACATATATCTTTACCAATATATGCAACCGGATCACCTTCATCATTATAACCGTATTTTATTGAGCCAGAATTAACTTGCACAACCCCGCCATTAATCATTTTTTCTGAACATTCAGCAGAAGATATTGCAAAGCTGAACGCACTGATCAAAGTAAAAATTTTTGTTTTCATAATGTCTTTTTTAATTAACCACATATATTATACCTATACCAAACCGAAAAAACAAATTTTTTTAATATAAAAATGTCAAATCGCAACTCACCTTACCTTCTAAGCTTGATTTACAAAGGTTAATAAATGGTTAATAAATTTTTTAAAAAAAATTAAAAAAAGTACTTGACTTTTTAAAAAAAGTATGATACAGTAATAAAATAAATTTTCTAATTGATATTAGTTAGTTTTTTCATTTTTTCAAAGTTTTAAAAATAAATTATGAGATTAAAAGATCTTAAGAAGATGCCAATTGTAGAGCTGAACAAGCTCGCAAGTGAGCTAGGAATCGAGAATGCTAATGCGATGCATAGGCATGACTTGATGTTTGCGATTTTAAAAGCAAAGGCTGCTGCCGGATGTGAGATTTACGGCGAGGGTGTGCTTGAAATTTTGCAAGAGGGATTTGGATTTTTACGTTCTCCCGAGGCTAATTACCTGGCTGGTCCTGATGATATATATGTTTCTCCTACCCAAATACGAAAGTTGGGATTAAAAACTGGTGATTCAATCGAGGGAATGTTAAGAACTCCAAAGGATAATGAAAAATATTTTGCTCTTGTGAAGATCAACACAATAAACTTCGGCGCTATCGAGGATATGCAGCATAGGGTGTATTTCGACGATTTGACTCCTTTGTATCCGATGGAAAAAATCAATCTGGAGATAGAGGGGGAAAAGGATTTAACGAATCGTATTTGCGAAATTATCACCCCAATTGGAAAGGGGCAACGTGCGTTGATCGTTGCTCCTCCACGTACCGGAAAAACTGAGATGCTTAAAAACATTGCTCAGGCGGTATCGACAAATCATCCAGAGGCATATTTGATTGTGCTTTTGATTGATGAACGTCCTGAAGAGGTGACTGATATGCAGAGGTCCGTGAAGGGTGAGGTGATAAGCTCCACTTTTGACGAGGCTCCTACACGTCATGTCCAGGTTGCTGAAATCGTAATTGAAAAGGCAAAACGTTTGGTGGAGCAAAAGCGTGACGTTGTGATCGTTCTTGACTCTATCACAAGGCTTGCCCGCGCCTACAACACTGTATGTCCTTCATCCGGCAAGGTGTTGACTGGTGGTGTTGATGCAAACGCGTTACAAAGACCGAAGAGGTTTTTTGGGGCCGCTCGTAATGTCGAGGAAGGCGGATCCGTTACAATTATCGCTACGGCGTTGATTGATACTGGGTCAAGGATGGATGAGGTTATATTCGAGGAGTTTAAGGGAACCGGTAATGCCGAGATTGTGCTTGACAGAAAACTTTCTGACAAGAGGATATTCCCTGCAATCGATATAAACAAGTCTGGAACGCGTAAGGAGGAAATCCTTGTTGGTAAAAACAAACTTTCAAAAATGTGGATACTGAGAAGGATTTTGCAACCTATGGGAACTGTTGAAGCTATGGAGTTCTTGATTGATAAATTGTCTCAGACAAAGAACAACGAGGAATTCTTTAGCTCGATGAATAAATAATTACCTCTTTATTATTATATTCGTATTTTTTGTTCCTTTATTTTTTTGTACTGTCGCGATTATTTTATTGTCTTCGGCGACAGACAAATGCTCACTCGAATTGGTGATTTGGTAAGTTGGCGAGCAAAATATGTCGTCTCGGCGGAGTAGTTTCTGTTTCGATTTTGCCCCCGAGATCTGCCGCCACATGTTGGTCATCGACCTTGATTTGACCATATCGTTGACGTAAAAGGTGTCACCATCTTTTACTCCGAACACTTTGAAATCATTCCCTAAGAAGAGGAATGGCTTCGGGAGTATCTCGTATAAAATCACGGCAAAAGATATCATGCCGCACCCGATGATTTTATTCTTGTTAATAATAATAACAAGCATCCCCAGAAGTATGATTGACATAACACAAAAACTTGGCGTAGCAAGACGGAAAAATAAAAAATCAAATGCTGATACAACTTCAGCGATTAAGTTAAGTAGCTTTATACTGTGATCTGCTATTATGCCAAAAAAATCGAAACCTATGATATACCCTATCATGGAAGGCATGATTATAAAACCGAGTAACGGAATAGATAATAAGTTGGCCGAAATTCCATTTCCAACAATCTGGTTGAAAAAATACCAAGAGAAAGGTAAGACAGCAAAAGAAGATATGATACTCGAGACAACGATACCTTGGAAATACCCATCTTGTATTTTGCGATCTTCGTAATAACTTACCAAAGAGGCCACGACGAAAAATGACATGTAGAATCCAGGGTTATCAATTGTCTCGGGAATTAAAATTAAAATAATTGATGCCGCGATGGAGACATTGCGTAGGCTGAATGCCACCCTGTCAAAGAGGACAGCGATCACGATAACGCCGTACATAATTAATGCGCGGATTGCTGGCACTCTCATCCCGGCGATGAAAACATAAAATAAAGCCGCGATAAAAGACAATATGATTGCGATTTTTTTCGCATCGAATCGAAGAGAAAAAGATGGGATTAACAAAAAGATATATAGCATTAAAAAATATATCATTCCGGCGATTAAAGTTATGTGCAACCCAGAGATAGCAAGGATATGGGCGATTCCTGATTTGGCGTAATTATTTCTTATGCTGATTGGGATTTCTCCTTTATCCCCTGTTATTAAGGCTTCTGCTATTCCTTTGGTGTCGGGCGAAAAGTCATGATTTATTTTGGCATTGATTTTATTTCTGATGCCTTCCAATAAAATTGACAGTTCGCTTCTGCTGACTTTTTCCATGACATATGGTTTGGCCAATATGACACCCTTTGCATAGCACCTTTCGAAAAAGGCTTGCCTGAAAAAATTATATCCAAGGTTGTTATCAGAAAAAGGATACAACCTGGCTATGAAGCGGATTTTATTCCCAGGGTTGAAAACATCAGCTTTAACATTTTTTATAAGGCTGTTTAATTTTAAGCGACCAAGGTCGGTCACAACCGTAACCCTTGTGCCACTTTTGATGAACTCTGTTTTTTCAATTACACCACTTAATTTTATGAAATCGATTTCATGATCTAACATTTTGTGGTTTGAAAGAAAATACAGTTTCAAAGAGGCTACAAACACCCCGATTACAAGGGCTGTTAAAACGCCTCTGGCCTTTTTAAAAAATAATAAAACTGGCAATAAAAATAATGCATAAAAAAAATTAGAGCCATAAAAAAAGCTATCGAATGTGAGAAATATTCCTATCCCAACAAAGACAGGAAACCACATAAAAAATTTCTCCGACACAACTTGGACGAGAAACTCTCTTATGTAATTTTTCACTTCACAATAAATTTTTTTAGCATTAAAAATAATTGTCGTTTTAAACATGTGTGATATATTATACGGCATGAGTAAACTTTTTGGAACAGATGGAATACGCGGCATAGCGAATCGCTATCCGATTACCCCCGAGATGTGCGTTAAAATTGCAATTTCTGCAAGCGCATATATATTGAAAAAAAATAATAAAAATCACAGAGTGATTATAGCCAAAGATACAAGGCTATCGGGGTATATGATTGAATCAGCATTAACCTCTGGATTTATCTCCATGGGAATTGATGTTATGTTGCTTGGTCCTATGCCAACCCCTGCTGTCTCTATGCTTACAAAGTCAATGAGAGCAGACCTTGGGATCATGATTTCCGCCTCACACAATCCCTTTAATTATAATGGGATAAAAATCTTCGACAGTGACGGATACAAATTATCTGAATCTGCCGAGACTGAAATCGAGGAGAGAGTCTTCAATAACCTCCCTGAACCAACAACTGGCTCACTTGGGAAGTGTTACAGAATAGACGGGGCGGATGAAAGATACATCGAGTTCGTGAAATCTACGATCGAAAAAGGTGCTTCTTTCACCAACCTAAAAATCGTGATAGACTCCGCAAACGGAGCGGCATACAAAATTGCAAAAACAGTTTTCTGGGAACTTGGCATCGACGTAATTTCCATTAACGATGAACCAAACGGTTACAACATCAATAACGATGCTGGCGCTATGCACCCTGAGGTTATAACAAAAGCCACTGTGGCGCAAACCGCAAATGCTGGGATTTCCCTTGATGGAGATGCCGACAGAATTATCATGTCGGATGAAAATGGTGAAATCGTTGACGGAGATCAGATTATCGCAATTATCGCGAATTACTTAAAATCCGTGAATCAGTTGAAAAACGACACGGTGATAGTCACGGAGATGACGAACCTTGCCATGGAAAATTTTTTAAAATCTAAAGGCATAACAGTAATCCGCACAAAAGTCGGCGATAAGTACGTGATCCGGAAAATGCTTGAAACCAACTCTTTCATAGGAGGAGAACAATCAGGGCACGTCATCATCGGCAACCTTAACTCGACCGGGGATGGAATCGTGGCAGGCTTACAGGTTTTGTACATAATGAGCAAAACAGGGAAAAAGTTAAGCGACTTAAAATCCGAATACACTCCATGCCACCAAGCACAGAAAAATGTCGGTGTCGAAAATCTCTCCCTGCTTGAAAACGAAGACTTGCAAACAGAAATCCTGAACATAAAAACAAGCCACGAAAAGCAAGTCAGAATATTGGTAAGGAAATCAGGAACCGAACCCGTTATAAGGGTCCTCGTCGAGGGCATGGACAAGAAGCTTATAAACGAGCTCGTAAATAAAATAGGAGAGTTGATAAAAAAATACGATGGTTAATTTTAACCTCGTAAAACTCCACCCATCATACCGACAGACTTTATTATCTTTGAAGATATCTCTTGTATATCATCATCTGTTAAAGTCTTTCCATCGGCTTGATCGATTTCTATGTTAAACGCAATTGAGATTTTATCATTGCCAAGAACTTCATCTTCGTAAACATCGAAAGTTATGACATTTGAAATCCTGTGGTCAGTGCAAATCACCCCTTTTATTTTCTGAACTTCTGTTCCTTTATCGAAAACGAAAGCGAAATCCCTGTATATCTTTTGTAATTTGGTGTTTGCAAATTTTTTATTAGATAGCGTCAATACATCTCTGTTGTTGAAAAACTTATCAAAATCGAAATCAAATACAACAACACGAGTTCTTATGCCAAGGTCAGATAATATTTTTGGATTTACCTCGCCAAAAAATCCAAGATCGATTCCTCGCACAGAAATAATCCCTGTCCTTGTGATATGCATATACGAAGGAACATCATTAGATCTTATTTGTATTAATCGAAGATCAATTCCTATGCAACTTAAAACAGAAAAGAAAACCCTTTTAATATCAAATATACCATACTTATTCTTATCATTCCATGGATTATGAATCTGATCAGGGAAAGCAGCAACCGCGGATATGCGCGTATTCTCAGCATTTTTGGAATACACATTTCCCACTTCGAATATATTAACTTCCCTTTCGCCATAATTCAACAACTTCGCAGTTAAATTAACCATATTCGAAAGCAAAGAAGGACGCATATATAAAAATTCAACACTTAGTGGATTTGCAAGCTCTATTAATTTATCATTACGAAAAAATCTCTCTTTATCAGACTTTGAAATGAAAGAATAATTCACAGTCTCATCATAACCATTTGAAGCCAAAAATTTCTTAACAGAGTTTAATAATTTAAATTTCACTTCATCATCACTGTTATTCAACACAAGTGGCTCAACAAAAAATGCATTCTCTTTAAATTTATCGTAATTAAAAACTCTTGCAACTTCCTCTATCAAATCTTCCTTTTGATGAATATCATGACGTGCAGAAGGCGGAATAGCTGTATATTTTCCTGGCTCTGTCTCTGTAATATCAAAACCTAGATTTTGGAGGATGGAAATCACTTCATCATCCTCAAACGTAATACCCATCAATTTTTCAAAATCAGAAATTTTAAAAGGTATTGCATTTGGGATTGGTTTGTAACTACTTGTTGAAACAATCTCCGACACCTCTCCGCCACAAATATTTACGATCATATCAGCGGCAATTTTGAGGCATAAAACAACAGTCTCTGGGTCAGTTCCACGTTCAAATCTTGTTCGAGCATCGCTTGTGATATTCAAATATTGCCCTTCTGCCATAATCTTTTCAGGCGTTAAATAAACAGATTCAAGAATAATATCCGTCGTATTTAGAGAGCACATCGTCCTCTCTCCACCCATTATTCCAAGAATCGAGATAGGAGACAATTCATCCGCTAAAACAGCAATCGTGTCATTTAAAATATGTTTATTGCCTTTTAAATCTGTAAATTCTGTCCCATTATTGGAATACTTAACTGTTAAATTATGACCATCTATTAAGTTAATATCGTAAGCATGCAAAGGCCTTGCCATGTCGATACTCATGAAATTTGTCACATCAACGATAACATTTTTAGGTTTTAATCCAGCAGAAATCAATAACTTTTGCAACCATGATGGACTCTCGGCATTATGGATATTTCTGATCGCAATTGCAGTAAAAGCCTGGCACGTACTTGACACAAACTCATCTGAAGAAATTGTATATGGAAATTTTGTCTCTGTTTTTATTGACGGAATTTTTAGATCTTTCAAAATACCAACACCTTTTGCAGCTAAATCTTTAGCAATTCCGCGAATTCCAAAACAATCTCCACGGTTAGGTGTAATTGAAACATCAAGAATATACTCATGCAAATTAAGTGCATCATAGATCGTTGTCCCGTTTTTTAATTTATCAGACAACTCCATAAGCCCATCTTCGTACTCACCTGGAATCAACATCTCATCAGCAGAACAAAGCATTCCATTACTTTCAATCCCACGCAATTTACGAAGTTCGATTGTGTACTCTCCATTTGGAATAAACGTCCCTATTTTGGCTAATGGATATTTCTTACCTTTTTTTACATTCGAAGCACCTGTAACAATTGTAACAATCCCATCGCCAGTATCCACAGTACATATCTTTAGATGATCAGAATCAGGATGTGGACGAAGCTCCTTAACAGTTGCAACAGAAAAATTTTTCAAATAATCGTAATTATCAATAACCTCATCCACCTCTATTCCAAGAGAAGTTAATTCATCAGCAATTTCATAGACCGATTTTTCTGTATCCAAATGCCTTTTCAACCAATCATAAGCAAATCTCATTTTCAAAACTCCCAATTGTTATCGTCACATTTCTCTCTTTAAAAGAGCAGCCCTCTCTCTCTGCCAATCCCTTTGTTTTATTGTCTCTCTCTTATCAACAAGTGTTTTTCCCTTTCCAACACCTATCTCAAGCTTAACACGTCCAGCTTTGTTAAAATACATACTGATGGGAATGACAGAATATCCAGAAGTGCGAATTTTACCTATCAGCTTTTGTATTACACGTTTTTGAAGCAATAATTTTCTGCGCCTTGATGGATTGTGGTTTTGTCGTGACGCAAACTCATATTCATTAATTGTAGAGTTATCAAGAAACAACTCCCCATCATAGTCCATCACAAATGCATCCTTAATGCTGCATTTTCCGGCACGCAATGACTTTACTTCCGACCCGGTCAAAACAATACCAGCCTCGAAAGTATCCTCAATAGCGTAATTAAAATGGGCTTTCCTATTTTTTATAATTATATCGCCATTGTTTATCATATTAACTTCAGTCCAAGCAATTCGTCATGGATCATTCTTTTTGTATCATCTGAAAGAGTCATAATCGGCATACGCACTTCATCTGTAATAAATCCCTTAAGGCTTAATGCATACTTCAAAGGTGCAGGACTTGGCTCCTTGAACATTAATTTGTGTATATTAAATACCTTATTACGAATCTCTGAAAATGATTTTAAATCAGCACTTTCAAATGATTTATACATATCAGAACATAAGTTTGGAATAATGTTTGCCGACACAGAAATAGCACCATCTGCCCCCATTGCAAATGCACCAGGAGCAGTATCATCATTTCCAGATAGTAAAGAGAAATTCGTTCCAAGTGCTTTTCTTAAATACGTAAACCTTGAAAGATCAGGAGAAGCCTCTTTCAAAGCAATTATTTTATTAAATTTTGCAATCGTCACAATTGTGTCAGGCGCAATATCAACACATGCACGACCAGGATTATTGTAAATCACGATTGGAAATTTCGAAACCTCTGAGATCATTCTATAATGTTCTATGATTCCCTTTTGATTTGGTTTTACATAAAACGGCGTCACAACCATTATTGCATCAATTCCATCAATCTGGTTTATATCGTCAAGTTGTCTTATAACATCTTGCGTATTTGAAGCACCAACACCGACTATTACAGGAATCCTTTTATTAACCGTTTCTATCGAAGTATTTATTAAATTAATTTTTTCATTCCTAGATAATGCAGATGATTCCCCTGTCGTCCCAGAAACGACAATTCCATTAATACCTGAATCAACAAGCCATGATATATACTTTGAATACCCATCTTTATCGAGCACATTATCCTTAAACGGAGAAACAACTGCGGCAATATATCCTTTAAACATAATAAAAACCCTTAATTCGAATATAGTATAAAAATGCGAGACTTTTATCAACAAGTTTTAAATTAAAAATAGAACATTTATCAAATTACTTTCTCGAGAAAATTGTACCGACAATTATTATCATAATCGCTCTGAAACAATATCCAAATGTAACATATACACTGAAAATTTCGGACCAGGAAAACTCTCTCACCAAAAATACTTTCCAACACAAAACTGAAAACACAACCTGATCGATAAATGCAGAAATTAGAGACGATACGTTGAACCTTATCCATTTTAATTTTCCGAAAGTAATTTTTTTAATTCCTTCAAAACAATAAACATCAAATAATTTGCTCGCTATGTACGAAAAAATACTAGATATAATTATTCCATAAGAATTAGAGAATATTGCTCTTATACAACAACCCATATAAGGATCACCAACATTTCTATAAAATATACATATGTACATTGCAATAGAGAAAATTATGTAAGCCAAGCTACTTAACAAAACTCCATCACGAGCACTTTTTGGTCCGTATTCTTCTGTAATAATGTTATCCACAATAAATGTAGAAGAAAAAATCACACTTCCCAAGGCAACCTGAGAACTATAAAAAGAAAACGATGTAAATTTTAAAACCTGTATATTCGCAGCAATCACAGCGATAATATTAAAAGCATACAACCCACTAAGCTTAAAAAACTTATGCAGAACAAAAATAGATGCCACACAAAATATTAACTCGTATAATATCAGCGCTTCATTCATTTTGGAAATAAAACTACTACCTATAGATTATACACTGTAAATTTAGGTTAAGGAAAAAAATTTATGAATTCATAAATTCTTCGAGCTCATCCAAAAACATCTGATTATTCAAATTGGTATCAATAGGCGTAATAGTGATATATTTATCGTTTAGATAATTTGTATCTGTTTTTGTACTTGGGTTTTTGGAATCCCAATTCGATCTTACCCAATAATACGGATACCCAACAGGGTCTGTCCGTTCAATAACATTCCAATCAATCTTCATAGATCCTTGTGGAACAACAACTGTCCCTTTTACCTCAGAAATTGAAGCCTCTGGGAAATTGATATTCGCAACCATTCCATTAAGCCAATTGAATTTAATAAGCTTTTTCAATATCTGTGGCAAAAAATGATCCGGCAAGTGGAATTTAGGTGGAACCCCTTCATAACAATCTTGGCTTACTGCAATCGATCTTATACCATGAAATGCAGCAATTTGTGCTGCACCAACCGTTCCAGAAATGAATACAGTATCTCCAACATTATTTCCATGATTAATCCCTGTTATAACCAAATCAGGTTTCTTATCCGTCAATATATGATTTACAGCCATAACAACACAATCTGCTGGCGTTCCATTAACCGTATATTTTCTTGGAGAAACTTCATTAACACGTAAAATATCATTGAAAGTTACACTCATCCCCTTTCCGCTTTGTTCAAACTCAGGAGCAACAACCCAGACATCAGGAGAAATATCTCTTGCTATTCTTTCCAAGATTTTGATACCTGTTGAAAATATCCCATCATCATTACATATTAAAATTCTAAAATCAGATAACTGTGCCAAAACTATCTCCCGTATTTTTCAATACAATTATACAATTAAAGCATATTATACTCAAATTAATTAAAATTAAATTAATTTACACAATATGAATACGTTTTTCACCTTAAATTCTAAAATATAAATTTCGTTAACCAAATGTAAACAATTTTCTTAATAAACTTTAAACGTAGAACTAAAAATAGTATGAAGTACTTGTTAATGGGTATGTTAATATTTTTAACATCTTGTATAGAAAAAATAGAAGCATTACGTCATCTTGGAGACAAACCAAGATTTTCTGAAATAAAAATTCCAACTACAAATGAGGAAGATGTACAAAATTATAAATTCGCTTTTTCCGATAAGGGAAACCATTTACAAAAAAATAATCACGCTCATTCAAATAATTATCAACAAAACTCAACACCCAACATATATCGTATTGATAATAACAGTATAAAAACAATTTCTCATGGTAAACACTCGAATTCATTATGGACCCCTGGAAATAAATCATTTTTTCAAGATCAACGCGCTGCAAAAGTTGGAGATATATTAACAGTTATAATTGATGTAAAAGACCAACAAGCAAAATTAACAGCATCAAACACAATTTCGTCTTCTCATCCTGATTCTTTACTTAACATAAGAAAAATTTTAAAGTCAATTGTGAGAGAGTCAAAAGTTGCAGATGCAATACTTGGAAATCCTTATGAAAAAACAAAAACAGATACAGAAGGTAAATCTGCCTCCGAATCTGATCAAGAAAAATCTGGAGGACTTTCATCCGGGCAAGATCTTGCAAAAGTATCAGGAAATCTTATTTCAAGAGGTGGAGATACTTTAAAATTTAATATGGCAGCAATAATCAAAAGTGAACTTCCAAATGGAAACTTATACGTTGAAGGAAATCAAGAAATTATCGTCGATTATGAAAAACGTCAGATCACATTAAGTGGAATAATAAGACCAGAAGATATCACATCAGAAAATACGATAGCATACGACAAAATTGCCGAGGCACGTATTTCATTCGGTGGAGAAGGTGCTATGTCAAGACAACAGAAACCAAGATATGGAACAGAATTACTTGATATAATTGCTCCTTTCTAATTTTTATATTGATATCTCGAAAAACCAATATTATTAAGATATAATACCTTAAGAATTGTTAATACCATTTATGCAAGAGTTTGTCCACTTAAGATTATTCAGTTCATATTCTCTCTTAAAAGGAGCTATAAAATTTCCAACTGTCGCTGAATTATGTTTAAAAAATGATATGCCAGCCGTGGGAATCTCTGATCTGAACAATCTATTTGGCGCTCTCGAATTTTCAATCACACTCTCTGGAAAAGGTATTCAACCTATCATAGGTGCTGTCGTCACAATCAGTAAAGACAAACAAATTACTCAATCTAATAAACATAAAACCGGAGAATTGTTGTTAATTGCTCAAAATGAAAGTGGTTATAAAAATCTTTTAAAAATTGTAAGCGATTCGTATTTAAAGTATGGAAATACGGAAACTCCTGAATTTCCATTGTCGATGCTTGAAAAACATTCTGATGGGATTATAGCATTAACGGGAGGAGAAAAAGGTATCCTTGGCGAAGATATAAGAAAAGGATTAATTGACCAAGCAAAAACTAACCTCGTATACCTTAAGAAAATTTTTGGAGATAGATTGTACGTTGAAATTATCAGAGACCAGCATGAGCAAAATATAGAAAAAACTCAACTTGAACTCGCATATGAATATAATATTCCAATTGTTGCAACAAACAATGTACATTTCGCTTCTCCAGATATGGTTGAGGCGCATGATGTCTTGTTATGCATAAAGCAAGGTAAGTTTATATCTGAGAATGACCGAGAAAGAACTTCTGAAGATTATTATTTTAAATCCCAAGAGGAAATGAAGGAATTATTTAAGGATCTTCCTGAAGCAATTGAAAATACAATAAACATTGCGAAACGTTGTTCTTTCATGGTCAGAGAAAAAA
Source organism: uncultured Holosporaceae bacterium (assembly GCA_949290705.1). GTDB lineage: Bacteria > Pseudomonadota > Alphaproteobacteria > UBA3830 > CASESI01 > CASESI01. The sequence continues at coordinate 50,691 of CASESI010000001.1, read as the reverse complement.
AACCTATGCTTCCAAAGGTGGACTTAAAGGAAGGTGTAACTCCTGATGATGCATTAAAACAAAAAGCTACTGGTGGTCTTAAAGAGAGATTAAAACATGTTCCTGAAACTGAGCATCCAAAATACTTCGAAAGGTTAAACTATGAACTTGGTGTTATTGCTAAAATGGGATTTTCAAGCTATTTCTTGATTGTCTCTGATTTCGTACAATGGTCTGTTCATCATCATGTCCCTGTTGGTCCTGGCCGTGGATCAGGGGCAGGAAGTATAGTTGCATGGAGTTTACTTATCACTAACCTTGATCCAATCAAATTTCGCTTAATTTTCGAAAGGTTTTTAAACCCAGAACGTATTTCTATGCCGGATTTCGACATAGACTTTTGCCAGGAAAAACGTGAACTTACAATAAATTACGTATGTGAAAAATATGGTAGAACAAGAGTCGGGCATATTATAACTTTCGGAAAATTGCAGGCAAGAGCGGTATTGCGTGATGTGGGGCGTGTTCTTGAAATGCCATACGGACAGGTTAACAGTATTTGTAAATTGGTGCCTCAAAATCCAACAAACCCACTATCTCTTCAACAAGCAATTGATGTTGAACCTGCTCTTCAAGATTTAATAAAAAGTGATGAACAAGTAGCAAGACTTTTTGATATTTCTTTAAAATTGGAGGGATTATCAAGGCATTGTTCCACACATGCAGCAGGAATTGTTATCGCAAACCAAGACTTGGATGAACTTGTTCCTCTTTACAAAGATCCTAAATCCGATATTCCTGTAACTCAATTCAACATGAAATACGTTGAAAAAGCAGGACTTGTAAAATTCGACTTCCTTGGCCTTAAAACTTTAACAACAATTCAGCAGACAGTTGATTTACTGAAAAATAGAAACATAGACCTTGATATAAACTTTATTCCACTTGACGACGAAAAAGTTTTTAAACTGGTAAACAAAATTGAAACTGTCGGGGTTTTTCAACTTGAAAGTACAGGTATGCGCGATGTAATTCGAAAATTAAAACCTGATAGATTTGAAGATTTTATCGCATTGGTTGCATTGTATAGACCTGGCCCTATGGATGATATTCCAAAATATGTCGCAAGAAAACACGGTGAGGAACCAATTGTATATGCGCATCCTCTCGTCAAAGATATACTTGAACCAACGTATGGCGTTATGGTGTATCAAGAGCAGGTTATGCAAATTGCGCAGGTTATGGCAGGATATTCACTTGGGCAAGCTGACCTTTTAAGGCGTGCTATGGGGAAAAAAATCAAATCTGAAATGGCTATGCAAAAAGAAAGGTTCATAAATGGATGCGTGGAAAGAGGAATTGATAAAGAAATTGCTGATTCATTATTTGAACAAATAAACAAATTTGCTGGATACGGATTTAACAAATCACACGCTACACCTTATGCTTTGATTTCATACCAAACAGCTTATTTGAAAGCACACTATCCTGTTGAATTTATGATTGCTTTAATGAATCTTGATAAAGGAAATACTGATAAATTAAGTTACTTTAAACAAGAATTAGATAGACTTCATATAAAACTTTTACCACCTGATATTAATAAATCTGTTTCCAACTTTTCTGTAGAAAAATCAGGAGATGAATTACAAATTCGGTATGGGTTATCCGCTGTCAAAGGTGTTGGAGAAGCAGCTGTTCAAGAATTAATAGATGAAAGGAATAAAAATGGAGCTTTCTATGATGTATCAAATTTTTTAAAAAGATCAACACAAAAAGTTGCAAATAAAAAACTTCTGGAATCATTAATTTGCAGTGGAGCTTTTGATGAAGTTCATAATAATCGAAGAGAACTTTTTATGAACGTACAAAACATGATAAACTTCCACGATATTTCTAAAAATAAAAAGCAATTTTCTCTTTTTGGAAATCAGGATGATGAAAAATTAAAGTTAAAAAAGCATAATGAATGGAGTGAAATTGAAAAATTAAATTATGAATTTTCTGCAATAGGATTTTATCTATCATCCCACCCTATGATGGGCTTTGAAGAGGAATTACATCGTATAGGTGTAATCCATTATTCTGATATAATAGAAATGGGAGATTTTGAAGGAAATATTATTCTTTCTGGGATTATAGTCAAAGTTGTAAAAAAGATTTCAAAAAATGGTAGTAGATTTGCGTTTATTCATCTTTCTGATATATCAGGCGCGTATGAAGTCGTAGCTTTTTCTGACGTATTTTCAAAGGCATTTGAAACACTTGAAGAAGGAAAAATGGTCATTGTAAAAGCTTCTGTAAAACAAGAAAGTGAGATGATACGCATAACAGCACTCGATATAAACGAATTTAAACCTTTGCGTGCAAATTCTAATATAGATGCAACATCAATCAAGTCATTTACTATCAGAATCAGAAATAATACTGAGTTAAACAATATAAATCAAATGATACAAAATCTTCCTTCTGGAAACACCGAAATAAAATTGATTATAAGTAATAAAAAGTTCACATTGTCAAAAAAATACGAATTATCAAATGAAATACTAAAATATGGAGAAATAGAAAACTAATTCCACTTATCCAAAAATTTTCCGTATATTTTTTCCTCTTCGTCTGTAATTGTAAAAACCTCAACACCTTTATCAGTAATTCCAATTGAGTGTTCAAATTGTGCAGATAATGAATGATCTTTTGTAACAGATGTCCATCCATCGGACAATGTCTTCGTATCAGGCTTTCCGACATTAATCATTGGTTCAATTGTAAAAATCATTCCAGGCTTTAATGGTTCTTCTGAATATTTATTCTTGAAATGTAAGACAGTAGGATCTTCATGAAACCTTCGTCCCACACCATGTCCACAAAAATCTCTTACAACCGAAAATCCTGTCTTAGAAATGGTTTTGGAAATAACATCACCAACTTTATTTAATGGATCAAACGGCTTAATAGCGAGAATCGCATCCCACAGAGATTGGTACGTAACATCAATTAATTTTTGAGCAATAGGTTGTATTTTTCCAACTTTATACATCCTACTCGTATCGCCAAAAAATCCATCAACTATCACAGTAACATCTATATTTAAAATATCTCCCTCATGCAATTTCCGCTTATCAGTAGGAATTCCGTGACATATAACATGATTCAAAGAAATGCAAGTATATTTTGGATACCCGCTGTACCCTTTACACGCAGAAATTCCACCATTTTTAACAATAAATTCATTACATAAATTATCAAGTTCTTCCGTAGTTATGCCAGCCTTTACATATTCATCTATAAAATCCAAAGTCATCATTGCGAGTTTCGACGCTTTGCGCATCAATTTAAAATCATCTTTAGAGTAAATCATAAAAAAACACTACCACACAAATCATGTAACGTAGATACAATTATAAACAGTAAAAAATGTAAGTAAAAACTTTATTTTATTTTTGCAACCTTTGTACTAACAGGAGCATATTTAACAAAGTTCTCATTAGAAGTAATATCGTGCTTTTCTATTGAATATTTCTCAAAATCAGGAGTTATCTCACCTAAAATCGATTTTATTTGGTACGCAGAAACTATATATTTCTTTCTTGCTTCAACATACTGCAATCTTGCTTCTAACAATTTATTTTCGTTATAAACAACGTCAGTTGCGGAAGAGGCACCTAATTTTTCCTGTTCCCTATATCCATCAACTGAAACCTCAGCACTCTTTACAGCAGCTATACTTTGATCAATTTGGGCCTTTGATGCAACAAGGCTGTACCATGATTTAGAAACATCAGAAAGTAAAGAATTTCTCACATTTGCAACATTAAAACTAGCTGCCGTTGATTCCATCTTTGCTTTTCTAACTGCGGAATATGGGTTAGCACCTCCGCTGGTACTATTCTTCCAAATAGGCATCGTCACAACAAACCCAGCATTATATGTATCATTTTTTTCATGATTACCAAATGTCACACCAGAATTCGTTGTTGTACGATTTTTTCCTATCAAACCTCTCTCAATTCCACCTTCCAAATTCAATAAAGGCGAGAAACATGAAGCCTGTACACTTATTTCAACATTTGCAGCATCTGCTTTATATTTTTCTGCTAACAATCCAGCATTACGTTTCTCTGCTTCTTGTTTCAATAACTTTATATCACTAGGAATATCAATCACGAATGACGGAATTACTACAACACCTTTCGGCTTTTTACCAATATATTGCGCCAACAAAGCCTTAGCACTCTTTAGAGCAGCCTTCGCATTGGTCAATTTATATTCAGCATCTGAATATGAAGCTTTAAATGACGCCAAATCTTGATACTTTGAAAGACCAGCTTTAAGATGAGCTTCTGAGAATTCCACGCATTCCTTAAAATTATTCCTCATTTTTTCATATATCTTCACCTGTTCCGCAGCACTCCAAACATCCATAAATGCCGATACAGTCCTCAACAATATATCTTGTTCAATTTTTATATAGTTATACCTCTCAGCAATTAATGCCAGATGGACTTTATCTAATTTTGTAAGCGTTCCGTCACCATATAAATTTAAAACAAAATCAACACCCATAGAATGTTTATACATTTTCGTATTGGTATCGTTGTGCTGTGCCCTTGATGACTCTATACCAGTAGATAATTTTGCTGTAATAGTTGGATAAAACTCTGAAAAAACCTGCGCCAATTGCTCGTCTGCAACCATTTTCGCAGCAACAGCAGTTTTAATTTGCGGGTTATTTGAATATGCCAAAGCTATCGCTTTTTCAATTGGAAACTCTTCATCTTTTTGTTTTCTACTTATAAGAACAGAACTATCAACCCCCTTCACTGATTCTATCCTCTGTTTTATATCAACACTTCTTATGTCACTTTTCGAAAAAACATTGCTATAAGTGCCAAAACCAACCAACAAAAAGCAATATGTCAAACTACTAAGCCTAAATTTCATAAACAACCTCGACTACTAACTACAATATAATACAATATTATTAAAGCTATACTAATAGTATAGCAATTTTTTCAACGCTTAACATTATTAAATTGATATTTTATCACTTACAACACATGATCTTTGCCCTTTATCAGGATATGTTTTGCGCAAATACCTTATAGCATGAGTCAACCTTTCCACAAATTTCTCAACATTTTTCTTTGATGTAAATCTTCCAAATCCTATCCTTAAGTTGGTTGGTGATTTTTCTAAATCTTTATCGATTGCCACTATAACATGAGAAGATCCTTTGCCAGATTCACATGCTGATCCAAAGGACACAGCAAACTCATCATTCAGGTATTTTAACAAATCATCTGGATTAACACCTCTTATAGAATAATTTAAATTTCCCAAGATACGATCTGTAGAAGATCCATTCAACTCAACAACTGGTTTGCCATCAACATTATCTAATTCATTATTTAAAGAAATCATAGCGTTATTAATTTTTGTTCGCAATTTTTCCATTTTATCATTTGTTGATGCAAGATTTTTATATGTAATTTCTGATGCCTTTGCAAAAGCTATTATTAACGCAACAGGAATTGTTCCTGGCCTTATTCCGTATTGTTGTTCCCCTCCATACATAATAGGCTTCAACTGTGACTTTAATTTATTCGACACATATAATAAACCAATACCTGGAATTGCATACACCTTTTGTCCAGATGCGGACAACATATCAACATTTAAATCTTTTACATCTATATTCAACTTTCCGAATGCCTGAGATGCATCTGTGTGAAATACTATGCCCTTTTCCCTACAAATTGCTCCTATTTCCTTAATATTTTGGATAGTTCCTATTTCATTATTAACATACATTATTGAAACAAATTTAGTCTTAGGAGATATTGATTTTGTGAAAGAATCTATATCAACTATACCATCTTTGTTAACTTTCAAAATTGTAACGTCATACCCATCATTTTTAAGTGCCTTAAATGTATTAAGTACACTTGCATGTTCTATCGAAGTTGTAATTACATGTGAATCCTTTGGTAAACTTCTTACATAACCCAAAATCGCAATATTATTGGATTCAGTCGCACCAGATGTAAATATTATCTCATCTTCTGAAGAGTTAATTAAATTAGCAAAAACTTTTCTTGCATGATTATACGCTTTATGTAGAAACTTTCCTCTCCTGTTAACAGCACTTGGATTTCCTGGATATCGCAACGTATCTAAAAATAACCTTCGTACATCGACATCATAACATGGCGTAGATCCTTGATAATCCAAATATATAATGTCAGATTGATTCACACGAGATATTACAGGCTCTATAACATTTTGCAATTTTTTTGATTTATTAGAATTATCTATACTACTTGTAACAATCGGGGTACTAGGTTTCATGCCTATTTTATTATCATTCACCTTAATAGGATCAGTCGCAATGAAACTTTTCAAAGATGAATATCCAAAACCTTGTTTATTTGCACCTTTATGAAGAATTTTCAATATATACTTATCTAAATCGAGTTGCAATTCATTATTCTCTAAAATAGATTCTATATCTATCATAAAATCATTACTTGATATAAAATTGTTAAATCCAAAAGCACACGTTAAAAAAAGCACTGTCTTTATCTTCATAGGAATATTCTATAAAATATGTCTATAATTAAACACCAGAAAATATTAAAATTAGATTAATTATGACAGAGAAAGTTTTTGGTATAGATTTTGGCACAACAAATACAGTCGTATTTTCTGCTGACGATGGAAAGTTAGAAAATATAAAATTAAAAGGGAAAATGATTCTTCCATCAACTGTGAATTATGATTCTAAGAATTCATTCGACCTTGGCGAACAAAACGATAAATCTATATTTTCTGTAAAAAAGTTCTTGGGAACTAAAAAAAATTTCAATGGCCATTCTATAGAAAGTATATACAAAGATATTTTTCAATTTTTGCGCGATAATATCTGTGATCAAAATAATCTCAATGCAAAAGTTGTATTAACTGTCCCGGCATATTTTAACGATATTCAAAGAAATACAATGAAGAATTCTGCGAATAATGCTGGTTTTACAACTTTAAAAATTTTAAGTGAACCAACAGCTGCAATTTTTGGGCATGATTTAAAAAAAGATGGAATTTACGGAGTTTACGACTTCGGAGGTGGAACATTCGACTTTTCTGTTGTTGAATACAAACTTGGTGTATTCAAAGTACTAAAAACTGGAGGAAATCTTAACCTTGGAGGAGATGACATTGATAATGAAATAATTGAACTTTTAAAAAATAAATATCACATAATCTTGCCAGAAAATTTATTCTTCAAAAATAAAATTTCAATAGAAAAATTAAAATCATCAATCACTGATGATGACAAAAGTGTAAATTTTTCGTATTACTCAGATATCGATCATATTGAAACCGTAAGAATGGTATCCTTAGAGATAAAAACCATCGCTGAAAAATATATCTCTAAAACAATAGAAATCGTAAAAAATACAATTGATGATTGTAATATAAATTTTGAAAATATTATTCTTGTCGGTGGATCCTCAAAATTTTCTTTCATTAAAAATATTCTTGCAAAATCAATTAACGTAAATGAATCAAAAATAATAACAAAATCCCCCGACATAATTGTTGCAATAGGAGCTGCAAAATATGCTGATTTTATAGTAAACAAGAAATCAAAATCTTTAATAGATGTCACTCCATTAACACTCGGGATAGAAATTTTCGGCGGATTTGTAGATCCAATTATCAAACGTAACTCCCAGATACCAATTGAAAAAACTGAAATTTACACGAAAGATTCGCCTGATCAAAAAAATATAAAAATAAATATTCTACAAGGTGAAAGAGAAGTCGCGAAATATTGTACATCGCTTGGAACAATAATTTTGAAAAATCTTCCAAGTGGTAAACCAAAAATCTATGTAAAATTTAAAATCGATATAGATGGAATATTATCTGTGAATGCTTGGACTGACAACGATATTAATGAAGAAATTACAATCAACCCTATTTATAATCTTGATAAGAAAAAAGTTGAAACTATTCTCATTAAAGACTCGGAAGAAGGAAAAGGTGATATAAAATTAAGATTATTATACGAAGCAAAATTAAGAGCTAACAACCTTATAGATTATATCAATAAATTTCAAAAAAATAATCCTGAAATGATTGACAGTGATACTTTAGAAACAATGAAACAATTAAAAACTGAAATTACCAACTCATATGATAATCTCTATGAATTGCAAAATCTCTCTGACTCACTCGAGCAAATTGTAAAAACTTTCGCTGAACAAAGCATCAAAAATACAATTATAAAATCATTAAAAGTTTAGTTCACAGTTTCAGGTGGAATTCCGAGCACGGCACCAACTCTTTTTATCACCTTACCAGCGACTTTTGTTGCATTCCAATTCGCTGTTGCAAATCCATATGTAGACTCATTTCCATGTGGAGAATCAAGCATAATAAGAATGGTATATTTATCAAAATTACCAACAAAGAAACAAACATTTGATTTCTTGTTATAATACCCGTTCACAACCTTTTCCGCAGTTCCTGTTTTTCCATCAACATTGTACCCTTCTATATTAGCTTTTCTTCCTGATGATTCTCTTACAACTGTTCTCATAATATCGCGTATCATCTTTGAAGTTTTCACAGATACTATTTGGTTGAATTTGTAATTAGAATCTTTTATAAGCTTCGGAGCATACATCTTTCCATTATTTGAAATCCCAGCAATTGCAGTTATCATATGCAACGGAGTAATTGCTATGCCATGACCAAAACTTAATGTCATCAACGCTGCTTTCTTCCAATGATCAGGAATAATAGGAGAACTAACTTCCTCTAAATCAAAATCCAACTTATCTAATAGTCCAAATTTCTGAAAATATTCCTTTTGTATATCTTCTCCAAACTCCATAGCAATTTGTGCAGACCCTATGTTGGATGAATACTTAAAAATATCTGCTACAGAAAATTTTCCTGATTTTTGTTTAAAATCACTTATTGTAAATCGCCCTATTCTCAAAGGTTTAGAAATATCAAATTCTGAATTAAGTGAAATTTTTTTACTTTCAAGTCCTATCGCAACATTAAATATCTTTGCAATCGATCCAGGTTCATACAAACCATAAGTTGCAATATTAAAAACGTGGTCTCCATTTGATGGTTGATTAGGATCAAAATCTGGTAACGATACAAGTGATAAAATTTCTCCATTGGTCCTATCCATCAATATTCCGCATCCTCCTTGAGCTTGAAATTCATCTATACCTTTCTGTAGCTCATCTCGCATTGCATGTTGAAGTTTTATATCGATGGTCGTCATCAAAGGCTCTTCTGAACTGAGTATTTGGTCATTAAATTTTTTCTCAATACCAGAAATACCATTCCCATCTATATCAACAACACCTATCACATGCGACATCAAATTTCTATTAGGATAAACCCTTTTTAGAGTGTTCTGCACATATATCCCGGCAAGCCCAAGATTCATCAATTGTAACTTTTGATTAGGCGTCATATGGCGTTTTATCCAAATAAAATTTTTTCCCTTTTCAAAATCTTTTTTAATTACACTGCAACGTTCTGGAAATATTTGAGATATATGCTCAAGAAATTCATTCTTAGAAATATCCATTTCATTTGGTTTTAAATATGCAGAAATCGTAGGAATATTATTAGCGATTATGTTACCGTTTCTATCCAGAATATCTGATCTCTTTTCAACATCAAATGATACACCTGACATAAAAAATCTGCGCGAAGAAGATCCACTACTAGAAATTGAAAGAATTTTCACCACTATATAACAAAAAATGAGAAATACCGCGCATGCAATATAAACCACACGTTCTTTCTTTTCTTTTACATTATTTGTATTCATGGTAAACATAACAACAAACGCACTACTCTTTTCATCTGACAATTGTAACAAAAATATGTAACTATTTAATTAAAAACTTTTTATTTTTTTCTTATTAACAGTATAAATTGTTTTTTCTCTATATGCGTCAATTGTTTTTATTTGAAACGGCTCTGTCTCACGTAATCCTAAATACATATTGCTAAGTCTTTGTATTCTGTCAGGAGAAGTTAAGAATTTCCAATCAGCTTGTAATATTCTGTATTCTTCTTCAAGTTTTGCTTCCAATGAAATATTTTCTTCAATTCTTTCTTCAATAGAAATAGAAGAGTACTTCACCTCGAATAATACAAAAATACAAAAAACCAAAAAAATAGAATTCTTAATCACAATAAACTATTTCCACCACAGCAACAATATAATACTAATTATAAAAAAATTCTTAACATCCCCTCTGAATCACTCTCATTTTCGCAGACCTAGCCCTAGAATTAGACGAAATTTCTTCATCGGATGGAATAATTGGTTTCTTATTAATTAATACATATTCATCTCCAAGAGACTTAAAAAAATGCTTCACTATTCTATCTTCCATTGAGTGAAAAGACACAACAAACATCATACCACTTTTTTTTAACATCTCTGACGATATTCTAACATTTTTTTGCAACTCTTCAAGTTCTTTATTAACAAAAATCCTTATAGCTTGAAAAGTTTTCGTAGCAGGATGAATTTTTGAATAATTCCAATATGCAGATTTAACTATATTTGCAAGTTCCAATGTAGTTTTTATTGGAGATATTTTGCGAGCATTAACTATTTTTTGAACAATATTTTTATACCTATATTCTTCCCCATAATCGCGTATGATACACTCCAATTCTGATTTAGAAAATTTATTCACGACATCATAAGCCGATATATCACATAATCCCATCCTCATATCAAGGGGAGCATCCTCTTGAAAGGAAAATCCTCTTTCTTTTGTATCAATCTGCATCGAAGACACACCTAAATCTACTAAAATTGCATCGACAGATTCTATTCCTGTACTTCTAACAACATTTTTTATATTACTAAATTTCGAATGATAAAAAGAAAACCTATCACAGAAATCATTTTTTATTTCATCTGCATATTTTTGTACAGTTTTGTCCCTATCGATCGCGATCACACTGGAATTCGAAATATTTTCTAAAATTTCACGTGTATAACCTCCTCTACCAAAAGTGCAATCCACAAATACCGTTTTATTATCACCATTAAAATTTGGATTTTGCTTTAAAAGATTTATTATATTATTTATAAGTACAGGGATATGTTCTTTCGCCATATAAGATAAACTCGACTGCACATGCATTATAGCAAATCCTCTCCTGTCCTGTCTTTTATTTTTATAAATCCATAAAGAGCGAAAAGTGATACTAAAACGATATATAAATAAAACCACCTTATATCAAACACTTTTGCAATGTATGTAGCCACAAATGGAGCTGTTCCAGCAAAAATACAATGGCTTATACTTAACGAAAATGAAACCGCTGTACACCTTATACTTTTTGGAAATGCTTCTGCAAAAAAAGCGGACCTTCCTCCGTAATACACGCCTAGTGAAATTCCAAAAAGCATCTCTATCACAATATGCAAAGTATGATTATCAATGGTCGAAAAAAGTGGATACCCAAACATCATAACACCTATTATCCCAGCTATGATTAATGGTTTTCTTCGAAATTTATCAGAAAGAAATCCAGATATTAAAACAGCAGGAATCATGACAATATTAGTAATTAACGTGCTCGTGAAACCAACACTTGTATCGTTATTTATCATGGAAATATAATTAGGCATAAAAACCAATAATGTATAAAAATTAACACCACTGAACGCTGAAGATGCAGCAACATATATCGCTGTTTTATAATGCTTTTTTAAAAGTTCTATAATAGGCACTTCATTCTTCTTTCTAGTATTTGTTAATTCTTGCGAAACATTTGTCGATTTCTGAGAACTACTCATCTTAATAAAAAAAGCCAATGGCACAATTAAAATCGATAAATAAAATGGTATTCTCCACCCTATTACAGTAAATAACTTTTCATCAAAAATATTAGAAATTGCAAGAATTGACAACGATCCACCAACTAATGTGCCAAACAAGCATCCGAAATCTGCAAAACTTCCTAAAAATCCACGTTTATTGCTTGGAGCCTGTTCTACCAAGTAAACCATCGCACCGGTATACTCTCCACCTATTGCAATCCCTTGCAATCCTCTCATGATAATAAGCAATATAGGTGCTAAAATTCCAATAACTGAAAACGAAGGAATTAATGCCATGCAAAATGTTGGAATAGCCATTAACATCATTGATAAAAATAATAGATTCTCTCTACCAACTCTATCACCTATATAACCGAAAATCACCGCTCCAACTGGTCTCATAAAAAAACCAACTGCAAAAATTGCATAACTAAAAAGTAAATTAATGTGTAAACTACCTGTACTAAAAAAATGATACGCTATATTTGCGGTAAATGCTCCATATAGAGAGTAACAAAACCACTCCATAACGTTACCAACTATACCTAATATAAGTTTTTTGTTCATGATTGTGAAATTATAATACTTTTTGTTCGGAATATAATATTTTTTTCTCCACTAAAAATCACTATTTAGTTTAAAGTTGATTTTATGATATAATCACAGGCTCGATTTTCTTACAGAAAGTTAATCTATGGATCAAAAATATATAAAAATAACTGGGTGCAGAACTCATAATCTTAAAAATATAAATATAGAAATACCTAAAAACAAACTCATTGTTATTACAGGAATGAGTGGATCTGGAAAAACATCTTTGGCGTTTGATACAATCTATGCCGAAGGACAAAGGCTTTACGTAGAAAGTTTATCTCCATATTCTCGTCAATTTTTAAATATATTACCTAAACCTGATTGTGATAAAATAGAAGGATTATCCCCTGCAATTGCAATTGATCAAAAGGTTAGGTCAACAAATACGAGATCTACTGTCGCAACGGTTACTGAGATTTATGATTATTTAAGACTACTATTCGCAAGAGTTGGAACTCCATACTCTCCTTATACTGGAAAACCAATCATAGCTCTTACAACAACCCAAATAGTAGACAAAATTACATCTGATTTTAATAACAAAAGAATAATTCTACTTTCTCCTATAGTACGAGAAAAAAAAGGAGAATATGTAAAAGAAATTGAAAACTTTCAAAAAAAAGGATTTCAAAGAATAAGAATTGATGGAACAATTTACGATATTGAATTAATCCCAGAAATTAACCCAAAACAAAAACATTCGATAGAACTTGTAATTGATAGATTAAAAATAGATCATGAAAACTCAAGAACAAGACTTGCTTCATCCGTCGAACTGTGTAATAAAATTTCTGATGGAAATGTTTGGATAATGGATTATGACGATCCAAATCGTGAAATTTATAAATACTCGAGCAAATACGCATGTCCAGAAACAAACTTCGTAATAGAAGAAATTGAACCAAGATTATTTTCCTTTAACAATCCAAAAGGCGCTTGTCCAAAATGTCATGGACTTGGATTTTTAAATTACTTTGATAAAGATTTAATCGTGCAAGATCCTGACTTAAGTGTATATGATGGCGCAATTGCACCGTATGATAATTTAGATCGAGAAATCCTCTTGCATATTTTTAATCCTGTATTTAAAGCTTTTAATGAATCAATAAACACACCATTTATGGATTTATCAACTGAATTACAAAACGCACTGCTATATGGAATTACTTCGCAAAAAGTAAATTTCAAAGGTGTTATAAAACTTCTTGAAGATAAATTTTCAAAAACTGACAGCGAATATATTTTATCGGAACTACAAAAATACCAAAGAGAAGTAGAATGTCCTGATTGCCACGGTGCTAGGTTGTGCATCGAGGCTTTATCGATTAAAATTTCAAACAAAAACATATCAGAAATTACCAACCTATCAATCAAGGACGCTTACACTTGGATAAACCAAGTCAAAGATGAATTTTCTGAAAAAAATAAAATTATATCTAGCAAAATTGTCCAAGAAATAAGTAATAGGTTGAAATTTTTAATCAATGTAGGATTGGACTACCTTTACCTTAATAGAAAATCTGGAACATTATCAGGAGGAGAAAGCCAGAGAATAAGACTTGCATCTCAGGTTGGATCTGGCCTTACAGGGGTATTATATGTTCTTGATGAACCTTCAATTGGATTGCATAAAAGAGACAATGATAAACTAATCGATACTATCAAAAAATTACGTGACCTTGATAATACTGTGATCGTTGTTGAGCATGATGAGGATACAATAAAAAATGCTGACTTTATAATAGATGTCGGCCCAAGAGCAGGTATCAACGGTGGAGAAATTGTATATGCTGGATCAAAAGAACAATTTTTAAAGGAAAATAATACCCTAACAGAACAATATGTTAATGGTACAAAAAAAGTAACAGTACAAAAACAAACAAAAAGAATATTCGAGAAATATATAAAAGTAAAAAATGCAACTGCAAATAATTTAAAACATCTTGATGTAAAAATCCCACTTAACAATTTTGTTTGTGTAACTGGTGTATCTGGATGCGGAAAATCTTCACTTGTTATGGAAACACTTTTCGAAAGATTACATGACCATTTTATTAAAAAAGTGGAAAATGTGGATATTGACAATATTAATGAATTGAAAAGAGTTTTAGAAATTACACAATCTCCAATTGGAAGACTTCCTATATCGAACCCTATCACTTACATAGATGGATTTGGGTATATCCGTGAATTTTTTGCGAGCCTTGAAGAATCAAAAGCAAGAGGATACACTTTAAGCAGATTCTCATTTGTAAACAGAGGGGGAAGATGTGAAGGATGTAAGGGACATGGAAATATACGTGTATCAATGCATTTTCTACCAGATGTTTTCGTAGAATGCGACCAATGTCATGGAACAAGATACAACAGAGAAACTTTAGAAATAAAGTATAACGATAAAAGCATTGCTGATGTTCTCGATATGACCGTTGATGAAGCCTGTGAATTTTTTAAAAATTTCCCACAAATATTTAATAAAATAGATATGCTGAGAAGAGTCGGACTTGGGTATATAAAACTTGGACAACAAGCGACAACACTCTCTGGCGGAGAATGTCAAAGAATAAAGCTTGCAAAAGAATTATCAAAAAGAACTTCTGAAAAAGTGATGTATATTCTTGATGAACCATCAACTGGACTTCACTTTGCCGATATACAAAAATTATTAGATATTTTGCATTCGCTTGTTGATAAAGGAAATACAGTTGTCGTTATTGAACATAACATTGATATTATAAAAACAGCTGATTGGATAATTGATATGGGACCTGATGGGGGCGACAAAGGCGGAGAAATTGTCGTTGAAGGTACTCCATTAACTGTCTCAAAATGTCCTCAAAGTTATACAGGAAAATATTTAAAAGAGAACTTAAACTAAAAAATTAACCTTTTATTAACTTTTTATTAGTAAATTGTTAATTTATGAAACATTCAAATTTTTTATCTTTCATTAAGAAAGGAACTCTGGCATCTACGTTGTTATTTACCGGATCTGCATCTTTGTCATACCAAAACTTACCAAATGTAGACGCTCCATCGGCATCTAACCAGCTATCGCTCGAGCTAACATCTGAAATATACGAACAAAATGATACTCATGTATCAAGACTTAATCCTAATGCAGAAAGTTATATTCCATCTTTGATCTGGAAAAATAAAGTTGCCGAAATAAACAACAAAATTTATCAACACCTTGATGAAATGTATCAAGTGATTTCAAAAAACAACAGCAAATTTGTAAAAGACATTACAGCACATGACGTAGAATCCGACAATATTGACGGACAAATTATTGCAAGAAATACGTTGTTTAGTACGTTACAATCCGAGGTCCGTTTTGGATCATACCATACATTAATGAAATTTCTATCGAACAGCTATAGTTCATATAGGCATAACAAAGAAACGTTAACAGAGAGTGATAAAGAAATTTATAATACAATAGAAATTATATGGCATGATTTTGAAAAAATCTTTTGCTTATACGTTATTGATAAATCAATTAAGCTTTATGAGTTCAAAGGAAGGTTTAACTGTTGTAATATTTTATATATACTCCCTGATATAAAATCATTATTTTCAGATCGTGCCAAACCAAACCTTACAAGTACAATACTAGAAAACGTAAGAAATAACCCCGCATCAATAGCAAAATTATTTGATATAATAAATCAATAAAATTTATTATAATTTATTGTTTTTTTTGTAAAACAAAGCACAATTCCTGCGTACAAACTTATAGAAAAATACGATGATCCGCCATAACTTATAAATGGTAATGTCATACCTTTTGTAGGCATCAAATTTATAGCCGACGCAACGTTAATAATAACCTGCATTGCAAATATCACAGTCACCCCTATAAGAGAGTACATAATGAATGAATCTTCCGATTTTAAAGCTATATAAAAAACTCTAAAAATAATAAAAATAAACAGCAACAAAATCATCACACAAACAAATGTACCAAATTCCTCACCTATCACAGAAAAAATAAAATCCGAATGAGCATCAGGTAAAAACCTCTTAATCGTTCCCTCACCTGGTCCAACACCAAAAAATCCTCCGTGTGCAAAAGATTGCAAAGATTTTTTTATCTGATAACTCTCCGATGTACTGAAAAATTTATCAACACGCATCATGAAATGTGGAAAAAGAAAATAGCACCCTATGACTGAAAAAATTCCCAAAAGCACTAAAAGTATAAGCACAATCCAATTCATGCCAACAACAAACACCTGTGCAAACCAACCAGAAAATACTAAAAAACTCATCCCCAGATCAGGTTGCAGCAATAACAAGCCAAGGATCGAAAAACACACCACATAGCATGCCTCTTTACCTAAAAAATCTGTCCTCTCCTCGTCTTTAAATAACAACCATGCAGAAAAAACCATAAAAGAAAATTTCAATAACTCTGACGGTTGGATAGAAAAGAAAAATAAATTAATCCACCTCTTTGCACCTTTTATTTCGGCCCCTAAAAGTGGAACAAAAATCAACAAAATAAAACTTACAACAAACAATCCAAAACATATCCTACGCACAGTCCTTTGCTCTAGTGCAGAGAGAAAAATCATAGTTAATATGCACGGAATTAAATACAAAAAATGTTTTTTTATAAAGAAAAATTTTTCAACACCTATCGTACTTGCAACTTCTGGTGTAGCAGAAAAAATAAAAAACGTCCCCAGAAAAATAAGCATCAAAAATGCAAACAAAAGCCACTTATCAACACACCAAAACCAATTGCCAAGCAGTGTTCTGTCGCTTCTGTTAAAATACATAAATCATTCCGAATAATTTATCTGTACATTTTATACTACATTCTACCTGAATTTAATTAAATACTTATTAACAAGCGATTTAAATTGCTCCCCCCTATCTTCAAAACTTTTAAACTGATCAAAACTTGCACAAGCAGGAGCCAAAAGTAACACATCTCCTTTCTCCAACTTTACTGATTTTATTACATCCTCAAGTGTATCAAAAACATCAACATCTATTCCTTTAATTGAAGAAGCTATATCAAAACCATCCTTACCGTATGTATATATTTTTTTTATTTTTCCACCAAAAGAATTTAATCTTGAAAAATCATCACCCTTTGAAAGCCCACCCAAAATCAAATGAACATTACCATCAAAATTTTCCAACGACTTCAAAGTCGCATCAAGATTTGTAGCTTTACTATCATTAACTATTTTGATCCCAACTTTATCATATACAATCTCTTGCCTGTGTGGAAGATTCTTGAAATTTTCTATAACCGGGCACACATCTGAATCATCAATCCCAAAATTAGATGTTACTGCAAAAACGGCAGCTATATTTTCCTTATTCGTATTAAACGATAAATACTTCAACTTTGACGCATCAAATACAACTTTATCTTCACCTTTTCCTCGAAGTTTTAGAATCTTCTCATCCCAATAATATATTTTCCGATTACCAAGCTCTTCCTCAAGATCATCTTTAAAATCCTTATCTCTCACAACATCTACAAATTTAAACAATTTCGCTTCAATAGATTTCGTAGCGTCTGTCATCTGCACCAAAACAGCTTTTTCTGAGTTAGTTAAAATCTTCATCTTCTCATCTTTATACTTTTCAAAGGTTCCATGGTGAGAAATATGATCAGGAGTAATATTCAACAAACATCCATAATCTAATTTATACTTATCATTTGATTCAAGTTCGTAAGATGAAAGTTCTATCACGAAAAAATCAGTATCCTTATCAACAACATCCATCAAAGGAATACCAAAATTTCCACAAGCAATAGCACGAAAACCATTGGATTGTAAAACTTTTGTAATTAAAGCCGTAGTTGTTGATTTTCCATTTGTCCCAGTAACACCAATCGTTTTTGTTTTTTTATCTTTCAACTCAAAAAATAAATCGAGGTCACTTATAATCCTTATTTTTAACTCATGTAATTTTTTCAAAAGTTCATGATCTTTTGGAATCCCGGCACTCAACAAAGCAAGATCAATTTTTGAAAAGTCAAAAGTCTTACTTACACTTACCTCTGGTTTATTATCGTCGTATATAAAAATCCTTATTTCAGAATCGCTAAAAAATCTCCTAAAAGATTGTCCTGTAATCCCATATCCTATTATCAATATGTTTTTCATCTGAATTCTCCTCAATGTATTTCGGCCAAGCTATTACCAATTTTAGCATTAACTTCCAAAGGAATAGAAACAAAATCTATATCCTCCATAATCTTTATTATTTTCTCTTTTTGTGACTCAACATCCTCAGCATTAACCTCAAACACTAACTCATCGTGAATCTGAAGAATCATTCTGGCAGTAATGTTACTGTCATTGGCAATATTCACCATAGCAGTTTTTATAATGTCAGCACTGCTTCCCTGTATAGGTGCATTAATCGCCTGCCGTTCTGCGAACTTTCTTAAAGCATAATTTTTGGCATCTATATTCTGAATAACACATCTACGCCCAAGTACAGTCTTTACAAATCCATTTTCACGAGCATATTTTTTTATATTCTCCATATAATCGTAAATCTCCGGATTCAAAGCAAAATAATTTTTGATAAACTCACTCGATTCAAAAAAAGACATATTTACTCTTTTAGAAAGGCCAAAAGATTGCATTCCATAAATAATTCCAAAATTAATAGCTTTTGCTTTCCTACGCAAATCATCTGTAACAGCCTCCTCATCAACATGAAAAATTTTTGCAGCTGTCATTTTGTGAATATCTTTGCCATCCTTAAATGCCTGGGTTAAAAATTTTGCACCCGTCACATGGGCAAGAACCCTCAATTCAATCTGGGAATAATCACACGAAATTAACTTCTTACCTTCATCCGTCACAAAAGCACTTCTGATAAGCTTCCCTTCATTTGTTTTTATTGGAATATTTTGCAAATTCGGATCGGCTGAAGAAAGTCTTCCAGTCAGAGTTCCTGCCACATTAAACGTAGTATATATTCTTCCTGTTTCCTTGTGCACTTTCTCTATCAAAGAATCTGTATATGTTGAAATTAATTTCGAAAGTTGCCTCCATTCAAGAATATGATCAGCAATATCATACCCATTCATTGAAAGTTCTTCTAATACCGATTGATCCGTTGTGAAATTTCCACTTTTTTTACTCATCTTTAAAGGGGGAATTTTAAGATCAACAAATAACACTTCACCAAGTTGTTTAGTCGACCCAAGGTTGAATTTTTTCCCAGCTATCTCATAAATTGTATCCTCGATTTGCGATAATTTTTCAGAAAATCTTACCTTAAGTTGTCTTAAAATCTCCACATCTGTCTTTATCCCTCTCTCTTCAATTTCGGCAATAACTTTCAAAAATCTTTTTTCTAATTTTTCATAACATTTCGTAAGATTTGCCTCTTCAAGTACTCTCTTGACATTGTTGTAAAAATCTAAAGTAATCTCACCAAGCTCCTTCGTTGAATAGAGCATAAAACTCATAATTTTTAGATCATCACAATTTTTAAGAGATTTCGTTATATGCCACAACCTTTTGGAATCATCCGTAATTTTAAGAACTTTTTCGTTATTCAATAATGGAATCACGTTATCATAATCTTTCTCTTCTATCACTTTCGAAATCATTGATTCAGTTTTTATAACATTTTTATCAATAATTGCATATCCACACTTTATCGCATCACGATATATATTATCGAAAGTTGTAAGCTGTAATTTCTCAACCTTCCCCTGATCCTTGAATTTTAAACTACTGATCTTTTTTAAAAGTGAATAAAACTCGTACTCCTCTAGAAAATTTTTAATTTTTAAATTATCAAGATCTTTAAGACAAAGCTCTTCAATAGTTTTGTCCCGTGGTGCATCATAATTAAGACTTACCAAATCCCTAGACAAAAAGGCATCTGACCTAGAATTTAAAAGATTCTCCTTCAACTTTTTCTGTGTAATTTTTTCAATATTCTCATAAATTCCATCAACACTTCCATACGTGTTTAAAAGCGTCGCCGCGGTTTTTGGACCAACACCTTTAACACCTGGAACATTATCTGAAGTATCCCCGGCAAGTGCAAGAAAATCCCGCATTAAATTTGGTTTTATTCCATATTTCTCATAAACAGAAAGTTCATCCACAGGTTTTGACTTCATTGGATCATATACCTCTGCCCCAATGGATAAAAGCTGCACCAAATCTTTATCGCCTGAAATAACCTTCACATTATAATCATTCTCTATCCCAAATTTTGCATAAGAGGCAATAATGTCATCAGCTTCAAATTCTTCATGCTCAAGATAGTCTATATTAAACGCATCACAAGCCTTCCTTATAATCTCAAATTGCGGTATAAGATCCTCTGGTGTTTCCCTTCTTGTTTGCTTATATACACTGTACATATCATGGCGGAAATTATGCTTTCCCTTATCAAAAACAATAGCTAAATATTGGAACGAATTATTAATCAAAATAGAGATCAGCATATTTGTAAAACCAAACGCTGCCCCAATTGGAAGCCCATCTGATCTTTTCAAAGGTGGAAGAGCATAAAAAGAACGGTATATGAAACCCGATCCGTCAATTAATACTAACTTTTGCATAAAAAAACATCTCTTCTATTTTAACATAATATACAAAATTATACCAAAAATACTGCGCATCTTGGTATAATACGGGCATGGACAATTTAAGAATCGACAATCGTCGAAATGATGAGTTAAGGGAGGTATCTTTTATCCCAAACTTCACAAATAACAGAGATGGATCTTGCTTGGTATCATTCGGAAACACAAAGGTTTTATGCAATGCCACATTTAACGCTGGTCATGTTCCTGGGTTTTTAAGAAATTCCGGCCAAGGATGGGTCACTGCGGAGTATTCTATGCTTCCAAAAGCTACAAACGACAGAAATCAACGTGAAGCTGTAAAAGGTGGGCAAACTGGAAGAACACTTGAAATTCAAAGACTTATTGGTCGATCATTAAGGGCGGTTGTTGACATGTCCAAACTCGGTGAGAATGGCATAATAATTGACTGTGATGTGATCCAAGCTGACGGTGGAACAAGAACTGCATCAATTTGTGGAGGATATGTTGTGCTCTACATGTGCATACAAAATGCTTTAAAAAACGGAATTATCAAGGAATCACCGATCATAAATTCTGTCGCTGCTGTGTCATGCGGAATCGTTAATGGGCAAATTTTACTCGATCTTAAATACGAAGAAGACAGCAATGCCGACGTAGATGCAAATTTTATCATCTCTGGAACTGGCGAGTTAATCGACATCCAGGCTACGTCCGAAGGAAATCCTTTCAAAAAAGGCGAACTCCTTGAAATGTTATCTCTTGCTGAAAAAGGAATCTCTGAAATCTCAGCACTTCAACAAAAAACTATCGAATCATTAAAAATCTGAAATTGAAAATCCACGAGAATTCGTGGATAAATATTTTATAAGCTGCTCTTCATCATCCAAGCATTTTTCTTGTGCACTGCCAACCTTCCACAAAGGAAATCTGCAACAACACTTTCATTCATCTCTTCTGCAATTTTCAATGCTTCAGACAATGTTGACATTATAACGCCTTGATCAGCAAGCAAATCTTTAAGCATTTCTTCATCCGAAATATTCTCTCTTGCATCTTTTATCTTGGTTAATCTTTTGAAAGCATCAAATGTCCCAATCGTTTTATGACCAAGCTGACGTATCAATTCTGCAACTTCATCAATAGTTTTGAACAGGTCATTATACTGATCCTCGAAATATGCATGCAGCTCACGGAATCTCTTTCCTTCGATATTCCAATGATAATTTTGCGTTTTCAAATACAATGCATAAGTATCAGATAAAACCTTCTCTAATTCTTTCACTAACTTCATTTTCAACTCCTATACCAAAACCTTGGACTTATAATTATCTCATAAATTATTTTTCATTATCAATACTTTTTTAAATAAAAAATTATATTTTTTTTGTAAAATTACCATAAGGTGAATTATGCACGGTTTAGGATTAATTTGGTCAGTACCATTTATTTTAACACTTTTGGCAATTGCGCTTGGACCATTATTTTTGAAAGAAATTTGGGAAAAGCACTCATTTAAGATTTTGTTGATATTCCCTGCAATTCTTGGAGTTGGAATGACAATGAATTACAGTTTTGGATTTTTCTTGACTGAATCCATAAACTCTATTTTGCATCATTATGTACCATTGATATCTTTACTGTTCGCTCTCTTTACCGTGACAGGGGGAATTTACATTTCCGTGAACAAAGCCGCAACACCTCTCCTCAACACCGCAATGCTTTTCATTTCGTCATTGCTTGCAGGATGGATTGGAACAACTGGGGCAGCAATGCTATTCATAAGACCTCTGTTGAACATTAACAAAGACAGAAAAAATGTAACTCACATTGTGATATTCTTCATATTCTTGGTTGCAAACATAGGTGGAGGCTTTACCCCTATTGGCGACCCTCCCCTTTTGATGGGCTTTATAGAAGGGGTTGACTTTTTCTGGACTTTGAAACACATAGGGTTGATTGTTTTAACGACAATAGTTGTATTATGTACAATTTTCTACCTTATCGATAATTATTTAATAAAAAAGGAAAATTTTGAAAAAAGTTCTTGGAATGACGATGTCAAGAAAAATATTTTCAAAATTGATGGTTTTTTTAACATTTTTTGCTTGACTTTTATAATTTTTTGTGTTATAATCTCTGGCATAGTTTCGAAAGGTGAAGTATCCGCCTTCGGAATAAGATTTGATTTATGCGCTTTATCACGTGATTTGATTCTTGTTGTCATTGGCGTAATTTCGTTAAAATTTTCGTCGAAAGAAATTCGTAAGTTGAACGCTTTCAGTTTTTCTCCTCTGAAAGAAGTGGCTGAGATTTTCATAGCGATATTTATAACGTTGATACCGGTTGCCTATATGTTACAAGAAGGTAGTGCTGGTGCTTTCGTGTGCCTCTTTGATTGGGCCTCAGATATAAATGCACTAAACCCACTAAGGTGCTTTTTTGCCACAGGCTTGTTATCATCATTCCTTGATAATGCACCTACGTATTTAATATTCTTTAACCTCGGTGGAGGTAATGCGAATATTTTAATGAATGAATTATCGGTTACACTTTCTGCGATATCGATTGGCGCTGTATTTTTTGGTGCTATGACCTATATTGGGAATGCTCCAAATTTTATGGTAAGATCGATCGCCGTAGAGCGTGGAATCAGGATGCCATCTTTTTTTGGCTATATGGGTTGGAGTATAGGTATTTTATTACCGTACTTTTTTTTATTAAGTTATATTTGTTTTAATTAAATTCAAGTATAATGTGATATGTTTTAAGAGGATACTGAGAAAGGAATGATTAATAAGTATTTTATTGTTAATAAGTACGCTGAATCACTTTTTGAGGCTGCTGTTGAATCTCATCAATTGGACAACGTCTTTGATGACTTAACACTGATAAGTTCTTTGTTCGGTGATGATTTTAAACAAATGCTGAAAATCGTGAATTCATCCGAAGTTGCTGTACAAAAATTCCGCTCTTCTGAATATTTTTTAAAGAGTTGCGATATTGTAAAAAATTTTCTAAACGTTTTAATAGAAAATAATCGTATTGAACTTGCTGATGAGATTATCGAAGAATTTTTCGAACTTAAGCATAGATACGACAAAAGTGAAAAAATCACAATTGAAACAGCAAATGAGCTATCCGCTGAGGAAAAACAGGAAATTGAAAAATTATTATCAGGGATCTCACAATTTAAGGTATACTTTAAATTTAATGTTGACCCTGATTTAATTTATGGTATAAGAATAATCTATAAAGCAAAAGTATTAGATTTTTCACTTCAAGGTATGCTTGATAATTTAAAATTTAACGAGGTTTAAAAAATGAAAATTAATGCATCTGAAATAAAAGATATCCTCAAGGAAAAGATAAAAGACTTTAACGCTGAATTCAAGATGATTGAAATCGGTCATGTATTATCTGTCGGTGATGGTATTGCTCACGTTTATGGACTTGATAATGTCCAATCAAGCGAGATTGTTGAATTTACAAAATCAAAAATAAAGGGGATGGTTTTAAACCTTGAAGAAGACTCGGTCGGTATCGTTATTTTCGGCGATGATACTCTCATCAAAGAAGGTGACGAAGTAAGGCGTACAAAAGAGATTATAGATGTTCCTGTTGGCGAAGGATTGCTCGGCCGAGTTGTTGATGCCCTTGGAAATCCTATTGATGGCAAGGATGAAATAAAATACAAAGAAAAACGTAAGATTGAAATTAAAGCCCCTGGTATTATGGCACGTAAATCCGTGTCTGAACCTATGCAGACTGGAATTAAGGCAATTGATGCTTTGATTCCAATCGGTCGTGGTCAACGTGAGCTTATCATTGGAGACAGACAAACTGGAAAAACTGCAATTGCAATCGACACGATCATCAACCAAAAGAAATACTTTAAGGAAGAGATCGAAAATAAAAAGTTGTATTGCATATATGTTGCAATCGGGCAGAAAAGGTCTTCTGTTGCGCAAATCGTAAAGACGTTGGAAGACAACGGCGCAATGGAATACACTATCGTTGTTTCGGCAACGGCTTCTGAATCTGCACCTTTGCAATATATCGCACCTTATACGGGTTGCACAATGGGTGAGTTTTTCCGCGATTCTGGACGCCATGCTTTGATCATTTACGATGATTTATCAAAGCACGCCGTAGCATACAGACAGATTTCGTTGTTGTTGCGCCGCCCTCCTGGACGTGAGGCATATCCTGGCGATGTCTTCTACTTGCACTCAAGATTGCTTGAGCGTGCTGCGAAGTTGAACGATGAACTTGGTGGTGGGTCTTTGACTGCACTGCCTATCATCGAAACCCAAGCTGGAGACGTTTCCGCGTACATTCCAACAAACGTGATTTCGATCACAGACGGACAGATTTTCCTTGAATCTGATTTGTTCTATCAAGGTATAAGACCTGCTGTTAACGTTGGTATCTCGGTCAGTCGTGTTGGATCTGCTGCACAAACAAAGGCGATGAAGCAAGTTGCTGGATCTATTAAACTTGACCTTGCGCAATACCGTGAAATGGCTGCTTTCTCGCAGTTCTCATCTGACCTTGATGAGTCAACGAAAAAGCTTCTTGCTCGCGGTGAAAGACTTGTGGAAATCTTAAAGCAGGATCAATATGAACCACTCACCACCGAGGAAGAAGTTGTTGTGATTTTCGCTGGATCTATGCCAGAGATATTAAAGGTTCCGGTTCCTGATATTTTGCCTTTCACAAAGAAATTGCTTGCGACGATGAAGGAAGAAGCTCCTGAGATTTTAGAAGAAATAAAATCGAAAGGTGCACTTTCCGACGAACTCAAAAACAGTATGCGCGATGTTGTTATCCGTTTGATTCAGAAGGAGTATTAATTCATGGCTGGGCTTAAATTACTGAAAATGCGGCTTGAAAACGTGAAGTCGATCCAAAAGATCACTTCCGCTATGAAGCTCGTATCGAGTGTAAAATTTAAGAAGCTTGAGAGGAAAGTCAATGAATCAAAAGATTATCCTTTAAATCTCGAGCAATCTCTTTTAGGATACATTCAGAATAGGGATGAGGCCTTTATTGAACCTGAACTTTTGCACTCTGAAAGGAAAGAAAAATCTGTTTTAATTTTGGTATATTCTGCTGCGAAAGGACTTTGCGGAAGTTACAACATGAACATGTCAAAAGTGTTACGTGAGAAAATCATAGATTTCCAAAAAAATGACGTCAAGGTTTCCTGCTTTTGTATTGGAAGAAAATTGAAGCCAATGCTTGAAACTTTCATACCAAAGCAACAAATAAAATATCTTGATAACGTTGAAAAACAGGTCACTTTGGGGGATGTCTCGACATTAAGCAGGTATTTGGTGAAAAGGTTTGACGATGGCACTTTCGACGGTGTATATTTGCTGTACAATGAATTTTTTTCCGCTGTGAAAAATGAGTTAAAATTCAAAAGGCTTATTCCTTTGTTTAATTCATTGGAATCTGGCGGCAATGATCATCAAATAACGGAAGTTTACGGTAAAAAAGATGCTGTGTTGAAGTTGGTGATTAAAAATTATATCACTTCTTATCTGTACAGTGCGCTTGTGAACAGCCTTGCAAGTGAACATTCTACAAGAATGGTTGCAATGGATGGTGCAAAAAAGAATGCAGATGAAATGATAAAGGCTTTGAATCTTGAATATAACAAGAAACGTCAATCGATGATTACGAATGAGTTGATCGAGGTTATTTCTGGAGCTGAGGCAGTATAGTAATTTTGTGAGGATATTATGAATAAAGGGTATGTAACACAGGTAATTGGAGCTGTGATCGATGTGAAATTTAATGATCAGTTGCCAAGTATCTATGAAGCATTAAAAATTAATCTTAATGGTAAAGATTTAATATTAGAGGTTCAACAACATTTAAGTGATGGTGTTGTAAGGACTATTGCAATGGATTTAACAGATGGTATTCAACGTGGTATGGAAGTAATTGCAACAGGTGATTCGATTTCCGTCCCGGTTGGACCTGAAACACTTGGTCGTATTATGAATGTGACAGGTGATCCTGTTGATGGTAAAGGACCTATCAAATCAAAGATGCGTCTTCCAATCCATAGGGATGCCCCTTCCTTTGCTGAACAATCGACAAGCACAGAAATTCTCGAAACGGGAATCAAGGTCATTGATTTGATCGCACCTTATGCAAAAGGTGGAAAGGTTGGATTATTCGGTGGTGCAGGTGTTGGTAAGACAGTCGTTATTATGGAGCTTATCAACAATATCGCAAACTCTCATGGTGGATATTCCGTATTCACAGGTGTTGGAGAAAGAACTCGTGAGGGAAACGATCTTTACAACGAAATGTTGGGTTCTGGTGTTATAACGAAAGACGGTGTTGGATCAAAGGCTGCACTTGTTTATGGACAGATGAATGAACCTCCTGGGGCTCGCGCAAGGGTTGCACTTACCGGTCTTACAGTTGCAGAATATTTCCGTGATTATGATGGTCAGGATGTGCTTTTGTTCATTGATAACATTTTCCGTTTCACACAAGCTGGGTCAGAGGTTTCTGCACTTCTTAGTCGTATGCCTTCCGCTGTGGGATATCAGCCAACATTGGCAACAGAAATGGGTGAATTGCAAGAAAGAATTACAAGTACCAAAAAAGGATCCATTACAAGTGTCCAGGCAATTTATGTCCCTGCCGATGACCTTACGGACCCTGCACCTGCTACTTCGTTCTCACATCTTGATGCAAAGACAGTGCTTAGCCGCAAGATCTCAGAGCTTGGTATTTATCCTGCTGTTGATCCGCTTGATTCTTCGTCAAGGATTCTCGATCCAAAAATTTTGGGTGAAGATCACTATAACACTGCACGTGCTGTTCAAGGAATTTTGCAAGCATATAAATCTCTTCAAGATACGATTGCTATTCTCGGTATGGATGAACTTTCGGAAGATGATAAAAAAGTTGTTGAGCGTGCTCGTAAAATCCAACGCTTCTTGTCTCAACCTTTCCATGTGGCAGAAGTGTTTACAGGTATGAAGGGAAAATATGTGAAACTTGAAGATACGATACAAGGATTTAAAGCAATTCTTGACGGTTCATGTGATGAAATCCCAGAAAACATGTTCTTCATGAAGGGATCGATCGATGAAGTTTTCGAAGAATTTAAAAAATCTAAAAAGTAATTTTTAACTTTTTTATTGTATTTTTATTTCGGAGGAACCATGGAAAATTGTTTTGTTATAAATATTGCTGAATACGATAAAAGCATTTTTAAAGGTGAGGCAAAGTCCGCAATTTTGACTTCTGAAGATGGCGAGTTTTCAATTACAAAAGATCATATTCCGACAATTGCTGTTTTGAAAAAAAATGGAAAAGTTGTTTGCGAGCTCGCAGATGGAAATAAAAAGGAATTCTTAATAAACGCCACAGACGGCGGATTTTGTATATTTGAAAAGAACACCCTTAACATTTTTGCATAATTTTTTTGTCTTTTTTGTAATTTTTTCTTGACTATATTTTTTTGTTATTATACAATATTTTTTGGTTATTGCAAAAAAATATGAAAACTTTAAAACTATATACTCTGTTATTCTGTAGCGCATTCGCTGCTAATAACACAATGACTTTATCTAATGACAACCACGAAAATTCTTTCGCAACAATGAAAGACAATTTCTACGATGAAGATGAAGACCCTTTCGCAGCAATGGGAGACGTTTTCGGAAATGCTGCGGATTTTAACGTTCAATCTTTTCTTGAGGCAAGACTTACTACAAAACCAAACGCTGAAGAACTTGAAGTAATTGAAGAGCAACTTCGTGACTTGAACAAAAACTTTCCTCCTAAGAAAAAGAAAATGGAAGATGATTTCTATGATGAAGATGAAAATCCTTTCGCAGCAATGGGAGATGTTTTCGGATGTTGGGATGAGGATGATATCTTTTCAGAGGCAAAATTTGAGACAGAGCCAAATGCTGAAGAACGTGCTGTAATTGAAGAGCAACTTCGCGACTTGAACAAAAACTCTCCAGCTAAGAAAAAGGAAAGCGTAAAACGTGATCACGACGAGATTACTGTACTTGCATCTTCTTCAAATGATGAAACTGTACAAACCACAGAAAACAATTTTTACAATAGTGTAATTGTCGCAATCTACCAACATGCCATCAATTCAATTAAAAGATTGTGTTCTTGGTACATGGATTGAAATTAACGATAAATTAAAAAAATAATCTTTAAAAATCGAAGATAACAATATTCACTTCTTTTTTGCATTTTTTTATTTTGATTTTTCTCGTCAGGCGCGAACCATTCTCTCAAAGGTAGGTAGGTCGCTACATCACCTTAAACGATGGATTCTGATTCGTACCGAAGATTTTGTACTTTTTCATCTTTTTCATTTTTTCGTCAGAATTTACAGAAAAATCCCCGTGAATATCCAACATTTTTTTCGGCAAATTAATTCTCCCCATAGTTGTAATATTTAATAATGGTCCTTTTGCTCTGCAATTTATAAGATTCAAATTTTCAAAATCTTTATCAATTTCGAAATCCCCTGAACAACCAACGAAACCAATTATACTCTGTGTTTCACGATTATATGAATCAACAAGAGCAATCATATTTTTTAAAGTTTCATTGTTTTTTACAATACAATTTTCAATTGAAAAATCTCCAGAAATATTGGACGACATTTTATTTTGTACCATACTCACGGTTGCATCACCAATGACATCACAACCATTTAAACCAAGCATTCGCAGGATTTTTTGCACATTCGAACTTTGAATTTTTATCTCAGCAATTGAATCATTTGACACCGCTCTAACCCGCATTTTTCCGCCATTTTGAGTGGCAATAGAAATATCAGCACCTTGCACAAACTTGCCACGTTTTTTCCAAAAACCAGAGATCATAAAAGGATTGTCGTCGAAAAGTTGACACCGAAATTTATTGATATCAATAGCCAAATCGAAATTGATATTTTGCGCAAAAACATCACAACCCACAAGCGAAAAACTATTTCCTGAAAGAGTAAGATCCCATATATCATTTTTCAAATTACCAGATAAAAAGCATCCTTTTTCACCAAAAACATTCATCGAAAAATCTTTTATTTTCTCGCCAACGAAACTAAGTTTTCCGCTCACTTCGCCGTTTTTAGCATTCAATAAAAAAGTAAGACTTTTATCACAAATATTCCATTTTTCATTTGAATTTTTGTAATTACTTTTTTGCAATCTAGAGTTGCATTCAATATTTATCAACCCATTCTCACCTTTTCTTTTTAAATTAAAAATCTGCGCAATGCCAACATTTGATTCTTTTACATTTAACACAAATTTTGAGCAAATATTATTAAAATTTTTAATAACAGATGCATTTACAATATCAATATTACCATCAAAAATATTTGCGCAAAGTAACTTATTCAAAATCTGAGCGCTACAACTACCAGTATATATTGTTTTCGACATGTTATTGTTTAATTTTTCAAAATTGAAACTTATAACATTGCCATCAACTTCAATGATTCTACCCTTGGTTGTATTTTTTTCACCATCAGTTTCAACGTCACAGATTATATCAACGGTTGTATCATTATTATTTTTAGTATTTAAATTGTTATCGTTATAAGAGAAATTACCATTGCCACTAAACCTAAAATTACTAACCTTTTTTCCTTCGAGAGCAACATCAAATCCGAAATTACCTCTCAAAATTCCAGTAAGCTGATTAAAATTCAACACACCACCGAAATCATTTTCTGTCACTAAATTAGAAATATATTTCGCATCATAAACCCCGGTCATCCGCACTTTCATGGTATTATCATCGCTAGTAATTATTATTTTATTAAGGTTATTAATCTTGTTTAAACATCCAAAAGAACAATTAATTTTATAAGAATTTTCAGAATTAATAGTCATATTTCCAACCAAACTATCCAAAACAAAATCCTGCGATAATAAAATTTTTGAGTTAATAAAATTTATTTTTCCACTTTTAATATATGGAGTTTTATGCAATTTTTGCGATAATAAACCTTTTAACTCAACTTTGCCACCTTTGATCTTTAAGAATTCAAAAATATTATTTTTCAATCTTAGGTTGTACAAAAAACTAGAAATTATATTCTCATTCACACCAGAAAAATTCACCTTAGAGTTGAAAAAAATTCCTTCGTCACAAATTTTCACATTATTGATATCGAAAAAAGAATCTCTGGATTTTAATAAAATTTTACTAATATCCAAGATACCACTATCATATTTTCCAACAATTTTAAGAGAATTATAATAAATTTTGTTATTTCCAATCTTCACAGAATCATCATTTAAAATTACGTCAAAATTCACAATTAAATTATTCGCATCGATGATTTTCCCATTAAATTTACAATTTGAAAGGTTGTTTCCAACAAAATTCAACCTATCCTCTAAATTAGCGATCGATTTTATCAGCTTAAACGGGATTTTTTCCAAAATGATATCAAAATTAGAATGTTTTTTTTGCAAATCAAAGTTGCATATAATCTTTGATTCAATCCCATTTCCAATTTTTAAGCATGTATCGCAATGAATTTTCTCGCCACAAGTGATTTTTGTATTATTAAAATTTAAATTTGCTCCTTGGTTTTTAAAAAACACACGTTTGGATTGAATTTTCACCTCCGAAATATCATACAATTCACATAGCGCACAAAGAGAATCAAAAGTCACCATACTATTCTCAGTTGCATTTTCATTCTTTACAACAAAAAAATCATCGCCTTTTTTTTCAACTGTTACCTCATCAAGCTCAACCGTAAGTTGTTTTATGCGTTTATTGCCTTGCAAAAAAAATTCCACTAAATCGAGATTTATCAAAATTTTAGGCACTTTCACGCCAAAAACATCACAACTATAAAGATATATCGAAAAATCCATCCCAAAATTTTTTATCTTAATAGTTTTGGCATTAAGAAATTTCAGCCTGTTATCAACAAACTCCGTCAACACGCTTGGGTGGTAATTGGTCTGCCTCACAACTGCCCACGCAATACAAGCAAGAATTACAATTGAACATATCGTACAAAACACGTAAAAAGATACACTATCAGTGCCTGTTTTTAACTGCAATCCCGGTTTTTTGAAAATTTTCATACCAATATTGTCGTGAAACATTGTTTATAAATTATTAACTTTAATTATTTTTTTTTTAATATAAAATTGAGATATATTTTTCGGAGCTAACATGTGCAAAACCCAGAGAATCTTTGACATCATAAACAACGAAACTGAAAGGCAAACCCGACAAATCGAAATGATCGCGTCGGAAAACATCGTATCAGAAAACGTGCTGCGCGCCGTTGGATCTGTGTTGACAAACAAATACGCCGAAGGGTATCCAGAAAAAAGGTATTACGGAGGGTGTGAATTTGTCGACGAAATCGAATCAATCGCAATCGACGGAGCAAAGAAACTTTTCGGGTGTAATTATGCAAACGTTCAACCGCATTCTGGAGCACAGGCGAATTTGGCTGCTCTTTTCGCTTGCCTTTCTCCGAATGACACAATTCTCGGCATGAATCTTGCATCCGGCGGGCACCTCACACATGGAGCAAAACCAACGATTTCTGGCAAATGGTTCCAAAGTGTCAGCTATGACGTCGACCCAGAAACTTCGCTTATAGATTACAATGTCGTCGAAATTCTCGCGAAAGAATATAGGCCAAAATTAATCATCGCCGGAGCATCCGCATATCCTCGCATCATCGACTTTGCAAAATTCAAGGAAATCGCCGAAGAAGTCGGAGCAATCTTAATGTGCGATGTGGCTCACTACGCTGGATTAATCGTTGCGGGAGAGTATCCATCTCCATTCCCATTCGCGGATATAGTCACATCCACGACCCATAAAACTTTGCGCGGACCTCGTGGAGGACTGATTCTCACAAACGATGAAGAAATGGCCAAGAAGGTCAACAAGGCCGTTTTCCCGGGTGTTCAGGGCGGACCTTTGATGCACATCATCGCAGGAAAAGCTGTGGCTTTCGCGGAAGCATTAACTGATGATTTCAAAAAATACGCACACCAAATGATTGTCAACGCACACAGTCTGGCTGAGGCTTTAATCAATACAGGCATTAACATTTTAACGAATGGAACCGACTCGCACATGGTGATCATCGACCTTCGAAATCTTAATGTCAACGGGCGAGAAGTGGAAATTGCCTTGGACGAGATCGGCATCACATGCAACAAAAATGCCATTCCTAACGATCCGTTACCGCCTTCGCTGACATCGGGAATAAGGCTCGGCACTCCAGCTGGCACAACCAGGGGGATGGATGAGCAAGATTTTAAATTGGTGGGAGAAATTATCGCCGATATGATTTTCGCACTTAACGAGAAAAAGCTCGATGATACTATAAAATTGAATTTGAAGAAAAAAGTGCAAAGCATCACTGACAAATTGGCTTCGATTCCTGTCATAAAATAATTTTCTTGTGATTTTGAGAAAATGTCAGAGCAAGCTAAACTTAGCATTAATGTCCTTGCCCATTTACGAGGTTGCCCGACCGAAACAACCTCACCTCATCGTAACACAAAAAATATTCAGCAATCACGGATGATTACTGCTTTTCCAACGACTGGCACGTAATCGAGTTTAGTCTCCGACTTCATCAACAAATGCTTTAACAAAGGAAAAACAAACTTAAACTTATACACGAACACAATCATCCCAAATCGCACAGGATGCATACCATTAAGGCTTTTCCATTTATCCGCAGCATCGAAAAAACAATATTCATTATCAGACGGAATCATAAAAGTTTTTCCCCAAATCGTGTATTTCTTTGATCCGATATACATCTCTGGCTCAGAAAAATTTTCTATCAAATCGAAAGAATCATACACCTTCTCATCAACGCCATCCGTAAATTTCCCATCTCCATCAACATCAAAAAAAATCGGATATACAGAAATATTTTCCACATAAGAATTCATATGAATATACCATTTCAACTTATGGTCTATATCCAGCGCATCATCAACCCCAAGCAAAACATTTGAAAGTCGTTGAATATTTGACTGAAAAGAATTCACCCTTCCAGAAACACTGAAATCTCTTG
Source organism: uncultured Holosporaceae bacterium (assembly GCA_949290705.1). GTDB lineage: Bacteria > Pseudomonadota > Alphaproteobacteria > UBA3830 > CASESI01 > CASESI01. Next base: position 16,578 of record CASESI010000001.1, on the reverse strand, counting down.
CGCATTCCTCTGCAAGAAGCATAATGCCTTGTTTCGCCTGAACAAGAAGATGAATCTCAACAAAAAAAATTAAAATAAAAATCAATATAGGTAAAATAAAAGATGTCTCGATAATCACAGCGCCTTTGTTATTTTTCGAAAATCGAGTTATACGATTGAAAATATCCAACAACATCACTTTTTAGTTGCAAGGCTTAATATATCACAAGACAGCTCATAAGAATCATCAAATACAACCTGCATACCACTTTTGTTTGAAATATCTATCACGATAGGAGCCCTGTGATTAAAGAAAACCTTGTCATGATCCTGAATAGTCACAAGAAACAACAACAACAAATTCTCTTTGCGAATATTCGTAATTTCGAGCAAGTCTGTAAGGTCTTCATCCTTCACAAGGTCCAATTTTTTTATTGTGTCATAACTTGTTGGAATTGAAATAAATCTCAAATGATCCATATCAAGACATTCCAAAGACACCAATCCCTTAAGGCGTTCATTTTTCACCTTATAGATTATAAAATTTTTACATTCCTCAAATCCAACAATTCCGTATGGGAAATTCACGATCTGATCTGCTGTTTCAAGTTCTTCAAAACCAACTGAGTTTAAATTCAACATTTTACTTTCCATATAATCACCTCTTTTAGTTACCTATAAATTTTTACCTATCTGTTCTCCATCTTGATTTATCAATTTTTGCATTCATCTCCAAAGATGACTCCAAATCTTTATTTTTTTCCATTAATTCAGTATACACTTTAAGCATATTGAAATTATTGTTATCATCTATTACTTCTTGAAATACAGAATTCGTCTGCTCTAATGCATTGTTGTACGATTCAAGTTCAGCATTCAGAGTAGTAATATTCGAAGTAATGGAATCTATTCCATTCACTATTTCTTTAACAATATTTATCACATCATCAAGATAAGGCTTATTATCATCCATCTTGTGATTTATAAATGCATTCAACAAATTCATTAAACCTGCAAAATTGTCATCACGTGCTGTAATATTATGAGATATAGTTGCACTTTGTGTCGTTTTAATCGTTACAATATCCATCCCTCCATGGTAATATGTTGCATCAAAAATCTTTTCTTCAGAATGTATTGAAAAATCACTGCCAAGGTCATAATTTCTAAAATCTGTATCAACAGGTTCTGTAAGCCATTCATTTCCAGCGAAAAGATATTTACCACCAAACTCTGTATTCAAAGCATTTATCACATCTTGTAATATAATCTCTGCCGTGTAATAGTATTGCTCGCCATCTGTATCATGCGAATTTTTGAAAGATTCCAATACATCAACGAAACCTGAAGCTGCCCCTCTCAAGTTATTTACACTTTTTAACATTACATCAAACTCAAGTTTTTGCCTATTGTTCTGCTCAACATATGAAATATTAACAGATATCGAACTCTCAAGGTTTAATTTAAGTTTTCTGTCAAGATACGAATAATCCGATAATGTTCGCGGTCTATTACCAGTTAACTCTTCGGATTTTTGTTTAGTTTCATCCTGTGCTTCGAGAGTTTTTTTATAATCAACCTCTTTCAAAAAATTACTACTAACAGTTGCTAACATATTATATTACCTCTAACAACGATTTCATTACCTCGTTCGACATTTTATAAATTTTATTCAACATCTCTTTAAGTGTTATTATCTCATCAAATTTATTTTGCTGAGTCGTTATATCAACTTGTTTCGAACTAAGATAACTTGCTTTGCTAATATCAAATTTATCAGCATAAGGTTTTAGTTTATTTTTATAAGTAGATATAATCTCGGTATCTGTTAAAACAACTTCATTGATAAATTCCGAAAATGTTGCTTTACGAGATTTCACACTCAAACCACTCACCTCTGTTTTAACTTGACCCCATTGTATCTTATCAGAAGTTAAAATATTATTTAAAGCATCCAAAATTTTTGTATTTTTTTTGGTAAAATCCATTTTTTTATCTTTTTGGAATTCTTCAACACTTTGGAAAGTAAATGAACTTTTCATTTTGTTATCAATCTTATATCCATTCTCATCTGACGAGAAAAACACTATGTCATTCACGTGCAAAAATTCATTTATACCTTTTCCATTAATTTTTAAATCCCCTGATAAGAAAATGTTCACTCCTGTTTGGGCTTTCAATTGAAATTTATGCTTTGCAAAATCCGCGATATTCGTAATCTGTTGATTATTGGCAGATTCATTGATTTTCAATATCACATCATTCACAGAAATCTTCGACAAATCCTTTTGAGGTAAAGGATCACCCTTTGCATTTAAAAGTAAATCTGAAAAATCCACATCAACATCTGAAATAATCTCATTTGTTAAAGGATTTACCAAAGATATCCTCAAGGTTGTTCCATCGAAATTTTCTATTCCAAATGATTCCGTTGTATCTTCGAAATAATTATCGTATGTAATTTCATTTTTTTTGTAATACGCATTATTCGCAAAGGTATTAAGATTTGAAACAAGTGTTTCTTTGATCATCGAGAAATGCTCTTTAAATGCTGGAAAAATCTGATTTTTAAGCTTTAAATATCCTGCAAGCTGTCCTTTATTTTGCATCAACACATCTGTCAACTCATTATCAGGATTGTTGCTTAGGTAAAATTTTCCTTCCTCATATTTAAGTGTTGCAAGATTTTGGTATTCCAAAATAGTTGTCCCGTCAAGAGAAAGCTTCACTCCTTCGTTTTCACGAATTGGTTTAATTTCAAGATTTGTAATTCCTTGTAATACTGCCAAAGAAGTATCTATCTTGTCTGCATAATCATTGGAAGAACTATTCCTTAGGAAATACTCCTTGGTGTAACTTTTGTTGTTCACAAATACAGATTCAACCTCGGTGTTAAATTCCGACACAGTATTTGCAATTACATCATCAATATCAAAAATTGTGTTCTCGATAAAATTGTCTATATTGTTAAGCTTCATCACAAAATCATCAAGATTATTCCAAAAAATTATTCTTAAATTATCATCAAAAGGATCTTTCGAAAATTCCATCACTGATTTCTGCAATTGCGTGAAAAGATTTATAATTCCATCCGTTGATTTATCAAAACCGATGATCGTCGATTCAGAGTGCTTCAAAAATTTATTGATGGTATTCATCTCTTCAAAAATACTTGTTGAGGATAAAAATTGCATTAACATTTTTTCATCAAACTTTCGCATCTCTCGTTTATCACGAACAAAGCTGCCACCATTATATGTAACAACTTCTTTAACAACACTTCTTGCGCTGTAATCCTCAGAGTTGATATTTTTTATATTTTTTGAAAGTGTATCTGCATCACGGCCTGTAATATGAACAGAATTTAAAAATGAAGAAGGGATATTTGCCATAAATTTACCTCACTTTTAAGCTTTCACTGACATAAAACTTGAATTATCTGTCTTGTCAGATTCAGAAGCAACCTCTTTCATGATATCGATTATATTAAGCGCAATTTCCTGTTCATGTGATAATAACTTTGTATTAACATCACAAGCATCATTAAGCTTTTGTGTAAGATCGACTAACTCATTCAATTCTTCTGGATTGGTTTTCTTTAACTCACCCACAATTTCCGAAAGTTCCAAAGATAATGCATCATAATTTCTCATAAGGTTATATTTTCTTGATAAGATAGATTTAAATGCCTTAAAATTTTTATTTACAATCGCATCATTTTCTTCACCGATCAAATTAATTATTTCAATCGTTGTGTCCTTTACATTTTGCAATATTTCAAGTGATTTATCTGCCATAATAAGCCCCCATTCCAACCAATTTTTTAAATTCATTTCTATCATCAGGTGATAAAATATCAACCGTAATCATATCCCTTATTTGCTTCATTTCAGGAGATTTTGCGAGAATATTTCCAAATTCAACTGTTAAATGTTCAAGCAACTTTCTGTTTGGAGAATTATCTTCTGTATCCAATGATTCAGATTTATCTTCATTTTCATCATCAAATTCATTCCCTGTATTAACAAGAGAATTGAAAAAATCCTCCATACAACTATTCAAAAAGTTAGCCACAAATCCAACCGAAGCTTTTTCTGCCTCTTGAATTTTACGTTCCAACACTTTCCCCTTTTGATCCAATATCTTTACATTCAGCATATTATTAACATAAGAATTATTAATTTTTGGTATACTTATCATAATTTTTTCTCCTTTACATTGATTCAAGTGTTGCTTGGATTGCACCAGACCGTTTAAGCACCTGTAAAATCGCAATCACATCACGTGGGGATGCCCCTATTGCATTCATAGTGTTCACCAAATCCTGTAATGTTGCGCCATTCATCATATTAAATTTCTCGTGATGATATTCACTATACCTCTTTGCATTTTTCGTGCCATCAGAGGTATCTTCCAAATTATCAATTTCTTCATTTGAAAGATTTTCTGTATTTTTGTTATCAGCCCCAAGCGCAACCTGATTCGTTTTTAATGCAGTCTGATATTTTTTATTTGCATCATTCACATTTCCATTTTCAGAAATTCCAATTGCAGTATTCGCATTTATATTCTGCCTATTTATAACCGATGCAGCATCCTCATATGAAACATCTCGCATTTCCTGCATAGACGACATTTGGTTGAAGAATGGGTTATAACTGAATGGGTTATTCTGAGGAGTGTAATAAGGGTTGTTATACGGATTATTATAAAAATTATTGTGTATGACATTATTACTACCAATCGAACTTCCCTGGGTTAAAAGCCTTTCTTGATTCACCAAATTATTTTTCAACTCATCATCGGAATAATTGTTATAATCGTTATAGTGCGTCACCGTGACGGTAAGTGCCCCTTGAGTCACAACAACAGGAGAAATTTTCACATTCTCTGTAATCACAATCACCCCTTCCTTATCATCGAATATAACTTTTGCACTGTTATCCGGGGTAATGGTCAACTGTTCAACATCTGTTAAAAATTTTACAACTTCGATAGTAGGAATTTTCAGTTCCACAGTTGATGAATCTTTCGCCTCGGCAAGTGTTTCGGCATTATATTTTTTAGAGAGATTTTTGTTGATAATCTCAGCCACTCTCTTTGCGGTTGTGAAATCTGGGTTATGCAATGACAGGTTAATTTTTTCAATTTTCTTCAACTCGAAATCAATTTCATTTTCAACTATTGCACCACGAACAATTTTCCCACTTGTAGGAACTCCTTTCGTAGTTTTCGCATTTGCACTTGCCGCAACAAACCCAGAAGAGGTAATCTCTCCTTGGGCCACTGCGTAAACCTCGCCATTCGCACCTTTCAAAGGGGTAGGCAATAATGTTCCCCCCATCAAACTCGTCGCTGTTCCAATCGTTGCGATATTCACATCGATCTTATTTCCATTCCGAGCAAAAGGTGGAAGGTTCGCCGTAACCATTACTGCTGCGACATTTGTAATATTTACTTTATCTTTCAAATCGCGAACATTAACCCCAAGCCTTTCAAGCATCACGATAAGACTTTCCTTTGTAAATGGAGAATTCTGCAACTTATCCCCTGTTCCGTCAAGACCAACAACTATGCCATATCCGATTAATTGGTTGTCGCGGATCCCTTCAAAACTCACGATATCCTTGATTCTTGTTATCACTTCTGATTCCGAAGTAATCGAGTGAATCGCCTTATTTAAAAGTGTAGTTTTCGCAATCCTTTTTGGAGTATCAAACCGAGAAAGAATCCTGCGTGGCTTTATCTTGACCTCGTTCTCATGTTTCATTTGAGGAATAATTTCATGCTCAGCAAGTTCAATCGCAGCATCCCTATCCTGCTGTTTTTTAAGTTCCAGCAATTTTTTCCTTTTCTCTTCAAGCTTTTTATTCTCGGCTTCAATTCGTCGTTGTCTGTGCGATGAAATCACACTATCTATGTCGAGAGACTTTTCCTCGGCTTTTGCTTCCTTTGTGAGGTGATCGGAAAAATTTATAATCTCCGAAATATCAACCCCTGAAGCTTTCGAATTTGAAGTCTTCGTCACGGAAGACTCTACGCGAACCAAAACCTGAACCGCTATCAAAAGTTGAATAAAAATCTTCATTGCCATTTTTAAATCTCTTAGAAAATCTAAGAGCAAAAATCGTACCAAATTGCATTACACTTTAAATTATCGTTTTAAGCACTTCAAGTGTTGGCAAGTAACCATACCTTATTTTTTGCCAGATTATCCCTTTCAAAAAGTTAAAGAAACATTAATTTTTTGCAACATTTTTATTGGAAAATTTTGTTATAATTTTTAGTATTATTTTGTTTAATATTATCTAAAATTAAGGTATTATTAATCTTACTGTGGTAAATTTTAATTATGTTTATATCGAAAATAAAGTCTTTATTCTCGTCCGATATGGCGATTGACCTTGGCACGGCAAACACGTTGGTATACGTGAAATCCAGAGGTGTGATTTTGAACGAACCTTCTGTTGTTGCAATTTCAAATATCAAGGGGAGAAACCATGTTTTGGCTGTTGGAGAAGAAGCAAAACTGATGGTCGGAAGAACCCCTGGCAACATCAACGCAATCCGCCCTCTTCGCGAAGGTGTGATTGCAGATTTCGAAGTCGCTGAAGAAATGATCAAACACTTCATTCGAAAAGTTCACAACAGAAGAAGTTTTGTAAGCCCAAGGATCATCATCTGTGTTCCATATGGTGCAACCGCCGTTGAAAAGCGCGCTATTCAAGACTCTGCTGAAAGCGCTGGAGGAAGGGAGGTTTTCCTGATCGAGGAACCTATGGCTGCAGCTATTGGTGCTGGCCTTCCTGTCACAGAACCAACTGGTTCTATGGTTGTCGACATCGGCGGAGGTACAACAGAGGTTGCTGTTGTCTCGCTTGGCGGAATTGTTTACGCTCAATCTGTCCGCATCGGTGGTGATAAACTTGATGAGGCAATAATTTCCTACATAAGAAAATATCACAAACTTCTGATCGGTGAATACACCGCAGAAAAAATCAAAAAAGAAATCGGCTCTGCTATCATCCCTGACAAAGATAAAGAAAAAACAATGCGCATCAAGGGACGCGATATCGTGACTGGAATTCCGAAAGAGATCGAAATTACAGAAACTCAGGTGGCAGAGAGCCTCGCTGAACCTATTCAGCAAATCGCTGAGGGCGTAAAATCAGCACTTGAGAGTACAGCACCAGAGCTTTCTTCGGATATCGTCGACCGCGGTATAGTTCTCACCGGCGGTGGTGCATTACTTTCCAGGTTGGATTTATTCTTGCGAAAGATCACAAGACTTCCCGTCACAGTTGCGGAAGATCCTCTCCTTTGCGTCGTAAGGGGCACTGGAAGAGCACTAGAAGAAATCAACACCTTAAAGAATGTTTTATTACAGGCGTATTAATAGTTGCACAGTAAAATGGGAAGATTTTCAAATTCAAACGGTCCAAAATCCGGAAAAAAGTGGTGGGTCATCGCCCTTGCCATTGTTTTTATTTTTGCTATTAAATTTTTCGATGAAGTTAGCGTCAAAATTTTAGACGCGTATTTTTTCTTGACCAAACCTGCTCAAATCGTTTCAGAACTTTCCAAAAACGTTAATAGCACGCAGGATAACTTAAAAATCATCGAGGAGTTACGTACTAAAAATATAACTCTACTTCACGAGGTAAATACCTTGAAGTTTCTAGAATTTGAAAATAAAAAACTTTTAACCTTGCTCGGTATCAAAAGAGTCAAGGGATACGAATTCATCGGTGCCAAAGTAACCGTAAATATCGATTACGAAAAAAAGGACAATTTCATCTTCATTGATAAAGGAAAAGAATCATCTATCAAAGAAGGGTCCGCTGTCATCAACGCAGATGGACTTATAGGGAGAATAACCCAAGTCGGCAATAATTGGAGCCGCGTAATGCTTGTCCAGAATTTAAAATCAAGGGTCCCAGTCTTGATGATAAAATCTGACGTTGAAGCCTTAATCAGTGGCGATTCAAAAGACGCAGTTGTCGAAATCGTCTCTGAAAATAAAAAATTATTGGATGGAGACAAAGTCATCACATCCGGAACTGGCGAACTTTTCCCAAAAGGAATCGTCGTCGGCACATATAAAAATAATAAAGTCATCTCCTCGGTCAATTATGACAACTTGGACTATGTTTTGGTTGTGCAAGAAAACAAAGATGCCGAAGCAGACGATGTTTTCTCGAGAGATTCTACTTTAAAGAAAATTGCACATAAATATCTTCCAAGTTTATTTAACGAGGATGGAAAAGTTGTAAATGAAGAAAAAAAATCTGATTCTTCAAAAGTTGAGATTTCTTCTCAAAAAAATTTAACTGAATCTGCATCTGCAAATCAGCAAAATTCTAATGCACAAAATGTCCAGAATCTTAATAATGTTGGAAAAGACTCTTCCGAAAAATCTTTGCCAAAAACCACAGCAACAGAAAAAGATGGAGATAAAAATGTTGCTCGGCCTGCAGATTCTTCCACAAAAAAACCTTCCAATCAAAATCAATCGACTGAACGTAAGTTTTACATATTAGAGAAAAACCAGATTTTATAGTTCTTATTGTTTTCTGCTTTCACCTCCAAATGTTATAACCTTTAAGGATTCAAAGTTAGTCACATCGCCACCAACACGTTTTGTTACATAAAACTCTACAAATGGTTTTGACGAGAATGGGTCTCTTATAATTGAAACTTCATCACGATCAACAATTGTGTAGGTTTCATATATATTGCCAAAGAGCATCGACTTTGTGAACTCTTTCTGATTCGGAGTTGGAAGATCATCGCAGATTTCAATCGGATATCCAAGCAATGACGAAGCCTCTGATATATTCCCAGTAGGTTGCCATAAATACCTTCCATCATGGTCACGAAGTTGCCTTATCTGAGACAATACCGACCTTGGCATGATCCATCTTGCACCTGATAAATATTTTGGTTTCAATGATAGAATCACATTCAAAAGATCATTAATCGCATTTTGTGGATTGAATCCCCCTGCGACTCCTGTTTTGAACTCTTGGAAAGTCTTCGAATCAAAATCAAAAGTACCATGCAACGATGTGTTATAATCCATTATTCCTTTTGGCTGATTTTCACCATTTCCATAAAGGAATGCACGATTTTCAAGATTTGAAATCTGCTCGACAGTGGCCTTTATAATCCAATCTTCAATATTCGAAGCCGAATCTTCGATGATGGATTTCGTAGTTTTTGGACGAGCAAAAATTTCATGCACAGGAATCTTTACCTTTGCAAACTCAAAATTCGTTTCGTTAAGCGATTTGAAACTGTCGTTATCAAGCCAACCTGCATCTGGATTTTTCGTATTAAGAATTATCTCTGCACCAGCAGTTGTGGTTTTTATTTTCCGAGCAAATTTTCTTATCACCGATTGAGAATCCAATGATGTATTTATGCCATCCACGATATATGCCGGAGCACGATACGCGTTTGAATTTTCAAGCAAAACCGAAGATTTACTCTCAATAATTTCTGGCGTGTGATTTTTGATTCCACTCAGCAAATACGACTTAAATTCACGATCTTTCTCATCCATTTCGTTACAGTTTTCTATTGCGAAATCAGGCCTTTTCAATTCCAATTTTTTTATTTTTGCTTCGAGATTTGAAATTTCCGTATCGATATTTTTGATTTTTTGATCAAGCATCGGATCAGATTTTCCCTCTTCCAAAGCAGCTATTCTTTTATCATTAGCGTTTTTGAATTCAAAAAACGCATTGTTTAATTCATTTAATGTTTGCATTATTTCATTATTCATGTTATTATCTCCATAATTGATTTTTTTCATTATTTTCTCCTATCTTTTTCAGAGTTGGGGGTTCAGAAGAATTCCAACTCTGGAATTTGATTGATATTATTCATAGTTACTCCTTTATATATTTTGTTTACGTTGTTTTTTTGGTACAGCGTGATTTTGTGTTACGGGCAAACCATCATCAAGAAAGCTTATCACCTCCCTCAATCGGCGGATAACCAAGGGCTTGGCGCTTTTCGTTGATCGTCAGAAAATCCGAATTCGTGACAGAATTCCAAATCGCATCACGACGCGGAATCAGCGCATCGATCTTATCCTTGTCGTACGAAAGCCGCAAATCCGTGTGAAATTTCTCGGCAATATAAACATTCAACTCATCCAAAATATAATCTATATAAGGAATCACAGTGTCCTCCCAAAAATGAAACCTGGCCTCACGGTAATTCGTGAAAGTCGCATCGTCATTGATCCCGACAAGGATCGGAGGCACAGAATACGCCTCGGCAATCTCGCGAGCAGCCATTTTTTTCGCAGCCTCAAAATCCATATCCTTTGGAGAAAGCCCCATTTCCTTCCACTCGAAATCACCCTCAAGCAAAAGAACTTTTCCGGAATTTTTCGTCCCTGAATACGTATCCTTGATCTGAGATTCCAAAAATTGCCGCTGTTTTAACGACAAAGGAGCAGTTCGATTTTTAACCATCAAACACCCTGAGGGACGTCCGCCATTCTGCAGAATCGCAATATTATGATTCGAGATCGAATTGTGTTGGTCCACGGATTTTATTGCCGCACAAAGAGGACTCAGGCCATAAACCTCATCAAACGGATTGAACAGCTTAAGGTGAATCACCTCGTCGTTTCCGAAAATCTGGCGTTTGTTGTTGACAGAGTAAACATAATTTTTAATATGCCCGTTCGGATAGCGGGTAACCGCCACTTTGTCGGGACGCAGAGCATAAACCTCGGTCGGAATATTGTCGCCCTTCGCGTAAACCGGTTTGATGTACGCATTGCCCGAAAGCAGCAGATAACTCACGATCGACTCGATAAACGTCTTGCGCGAATTGTTCGGATTCGGCCTTTGCAGCAAATCCAAAATCGGATGCTTTTCAAATTCTGTGTTGTGCTCGGTCGCCGTGATGCGGATCGACGCCACGCTTTCCGCAATCAACGTCACACAACGGTAAACGATGATGTTCTTTTTGTAACACTCGTTCACAAGCGACTCATAGCTCGTAACCGGCGTCAAGACTGGATCCGAAAGCAAATCATAAGCCACAAACGAATTCGTAAACGACTTCTGCTCCATATCATTACCGGATGCAGCAAGCACCGTGCTATTGTTTATAACATACCTCTCCTGTCCTGAGGGGTCAAGTTCTTGCTGTGTGCCAATTCCAGACGAAGCACCCATCATAGATGAAGTACTAGATACAGACGAAACTCCTCTACCGAACGAGGTGCCGAAAATTTTAAATATATTTATCATAAATTCTCCTAAAAAATACATAAACTTTTGTTTAAATTAATTGCAATTACATTAACACAACCACGTTTGAATTTTGAATGCTGGAAACATCTTCAATTTCATCCATCCTAAAATTTCGCCAAAGAATAAAGCAAAAACCTCTGCCTCAACTCTTTTATAAAACAGTGTTCTGAACCCAAACCGTGATCCTCCACATAACGCCGATCCACCAGATACCATTTCATCGCTTGATGGTTCCTCTGAATCCTGTACCATACCGGATGCAGCAAGCACCGTGCTATTGTTTATAACAGACCTCTCCTGCCATGAGGGGTCAAGTTCTTGCGAAGTACCACTAACAGACGAAACATCTATCCCAGATGATGTGCCTCTACCCGATGAGGCGCCAACTTCAGACGAAGTACCCATCATAGATGAAGTACCTGACACAGACGAAGTGCCTCTACCGGACGAGGTGCCGAAAATTTTAAATATATTTATCATAAATTCTCCTAAATTTTTACATTAATTTTAAACTTATATTTCGCTCGACCATTAACAAACGAATCATTTTGCAAACACGGGTAACAATATTGGTTTTCGTTATAGCAAAACCCCAAAGACTACTATGTGAAATAAAAAAGCTCCACCGTGTTTATGTATACAAATTTTTAACTAAATCCATATCAAATTTTCTTAAAACCAATGTAATTTTTTAACAAATTTTATTTAAACATTTTGCTATCTTACATGTGATCACAAAAAAAATTCTGTGCAACTTTTTGATATAAGATCAATTGGTTTTTTGCCCATTGAACAACAAAGTATATATCTTTAAACTAGAAAATATTTTTATTCAAAAACCTAAAAAATAATTTTCCGGTATCAAAAATATACAAAAACAATGTTATAGCAAAAATTCATTTTTTCACTTTTTCAATTCACAGTTGTGTATCTTTTTCACAAAATTTTACTCAATACAAAACAAAATTCAACTTTTAGTTGTTTTTAGAAGTTAGTTTTTTATCAACCTCCTCACATTTTTAGTCAACACATTAATCATCTCATTGATGCGATAAATTTCGTTCGCATTCTTGATTTCCGTGATTTTCGCGAGTTTATTAGACGCAAATGTCACAAGCGAAATTTCAAGCAAATTCACGCTCAATAATTTACGCCCACCGTCAATGCGGGAAAATCGACGAGGAATGTAACCAATCGAAAGCCCACTGATAGAGCCATTTTTGACAAGTGCATACGCCTCTCGCGCCTTTTTCACCTCCAGCAAAAAACGACCTCTAATAAAAAGTCCATAATTATCCTCCTGAATCGCTGTAATCACGCCAATCGGTGTGTTTTGCTCATGTTGCCACAACAAAGGCCTTTTTCGCGACTCTTTTATCGACTCATCAAAAGCCCCCTTCACAACCACGTCTCCGTAAGAATCTTCAACATTAAAAACGCTCGCATAACCGCAGAATTCTCCGCTTTCTCCATCTCTCACCTCTTTTAACTCGAGAGGGTAAGAAATTTTTTTCGACATATCACTTATTGATTTTTTTACTCTAATTTTCATTTTATTCTCCTAAAATTTAAAATATTTTTTACACATTAATACAACCTATATTATATATACAAGCCTTTAACTTTTTACCGCCTAAAAATTTTATTTCAACTTTAAGTTGCAAAAATTTTCACTTTATTTACTTTAATTTTGCAGATTATTTAAATATTATTTTAACCTTTATTCAACCTAAAGTTGTTGTCAACCACTATACTTTCCACCAGGTATGCAGAAAATTCTAATTAAATCTGTATTAAATTTATCTAAAATTTTCGCGACCTCATCGGCCACTTCATAAGCAGTGGCTTCTTGGGGCACATCATTGAAACAGCATATAACTAGCTTACAACCTATGAACCGTATACTTTCCACCAGGTATGCAGAAAATTCTAATTAAATCTGTATTAAATTTATTTAAAATTTTCGGCGCCCCTCTAGGGACAATGCTGACATTGCAAGGTGAAAACTCAACTGCAAGGTTAGAAGTATCTCACAGTCGATATTCTTACAATTTATCGAAAATTTATTTAAAATTTTCGCGACCTCATCGGCCACTTCATCAGCAGCGGCTTCTTGGGGCACATCATTGGAACAGCATGTAACTGGCCTACAACCTATGTCGAGTTTTTATGCCCAACAGAATGGCCATCCGTTCGGCCATTGATTTGATCACCTCATCTTTTTCAGAGCAGGGTAATTTTCGGCATATGCTCGTAATAATAATGCAGGTCCGAGACAGCCCAAACCAGGGCGTCCATGCGGTCCGGGGACTTTTGGTTCTGCGCATTTTGCACAAGAACACTAGTCGAGTTCGAGACGTAATTCATCATCTGGGACTCGAGTTTTTCGAAAGTTTTCGAATGCTTTACCATGCCATTTTTGTAAAGCGGAACGATAGGCTCTGCGCGAAGGATTTTCCCCCGTGTTGCAAAGACTCCGTTAATTTGAACGCAAGGATCTTTCACGTGAATCAACTGCTCGGTTAAGTCCCCTCCGGCATTTGTTTCAACAATCACTTCGTCCACATCATATTTATAGTACGCGGCGATCACAAAATCGCACCAATTATTGGCTGGCGCTTTCGTACTAAAATCATCCAGGATATAAATTATCCCTCTCTCGTCAATTCCGGCCATAATTATTCCGGTTTCATCACTCTTATTATTAGTAGTGACTGCGGGATCTATGCTGATCACTTTTTTCAAAAATTCCCGGGGTGGCACTGCATTAACTTTCGCGGCCTTGATCAGATTTTTATCCCACAAATATATATGTTGAGGTTCTAGCACTTCGGCATAGATCTCTTGGGCACCTAGCTCGGTATTTTCAAATTGCGCCTTTATATTATCAATAAAGGCCTGCGAGAGATTTTTCTTATTATCGTATGTCGTGCCCTTTGTCAGAACCGTATCTTTCCGATCCATCAATTTTCTTATGATAGGTATCGGTTTTGGCGTTGTCGTAATAATCATCCGAGGCCTTGCCCCAACGCGAAGCGTCAACATCGCCTGGTCAAAGGTTTCCTCGGGATGTTCAAATTTTGCGAGCTCATCCATCCAAATCAAATCAAATTCAGGACCACGAAGTTTTTCGTAGTTCTCCGAGCTGTAAATATAAGCCGTAGCACCATTTTGCCACGTTATTTTTCTTTTCGACGGTTCAAACAGCAACTTATTTTTATCATCCTTAAACGCCTGGATAAGCCCGCTTTTTCCTTCTATCATCACCTCCCTCGCGTCATTTATCGTGCTCGCGATGAGAGCTATATTTTTGTAAAATCCTTTATTAATCCAAAGTTTCAAAGTTTCCGCACCTGTTCGGGTTTTTCCAAACCCTCGGCCGGCGAGGATCAGCCATATCATCCATTTCCCGGGTGGCGGTTTTTGGTTTTTGCGACGCAGGAAAATCCAATCCGTTTTGCACCGTATGTCGAACGCCACCCTCCGCAACTCGTGTGGCAGCCGCTTCATCTTTTCCAGAAAAAATGCCTCGTTTTGTTTTGCCAGCATCTTTTTATTTTCAAGCACAGATAATTTATCCTGTTGAGCCTCAGGAGCGGTTGTGCAATCCACAGGTAAGTTATTTTGCGGAGCGGATACATTCCCTGCCAAAGCAGAAAAATTATTTTGGTGGGCCTCAGAGACGGTTGTGCGAAATGGATTACACTCCGCAACAGTTGTTCTCCCCATAGTTGTATACGCACCTTTCATTCTAAAAATAGTTTTATTCATAAATCCTCCTAAAAAAATAATTGTTAAAATTTTTTTGAAATAAATCAGAAAGCAAAAAGCCCCAGAAAAATTTCGATCATCAAAAAATTAATAAAAATCCCAGCAATCCGTGGGTTGTAGGAAGTTTTTAGACACCTTCCACATGAAATCTTAAATACTGTAGCATACTTTTTTTAAAAAGTCAAGAACTTTTTTTAATTTTTTTTATTTTTTTATTTTTATGTGGTATTGAAAAATTAACCTTCGCATTATACATTTTAAATATGAAAAAGTTAAAAATTACTTACTTTATGCTCGGTATATCTTTATACTCCGCATATGCAATGAACAGCAACCCATACGAGAATTCTACCATGGGTTTTAGTTTCACGCCAAGAAAATATCTTAAACGAGATTTTGAAAACGAAGACAACCAAGCGAAAAGGTCACGCAGAGATCAATTCGGGCGATATCATCTTTGCGACCAAACAAGCGCACCGGTAATTACCCATCCAGCATCGCCGATGAAACAACTTCCGCAGAGAAGATACGCATGCACAGAGGTAAATTCAACCTCAACGGCGACGGTACTAACCTCCATGGCAATCATAACACTTCCCGACTCGCCAATAGACTTTCCGTACCAACAAAAATCCATCCCTCTTATAACGGATTTGGAAGACGGCATGGTTATAGAGTAATTATAACTCGAACCAACGTGAAACAAGGCATGCGGTCGTGACCAGCAACGTACTATCCAACCGGTCAAACATTCCGCCATGCCCAGGCACAACACACCCAAAATCCTTAAGATCGAGCGACCTTTTCATCATGGACTCCACCAAGTCACCAATCACAGCAGCCGCAACGAAAATCGTTATCGCAATCAAATCGTGCTTGAAAAATCCCTGCGGAACTAAATCCATATAAGCGAAATAGCCAATGATCCAAGCCATCGAAACGCCACCTAAAAATCCAGAAATAGTTTTCGACGGACTTATGCTTGGGCATAATTTCGGCCCTCTAAAAAACCTTCCAAACGCGTACGCGAACGAATCAGCCACAACCGCAATCAGCACCAAAACGAACAAAACCTTTGCCCCGTACAATTGCTTTACGAACAAGATCGCAGAAAATCCGACAACCAAATACGCATTAATGAACGACATCGCCCCTACTCTATCAAGACTTATGCTGCCATTCACCTCGTAAAAAGTTGCAATGACGATCGGGACCAACGCAACACAAGTCAAAAGAAGCGAATCAAGCCAAAGAAAAAACCATAAATACAACAACAAAAACAACGAAGAAATCACCCTTACCTTCAGATCCTTCATATATACCTCCCGGCGCACCCTCCGGCACCCTCCGGGTAATATGATAGCAAAAAAAATCAATTGTAGATAGTATTTTTATTTTTTTTATTAACTTTTTTCTCTCATTTTAATCCTTTTTTAATATTTAAATGTTAGAATTAGATATATGAGAAGATTTTTATTGCCATTTGTCCTCGTTTTTGCTTTTTCGTTATTCGGGAGGACAGAATATGGAATTCAAAGCAGAGGAGAAC